>NZ_JAYRZR010000014.1:0-63293 GCF_041916345.1 Ramlibacter sp.
CAGCGTGACCGGGATGAAGATCTTCCAGCCCAGGCGCATGATCTGGTCGTAGCGGTAGCGCGGGAAGGTGGAGCGCACCCAGAGGAACAGCGTGACCACCGCGAAGGTCTTGGCGGCCAGCCAGATCCAGCCCGGGATCCAGTTGAACAGCGCCGAGTCGATCGGAGGCAGCCAGCCGCCCAGGAACATGATGACGGCCAGGATGGACACCAGCCACATGTTGGCGTACTCCGCCAGGAAGAACATGGCGAAGCTCATGCCCGAATACTCGATCATGTGGCCGGCAACGATCTCGGACTCACCCTCCACCACGTCGAACGGGTGGCGGTTGGTCTCGGCCAGGCCGGAGATGAAGTAGACGACGAAGATCGGCAGCAGCAGCAGCCAGTTCCAGGACAGGAAGTTCAGGCCCATGTCGGCCCACATGCCCTTGGCCTGGTTCATGACGATATCGGTCATGTTCAGGCTGCCCGCCACCATGAGCACCACCACCAGGCAGAAGCCCATGGCGATCTCGTAGCTCACCATCTGCGCCGAGGCGCGCAGCGCGCCCAGGAACGCGTACTTCGAGTTCGAGGCCCAGCCGGCGATGATGACGCCATACACCTCCAGCGAGGTGATCGCCATCAGGAACAGCAGCCCGGCGTTGATGTTGGCCAGCGCGATGTCCGGCCCGAAAGGCACCACCACCCAGGCCGCGAGCGCCGGCATGATGGTCATGATGGGGCCCAGCAGGAACAGACCCTTGTGCGCCACCGTCGGCAGGATGATTTCCTTCGTGAGCAGCTTCAGCGCGTCGGCGATGGGCTGCAGCAGGCCGAAGGGACCGATGCGGTTGGGGCCGGGACGCACCTGCGTCCAGCCGATGGCCTTGCGCTCCCACAGCGTCAGGTAGGCCACCGCGCCCATCAGCGGGGCGACGACGCAGACGATCTTGATCAGGTTCCAGATCACGGGCCATCCCAGGCCGGTCCACCAGGTGGCGCCGATGAGGCCATGGCCGAAGCCGTACAGCGTGTCGATCATGCCGTCACCTCCCGGGCCTGCGCGCCCGCGGCGCGGCCATCGGCCGTCTGCTGCAGCGAGGGCGCGCGGCGCACGACGCCATCGAGCTGGTAGATCGCGGCGGTCACCGGGCGGCCAGTGGTGCCGCCAGTGCGGATCGCGGCGCTGGTGGCGTTGTTCAGGCGGCCGCCCTGCACCAGCGGCTGCTGCCAGTCGGCGGCGCCGCGCGCGGCGGCCAGCACGTCCTGCGTGGACTCGAACTCGAAGCCCTTGAGGCCCAGCAGGTTGCCCAGCACGCGCAGCACCTTCCAGCCGGGGCGCGCTTCGCCCAGCGGCTTGACCACCGCGTGGAAGCCTTGCACGCGACCCTCGGCATTGACAAAGGTGCCCGGCGTCTCGGTCCAGGGCGCGATGGGCAGCAGCACGTCGCTGATGTCCATGTTGGCCTTGAACGGGCTGAGGGTGACGACCATGTCGGCCTGGCCGACCGTGGCGGCCGATTGGGCGCCACCCGCGGCGTCGAAGGCCGGCTCGGTGTTCAGCAGCAGCACGGCCTTCAGGCCGCCGGCGAGCATCTGGCCGGCATTCAGACCGCCGGCGCCCGGCTCGGCACCGACGAGCTGCGCGCCCACGGTGTTGGCGGCCTCGGTGAGGTAGCCCACAGTGGCGCCGGTCTGCGCACCGATCCAGTTGGCCAGCGCCAGCAGCGAGGAGGCATTGGCGTGATGCGCGGCAGCGTTGCCCAGCAGCACGGCCTTGCGCTCGCCGCCCAGCAGCGAGGTGGCGATGGCCTTGGCCTCATCCGTGGCCTGTCCCTGCACGGGGGCCTGCGCGCCCGTCTCAGCGGCAATGGCGGAGGCGACGTCCGCCAGCACGCGCACCCAGTCGCCGGCCGGCACGGTGACGCGCTGCGCGATGGGCATGGCCCAGTCGTCGGCGGCATCGTGGATCACGCTCACGCGGCCACCCGCGCGCACCGCCGCGCGCACGCGCAGCGCGAACAGAGGGTGCTCCTTGCGGAGGTTCGAGCCCACCACCAGCGCACGCTGCAGCGTGGACAGCGAGGCGATGCTCGTGCCCAGCCACCGCACGCCCTCGGCGGGCGCGAACTCGGCGTGACGCAGGCGGTGGTCGATGTTCTCGCTGCCCAGGCCGCGCACCAGGTTCGCGGCGAGGAACAGCTCCTCCACCGTGCTGTGCGGGCTCACCAGCGCGCCGATGGCCTTGGCGCCCTGCTCCGCCTTGACCTGCTTCAGGCCGTTGGCGACGTATTCCAGCGCGGTCTGCCAGTCGACCGTCTTCCACTCGCCGCCCTGCTTGAGCATGGGCGCGGTCAGGCGCTCGGGGCCGTTGAGCGCCTCATAGGAGAAGCGGTCGCGGTCGGCCAGCCAGCATTCGTTGACGTCGTTGTTCTCGAACGGCAGAACGCGCATCACCTTGTTGTTCTTGACCTGCACGATCAGGTTGGCACCGGTGGAATCATGCGGGCTCACCGACTTGCGGCGCGACAGCTCCCAGGGGCGCGCGCTGTAGCGGAACGGCTTGCTCGTGAGCGCGCCGACCGGGCACAGGTCGATCATGTTGCCGGAGACCTCGGAGTCGACCGTGTCGCCCACCACCGTGGTGATCTCGGAGTGTTCGCCGCGGTGCACCATGCCCAGTTCCATGATGCCCGCGATCTCCTGGCCGAAGCGCACGCAGCGGGTGCAGTGGATGCAGCGGCTCATTTCCTCCATGGAGATGAGCGGGCCGACGTCCTTGTGCGGCACCACGCGCTTTTCTTCCGTGTAGCGCGAGGAGGAACCGCCGTAGCCCACGGCGAGATCCTGCAACTGGCATTCGCCGCCCTGGTCGCAGATGGGGCAGTCCAGCGGGTGGTTGATGAGCAGGAACTCCATCACCGACTGCTGGGCCTTGATCGCCTTGTCGCTCTTGGTGCGCACGATCATGCCGTTGGTGACGGGCGTGGCGCAGGCCGGCATGGGCTTGGGCGCCTTCTCCACGTCGACCAGGCACATGCGGCAGTTGGCCGCGATGGAGAGCTTCTTGTGGTAGCAGAAGTGCGGGATGTAGGTGCCCGCCTTCTCGGCCGCATGCATCACCATGCTGCCTTCGGCCACCTGGACCTTCTGGCCGTCGAGTTCGATTTCAATCATGCTTGGACTCCCTCGCCTCTCTGGGGAGAGGGTTGGGGTGAGGGGCTGGCCGCCGCGGCGATCTTCGCCTCGAACTCGTGGCGGAAGTGCTTGATCATGGCGCGCACCGGCATCGCGGCGGCATCGCCCAGTGCGCAGATGGTGCGGCCCATGATGCTGTCGGCCACGTTGTTCAGCAGGTCGATGTCGGCCGGCGTAGCCTGGCCGTGGCTGATGCGATCCACCAGCCGCCAGAGCCAGCCCGTGCCCTCGCGGCAAGGCGTGCACTGCCCGCAGGACTCATGCATGTAGAAGTAGGACAGGCGCTTGAGCGACTCGACCATGTCGCGCGTCTCGTCCATCACGATGACGGCACCCGAGCCCAGCATGGAGCCGGCCTTGGCGATGGAGTCGTAGTCCATCGTGCAATTCATCATGATCTCGGCCGGCAGCACCGGGGCCGAGGAGCCGCCGGGGATCACGGCCTTGAGCTTGCGGCCGCCGCGCACGCCGCCACAGAGTTCGAGCAGCTTGGCGAACGGCGTGCCCAGCGGGATCTCGTAGTTGCCGGGCCGCTCGACATCCCCCGAGACCGAGAAGATCTTGGTGCCGCCGTTGTTGGGCTTGCCGCACTCCAGGTAGGCCTGGCCGCCGTTGCGGATGATCCAGGGCACCGCGGCGAAGGTCTCGGTGTTGTTGATGGTGGTGGGCTTGCCGTACAGGCCGAAGCTGGCCGGAAACGGCGGCTTGAAGCGCGGCTGGCCCTTCTTGCCCTCCAGCGACTCCAGCAGGGCCGTTTCTTCACCGCAGATGTAGGCGCCGAAGCCGTGCGCCGCGTGCAGCTGGAAGTTGAACGACGAGCCGAGGATGCCGTTGCCCAGGTAGCCGGCGGCACGCGCCTCTTCCAGGGCTTCCTCGAAGCGGTCGTAGACCTGGAAGATCTCGCCGTGGATGTAGTTGTAGCCCACGTTGATGCCCATCGCGTAGGCCGCGATGATCATCCCCTCGATCACGATGTGAGGGTTGTACATGAGGATGTCGCGGTCCTTGCAGGTCCCCGGCTCACCCTCATCGGAATTGCACACCAGGTACTTCTGCCCCGGGAACTGCCGCGGCATGAAGCTCCACTTCAGGCCCGAGGGGAAGCCCGCGCCACCGCGGCCACGCAGGGCGGATTCCTTCACCGTGGCGATGACCTGATCCTGCGTGAGGCCCTCGCCGATGATCTTCTTCAGCGCGGCGTAGCCGTCGCGGGCCTCGTAGTCCTTCAGCCGCCAGTTCGTGCCGTCCAGGTCCTTGTAGATCTGCGGGCTGATGTGGCGACCGTGGAAGCAGGTCTGCACGCCGGTGGCGGCGAACTGGGCAAGCACTTGCTGGGGATTCACTTCGCGCCCTCCGCGGCCTTCAGCCCGTCGACGAGCTGGTCGAGCTTGTCGTTGCTCATGAAGCTGCACATGGTGCGGTCGTTCACCAGCATCACCGGCGAATCGGCGCAGGCACCCAGGCATTCGCTCTGCTGCAGGGTGAACAGGCCGTCCGGCGTGGTCTCGCCCATCTTCACGCCGAGCTTGCGCTCCAGGTGGTGCAGCGCCTTCTGGCCGTCACGCAGCTGGCACGGCAGGTTGGTGCACACGTTCAACTTGTACTTGCCCACCGGCTGCTGGTTGTACATGTTGTAGAACGTCGTGACCTCGTGCACGGCGATCTGCGGCATGCCCAGGTAGTCGGCGATGACCTGCTCGCTCTCCTGGCTGACCCAGCCCAGTTCCTGCTGCACGATGGCCAGGCAGGCCATCACGGCGGACTGCTTCTGGTCGGCGGGGTACTTGGCGACCTCGCGCGCGAAGCGCGCACGGGTGGCCTCGGTGATTCCGGTGCTCATCGGTCAATCTCTCCGAACACGATGTCCATGGTGCCGATGATGGCCACGGCATCGGCGATCATGTGGCCGCGGCCCATCTCGTCGAGGGCGGCCAGGTGGGGGAAGCCCGGCGCGCGGATCTTCAGGCGGTACGGCTTGTTGGCGCCGTCGCTCACGATGTAGATGCCGAACTCGCCCTTGGGGTGCTCCACGGCGGCATAGGCCTCGCCCTCGGGCACGCGGAAGCCTTCGGAGAAGAGCTTGAAGTGGTGGATCAGCTCCTCCATGTTGCTCTTCATGGCCTCACGGCTGGGCGGCGCCACCTTGTGGTTGTCGGTGATCACCGGGCCGGGGTTGGCGCGCAGCCACTGCACGCACTGCTCGATGATGCGGTTGGACTGCCGTAGCTCCTCGACACGCACGAGGTAGCGGTCGTAGCAGTCGCCCGTCTTGCCGATCGGCACGTCGAAATCCATCTTCGCGTACACGTCGTAGGGCTGCTGCTTGCGCAGGTCCCAGGCGATGCCGGAGCCGCGCAGCATGGCGCCTGTGAAGCCCATGGCGAGCGCGCGCTCGGGCGTGACCACGCCGATGCCCACGGTGCGCTGCTTCCAGATGCGGTTGTCGGTGAGCAGCGTCTCGTACTCGTCCACGTACTTCGGGAATCGCTTCGTGAAGTCGTCGATGAAGTCGAGCAGCGAGCCCTGGCGATTGGCGTTCAGCTCGTCGATGGCGCGCTGGTTCTTGATCTTGCTGACCTTGTACTGCGGCATGGCGTCCGGCAGGTCGCGGTAGACGCCGCCCGGACGGAAGTAGGCCGCGTGCATGCGCGCGCCCGAGACCGCCTCGTACATGTCGAACAGGTCCTCCCGCTCGCGGAAGCAGTAGATGAGCATGTTCATCGCGCCGCAGTCCAGCCCGTGGCAGCCCAGCCACAGCAGGTGGTTCAGCAGGCGGGTGATCTCGGCGAACATCACGCGGATGTACTGCGCGCGCTCGGGCACCTCGATGCCCAGCATCTTCTCGATGGCCAGGCAATACGCGTGCTCGTTGGCCATCATGGACACGTAGTCCAGGCGGTCCATGTAGGGCAGCGACTGGATGTAGGTGCGCGTCTCGGCCAGCTTCTCGGTGGCGCGGTGCAGCAGGCCGATGTGCGGGTCGGCGCGCTGGATTACTTCGCCGTCGAGCTCGAGCACCAGGCGCAGCACGCCGTGCGCGGCCGGGTGCTGCGGGCCGAAGTTCAGGGTGTAGTTCTTGATTTCGGCCATGTCATAGATTCCCGTACTTCTCTTCGCGGATGATGCGGGGCGTGATCTCGCGCGGCTCGATGGTGACCGGCTGGTAGATCACGCGGCCCTTCTCGGGGTCATAGCGCATCTCCACGTGGCCGGAGATCGGGAAGTCCTTGCGGAACGGGTGGCCGATGAAGCCGTAGTCGGTGAGGATGCGGCGCAGGTCGTCGTGGCCCTCGAAGACGATGCCGTACAGGTCGAAGGCCTCGCGCTCGAACCAGTTGGCCGCCGACCAGACGCCGGTGACGGAGTCGACCACCGGCAGGTCGTCGTCGGGCGCGAACACGCGCAGGCGCACGCGCTGGTTGAGGCTGACCGACAGCAGGTGCGAGACCACGGCGAAACGCTGGCCTTCCCAGGTGCCGGCGCCGTACTCGGAGTAGTCGAGGCCGCACAGGTCGATGATCTGCTCGAAGCGGCAATCGGGCGCGTCGCGCAGGGTGCGCGCGGCCTCCAGGTAGTCAGCGGCGGCGACCTCGACGGTCACCTCGCCGAGCCGCAGGTCGACGCGCCGCGCGCGCTCGCCCAGGGCGGCGGCCACGGTGTTCTTCAGGGCCTCGGGGTCGAGGGAATGGGCTGGATGCATCGTCTGGCCTCAGGTGCGCGCGATGGTCTGCGTGCGGCGGATCTTCTGCTGCAGCTGGATGATTCCGTACAGCAGCGCCTCGGCCGTGGGCGGACAGCCCGGCACGTACACGTCCACCGGGACGATGCGGTCGCAGCCGCGCACCACGGAGTAGCTGTAGTGGTAGTAGCCGCCACCATTGGCGCAGGTGCCCATGGAGAGCACCCAGCGCGGCTCGGCCATCTGGTCGTACACCTTGCGCAGCGCCGGCGCCATCTTGTTGCACAGCGTGCCGGCGACGATCATCAGGTCGCTCTGGCGCGGGCTGGGGCGGAACAGCATGCCGAAGCGGTCGATGTCGTAGCGGGCGGCGCCCGCGTGCATCATCTCCACCGCGCAGCAGGCCAGCCCGAAGGTCATGGGCCAGAGCGAGCCGGTCTTGGCCCAGTTGATCACCGTGTCCACCGTGGTGGTGACGACGCCCTTGTCCAGCATGGCCGGGTTGTTCATGGCGGGATTCCTTGTGCGGTACTGCGGTGCGACGGGATCACTCCCAGTCCAGCGCGCCCTTCTTCCATTCGTAGATGAAGCCCACGACCAGGATGGCCAGGAAGACCATCATGGCCCAGAAGCCCACGGCGCCGATGTCGCGCAGCGCCACGGCCCAGGGGAAGAGGAAGGCGATTTCCAGGTCGAACAGGATGAAGAGGATGGCGACGAGGTAGTAGCGCACGTCGAACTTCATGCGCGCGTCCTCGAAGGCCTCGAAGCCGCATTCGTAGGGGGAATTCTTCTCGGCGTCGGGCTTGCGCACGCCGATGAAGCCCGACACGACCCAGCCGATCACCTGGGGGGCCACGCCGACGCCGATGCCGACGAGGATGAACAGGAGGACAGGGAGGTACTGGTCGAGGTTCATCTGGGGCAGGGTCCGCGCAGGTCGCCTGCGGGCTCATGGCCCGGCAGGCTTTCTTGTCTTGGTGCCGTCGGCGAGACTCGAACTCGCACAGCTTTCGCCACTACCCCCTCAAGATAGCGTGTCTACCAATTTCACCACGACGGCTTTTTCTAACGGTTGCCCGGACGGGCTTGAGGTGTGCATTCCCAGAGGGAACACGGCTATCCGGACAACCACGGAGTGTACTCCGATTCAGACCCCATATTGCGGCGCAACAGAGGTCTTGCGCGACGCTTACTTGGTCGGGATCAAGGCGGCGCCGGAAGCACCCACCGCGGGAGCGGGTGCGACAGGCACCGGCAGCGGCGCGCCCAGGCCCGGAATCTGGTTCACCGGTGCCGCCGCGGAGGCCGCCGCGGCCGGCGCCGGGGCCGCCGTGCGCTCGAGCACGCTGCCGCCGGAGCTGACGGGGCGCGAGCCACCGAAGTAGGCCAGGGCCAGGGTGCTGACGAAGAACACGGTGGCCAGCGCGGCCGTGGACCGCGACAGGAAGTTCGCGCTGCCGGACGCGCCGAACAGGCTGCCGGAGGAGCCGCTGCCGAACGCAGCGCCCATGTCGGCGCCCTTGCCATGCTGCAGCAGGATGAGACCGATCATGCCGAGCGCGGTCAGGATCTGCACGGCCAGCAGCAGGGTCAACAGGACATTCATTCAATTACTCCTAGTTCTTTCGCGAGCCACCTCAGGCCTGGGCGGCACTGGCGGCGGCAATGATCTGCAGGAAATCGGGGGCCTTCAGGGAGGCCCCACCGATCAGCCCGCCATCGATGTCGGGTTGGGCCAGCAGGCTGGCCGCGTTGGCGGCATTCATGCTGCCGCCGTAGAGAATCTGCACGCGCGCCGCGTGGGAGGTGGCGGCGGCCAGCTGCTTTCGCAAGAGGGCATGCACCTGCTGCGCCTGCTCGGGCGTGGCCGTCTTGCCGGTGCCGATGGCCCACACGGGTTCATAGGCAACGACGATCTCGCTGATGCAGTGGCCGTTGACGTGGATCACCGCGGCGAGCTGGCGCTTGACCACCTCCTCGGTGCGGCCGGCCTCGCGCTCGGCCAGCGTCTCGCCCACGCAGACGATGGGCGTGATGCCGCCGGCCAGCGCGGCCTTGGCCTTCTCGGCCACCAGCGCATCGGTCTCGCCGTGGTACTGGCGGCGCTCGGAATGGCCGACGATGGCATAGCGCACGCCGAACTCGCGCAGCATGGCCGCCGAGATCTCACCGGTGTAGGCGCCCGCCGCGTGCGGCGAGACGTCCTGCGCGCCGAGTTCCAGTGCCGAGCCGGCACGCAGCATCTGCACCTGCGCCAGATAGGGCGCGGGCACGCACACGGCCACCTGGCAGCGCGCGTCGCCCAGGCCCGCGGCCACGGCGCGCACCAGCGCGTCGTTCGCCTCGAGCGAGCCGTTCATCTTCCAGTTGCCGGCGACAAGTTTCTTCTTCGTGGTCATGGCATGCGCCTCACCAGGTGAGCACGATCTTCCCGATGTGCTGGTTCGACTCCATCAGCTCGTGCGCCCGCGCGGCCTCCGCGGCGGGGAAGCGGCTGTGGATGACGGTCTTCACGGCGCCGGCGGCCAGCAGCGGCCACACGTTCGCCTTCAGGGCGGCAGCGATGGCACTCTTGAAGGCCACCGGTCGCGGCCGCAGCGTGGAGCCGGTGATGAGCAGTCGGCGCCGCAGCACCAGCCCGGCATTGAAGCCGCTCTTCACCCCGCCCTGCACCGCGATGATGACCAGGCGGCCGTCCTCGGCCAGGCACTCCACCTCGCGCGCGACGTAGTCGCCGGCGACCATGTCGAGGATCACGTCGACGCCACGGCCGTCGGTGAAGCGCTTCGCCTCCTCGGCGAAGTCCTGCGTGCGGTAGTTGATGGCGTGGTCGGCGCCCAGCTCCAGGCAGGCCTGGCACTTGGCTTCGCTGCCAGCCGTGGCGATCACGCGGGCGCCCCGGGCCTTGGCCATCTGGATCGCCGTCACGCCGATGCCGCTGGTGCCGCCCTGCACGAGCAGGGTCTCGCCAGCCTGCAGGCGGCCGCGGTCGAACACGTTGCTCCACACGGTGAAGAAGGTCTCGGGCAGCGAGGCCGCCTGCACGGCATCAAGCCCCGCAGGCACCGGCAGGCACTGGCCGACCGGGGCCACGCACAGCTCGGCATAGCCGCCGCCAGCGACCAGCGCGCACACCGCGTCGCCCACTGCGAAGCCCGCGGCCGCCATCGCGGCGGCGTCACCGCCGATGATCTCGCCCGCGACCTCCAGGCCGGGGATGTCCGAGGCGCCGGGCGGCACCGGGTAGTTCCCGGTGCGCTGCAGCACGTCAGGCCGGTTCACGCCGCTGGCGGCCACGCGGATCAGCACCTCGCCGGGGCCGGCCACGGGGTCGGGCCGGTCGGCCAGGCGCAGCACCGCCGGGGCGCCGTACTGGCTGATCTCGATCGCGCGCATCCGCGTCGCTCCGGGGCTCAGGCCTGCTGCGCGTCGCCGCCGGAAGCCTGCTGCTGCTGGGCCTGTGCGGCCGCGGCATCACCGCCACCGGCCTCGGCCGGTTGCTGCGCAGGCAGCGGACGCTCGGCGCGCTCGCGGTTCTCGCGCGGTTCACGGGGTTCACGCGCCTCGCGCGGCTCGCGGAACTCGCGCGGCTCGCGGCCTTCGCGCGGGCCGCGGCCTTCGCGGGGCTCACGCGGCTCGCGCTCGGGCATGCCGGCCGGGCGCTCGGTCAGCGCCTTCATGGACAGCTTCACGCGGCCCTTCTCGTCGGTCTCGAGCACCTTGACCTTCACCACCTGGCCTTCGCTCAGGTAGTCGGTGACCTTCTCCACGCGCTCGTGGGCGATCTGGCTGATGTGCAGCAGGCCATCCTTGCCGGGCAGCAGGTTGACCAGCGCGCCGAAGTCGAGGATCTTGGTGATCGGGCCTTCGTAGACCTTGCCCACCTCGACGTCGGCGGTGATCTGCTCGATGCGCTTCTTCGCCTCGGCGGCCTTGTCGGCGTCGGTGGAGGCGATGGTGATGGTGCCGTCTTCCCCGATGTCGATCTGGGTGCCGGTCTCCTCGGTCAGCGCGCGGATCACGGCGCCGCCCTTGCCGATCACGTCGCGGATCTTCTCGGGGTTGATCTTCATCGTGTACAGGCGCGGCGCGAAGTTGCTCACGTCGGTCTTGGCCTCGCCCAGGGCTTCCTGCATCTTGCCCAGGATGTGCATGCGCGCTTCCTTGGCCTGCGCCAGGGCGACCTGCATGATCTCCTTCGTGATGCCCTGGATCTTGATGTCCATCTGCAGGGCGGTGATGCCGTTGACGGTGCCGGCGACCTTGAAGTCCATGTCGCCGAGGTGGTCCTCGTCGCCCAGGATGTCGGTCAGCACGGCAAAGCGGTTGGCTTCCTTGATCAGGCCCATGGCGATGCCGGCCACGTGCGCCTTCATGGGCACGCCGGCGTCCATCAGCGACAGGCAGCCGCCGCAGACCGAGGCCATGGAGGACGAGCCGTTGGACTCGGTGATCTCGGAGACCACGCGCATCACGTACGGGAACTCTTCCTTGCTGGGCAGCAGCGGGATCAGCGCGCGCTTGGCCAGGCGGCCGTGACCGACCTCGCGGCGCTTGGTGCTGCCCATGCGGCCCACTTCACCGGTGGCGAAGGGAGGCATGTTGTAGTGGAACAGGAAGCGGTCATGGAACTCGCCGGCCAGCGCGTCGATGCGCTGGGCGTCCTGCTCGGTGCCGAGGGTGGAGACCACCAGCGCCTGCGTCTCGCCGCGCGTGAACAGCGCGGAGCCATGGGTGCGCGGCAGCACGCCGGTGCGGATCTCGATCGGGCGCACGGTACGCGTGTCGCGGCCGTCGATGCGCGGCTCACCGGAGAGGATCTGGCCGCGCACGACGCGGGCCTCGATCTCGAACAGGAGGTTGTCGACCTTGATCGGGTCGAACGCAACGCCCTGCTCCGCCAGCGCGGCCTTCACGCCCGCGGTGGCTTCGCGCAGCGCCTGGGTGCGGGCCTGCTTGCTGCGGATCTGGTAGGCGGCGCGGATCTTCTCCTCGGCCAGGCCGGTGACGGTGGCGATGAAGCCCTCGTCCTTGGCCGGCGGCTGCCAGTCCCACACGGGCTTGCCGGCTTCGCGCACCAGTTCATGGATGGCGTTGATGGCGATCTTGCCCTGCTCGTGGCCGAAGACGACGGCGCCCAGCATCACCTCTTCGGACAGCTGGTTGGCCTCGGACTCGACCATCAGCACGGCGGATTCGGTACCGGCGACGACCAGGTCGAGATCGCTGACCTTGCGGGCGCTGGGGCCGGGGTTCAGCACGTACTCACCGTTGACGTAGCCCACGCGGGCGGCGCCGATGGGGCCATTGAACGGGATGCCGGAGATGGACAGCGCGGCCGAGGTGCCGATCATGGCGGCGATGTCGGCGTCGACCTCGGGGTTGAGCGACACCGTGTGGATGACGACGTGCACCTCGTTGTAGAAGCC
Source organism: Ramlibacter sp. (assembly GCF_041916345.1). Taxonomy (GTDB): domain Bacteria; phylum Pseudomonadota; class Gammaproteobacteria; order Burkholderiales; family Burkholderiaceae_C; genus Ramlibacter. Next base: position 12,294 of record NZ_JAYRZR010000014.1, read on the forward strand.
GTCCGGGAACAGAGGGCGGATCGGGCGGTCGATCAGGCGGCTGGTCAGCGTCTCCAGCTCGCTGGGCTTGGCTTCCCGCTTGAAGAAGCTGCCGGGGATCTTGCCGGCGGCGTAGGTCTTCTCGATGTAGTCGACGGTGAGCGGGAAGAAATCCTGCCCGGGCTTGGCGGTCTTGGAGCCGACCACCGTGGCGAGCACGACCGTGTCGTCGATGTTCACCAGCACGGCGCCGGAGGCCTGGCGCGCGATCTCGCCGGTTTCGAGCGTGACGGTGTGGCTGCCCCACTGGAAGGTCTTGGTGACCTTGTTGAAGATGCTCATGTTCCTGACTCCTGGTTGGGTTGGGAGCGGGTCGAACACGAATGCCATTCCTGAGGGGCTGGGGGATGCACCCCGGTTGCCCGGCAACCCCTGAGGAATGACACGGCTTGTGTCCGGAACCGACGCTCGATGAAATGACAAAGGGGCTTGGCGCGAGGAAAGGGCTGTCTCCCTGCTCCCCGGCGCCCAGCCCCTGACCCCTGCGTCTTTACTTGCGCAGGCCGAGCTTGCCGATGAGCGCGGTGTAGCGCTCGGCGTCCTTGTCCTTCAGGTACGCCAGCAGGCTCTTGCGGCGGTTCACCATGCGCAGCAGGCCGCGACGGCCATGGTGGTCCTTGGCGTGCGTCTTGAAGTGCGGGGTGAGCTCGTTGATGCGGGCCGTGAGAAGCGCGACTTGCACTTCGGGGCTGCCGGTATCGTTGGCGGCGCGGGCATGGGCCGCGACGACCTCTGCCTTGTTGATGGCGGTCATGGTGTGTCCTTGAACGTTGTTGACTTGCGCTGGGCGGCGGGACTGCCCCCCAGCGTGCGTTCCGCGAAATGCAGAACCGGCGGATTATATAGGAGCGCCCGTCTGACGGCCTTCCAGCCAGCCGGCGAGGCGCTCCACGCCCAGCCGCAGGCGCTGCACATCGCGCGAGGCGAAGCACCAGCGCAGCCAGCCCTGGGCCTCCGGTGCGAAGGCGTTGCCAGGCGCCAGGCCGAGGCCGGCTTCGGCCACCAGGCGCTTGGCCACCGCCAGCGAATCGGCCTGGCCGTGCAGGCGGAAGAAAGCGTACATGCCGCCGTCGGCCGCCGCCAGTTCCACGCCCGGCAGGGCCTGCAGCAGCGGCACCAGCGTGTCGCGGCAGTGCCGCAGATGCGCCACCACGCGCGGCGTGACCTCGTCCGTGCGCGTGATGGCCGCGATGGCCGCGCGCTGCACGAAGACGCTGGCACACGACGTGTTGAACTCGATCAGCTTGCCCATGTGCTCGGTCATGGCCGGCGGCATCACCAGCCAGCCCATGCGCCAGCCGGTCATGAGGAAGCTCTTGGAGAAGCTGTGGGCGACGACCAGCCGATCCTCGGGCGCGGCGATGTCCAGGAAGCTGGGCGCGCAGGCCAGCGGCCCGGCGCCCGCGCCGTAGTACAGGCGCTCGTACACCTCGTCCGCCAGGATCCAGGTGCCCGTGCGACGGCAATGGTCCAGGATGGCCTGCTGCTCGGCCCGCGTGAGCGTCCAGCCGGTCGGGTTGTTGGGCGCATTCACCACCAGCAGCTTCGTGGCCGGCGTCACCGTGTCCAGCAGTTCCTGCAGGTCCAGCCGCCAGGCGCCGCCCTGCGGGTGCAGCGACACGCGCCGCAGGCGGGCACCCATGATGAGCGGCTGCGCCGTGAGGTTGGGCCACACCGGCGTGACGGCCACCACCTCGTCGCCGGCGTCCACCAGGGCCTGCACCGCGAGCATGAGCGCGTTCACGCCGCCGGAGGTGACGGCGATGCGCCCCGCGTCCATGCGGCCATGCAGGCGAGTGGTGTAGGCGGCGATGGCCTCGCGCAGCTCGGGCAGGCCCAGGTTGTGGGCGTAGAAGGTCTCGCCCGCGCGCAGCGATTCGATGGCGGCTTCGCGGATGAAGTCCGGCGTGACTTCGTCGCTCTCGCCGAACCAGAAGGCCAGCACGTCGTCGCGGCCCAGGCCGGCATTGGCGACCTCGCGGATGCGCGAGGCTTCGAGATTCAGCACGGTCTGTCGCATGGCCTCAGGCGCCTTCCGGTCGGTTCAACTTGCAGCTGTGCGGCAGCTCGGCCTGCTGCGCCGTGAGCTGCCGCACCACGCGGAAGCCGTAGCCCGAGCCTTCCACATCGAATTTCACGCCCGGGGCACCGAGCTTGTCCATCACGCCGACCACCAGGGACTGCTGGAACTGGTGGTCACCCGCGCGCATGCGGCCCGACTGGCCGGCGAAGCGCACCTGCGCCTGCTCCAGCGCCACCGCCAGCAGCACCGCGTCGGCCGTGCCCGCGCGCTCGATGGCCTGCGCGAGTGCCTCCACCATCAGTTGCATGCGCATGTGCACGTAGTCATCGGCCGGCTTGGGATAGCGCTGGCGGAAGGCCTGGTAGAAGGCCTCGCTCTCGGCGGTGGGCACGTTGGGCAGCCAGTCGGCCACCGCGACCACCTTGCCCACGCCGGCCTCGCCGATGGCGGCAGGCGCGCCGAGGGCGTTGCCGTAGAAGGTGTAGAAGCGGCCGTCGAAGCCCGACTCGCGCGCGGCCTTGACGAGCAACGTGAGGTCATTGCCCCAGTTGCCGGTGATCACCGCCTGGGCGCCGCTCGCCTTGATCTTCGCCGCGTACGGCGCGAAGTCCTTGATGCGGCCGAGCGGATGCAGCTCTTCCGCGGCGATGCGCACGTCGGGCCGTTGCGCCGCCAGCTGCCGCTTCGCCTCGCGCAGCACCGCCTGGCCGAAGCTGTAGTCCTGCCCGATCAGGTAGGCGGCCTTCAGCGCGGCATCCTCCTTCATCACCTCCATCAATGCGGCCATGCGCATGTCGGCATGGGCGTCGAAGCGGAAGTGCCAGAAGCTGCACTTCTCGTTGGTGAGCGCGGGGTCGACCGCGGAGTAGTTGAGGAACAGCACGCGGCGCGCCGGATCGCGCTCGTTGTGCTTGCCGATGGCGTCGATCAGCGCGGCGGCGGCCGCGGACGAGTTGCCCTGCACCACGATGCGCGCGCCGCCGTCGATGGCCGATCGCAGCGCTGACAGCGCCTCCTCGTTCTGGCCCTTGCTGTCGTAGCGGTCCAGCTGCAGCCGGCGCGGGCCCTGCGCGGTCCGCACGCCGCCGCGCTGGTTGACGCGCTCCACCGCCCAGATCAGGTTGCGGAACACCGCCTCGCCCGTGTTGGCGAAGGGGCCGGAGAGGCCCTCGATCATCGCGATGCGGATGGGCGCGGCGTCGGTCTGGGCGAGTACGGTGCCAGACGCCGCTGCGAGCGCGGCGGCTGATTTCAAGAGGGTGCGGCGTTGGATTTTCATCGGGTCGGATCCTTGAAACGGGCCGCCGCGCACACACCTGCCATGTCAAGCGGCCCTCCCTGAAAGCCGCGCAGTGTAGGCGATGGCGCGCAACGGATCGTGCCGTGCCACCCACAACCTCAGCCAATGGAGCCCGACATGATCTTCGCCCCCGCCCTGCGCACCCGCGCCTGCATGCCCGCCGCCCGCGCCTTCGACCGCGAGTTCGAGCGCTTCCTGACCGAGTCCTTCGTGCGCCCCGCGGGCAGCCCGCGCGTCGAGCAGGACGAACAGGGCTGGACCGTCGCCCTGGACATCCCCGGTGTGGCGCGCGAGCACCTCGCCATCGAGATCGATGGCGCCGTCGTGCGCATCCAGACCCAGGCCGATGCGCCGCGCCAGGTGCAGGCCGCCTATGAGCTGCCGGCGGAGATCGATGCCGACGCCACCACGGCGAAGCTGGAGAACGGCGTGCTGACGCTGCGCCTGGCGCGCAAGCAGCCAGCCGTCACGTCGCGCAAGGTGGAAGTGCAGTGAGCTGACGCCCGTCATGCCCGCGCAGGCGGGCATCCAGGAGGCTTCAGAGCTTGCCTTCGCGGCGGGCTCGCGCCTCGTCTTCCTTCATGTGGCTGATGAAGAAGCGCGTGAAGAAGGCGCCCATGCCCAGGGTGATGGCGATCACCGCGGCGCTCATCAGGCCGTAGTCGGTGGAGAAGAAGTCGGTCAGCGCCTTCATGGCAGTTCCTCGGATGGAAGCAAAGGGGACTGCTGCCATTGAAGACGATCCGCCACCGGACCGCCTTGCGCTGCCTCAAGGTTGCGTCGCGACGATCTCGTGCAGGGGCCAGCGCGGCTTCACGTCGAAGGCATAGGCCGTGGTCGGCTGCTGTACCCCGTGCGCAAGCCGCAATGCGGCGGCCATGGCGATCATCGCGCCGTTGTCGGTGCACAGCGCGAGCTCCGGGTAGTGCACGCGCACGCCGCGCTTCGCGCAGGCCGCGTTGAGCTGCGCGCGCAGCGGCCGGTTGGCGCCCACGCCCCCCGCCACCACGATCCGGTCCAGCCCGGTGGCGGCCAGCGCCGCCAGCGACTTCTTCACCAGCACCTCCACGATGGCCGCCTCGGTGGACGCGGCCAGGTCCGCCTGGCGGGCCGGAAGCTCGTCTCCCAGCTTGCGGGCCTGCGTCAGCACCGCCGTCTTGAGACCGGCAAACGAGAAGTCCAGGTCGCCGCTGTGCAGCAGCGGCCGCGGCAGGCGGAAAGCCTGCGCATCGCCCTGCTGCGCCAGCCGCGACAGCGCCGGCCCGCCCGGATAGCCCAGGCCCAGCAGCTTGGCCGACTTGTCGAAGGCCTCGCCGGCGGCGTCGTCGATGGTCTCGCCCAGCAGCTCGTAACGCCCCACGCCCTCCACCCGCATGAGCTGGGTGTGGCCGCCCGAGACCAGCAGGGCCACGAAGGGGAACTGCGGCGGATCGGCCCCCAGGAAGGGCGACAGCAGGTGGCCCTCCAGGTGATGCACGCCCAGGACCGGCCGCGCCAGCGCCGCGCCCAGCGCGCAGGCCACGCCCGCACCGACCAGCAACGCGCCGGCCAGCCCGGGGCCGCGCGTGTAGGCCACCACCTCCACCTCGTCGAGCGTGCAGCCGCTGTCAGCCAGCACCTGCCTCGCCAGCGGCAGCACACGGCGGATGTGATCACGACTGGCCAGCTCGGGCACCACGCCGCCATAGGCCTGGTGCATGTCCACCTGGCTGTGCAGGGCATGCCCCAGCAGCCGCGGCACCGCCTCGCCAGGCGCGAGCTCGACCACCGCCACGCCGGTTTCGTCGCAGGAGGATTCGATGCCCAGGACCTTCATGGCACCGAGTGTAGTGGGCCGGTTGCACCAAAGATGTGCGCGGCATGGATGTTGCAGCATGCAGACCCGATGAAATCCGGATTGAGCTTTCTGCTGGCGTCACGCCGCTGCGAGATCGGCGAGCTGGAGGCCCTGGCCCACACCAGCGATCTGGTGGCGGCCGTGGCCAACTTCACCCACGCCATCCAGCGCGAGCGCGGCGTCAGCAACGTCTTCCTCGGCTCGCAGGGCCGCCAGTTCGCGAGCGAGCGCGAGCAGCAGATCGCCGCCTGCCTGCGCGAGGAACAGGCGGCGCGGGACTGCTTCGACGCGCTGGACACCGAGGGTGCGCCGGTGCGCAATGGCGCCCGGCTCTTCAGCCGCATCGCCGTGGTGCTGCACGGGCTGGAGTCACTGCCCCGGCTGCGCGCCGACGTCGCCGCGATGACGCTGACCCCGCGCGAGGCCACCAGCGGCTACTCGCGACTCGTCAACGGCCTGCTGGGCGTGGTGTTCGAGGCCGCCGACAGCGCCAACGACCCCCAGGTCTCGCGTGCCTTGGCCGCGATGTTCAACTACATGCAGGGCAAGGAATTCGCGGGCCTGGAGCGAGCCTGCGGCGCCAGCGTGTTCGCCTCGGGCCAGGCCGAGGCCGCGAGCCAGCAGCACTGGCGGCACCTGATCGATTCGCAGCAGGCCTGCTTCCAGGTGTTCGCGGATCTGGCGGAGGCCCCCGTGCTGAACGTGGAGCAGGCCAGCATCGACCTGCGCGGCATGGCGGAGCTGGAGCGCCTGCGCCGCGTTGCCCTGAGCGCCGGCGCACCGGCCCGCGTGGACACCAGCCTTTCGCGCGTCTGGTATGACTGCTGCACGCGCCGCATCGACGCCATGCGTGAGGTGGAACGGGTGCTGGCGGAGCACCTGCGGCAGCTGTGCGAGCGCCGCATTGCCCTGGCGCGCGAGGAATTGCGCAATCAGCAGGCCGCGCTGGAGGCCCTCTCGGCCCAGGCCGAGGCCGCCACGGCGGAAGGCCCGGCGCCCCTGGGCCCGCACCTGGAACGCTCCATCCTGGGCCTGGTGCAGGAGCAGACGCGCCGCCTGCAGAGCGTGAGCGACCAGCTGGAGGCCGTGCGCGCCACGCTGAACGAGCGCAAGGTGGTGGAGCGGGCCAAGGGCCTGCTGATGGCGCACCGGCAACTCTCCGAGGCCGAGGCCTACAAGGCCCTGCGCCAGCTCGCCATGAACCAGAACCGCCGCCTCGCCGACGTGGCCGAAAGCGTGCTGGCGATGGCCGAGGTGCTGCCCGCCCCGCGCAGCCGCTGACCTGCACGCGCGGCGTGCCCGCGCACCGCCGGGGTGCACCGCGAACGTGCATGGCCGGCACGGCTGCCCGTCGACCGCTGGCAGCGCAGCGCCAGCCACACCCTGCCCTTCCAGCCCCTGCGCCAGAGGAAAACTGGCCATTTCGCGCGTGCCCGAACCCGGCCCGCGAGGCGGCCAGCCAGCGTGGAAGGCCAAGCTGGCACGCAATCTGCATGTTGCACTGCAACGCACAGGCCAACGGCGGCCGGTGCAGCGCAGGCGCCAACGACCGGCCCTGCAAAAGGACAACGGCGTCCATCCCTTCGTCCGCGCCCCTTGGCGCGGGCGGCGAGATGGACGCCTTTTTTTTCTTCACGCGAATCCAGGAGTCGACCATGCAACGCAACCCGCTACCGACCGCCACCAAGTTCTCGCGCCGCAGCGTGATCCAGGCCGCCGCCGGCACCGCGCTGGGCCTTTCGCCCGCGCTGCGTGCCACCGCCTGGGCCGCGGGCAGCGACGCACCCGAGAAGAAGGAGGTGAAGATCGGCTTCATCCCGCTGACCGACTGCGCCAGCGTCGTCATGGCCTCGGTGCTCGGCATCGACCAGAAGTACGGCGTGAAGATCATCCCCACGAAGGAGGCCTCGTGGGCCGGCGTGCGCGACAAGCTGGTCAACGGCGAACTGGACTTCGCCCACGTGCTGTACGGCCTGATCTACGGCGTGCACATGGGCACCGCCGGGCCGAAGAAGGACATGGCGATCCTGATGAGCCTGAACAACAACGGCCAGGCCATCACGCTGTCGAAGAAGCTCGCCGACAAGGGCGCGGTCGATGCTGCCTCGCTCGCCAAGCTGATGGCCACCGAGAAGCGTGACTACACCTTCGCGCAGACCTTCCCCACGGGCACCCATGCCATGTGGATCTACTACTGGCTGGCCTCCGCGGGCATCAACCCGTTCAAGGACGCCAAGGCCATCACCGTGCCGCCCCCGCAGATGGTGGCGAACATGCGGGTGGGCAACATGGACGGCTTCTGCGTCGGCGAGCCCTGGGGCCACCGCGCCATCATGGACGGCATCGGCATCACCGCGGTGACCACCCAGGACATCTGGAAGGACCACCCGGAGAAGACGCTGGGCACAACGGCCGAGTTCGTCAAGAAATACCCCAACACCGCCCGCGCGGTGACGGCCGCCATCCTGGAGGCAGGCAAGTGGATCGACGCCGGCCTGCAGAACAAGATGAAGATGGCCGAGACGGTGGCCGACAAGAGCTACGTCAACACCGGTGTGGACGCCATCAACCAGCGCATCCTGGGCCGCTACCAGAACGGCCTGGGCAAGACCTGGGACGACCCCAACCACATGAAGTTCTACAACGATGGCCTGGCCACGTTCCCGTATCTGTCTGACGGCATGTGGTTCCTGACGCAGCACAAGCGCTGGGGCCTGATCAAGGACCACCCGGACTACCTGGGCATCGCGAAGCAGATCAACCAGATCGAGATCTACAAGCAGGCCGCCGCGGCCACCAAGACGCCGGTGCCCAAGGACGTGATGCGCAGCAGCAAGCTGATCGACGGCGTGGTGTGGGACGGCAAGGACCCGAAGAAGTACGCCGACAGCTTCAAGGTCAGCATGACGGGAGCCGCGTGATGGTCAGCGCTGTCTTCCACGCCCCCCTCGAAGCCGCTGGCGCCGCCGTGGACCGCCCCGCCCCCCGCCCGGCCGCCGTGCCGGTGCCCGCCGCCAACGACCCGGTGGCGCCTGCCGCCGCGGCGGCCACCACAGCAGCCACGCCGGCCGCGTCGCGCACGCCCATCGACTGGCGCGGCATCGTGCTGCGCGTGCTGCCGCCCATCCTGGGCATCGGCCTGCTGATCGGCATCTGGTCACTCACCGCGATGACGAGCAACGGCGCCTTTCCCACGCCCACGGAGACGTGGAAGCAGGCGGTCACCGTGTTCGGCGATCCCTTCTACCGCAAGGGCCCCAACGACCAGGGCATCGGCTGGAACGTGCTCACCTCGCTGCAGCGCGTGGCCATGGGCTTCGGCATGGCGGCGGTGGTGGGCATTCCGCTGGGCTTCCTGATCGGCCGCTTCAGCTTCCTGTCGCGCATGTTCAACCCGCTCATCAGCCTGCTGCGTCCGGTGTCGCCGCTGGCCTGGCTGCCGATCGGCCTGATGGTGTTCAAGGGCGCCAATCCGGCGGCCATCTGGACCATCTTCATCTGCTCCATCTGGCCCATGATCATCAACACGGCCGTCGGCGTGCAGCGCGTGCCCACCGACTACATGAACGTGGCGCGGGTGCTGAACCTCTCCGAATGGAAGATCGTCACCAAGATCCTGTTCCCGGCCGTGCTGCCCTACATGCTGACCGGCGTGCGCCTGGCCGTCGGCACCGCGTGGCTGGTGATCGTGGCAGCGGAGATGCTCACCGGCGGCGTCGGCATCGGCTTCTGGGTCTGGGACGAGTGGAACAACCTGAACGTGAAGAACATCGTCATCGCGATCTTCACGATCGGCATCGTCGGCCTGCTGCTGGAGTTCGCGCTCATCAAGCTGGCCACCGCGTTCACCTACGAAGACGTGAAGCTCTGAGACCCGAGGAGACAACCATGAGTGACAGCCTGACCACCAAGTACATCGAGATCCAGGGCGTGGAGCAGACGTTCCGCACCGCCAAGGGCCCCTTCCTGGCGCTGCGCGACATCAACCTGACCGTGGCCAAGGGCGAGTTCGTCGCCCTCATCGGCCACTCCGGCTGCGGCAAGTCCACGCTGCTGAACCTGATCGCCGGCCTGACCCGCCCCACGCAGGGCACCCTGCTGTGCGCCAACCGCGAGATCGCGGGGCCCGGCCCGGACCGCGGCGTGGTGTTCCAGAACCATTCGCTGCTGCCCTGGCTCACCTGCCACGAGAACATCCACCTCGCGGTGGAGCGGGTGTTCGGCGCCACCGAGACCCGCGCGCAACTGAAGGCCCGCACCGAGGCGGCGCTGGCCCTGGTGGGCCTGTCGCATGCGGCGAACAAGCGGCCGGGCGAGATCTCCGGCGGCATGAAGCAGCGCGTGGGCATCGCCCGCGCCCTGTCGATGGAGCCCAAGGTGCTGCTGATGGATGAACCCTTCGGCGCGCTCGACGCCCTCACCCGCGCCAAGCTGCAGGACGAGCTGCTGCAGATCGTCGCCACCACGCAGAGCACGGTGGTGATGGTCACGCATGACGTGGACGAGGCCGTGCTGCTGTCGGACCGCATCGTGATGATGACCAACGGCCCGGCCGCCACCATCGGCGAAGTGCTGACCGTGAACCTGCCGCGCCCGCGCAGCCGCGTGGAGCTGGCCGAGAACCCCGACTACCTGCACGCGCGCAAGGCGGTGATCGACTTCCTCTACACGCGCCAGGCGCACGTGGAGAAGCTCGCCGCCTGACACCCAGTCGACCGGAACCGGGGGAACAGCCAGCGCAGACCGGCCCCCCGGGGACCCCAACCCCCAGCCCCAGGAAGGAACACCCATGGCCGCAGTCCTGCCCCTCGATCCCCCGCCCGGCACCCGCGCCGCGCCGCCGGCATCCGCCGCGCGCCGCAAGGGCGGCTTCGCCTTTGGCAAGTACCGCGAGATCATCATCGCGGTGGCGCTGTTCCTGCTGTTCGACCTGGGCGTGCTGGTCCTGAACTTCTACACCTCGTTCCAGATCGCCGAGGACGCGCTGGGCGTCAACCTCTCCGGCCGGCAGCGCATGCTGTCGCAGCGCACCGCCAAGGCCCTGTTCGCCATCGAGTCGGCACGCGCGGCCGGCACCGATGCCAAGGCGGACCTGGCCGAGCTGCAGGGCGCCACGCGCCTGTTCGACCAGTCGCTCAAGGGCTTCCAGTCCGGTGCCACGGTGCCGGGCGGCGACGGCAAGCCCGTGCTGCTGCGCCCGGCCGAGGGCGAGCGCGCCGCCGCCATCCTGCAGGAGGCGCAGACGATCTGGACGCCCTACCAGCAGGTGCTGGCGCCCGTGCTGGCCGGCAACGCCACCGAGGCGGAGCTGAAGGCCGCCACCGCCTACGCGCGCGCCAACAACCTGCGCCTGCTGGGCCTGATGAATGATCTGACCACTGCCCTGGAAGCCGTGGCCTCCGACCGGGCGCGCAACCTGCGCGCGGTGCAGACCGGCGGCATCGTGCTGGCGCTGCTGAACTTCGCGTTCATCCTGTTCAAGTTCCTGCGCCGGCTGCGCACCTCCGACGCCGCCATCGAGGCCGCCAACGAGGAGAACCACGAGATCCTGGAGGCGGTGCGCGAGGGCCTGTTCCTCATCACGCCGGACTTCCAGCTCGGCTCGCAGCTCTCGCAATCCGCGCACACGCTGTTCGGCCGACGGCTCACGCCCGGCGACGACTTCTTCCAGCTGCTCGCGCCGCTGGTGGACGACAAGGCACTCACCGACGCGCGCGACTACGTGGGTCTGCTGTTCGCGCCCCACGTGAAGGAGGCGCTGGTGCAGGGCATCAACCCGCTGTCGGAGGTGGAGATCCTCACCCGCAACCGGCTGGGCCAGGAGGTGCGCCGCCACCTGTCGTTCCACTTCAACCGGGTGCAGGAAGGCAGCACCGTGCGCCACCTGCTGGTGACGGTGCAGGACATCTCCGCCCGGGTGGAGCTGGAGCGCAAGCTGCAGGCCGAACGCACGCGCTCGCAGAAGGAATTCGCGATGCTGCTGAAGGCGATCGATGCCGACCCGGCGCTGCTGCGCCAGTTCGTCACCCGTGCCGAGGCCCAGCTGCTGGAAGTGAACGACCTGCTGCGCAGCACCGGCACCGCCCAGGGCGAGGCCGCAGTGCTCAAGCGCATCGACGACGCGCGCCGCCGCATCCACGCCGTCAAGGGCGACGCGGCCACGCTCGGCCTGGAGACGTTCGCTGCGCAGGCGCACCAGTTCGAGACCGATCTCGACCGCATCCGCCAGGGCGCGGGCGGCGACCTCGGCAGCGCGCTGCTGGCCCTGCCCCTGCCGCTGGAGGACCTGCTGAACAAGGTGGGCGCCCTGAAGAACCTGACCGGCCTGCAGCGTCCCGTGGCCGCCGAGGAGCTGCCCGCCGGCGGCCTGAACGCGGCGCTGACCCGGCTGGCCAGCGACGTCGCACGCGACGCCGGCAAGCAGGTGGAGGCCACCGTAGCCGTCGGCGCCATCGACGACCTGCCGGCCGAAGCAGCGGACCTCACGCGCGAGATTGCCGTCCAGCTGCTGCGCAACGCCATCACCCACGGCGTGGAGTCGCCGGTGACGCGCCGCGAGGCCGGCAAGGCCGAGGCCGGACAGGTCAGCGTGCGCCTCGTCCGCGGCGAGACGGACTGGTCGCTCGTGGTGCGCGACGACGGCGCCGGCCTCTCGGCCCCGCGCGTGCGCCGCAAGCTGCTGGAGCTGGGCTGGTACACGGCCGCCCAGCTGCAGGAGCTGGATGACCGCCAGGTGGTGGCCCACATCTTCAAGCCGGGCTTCTCCACCGCGCCGGGCGTGTCGATGCATGCCGGCCGCGGCGTCGGGCTGGACGTGGTGCAGGCCAACGTGCAGCGGCTCGGCGGCCGGCTGCTGCTGGCCTCCACGCCCGGTGAGTACACCGAGTTCAAGGTCCGCTTCAGCGCCTAGGGGCCCGCCATGCGCCTGCTGATCGTCGACGACTCCAACATGATCCGCTCCCGCATCGCCCGCGTGGTGCAGGCCGGCGGCCTGCCCTCGATCTCGCTGGTGGGCCTGGCCCGCAACGGCGCCGAGGCGATCCGCGTGGCTCGCACCACCCTGCCCGACGTGGTGACCATGGACCTGACCATGCCCGAGATGGATGGCGTGGAGTGCATCACCGGCCTGCTGCGCATCCTGCCGCGCACCAGCATCCTGGTGGTGAGCGCCCTGGCCGACAAGTCCACCGCCATCCAGGCCCTGAAGCTGGGCGCGCGCGGCTTCGTGGCCAAGCCCTTCACCGACGACGAGCTCAAGCTCGCGTTGCTCGACGTGATGGAAGCGAGGTAGGCCATGGACGCGCTCGGCGAGCAGGAACTCAAGCTCTTCGTGGACTCGGTGCGCCGCTACTTCAAGGTGGTCACGCGCGAGGAGCCGCAGATCACCTCGGCCTTCCTCGGCACCACCGAGCTGCAGGGCCACGACTACAACGGCATCGTCGCCTTCAGCGGCAGCTACAACGGCCACGTGATCGTCTCCATGCCGGCGCAGCTGCTCAAGGAGATGCTGCTGATGCAGGGCGAGCGCGACGTCTCCCATGGCAACCTGCTCGACGCCGTGGGCGAGATCGCCAACACCCTGGCCGGCAACGCCCGCAAGTCGCTGGGGGCCGGCCTGCAGATCTCGGTGCCGGTGCGCCTGCATGGCGGCGCCGGCATCCAGGCGCGCGTGCGCCGCCACCCCTATGTGATCACCCTGCGCTGGAACCACCAGCCCGCGGTGGTGTGCATCGACATGGAGCGCAAGGGCTGAAGCCCGCGCCCACCCCAACCCGAACAAGGCCCGGAGGTCCCGATGAAGAAGATGAAGCTCGTGATGGTCGGCAACGGCATGGCCGGCGTGCGCACGCTGGAGGAACTGCTGAAGATCGCGCCGGAGCTGTACGACATCACCGTCTTCGGTGCCGAGCCGCACCCCAACTACAACCGCATCCTGCTGTCGCCGGTGCTGGCGGGCGAGCAGACGCTGGACGAGATCGTGCTGAACGACTGGTCCTGGTACGAGGAGAACGGCATCCGCCTGCACGCCGGCCGCAAGGTGGTGGCGATCGACCGCGTCCGCCGCATCGTGCGCGCCGACGACGGCACCGAGGAGCCGTATGACCGGCTGCTGCTGGCCACCGGCTCCAACCCCTTCATGCTGCCGGTGCCGGGCAAGGACCTGCCGGGCGTGATCGCCTACCGCGACATCGCCGACACCAACGCCATGATCGAGGCCGCGCAGACCTATCGCCATGCGGTCGTCATCGGCGGCGGCCTGCTGGGCCTGGAGGCCGCCAACGGCCTGATGAAGCGCGGCATGCAGGTGACCGTGGTGCACGTCATGCCCTGGCTGATGGAGCGCCAGCTCGACGACGTGGCGGGCCGGCTGCTGCAGCAGTCGCTGGAGGAGCGCGGCCTGAAGTTCCTGATCGGCGCGCAGACGCAGGAACTGGTGGCCGGGCCGGCCAGCCGCGTGAGCGCCGTGAAGTTCAAGGACGGCACCGAGGTGCCGGCGGATCTGGTGGTGATGGCGGTGGGCATCCGACCCAACACCGAGCTGGCCGAGAAGGCCGGCCTGCACTGCAACCGCGGCGTCGTGGTGCACGACACCCTGCAGACCGTGACCGACGCACGCATCTATGCCGTGGGCGAGTGCGCCGCGCACCGTGGCATCGCCTACGGCCTGGTGGCGCCGCTCTTCGAGCAGGGCAAGGTGGCCGCGAATCACCTGGCGCAGTTCGGCATCGGCCGATACACCGGCTCGCTCACCTCCACCAAGCTCAAGGTCACCGGCATCGACCTGTTCTCCGCCGGCGACTTCATGGGCGGCGAGGGCACGGAGGAGATCGTGATGTCCGATCCCTTCGGCGGCGTCTACAAGAAGCTGGTGCTGAAGGACGACAAGCTGGTGGGCGCCTGCCTGTACGGCGACACAGTGGACGGCAGCTGGTACTTCAAGCTGCTGCGCGAGGGCCGCAGCGTGGCGGACATCCGCGACAAGCTGATGTTCGGCGAGTCCAACCTGGGCGACACCGGCCACCAGGGGCAGAACAAGGCCGCGGCCATGGCCGACACCGACGAGGTCTGCGGCTGCAACGGCGTGACCAAGGGCACGATCTGCAAGGCGATCAAGGACAAGGGCCTGTTCACCCTGGACGAGGTGCGCAAGCACACCAAGGCCAGCGCCTCGTGCGGGTCCTGCACCGGCCTGGTTGAACAGATCCTGATGTTCACCGCCGGCGGCGACTATTCCGCGGCGCCGAAGAAGAAGGCCGTCTGCGGCTGCACCGACGCCAGCCACCAGGATGTGCGCGACGCCATCCGCTCGCAGCACCTGCTGACCATCGCCGACACCATGAAGGCGCTGGACTGGCGCACACCCAACGGCTGCGCCACCTGCCGCCCGGCGATCAACTACTACCTGATCTCCACCTGGCCGAAGGAGGCGCTGGATGACCCGCAGTCGCGCTACATCAACGAGCGCAGCCACGCCAACATCCAGAAGGACGGCACCTACAGCGTGATCCCGCGCATGTGGGGCGGCGAGACCACGGCCGACGAACTGCGGCGCATCGCCGACGCGGTGGACAAGTACAAGATCCCCACCGTCAAGGTCACCGGCGGCCAGCGCATCGACCTGCTGGGCGTGAAGAAGGAAGACCTGAAGGACGTCTGGAAGGACATCGGCATGCCCTCGGGCCACGCCTATGCCAAGGCGCTGCGCACGGTGAAGACCTGCGTGGGCAGCGAGTGGTGCCGCTTCGGCACCCAGGACAGCACGCAGATGGGCAAGGACCTGGAGCGGGCGCTCTGGCGCATGTACGCGCCGCACAAGGTGAAGCTGGCCGTCTCGGGCTGCCCGCGCAACTGCGCCGAGGCCGGCATCAAGGACGTGGGCGTGATCGGCGTGGACTCCGGCTGGGAGATCTACGTGGCCGGCAACGGCGGCATCAAGACCGAGGTGGCGCACTTCTTCTGCAAGCTCAAGACGGCCGAGGAGGTGCTGGAGTACAGCGGCGCCTTCCTGCAGCTCTATCGCGAGGAAGGCTGGTACCTGGAGCGCACCGTGCACTACGTGAACCGCGTCGGCCTGGACTATGTGAAGAAGAAGATCCTGGACGACGCCGCCGGCCGCAGGGCCCTGTGGGAGCGCCTGCAGTTCAGCCTGGACGGCGAGCCCGACCCCTGGTTCGAGTTCGACAAGGCGCGCGTGGACACGAAGCAGTTCACGAAGATCGAGATGGTGAAAGCATGAACATGGGTGACTGGACGCTGATCTGCCGGGTGGACGAGATCCCGGTGCTGGGCTCGCGGCGCGTGGCGCGGGCGCAAGGCATGGACGTGGCGGTGTTCCGCAATGACGCCGACCAGGTGTTCGCCTTGCTGGACCGCTGCCCGCACAAGGGCGGGCCGCTGTCGCAGGGCATCGTGTTCGGCACCAGCGTGGCCTGCCCGCTGCACAACTGGACCATCGGCCTGGACGACGGCTGCGCGAGGCAACCCGACGAAGGCTGCACGCCACGCTTCAGCGTGAAGGTGGTGGAGGGCTCGGTCTACCTCAACGCGGTGGAACTGGCGAGCGTCGCGCTGGACGCGGTGAAGCCGGTGGCCGGGCCGCAGCGGCGATGCGCCTGACCCGTTCCACCTGCCCCTACTGCGGCGTCGGCTGCGGGGTGATCATCACCACCGAAGGCGACCGCATCACCGGCGTGCGCGGCGATCCGGACCACCCGGCCAACTTCGGCCGCCTGTGCACCAAGGGCTCCACCCTGCACCTGACCGCGGCGCAGGCCGTGACGATGCAGGCCCGCCTGCTGCATCCGATGCGGCGCGCGGCGCGCGGCGAAGCGCCGGTGCGCATCGGCTGGGATGCCGCGCTGGCGGAGGCAGCGGACCGCTTCGCCGGCATCGTGCAGACCCACGGCCCGGACGCCGTGGGCTTCTACGTCTCCGGCCAGCTGCTCACCGAGGACTACTACGTCTTCAACAAGCTGGCCAAGGGCCTGATCGGCACCAACAACATCGACACCAACTCGCGCCTGTGCATGAGCAGCGCGGTCGCCGGCTACAAGCAGACCCTGGGCGCCGACGCTCCCCCGGCCTGCTATGACGACGTGAACCACGCCGACTGCCTGTTCTTCGCGGGCAGCAACGCGGCCTGGGCACACCCGGTGCTGTTCCGCCGCATCGAGGAGGCCCGCGCCGCGCGCCCGCAGATGAAGGTGATCGTGGTCGACCCGCGCCGCACCGACACGGCCGAGATCGCCGATCTGCATCTGGCCATCCAGCCCGGCACCGACGTCCTGCTGTTCAACGGCCTGCTGCACATCATGCTGTGGGAAGGCTGGACCGATCCCGCCTACATCACGGCGCACACCAGCGGCTTCGAGGCGCTGAAGGCGCGCGTGCGCGACTGCACGCCCGAGCACGTGGCCCAGGTCTGTGGCGTGCGTCGGGAAGACCTGTTCACCGCGGCCCGCTGGTTCGCGCTGGGCAACGGCGTCGACGCCGCGCAGCGCGGCCCCACGCTCAGCCTGTATTGCCAGGGCCTGAACCAGTCCACCAGCGGCACCGCCAAGAACGCGGCGCTCGTCAACCTGCACCTGGCCACGGGCCAGATCGGCCGGGCCGGCGCAGGCCCGTTCTCGCTCACCGGCCAGCCCAATGCCATGGGCGGCCGTGAGGTGGGGGGCCTGGCCAACCTGCTGTCGGCCCATCGCGACCTGGCGAACCCGGCCCATCGTGCCGAGGTGGCCGCGCTGTGGGGCGTGCCTTCCGTGCCGGACCAGCCAGGCAAGACGGCGATGGAGATGTTCCAGGCTGCCGCCGACGGCGAGATCCGCGCGCTCTGGATCGTCTGCACCAACCCCGCGCAGTCCTTGCCCGACCAGGCCATGGTGCGGCGTGCCCTCCAGCGCGCCGAGTTCGTGGTGGTGCAGGAGGCCTTTGGCACCACCGCCACCTGCGCCTTCGCGGATCTGCTGCTGCCCGCCACGACCTGGGGCGAGAAGGACGGCACGGTCACCAACAGCGAGCGCCGCATCAGCCGCGTGCGCCCGGCCGTGCCGGCCCCTGGCAGCACCCGGCACGACTGGGCCATCGGCGTCGACTTCGCACGCCGGCTGGAGGCGCGGCTGGCGCCGGGCCGCCCCACGCTCTTTCCCTACGACACGCCGGAGTCGGTGTGGGTCGAGCACCGCGAATCCACCCGCGGCCGCGATCTGGACATCACCGGCCTGAGCTACCCGCTGCTCGACGCGGCGCCGCGCCAGTGGCCCTTCCCGACGGGCGCGGCCGAGGGCCGGGCCCGGCTCTACGAAGACGGCGTGTTCCCCACTGCCGATGGCCGCGCCCGCTTCGTCGACACCGCCTTCAAGCCGGTCGCCGAGCCGCGTGACGCGCGCTACCCCTTCGCCTTGACAACTGGCCGCCTGCGCGACCAGTGGCACGGCATGAGCCGCACCGGCACCCTGGGCCGGTTGTTCGGCCATGTGCCCGAACCGGGCGTGCAGATGCACCCGCAGGACATGGCCCGGCGCCTGCTGAAGGAAGGCGACCTGGTGCACGTGACTTCGCGCCGCGGCTCCATCGTGCTGCCCCTGCAGGCGGCCGACGACTTGGCGCCTGGCCAGGCCTTCATCGCCATGCACTGGGGCAGCGAGTTCGTCGGCGGCGTGTCCAGCACGGGCGAGCCGCTCGCGGGCGTGAACGCCCTCACCCAGCCGGCCTTCTGCCCCTCCTCGAAGCAGCCGGAGCTGAAGCACGCCGCGGTGAAGGTGCTGAAGGCGGAGCTGCCCTGGGCCCTGCTGGGCGCCGCCTGGCTGCCGGCAGACCAGGCGCTGGCCGTGCGAGAGGAACTGAAGGCGCTGATGACGCTGTTCCCCTACGCGGCCTGCGTCCCCTTCGCGCGGGCAGCGGCCCTGACCGATGCCGACGCCGACGGACGCACCGGCGTGCTGTTCCGCGCCGCCGCCTACGAGGCCGCCCCGGCCGCCGTGCTGCAGCGCCTGCAGACGCTGCTCGGCATTGGCAACGGAGCCGATCTGCTGCGCTATGCGGATGCACGGCGCGGCCAGAGCCGGCTGATCCGCGTGCAGCGAACGGGTGCCGAGGTGCGCCTGCAGGCCCTGCTGCTGGCCGGCGACACGCGCGCCGGCGGCTGGATCCTGGATCTGCTGCAGCGCGAAGCCCCTGCCCAGGCCTATGGTCGCCAGCTGCTGGCGCCCGGTGCCACCCCGCCGGCCGCGCTGCCGGCGCGGGAGCGGCAGGTGTGCACCTGCTTCAACGTCGGCGCGCCGGCGATCCAGGCGCATCTGGCCCAGTGCGGCGGCACGAGCGACGAGCGCCTGGCCTCGCTGCAAGGGGCGCTGCGCTGCGGCACCAACTGCGGCTCGTGCCTGCCGGAACTGCGGCGCCTGGTCCGCGAGACGCAGGCCCAGGCACAGCCCCAGGCGGCGTGATTCGCCAAATCACCAGAAGTCATCAAGCCTCTGGGACAATTTGGGCCGCCATGGGCATCAGCCACTACATCAAGGACATCGGCCGCGGGCGCGGGGGCGCCCGGCCGCTCACGCGCGAGCAGGCGGCCGACCTGTTCGGCCAGCTGCTGGATGGCACCGTGACCGATCTGGAGGTCGGCGCCTTCTGCCTGGCGATGCGCATCAAGGGCGAGACCCCGCAGGAGATGGCCGGCTTCCTCGATGCCACGGCCGCGCGCCTGCAGGCCGTGCCCCTGGCCGATGGCGGGACCGCCGTGGTGATCCCCAGCTATAACGGCGCCCGGCGCCTGCCTGCGCTCACGCCCCTGCTGGCGCTGCTGCTCGCGCGGGAAGGCGTGGCGGTGGTGATGCATGGCACGGCCACCGAGTCATCACGCGTGCCCGTCTCGGATGTGCTGGCCGCCATGGGCGTGCAGCCGCTTGATGCGCTGCGCCCGGTGCGCGCGGGCGAGGCCGTGTTCGTGCCCACTGGGGTGCTGTTGCCGGGCCTGAAGCGCCTGCTGGACGTGCGCCGTGTCGTGGGCCTGCGCAACAGCGCACACAGCCTGGTGAAGCTGATGAACCCGGTGGCCGGCCCGGCCGTGATCGTGAGCAGCTACACCCACCCGGAATATGCCGTCTCGATGGCCGCGGTCTTCGAGCTGATGGGCGCCACCGCGCTGCTGCTGCGCGGCACCGAGGGCGAGGTCGTGGCCGACGCGCGGCGCCTGCCGCAGATGGATGGCTTCATCGCCGGCCGCCGCGTGCCGCTGGAAGAAGGGCGCAAGGGCACGCTGACCAAGGTCCCCGCCCTGCCCGCGGGCGTGGACGCGCAGTCCACCGCCGCCTATGTGCAGGACGTGCTGGCCGGCCGTCAGCCGGTGCCGACCGCCGTGGCGCTGCAGGTGGAACACATCTTGCGTCTGGCCCGGCACAACATTTCCATGGAGACAACGGCATGAACCCCGGAACCGTCACCCTCGTCGGCGCAGGCCCCGGCGACCCGGAGCTGCTGACCATCAAGGCCCTGAAGGCCATCCAGGCGGCCACGGTGCTGCTGGTCGATGATCTCGTCAACCCCGACATCGTGGCGCATGCCGCTGCCGGCGCCCGCGTCATCCACGTGGGCAAGCGCGGCGGTTGCAAGAGCACGCCACAGGCCTTCATCGAGCGGCTGATGATCATGGCCGCGCGCGAGGGCGAGACGGTCGTGCGCCTGAAGGGCGGCGATCCGTTCATCTTCGGCCGCGGCGGCGAGGAGGTGGAGCATCTGCATGCCGCCGGCGTGCGCGTGCAGGTGATCAACGGCATCACGTCGGGCCTGGCCGCGGCCACTTCGCTGGGCGTGCCGCTGACCCACCGGGACCACGCGCAGGGCGTGCTGCTGCTCACCGGCCATGCGCAGCAGGGCAACGACCTGCCGGACTGGCGCCTGCTCGCGCGCACCGCCCGCGAAGCGCGCCTGACGCTGGTGATCTACATGGGCATGCGCGGCGTCGAGCGCATCCAGGCCGAGCTGCTGAGCGGCCTGCCCGCCGAGACGCCGGTCGCGGTGGTGCAGCGCGCCTCCCTGCCGGACCAGCGCGAGACGGTGTGCACCCTGGGCACGCTGGCCGATACCGTGACGCGCGAGGCTTTGGGCAGCCCGTCGATCATCGTCGTCGGCGACGTGGTGCGGGGCGTAGCCGTCGCTCGCGAGGCACCGGCGCGCTTCGCCGCCTAGCCGAAGGGGCGGGGCGCGCGGCGGCGCTACACTGCCGCCGACCGCGAGGAGGGGACCGGCCGATGCTGGACAAGCTGAACGAACTCACCGAAAGCCATGGCGAGCTGAAGACCGGCCATGGCCTGGTCTCGGGCGTGATCGCGCTCAGCCTCGGCATCCTGTGCTTCCTGGGCGTGCTGGCCTTCCATTTCCCCGAGTACCTCACCACGCCGCAGCTGCGCAAGAGCTACGACGTGGAGCTGATCCGCAAGGTGATGTTCGCGGCCCTGGTCATCGCTGGCGGCATCTCGCTGGTGAACATCCTCTTCAACCGCGCCCGCTGGCTGTCGGCCTTCGCTTTCCTGCTGGTCGCGCTCACGGCCTTCCTGGGCGGGCACAAGGTGGAGGTGGACCCCAACTTCCCCGACCACACGCCCTACATCGGGCTCGACTGGTTCATCCTCGACCTGCTCGGCTCGTCGCTGATCTTCATCTTCGTGGAGAAGCTGTTCGCGCTGCGCAAGGACCAGCCGGTGTTCCGCGCCGAGTGGCAGACCGACTTCCATCACTTCATCGTCAACCACATGGTGGTGGGCTTCGTGCTGCTGGCCACCAACCTGATGGTGCACAAGCTGTTCGGCTGGGCCGGTACCGATGGCATCCGCGGCTGGGTGCAGGGCCTCAACTTCTGGCTGGCGCTGTTCCTGATCGTGCTGGTGGCCGATCTGGTGCAGTACTGGACGCACCGGGCGTACCACGAGGTGCCGCTGCTATGGCGCCTGCACGCGGTGCACCACAGCGTGAAGAGCATGGACTGGCTGGCCGGCTCGCGCCAGCACATCCTGGAACTGCTGATCACCCGCACCCTGGTGCTGGCGCCGATCTACGTGCTGGGCTTCTCCAAGGAAGTGATCGACGCGTACATCGTCATCGTGGGCTTCCAGGCGGTGTTCAACCACGCCAACGTGAGCGTGCGGCTCGGCCCGCTGCGCTACGTGATCGTCACGCCCAACTTCCACCACTGGCACCACAGCCAGGACCAGGAAGCGCTGGACCGCAACTACGCGGCGCACTTCGCCTTCCTGGACTACCTGTTCGGCACCGCCGTCAAGGCCGACCGCGAGTGGCCACGCTCCTACGGCGTGCTGGGCGACTACGTGCCCAACGGCTTCGTGAAGCAGTTCCAGTTTCCGTTCACCTGGAAGGGCTGATGAGCGACGGGCGCTTCGACGCCGTCGTCATCGGCGCCGGCGCCGCCGGCCTGTTCTGCGCCGGCATCGCGGGGCAGCGCGGGCTGAAGGTGCTGCTGCTGGACCACGCGGAGAAGGTGGCCGAGAAGATCCGCATCTCTGGTGGCGGGCGCTGCAACTTCACCAACCGCGAGCTGGATCCGCGCGCGCCGCATCGCCACTACCTGGGCGAGAACCCGGCCTTCTGCCGATCGGCGCTGGCGCGCTACACGCCGGCGGACTTCATCGCCCTGGTCCAGCGGCACGGCATCCCCTTCCACGAGAAGCACAAGGGCCAGCTGTTCGGCGACCGCTCGTCCGAGGACTTCATCCGCATGCTGCTGACCGAGTGCGCCGCCGGCGGCGTGACGCACTGGCAACCCTGCGCGGTGGCCGCCATCGGCATGGAGGGTGATCAGTACCTGCTGCAGACGGCGCGCGGGCCGGTGCGCACCCGCAGCGTGGTGATCGCCACCGGCGGCCTCTCGATCCCCAAGATCGGCGCCACGGATTTCGGCCTGGGCATCGCGCGCCAGTTCGGCCTGCGTGTCGTGACGCCCCGCCCGGCGCTGGTGCCCCTCACCTTCGACGGCACGGCCTGGGCGCCGTTCGCCGATCTCGCCGGGCTGGCGCTGCCCGTGCGCATCGCCACCGGCGAGAAAAAGACGCGCATGGCCTTCGACGAGGACCTGCTGTTCACCCACCGCGGGCTGTCGGGGCCTGGCGTGCTGCAGATCTCCAGCTACTGGCGCGAGGGCACGCCCATCGAGATCGACCTCGCGCCCGGCACCGACCTTGCCGAAGCCCTGCACGAGGCCAAGGCCAGTGGCCAGCGCCGCCTGCTGGCCAACCTGCTCGCCCAGTGGGTGCCCAGCCGTCTGGCCGATGCCTGGGTGCGGCAGGACGCCGCCTGGCAGCGCCCCGCCGTGGAGGCCGCCGACCGCGCGCTGGCCGCGCTCGCCCAGCGGCTCGCGGCGTGGCAGCTCGTGCCCACCGGCACCGAGGGTTGGCGCAAGGCGGAGGTCATGGCCGGCGGCGTGGACACGCGCGACCTGTCGCAGCAGACGCTGGAGTCGCGCCAGCGCGGCCTGTACTTCATCGGCGAAGTGGTGGACGTGACCGGCTGGCTGGGCGGTTACAACTTCCAGTGGGCGTGGGCGAGCGCGCACGCCTGCGGCATGGCCCTGCCGGCGGGGTGAACGGCCGCCCGCCCGTCGCCCCGCGACACGGGCCCGTGCGATGCTCTATAATCCCGCGCTTTGCTGGCAAACCCCAACGGCCTGATCGAACCTTGAGTTGGGGAACCCTGCCGGGTGTCCTCGATCTTCACCCGGCGCACTGAATTTTTCAGGAAGTCATGACGACCATTCGCGTGAAGGAAAACGAGCCGTTTGACGTGGCGCTGCGCCGCTTCAAGCGCACGATTGAGAAGCTGGGCCTGCTCACCGAGCTGCGCGCCCGCGAGTTCTACGAGAAGCCCACCGCCGAGCGCAAGCGCAAGAAGGCCGCCGCCGTGAAGCGCCACTTCAAGCGCGTGCGCAGCATGCAGCTGCCCAAGAAGCTGTACTGAGCACCGGGCCCGCTGCCCGAACCAGCCCGCCCGGGGACGCCCGCGCGGGCCTTTTCTTTTGTGGGCGGCGCGCCGTCGCCGCCCGTGACCCAAGGAGCACACCATGACGCTGAAGGAACGCATCACCGAGGACATGAAGGCCGCCATGCGCGCCAAGGAGACGGAGCGCCTGGGCGCCATCCGCATGCTCACCGCGGCGATCAAGCAGAAGGAAGTGGACGAGCGCGTCGAGCTCGACGACGCCGGCATCATCGCCATCGTCGACAAGCTGCTCAAGCAGCGCAAGGACAGCATCGACGCCTTCGAGAAGGCGGGCCGCCAGGATCTGGCCGACAAGGAACGCGCCGAGGTGGCCGTGCTGTCGGCCTACCTGCCGGCGCGGCTGTCGGCCGAGGAGATCGCCGCGGAGGTGAAGGCCATCGTCACCGCGCTCGGCGCGAGCGGCCCGGGTGACATGGGCAAGGTCATGGGCGCGGTAAAGGCGAAGCTGGCTGGCAAGGCCGACATGGGCCAGGTCAGCGCGGCGGTGAAGGCGGCGCTGGCGGGGTGAGGCGCGATGGGGCGTGGGTGTCCGGCGGAAAACGCTGGGATTGCGCTGCGCTCCATCCCAGCCTACGAGGGACCAGGCCCGTACCCATCTGCGGCGCGCGTGCCTTTCGCAGGCTGGCGGTGACCGAAGGGAACCCCAGCGGTCTCCCTCAGGAACCGGCCACCTTCATCCGGTTGATCAGGATCGACCCCACCGTCTTGGCGCCGTGGTTGTACGCATCGGCCCCCACGGCCTCGATGCCGGCGAACATGTCCTTCAGGTTGCCGGCGATCGTGATCTCCTGCACCGGATACGCGATCTCGCCGTTCTCCACCCAGAAGCCGCTGGCCCCGCGCGAGTAGTCGCCGGTGACCATGTTGATGCCCTGCCCCATCAGCTCGATCACGAACAGGCCGGTGCCCAGCTTGCGCAGCATCGCGTCGAGGTCGTCCCCCGGCTGAGTGAGGCGTGAGGTGAGCGTGAGGTTGTGCGAGCCGCCGGCATTGCCGGTGGTGCGCATGCCCAGCTTGCGGGCGGAATAGGTGCTGAGGAAGTAGCCTTCCACCCGGCCGCCCGCCACCACCGTGCGCGCCTGCGTGCGCACGCCTTCCTCGTCGAAGGCCGCACTGCCCTTGCCGCGCGGCACGAACGGGTCCTCGGTCAGGTCCAGGTGCGGGGCGAACACCGGCTTGCCCAGCGAATCCACCAGGAAGCTGCTCTTGCGGTACAGCGAGCCGCCGCTGACCGCCTGCACGAAGGCGCCCAGCAGGCCGGCGGCCAGCGGCGACTCGAACAGCACCGGGCACTCGCGCGTGGTGATCTTGCGCGACTTCAACCGCGACAGCGCGCGCTCGGCGGCGTAGCGGCCCACCGCCTCGGGCGAAGCCAGTTCCGTGGCGTCACGCATGGAGCTGTACCAGGCATCGCGCTGCATGCCGTCGCCGCGACCCGCGATCGGCGCGACGGAAATCGAGTGGCGCGAGCTCGCGTAGCCACCGCGGAAGCCATGGGTATGCGCGCTGAAGAAGTGGCTTTGCTGCGCCGACACGCCGGCGCCCTCGCTGTTGGTGATGCGCCGGTCGGTGGCGAAGGCGGCCTGCTCGCAGCGCAGCGCGATCTCGGCCGCCTGCTCGCTGGTGAGCGCCCACGGGTGGAACAGGTCCAGGTCTCGATGCGAGGCCGGCGGCGCCACGTCGTCCGCGTCCGGCAGGCCGGCCACGGGGTCCTGCGCGGTGAAGCGTGCGATGTCGTAGGCGGCCTGCACGGTGCGCTCGATGGCCGCGGGGGAGAAATCCGATGTGCTTGCGTTGCCGCGCCGCTGGCCCACGTAGACGGTGACGCCGAGCGACTTGTCGCGGTTGCGCTCCACCGTCTCCAGCCGGCCCTTGCGCACCGACACGCTCAGGCCGCAGCCTTCGGAGGCCTCGGCGCCGGCGTCGGTGGCGCCCAGGTGGCGGGCGTGCGCCAGGGCGGCATCCACCAGCGCCTCGAACTGCGCACGGCTGTAACTGAAGCCGCTGGCGGCTTGCACGGGGGCATTCTTCATGGCGGGCTATGATACTTGCGAGGTCTGCCGCCATCGGGCGGCGGTGCGCGTTTCCCTATCCCCATGTCCCGAAAACCCAAGAAGGGCTACTACGTCAAGGGCCACTTCGTGGCCGAAGGCAGCGAGCTCGACCAGCAATTGCAGGCCGAGCGCTCCGGTGGCGAGCCCAGCAAGACCGAGCTGAAGAAGGAAAGCACCGAGCTGCAGAAGCTCGGCGAGGCCCTGCTCACGCTGCGCGCCGACCTCTACGAGGCCCTGTCACTGCCCGAGGGGCTGCACGGCGCCCTGCAGGAGCTGCGGCGCATCACGAACTTCGAGGGCCGGCGCCGGCAACTGCAGTATGTGGGCAAGCTGATGCGGCAGCTGGAGCCCGAGACGCTGCAGGCCGTGCGCGACGCGCTGGAGACGCAGCGCAGCGGCTCGGCCGAGCAGACGCTGGCCCTGCACAGGGCCGAGAAGTGGCGCGACGACCTGATCGCCGACGACGCCGCGCTGCCGCTGTGGCTGCAGGCGCATCCGGCCACCGACGTGCAGCAGCTGCGCGCGCTGATCCGCCAGGCCCGCAAGGACACGCCGGCCGATGCCGACGCCGTCTCGCGCGGGCTGGCGCCGCGCAAGGGGCGCGCCTATCGCGAGATCTTCCAGCTCGTTCGCGCCGCGCTGGAGGGCGACGCGGCCGCGGCTTCCGAAGATGCCCAGGAGGAACCCGATCATGGCTGACCACGACCCGGTGACGATCGGCATCGTCTCGGCGAGCGACCGCGCCTCCGCCGGCGTGTACGAGGACAAGGGCCTGCCCGCCCTGCGCGACTGGCTGACACGGGCGCTGAAGAACCCCGTGACCTTCCAGGAGCGTCTGGTTCCCGACGAGCGCGAGCGCATCGCCGCCACGTTGCAGGAGCTGGTGGACGCCGGCTGCGCCCTGGTGGTCACCACCGGCGGCACCGGCCCGGCGCCGCGCGACGTGACCCCCGAGGCCACGCTGGATGTCGCGGACAAGGAGATGCCGGGCTTCGGCGAGCAGATGCGCCAGATCAGCCTGCGCTTCGTGCCCACGGCCATCCTCTCGCGCCAGGTGGCGGTGATCCGCGGGCAGACGCTCATCATCAACCTGCCCGGCCAGCCGAAGGCGATCCAGGAGACGCTGGAAGGCCTGAAGGACGCGAACGGCCAGACGGTGGTGGCCGGCATCTTCGCGGCGGTGCCCTACTGCATCGACCTGATCGGCGGGCCGTACCTGGAAACGAACGACGAGGTGTGCAAGGCCTTCCGGCCGAAGTCGGCGATCCGGCCGGCGCGCTGAAGGCCCCCGCCCTACTTGCCCACCAGCTGCGTGAGCTTCTCTGCCTCGAAGTTCTCGCGCACCTGCGCATCGAGCGGCACGCAATCGCCGGCCTTGCGCTGCGTCTGCAGCTTCTCGATGGCCTGCCACAGCAGGGCGATCTGGTGCTCGTGCGACGAGGCGTTGTCGATCAGGCCACGCATCGCCTGCGACAACGGGTCGTCGTTCGCGGTCACCCCATAGGCCGAGAAGCCCATCTTGTTGGCGGCCTGCTCACGCCGCTCGCCTTCGTCGGGCTGGATGATGCGCGCGGGAATGCCCACCGCGGTGGCGCCGGCCGGCACCGGCTTGATCACCACCGCGTTGCTGCCCACCTTGGCGCCATCGCCCACGGTGAAGCCGCCGAGCACCTTGGCGCCGGCGCTCACCACCACGTTGCGGCCCAGCGTGGGATGCCGCTTGGTGCCCTTGTAGAGCGAGGTACCGCCCAGGGTGACGCCCTGGTAGATGGTGCAGCCGTCGCCGATCTCGGCCGTCTCGCCGATCACGACGCCCATGCCGTGGTCGATGAACACGCCGTCACCGATGGTCGCACCCGGGTGGATCTCGATGCCGGTGAGCCAGCGCGAGAAATGCGAGGTGAAGCGGCCCAGCCAGCGCAGGCCGCGCTGCCAGAACCAGTGCGCCAGCCGATGCAGCACCAGCGCATGCAGACCCGGGTAACACGTGAGCACCTCCCACTTGCTGCGCGCGGCAGGGTCGCGGTCGAGGATGCATTGGATGTCGGATCGCAGGCGGCGGAACATGGCTCGGTCAAGAAAGTCCGACCACAGTCTAAGGCTTTGTGCGATCTGACGCTTCGAGCATGGCCTTGGCGACACCGCGCAGGATATGGATCTCCTCAGGCGTCGGCTGCGCGCGATTGAAGAGCTGGCGCAGCCGCGGCATCAGCTTCTTGGGCGCGGCCGGGTTCAGGAAGCCGATGGCGACCAGCGCCTGCTCCCAGTGGCTCAGCATGCCCGCCACGGCCTGGGCGTCGGCCGGCGCGGCTTCCGCAGCGGCGGCAGGCCCGGCAGTGGCCGCGCCGCCCTCGTCGGTGAAACCGCCCAGCGCCGAGCGCCACTCATAGGCAATCACCTGGATCGCCGCCGCCAGGTTGAGCGAGCCATAGCCCGGCGCCGAGGGGATCTGCAACGCCACGTGGCAGCGGTAGACGTCCTCGTTGCGCATGCCGTAACGTTCGGAGCCGAACAGGAAGGCCACGCCGCCCTCGCCTGCCGGCTGGCCCCTGCGCCCGGCCAGCGGCGTCAGGTGCGCGCGCGGGCTGGTGGTGGGCGGGCCGAAGTCGCGTGCGGTCATCACCGTGGCGCACAGGTGGGTCATGCCCTCCAGTGCTTCATCCACGGTGGCGACGATGCGCGCGGCCGCCAGCACGTCCGTGGCGCCGCTCGCGCGCTCCACCGCCTCGGGCCGCGTCAGCACGTCGGGCCAGCGGGGGGCCACCAGCACCAGATCGTCGAAGCCCATGACCTTGAGCGCGCGCGCGGCCGCGCCCACGTTGCCGGCGTGACTGGTCTGGATGAGGACGAAGCGGGTGCGCACGGCCCAGATTGTCACCGCTGGGGGGAAGGCGCATACTTCCCCGCTTCTTCGCAAGCACTGGAGGGGTTCGACATGCGGCCTGGCGCATTGGGTGTCCTGGGGGGCATGGGCCCGCTCGCCACGGCGGATTTCCTGCAGAAGCTGGTGCTGGCCACGTCGGCCGGCCGCGACCAGGAGCACATCCCCGTCATCGTCCACGGCGACTGCACCACGCCCGACCGCACGGCCGCCGTGCTGGGCCAGGGGCCGTCACCGCTGCCGCAACTGCTGGAGGGCATCGCCTTCCTCAACCAGGCCGCCTGCGGCGTGATCGCCATTCCCTGCAACAGCGCGCATTGCTGGTACGCGGAGATGGCCGCCGCCAGCGCCGTGCCGGTGCTGCACATCGTCGAGGCCAGTGCCCAGCAGGTGCAGCGCAACAACCCGGCCACGCAGCGCGTGGGCGTGCTCAGCACCGAGGGCACGCACCGCATGGGCATCTACAAGACCACGCTGGAGAAGATGGGCTTCGAGGTGCTGAGTCCCACGCAGGATGAGTTCTCCACGCTGGTGAGCCCGGGCATCGCCGACATCAAGGGCAACCGCCTGCGCGACGCGGAGGCGAAGTTCGACCACGCCGCCGACGCGCTGATCAGCCGCGGGGCGGAGCAGATCATCCTGGGCTGCACCGAGATCCCGCTGGGCATGCAGCCGCGTGCGCTGGCCAACCCGACGACCATCGTCGACTCCACGCTGGCGCTGGTGACGGCGGTGCTGAGGCATCTGGGGCGCTGACCCATAGGCAGTTCCGCGTAGGACAACCACCGGCACACCCAACGCCCTGCGCCGACAGGCCGCAGGATAAAATCACGCCAAGATCGCAATCCGCATCGCCGGGTTGCGCGGGCCCCGCTCCGGGGCGCTGCTCTTCGCACAATCCATGTCGTCCAACCAGCACCCCATGCTCAACGTGGCCGTCAAGGCCGCCCGCGCCGCCGGCGCGATCATCAACCGCGCCGCGCTCGACGTCGAGGCCGTGCGCGTCTCGCAGAAGCAGGTGAACGACTTCGTCACCGAGGTCGACCACGCCAGCGAGCAGGCCATCATCGAGACCCTGCTCGGCGCCTATCCGCAGCATGGCATCTGGGCCGAGGAGTCGGGTCGCCAGCACGGCCGCGCCGACGCGGACCACGTGTGGGTCATCGACCCCCTGGACGGCACCACCAACTTCATCCACGGCTTCCCGGTCTATTGCATCAGCATCGCGCTGCTTGTGAAGGGCCGCGTCGAGCAGGCCGTGATCTACGACCCCACCCGCAACGACCTGTTCACCGCCACGCGCGGCCGCGGCGCGTACCTGAACGACCGGCGCATCCGGGTGAGCAAGCGCACCCAGCTCAAGGACTCGCTCATCTCCACCGGCTTCCCGTTCCGACCGGGCGACAACTTCAACGTGTACCTGCGCATGATGGCCGACGTGATGCAGCGCACCGCCGGCCTGCGCCGCCCGGGTGCCGCCGCGCTGGATCTCGCCTACGTCGCCGCGGGCTGGAGCGAAGGCTTCTTCGAGACCGGCCTGTCGCCCTGGGACGTGGCCGCCGGTTCGCTGCTGGTCACCGAGGCCGGTGGCCTGGTGGGCAACTTCACCGGCGAAGCCGATTTCCTGGAGCAGCGCGAATGCCTGGCGGGCAACCCCAAGGTGTACGCCCAGCTCGTGAGCCTGCTGCGCAAGTACAGCAAGTTCGCCAGCGTGGTCGAGAAGACCGACCTGAACCAGAACACGCCCGCGCTGGTGGACCGCGCCGCCGAGCCGGCCGGCCAGCGGCCGGAGCCCCCCGACCCGCAAGCCTGACCCGACGCCGATGACCCTGCCGCCGCTGCCCGATCACCCCTGGTTCACAACGGCTGTGGCGGCCCTGGTCGCGGTGGGCCTGGCGCTGGTGGCGCACACCCTGCTGCGCGGCGTGCTCACCCGCGTGGCCGTGCGTGAGCAGCTGCTGCTGCCGCAGGCCGTGCTCGGCCGCACCGCACGCGCGGCATCCTTCGCCTGGCCGCTGCTGGCACTGCAACTGGTGCTGCAGGCGGCACCCGACCTGCTGCCGGGCATCGGCTTCGCGCGCCACGCCGGCGCCATCGCCCTGATCGGCGCGATGACGGCCTTCGTGATGGGCGCCATCGGCGGTGTGGCGGACGGCGTGATCGCGCGCCATCCGGCCAGCGTGGCCGACAACCTGCAGGCGCGCCGCATCCACACCCAGACGCGCGTGCTGGCCCGCAGCGCCATGGTGCTGGTCTTCATCGGCGGCTGCTCGCTGGCGCTGATGACCTTCCCCGGCGCGCGCCAGGTGGGCGCGAGCCTGCTGGCCTCGGCCGGCGTGCTGGGCCTGGTGGCGGGCCTGGCCGCGCGCCCGGTGTTCAGCAACCTGGTGGCCGGCCTGCAGATCGCGCTGGCGCAGCCGATCCGCATCGACGACGTGCTCATCGTGCAGGGCGAGTGGGGCCGGGTAGAGGAGATCACCGGCTCCTACGTGGTGCTGCGCATCTGGGATGACCGCCGCATGGTCATCCCGCTGCAATGGTTCATCGAGAACCCGTTCCAGAACTGGACACGCCACAGTGCCGAGATCCTGGGCACGGTGTTCCTGCATCTGGACTACGCCACCCCGGTGGAAGCATTGCGGGCCGAGGCACGTCGCATCGTGGAGGCCGCGCCCGAGTGGGACGGCCGCGTCCTGGCCGTGCAGGTGACCGACGCCACCGAGCGCAGCATGCAGGTTCGCGTGCTGGTCTCGGCCGCCAATGCCGGCCAGGCCTTCGAGCTGCGCTGCATCGTGCGCGAGCGCCTGCTGGCCTGGCTGGCGCGCGAGCACCCGCAGTGCCTGCCGCGCCTCAGGTGGGAACCGCCTGGCGCCCTGCCCGAGCCCGCGCGATGACGGTCTTCATGATCTGCGCGGTGCCGTCGCCGATCTGGAAGCCCAGCACGTCACGCAGGCGCTGCTCCATCACGCCGCGGTCGTAGCCGCCGTGGCCGAACGACAGCAGGCACTGGTGCACCGTGTCGTAGGCCAGCTTGGGCGCCCACCATTTCACCATCGCGGCCTCGGCACTGTGCGGCAGGCCGTGGTCCTTGAGCCAGAGTGCCTGCAGGCACAGCAGGCGCGCCGCGGCAACCTGCGTCTCGAAGTCGGCCAGCGGGTGCGAGACGCCCTGGAAGGCCGACAGCGGCTTGCCGAACGCCTCGCGCTGGGCCACGTAGGCCCAGGTCTCCTGCAGCGCCGCCTGCGCCACCGCCAGCACCTGCAGGCCGATCAGCGCGCGTGAGAAGTCGAAGCCCTGCATCACCTGCACGAAACCCTTGTTCTCGTCGCCGAGCCGGTGGTCCAGCGGCACCTTCACGTTCTCGAAGAACAGCGAGCCGCGGCCAATGGCACGCTGGCCGTGGCAGTCGAAGCGGCTGCGCGTGAGACCGGGCACGTCGGTGGGCACCAGCAGCGCGGTCACGCCATGCGCGCCCGATTCCACCGTGCCCGTGCGGCCGAACACGACCGCCGCGTCAGCCTGGTCGGCCGCGGAGATGGAGGTCTTCTCGCCGTTGATCACGTAGCCATCCGCTGCACGCTCCACGCGCAGGCGAAGGTTGGCCGCGTCGGAGCCGCCGCGCGGCTCGGTCAGCGCGATGGCCACCAGCGCCTCGCCGGCGGTGAGCTTCTTCAGCCACGGACCCGCGACTTCGGCCTGGCCGTGCTCGCGGAGGATCTGTCCGTTCAGCGAGGCCAGGAGGTTGATGTAGGAAATGCTGAGGTCGGCGCGGGCAATCGCTTCGTGAATCACGCCAGCGGCGAGGCAGCCCATGCCCTGGCCCCCTGCGGACTCGGGCAGCTCGGGGGCGATGAAGCCCATGGCGCCCATCTCGCGCATCAGCGCGCGATCCAGCACGCGCGTGCGGTCGCGCTCCTGGAACCCAGGCGCCACGCGCTTGTCCGCGAAGCGCGCCGCGTGCTCGGCCAGTGCCTGCAGGTCCTCGTCGATGTAGGGGTTGCGCATGGCCGTGGCTCCGTCACTTCACAAATTTGCGGAAATCGGGCTTGCGCTTCTCCTGCAGCGCCTTCACGCCTTCGCGCGACTCGTCGGTGTCGTAGTAGAGCTTGAGCGCCAGCATGCCCATGCCCGCGATGCCGGCCTGGTGCGCGGTGTCCATGTTGAAGCTGCGCTTGGCGATGGCAAGGGCGGTGGGGCTGCGCTCGCACAGCGTCTCACCCCATTCCTGCACCTTGGCATCCAGCTGGTCATGCGGCACGCAGATGTTGGCGAGGCCCATGGCCACCGCCTCCTGGCCGCTGTAGCGCATGTTCAGGTACCACATCTCGCGCGCCTTCTTCTCGCCCACCACGCGGGCCAGGAAGGCCGTGCCGTAACCCGGATCGACCGAGCCCATCTTGGGCCCGACCTGGCCGAACTGCGCCTTCTCGGAGCAGATGGTCAGGTCGCAGATGGTGGCCAGCACATTGCCGCCGCCGATGGCATAGCCCTGCACGCGCGCGATGACGGGCTTGGGCACGTCGCGGATGGCGGTGTGCAGTTCCTCCATCGGCAGGCCGATGGTGCCGCGGCCGTCGTAGTTGCCGTCGTGCGCCGACTGGTCGCCGCCGGTGCAGAAGGCCCGGTCGCCCGCGCCGGCCAGCACGATGGCGCCCACGCTCTTGTCGTACCCCGCGCGGTACAGGGCCTTGATCAGCTCGTCGCACGTCGTGCCCCGGAACGCGTTCATTTTGTCGGGGCGGTTGATGGTGATCCAGGCAACACCGTTGCGGATCTCGTAGAGGATGTCCTGGTAGTCCTGCGACATGGGGGGTTCCTTTTCTGGGGGGAGGCTGGCGCTCAGCCGTTCATGGTCAGGCCGCCGGAGACGCTGAGCACCTGGCCGGTGCAGTAGGCGGCGTCGTCGCTGGCGAAGAAGGCGATGGCGCCCGGCAGGTCGCCGGCCTGGCCGATGCGGCCGAGCGGGATGGAGCGGCGGAAGGCCTCCTCCAGCTTCTCGGGGTTGCCCGCGCCCTTCTTGTAGTCGGCGAACAGCGCGGTGTCGGTGGGGCCGGGGCACACCACGTTCACCGTGATGTTGTGGCGCGAGTGCTCGCGCGCGATGGTCTTGGAGAAGGCGACCAGCCCGCCCTTGCAGGCGGCATACACCGCCTCGCCGGAGGAGCCCACGCGCGCGGCGTCGGAGGCGATGTTGACGATGCGGCCGGCCTTGCGCTCCACCATGTGCGGCAACACGGCGTGATGCATGTGCAGCGCGCCGGTGAGGTTGATGGCGATGAGCTGCTCCCACTGAGCCGGCACGGTCTTGGTGAAAGGCAGGAACACATCCCAGCCCGCGTTGTTGACCAGCACGTCCACGCCACCGAAGGCCTGCACCACCTGCGCCACCGCGGCATCCACGCTGGCGCGCTCGGTGATGTCGCAGCGCACCGCGATGGCCTGGCCGCCACCGGAGCGGATCTCGTCGGCCACGCGCTGGGCCGCTGCTTCGTCGCGGTCCAGCACGGCGACGCGCGCGCCCTCCTGCGCGAAGCGCCGGCAGGTGGCGCCGCCGATGCCGCCGCCACCGCCGGTGACGATGGCGGACTTGCCTTCGAGTCGTTGCATGCTTGTCTCCTGAGTCGCTCGACATGAGCAATATATAGACATATATTAGAGGCAATCGGCGCCGCCCGCAAGACCGGCCGCCGAATCACCGACAGGAGACATCAGCAATGGAAAACACCACAGATACACGGGCGGAGATGGCCAATCGGCTTTTCTTCCGCCTGTATCAATGTGCAAACATGCTGCATAAAACCGGCTCGCGCGCGCTGGAGGACGAAGGCCTCACCACCCAGCAGTGGGCGGTGCTGGGGGCGCTGTCGCGGCCTCAGGCCGAGGCCGGCATGAAGCTGGGCGACCTGGCCCGCTACCTCATGGTGAGCCGCCAGAACCTGGCCGGCGTGGTGGGCCGCCTGGAGCGCGACGGCCGCGTGGAAAGCGCCCCCGACCCGCAGGACGGCCGCTCACGCCTGATCCGCCTCACCGCCGGCGGCCGGCAGGTCTGGCAGAAGAAGGCCCTGCCCAAGATCCACGCCTACTACGACCAGGCGCTGGACGGCTTCAGCATCAACGACATCGTGCACAGCCTGCACTACCTGCTGAAGATGCTGGAGAACATGGAACGGATCGATGCGGCGGATGGGGAGGAGGAGGAGTAGAACAGCGCCTTTCGGCCGCCCAACCCCTCCCCCCATCATCCCAAGGACGAACCTGCGCCAGCAGGTTCGTTATCCTCCAACTTCCGTTCGTTTTCGTCCTTCACTTCCCGGTCTTGGCAAACTCCGCCGACTGCTCCTTCACGATCTGGTCCACCACGTCGGTGTAGGCGGCGATCCAGTCGGACTGCGGCACCCACTTGGCGCCGTCCCACATGTCGATGCGGGTCTTGCCGCCGCCGCCATGGTCCTTGGCGGTCACGGTCACCGGCGCGATGAAGCCGTTGGCGTCGAAGTTGCGCAGGCTCTCCAGGCCGGCCTTGATCTTCACCGGGGTCAGCGGCCAGCCGTCCTTCTTGATGGCGGCGCGCACGCCCTCGAACATCACCGAGTACATGGCCAGGCCGGTGTTGTAGTAGATGTCGTTCAGGTGCTTGGCGTCGCCATTGCCCTTGCCGGCGGCGTACAGCTCCTTCTCGATCTGCTGCATCAGCGGATGGTCCTTGCCGCCCACCACGTTGGTGCCGCGCTTCATGCCCTTGGCCTCGGCCGCGCCGATGTTGTTGATGTCCACCTCGTTGAACCAGTTCACCGAGATCAGCTTGTCCATGGCGATGCCGTTGCGCTTCATCTCGCGGGCCGCTACCACGTGCATGGCCGACAGGTTCCAGGTGATCACGTGGTCCGGGTCGAAGCGGCGGATCTGCGTCCACACCGCCGCCTGGTCACGACCGGGCATGGGGTTGGGGAACAGGCCGAGCTCGAAGCCCTCCTTGGCGGCCAGCGTCTTCAGCACCGGGATCGGTTCCTGGCCGAAGGCGTAGTCCGGGTAGATGAAGGCGACCTTCTTGCCCTTGATGTTGCCCTTGTTGACGTTCTTGATGTACTGGATGTTGTTCGCCATCTGGCCCCAGTAGGTCGGCCCGATGGGGAACACCCACTTGAACACATCACCGTCCACGGCGTCACCGCGGCCCACGAAGGACTGCAGCATGATCAGGCCGTCGGACATGTGGCGCGGCAGCACCGCGCGCGACACCGGCGTGGACAGGTAGTCGAACATCATCACGCCTTCGCGCTTGAGCTTCTCGTAGCACTCGATGCCGCGCTGCGGCTCGTTGCCGTGGTCCTGCGCGATGATCTCGATCTGCTTGCCCTCGATGCCGCCCTTGGCATTCAGGATCGCGGCGTAGTCCTTCACCGCCTGCACGATCTGCGGCGTGACGAAGGTGTAGGCCTTGCTCAGGTCATAGCAAAGGCCGAACTTGATGGTGTTGCCGGTCTGCGCCTGGGCCGCGGTACCCGCGGCCAGCAGGGCCAGCCCGGCGAGGGTGGTTCGCAATACTGATTTCATGGCTTGTCTCCTGCGTACGCTTTGAGGGCCGCCGGCGGTGCCAAGTACGCGCGCACCGACAGCGTGTTGCGGAACTCAGCTCAGCCAGCGCTTGCGCCGGCTGTAGTGCTTGATCTCGTGGAAGTTCTTGCCTTCGGAGCCCCCCAGGTAGAACTCCTGGATGTCCGGGTTCTTCTTCATGGCCTCGGCGCTGTCGTGCATGACGATGCGGCCGTTCTCCATCAGGTAGCCGTGCGACACCACCTCCAGCGCGGCCACCGCGTTCTGCTCCACCAATAGCACCGACAGACCCTCCTGGCGGTTGATCTTCTGCACGATCTCGAAGATCTCGGCCACCAGAAAGGGCGCCAGGCCCAGGCTGGGTTCATCCAGCATCAGCAGCTTGGGCTGCGTCATGAGCGCGCGGCCGATCGCCAGCATCTGCTGCTCGCCGCCGGACAGGAAGCCCGATTGCGCCGTGCGCCGCTGGTGCAGGCGCGGGAAGTAGGTATAGACCATGTCCATGCCGCGCTGCATGTCCTTGTGGCTGCTGCCGGCCACGGCGGATGCGGCCACCAGGTTCTCATCCGGCGTGAGGTGCTCGAACACGCGCCGGCCCTCCAGCACCTGCACGATGCCCAGCTGCACCCGCTTCTGCGGCAGCATGGGCTCGATGTCCTGGCCCAGGAAGCGCAGCTCGCCACGCGTGACCTTGCCGCGCTCGGGGCGCAGCAGGCCGCTTACGGCCTTCAGCGTCGTCGTCTTGCCGGCGCCGTTGGCCCCCAGCAGCGCCACCATGCCGCCCTGCGGCACGTTGACCGAGACGCCCTTGATGGCGAGCGCCACGTTGTCGTAGATGACCTCGATGTTGTTCAGGCTCAGGATGTCGCCGCTCATCGCCGGTCCCTCACTTGCGCGCGTAGCCGAAGGGCCACACCAGCAGATAGTTGCGCACGTTGCCGTACAGCTTGCCCAGGCCCATGGGCTCGATCAGCAGCACCAGGATGATGCTGGCGCCGTACACCATGTGCGGGATGTGGGCCAGCGTCTCGGCGCCGAGGTTCAGGCCCATCAGCTTGGAGCCCCAGGCCACCAGGGCGTTCATCTGCCCGGGCAGCAGCAGGATGAACGCAGTGCCGAAGAAGCTGCCGATGATGCTGCCCAGGCCACCCACGATGACCATGGCCACCAGCTCGATGGAGACGTTCACCGCGAACTGCTCGGCCGTCACCGCGCGGTAGAAGCCGAAGATCAGCATCGCGCCGCTCACGCCGCCGATGAAGGCCGAAGTCGCAAACGCGACCAGCTTGTAGTAGAAGCTCTGCACGCCGATCACTGCGGCGGCGTAGTCCTTCTCGCGCACCGCCACCAGCGCGCGGCCCAGCGCCGAGCGGCGCAGGTTGAGCATGAACACGGTGACGAAGATGGTCCAGCCCAGCACCACGTAGTACAGGCCCGCCTCGGAGGTGATGGCCTGGCCCAGCAGCTTCATCGGCGGCGCCTGCAGCGTGGCCGACACGCCGCCGCTGATGGCCGGCACATGGGAGATGACCCAGTCCATCACGAACTGCATCGCCAGCGTGGAGAGCGCCAGGTACAGGCCCTTGACGCGCAGCGCGGCGAAGGCGAACACCACGCCGATCACGCTGGCCATCAGCCCGCCCAGGATGACCGCGAACTCCCAGGGCACGCCGTTGCGCGCCGCGTGCACCGAGGTGTAGGCGCCGATGCCCATGATGGCCGCGTAGCCGAAGTGGAACTGCCCGGCCCAGCCCAGGATGAGGTTGAGCCCCAGCACGGCCGACGTCCAGATCAGCCAGGGCCGCACATAGCTGGTGATGGCCAGAGAGCTCAGCACGTAGGGCGCGACCAGGGCGAAGGCCAGGACGGCGAGGATCGCCCACTTCTCGAACGGGATGGGGAACAGCGCGCGATCCTGCGCGTAGCTGGTGTGGAAGATGCCGGCTTGGCGGTAGAACATCGTCTTCCCCTACACGCGTTCGATGTCGTGGCGGCCGAACAGGCCGTGCGGACGGATCATGATGGTGAGGATCAGCACCGCGGCCACCACCAGGTCGCGCGTGCCGCCGCCCAGCAGCGGATCGAGGTAGCCCGAGGCCACGTTCTCGATGATGCCCAGCAGCAGGCCGGCCAGGATGGCGCCGCCGATGCTGTCCAGCCCGCCCAGCACGCCGACGGTGATGCCCTTGAGCAGCAGCATCGACAGCGACTGGTCCACCGTCTGCACCGAGCCCCACAGCACGCCGGCCGTGGTAGCCACCACCGACGACAGCGCCCACGAGAGCGCCACGCCGCGCTCCACCGAGATGCCCACCGACCAGGACGCCACGTAGTCGTCGGCGATGGCGCGCAGCACCACGCCGCGGCGCGTGCGGAAGAAGATCACGAACACCGCGAACAGCAGCAGCGTGACGACCGCGCCGACCACATAGGCGCGGTTCAGCAGCAGCGGCCCCAGGAACAGCGGCTTGTCGCTGATGCCCAGGTCCATGTTGCGGCCGCTGCCACCCCACAGGGTGAGCGAGGTGGCACGCAGGAAGATGTCGATGCCCAGCGTCATCATCAGGATCATCACGATGGGCCGGCCGGCCAGCCGGCGCAGCGCCACGCGCTCGATGCCCACGCCCATGAAGAACATCGTCACCATCGCCAGCGGAATGGCCGCCCACATCGGCAGCTTCAGCGTGGTGGCAAAGGCCAGCACCACATAGGCGCCCACCATCACCAGCGCGCCCTGCGCCAGGTTGGGCACCGACGACGACTTGTAGATCAGCACGATGCCCATGGCCACCAGCCCATACATCAGGCCGGCCAGGCCGCCGTTGATGGCGAGCTCCAGGAAGTAGTTCAGGTCCATGCTCTCAGATCTCCTTGACCGTGAGCACCCGCTCGGTGGTGCCCACCTCGCCGGTCTCGTAGACCACCTGCGCCTTCATCGCCACCGTGCGCTGCCCGCCGTAGATGGCGTCGATGATGGGCGCATAGCGCTCTTCCACCACGTTGCGGCGCAGCTTGCGGGTGCGGGTGATCTCGCCGTCATCGGCGTCGAATTCCTTGTGCAGGCTCACCAGGTGGCGCAGGCGCAGCGGCTCGGGCAGGGTCTCGTTGACGTGCCGCACGGCGCCGGCCACGAGATCGATCACCTCGGGCTTCTGCGACAGGTCCGCGTAGGAGATGTAGGAGATGCCGCGCAGCTCCGCCCAGTGGCCCACCGTCTCCTTGTCGATGCAGACGATGGCCGCCAGGGTGTCGCGGCCCTTGCCCAGCACGGCGACATCCTTCACGTAGGGGCTGAACTTCAGGCGGTTCTCGATGTAGTTCGGGATGTAGCGCTCGCCCGCGGCCGTGTGCACCACCTCCGACACGCGGCCCAGCACCACGAGCTGGCCATCGGGCTCCAGGTAGCCGGCGTCGCCGGTGCGCAGCCACCCATCCTGCAGGGTCTCGCGCGTGGCGGCCTCGTTGTTGTAGTAGCCGCCGAAGACGCTGCCGGACTTGACCAGGATCTCGCCGTTATCGGCGATCTTCACCTCCACGCCGGGCAGCATGCGGCCCACCGTGTGCAGGCGCACCTCATCGACCGACTGCATGGCGTTGTAGGCGCTGCACTCGGTCTGGCCATAGAGCTGGCGCAGCCGCACGCCCAGCGCGCGGTAGAAGATGAAGGTGTCCTCGCCGATGGCCTCGCCGCCGGTGAAGGCATGGCGCAGGCGCGTCATGCCCAGCTGGTCCTTGATGGGGCCCATGACCAGCCACTCGCCCAGGGGGCGCAGCAGCTTCTGCAGGCCCGTCGGTTCCTGGCCGGCGAGCTTGCGGCGCTCGGCGGCGATGGCCGCGTTCATGAACAGGTCGTACAGCGCCTTCTTCAGGCGCGTGGAATCCTCCATGCGCACCTGCACCGTGGTCAGCAGGTTGTCCCAGCTGCGCGGCGCCGCCAGGTAGAAGCTCGGCGCCACCTCGCGCAGGTTGTGCAGCACCGTCTCGGACCGTTCGGGGATGTGGATGGCGAAGCGCAGTGCCACGCCGGCCGCCATGGTGAACGCAAAGTCGCCCACCCACGCCATGGGCAGGTAGGCCAGCACGCTCTCACCGAAGTCGAAGGCCTTGGCCTGGTGCGCCGCCTGCACGCCGCTCAGGAAGTTGTAGTGCGAGAGCGGCAGCCCCTTGGGCCGCCCGGTGGTGCCGGAGGAGTGGATGAACACCGCGGCATCGTCGGGACCGGCCAGCTCGGTCAGGCGCGTGGCCAGGCCGGCGTCTTGTGCCAGACGCTCGGCGCCCCGCGCCTCCACGTCCGTCCACGCGATGAGGCCCGGCGCCGTGTAGCGGGCCAGACCGCGCGGGTTGTCGTAGACGATGGTCTCGAAGGTGGCGCCGCGCTCGCGCAGGTCCAGCGCCTTGTCCACCTGTTCCTGATCCTCCGCCAGCACGCAATGCACGGGCATGGCGCTCAGCACGTGCAGGATCTCGTCGGGCGTGGCATCCGGGTACACCGGCAGCGGGTAGGCCTTCAGCGCGCCGGTGGCGAGCATGCCCAGGTACAGGCGCGGCCGGTTGTCACCCAGCACCAGCACGCCGTGGCCCGACTCCAGACCCAGGGCCTGCAAACCGGCGGCGCAGCGCAGCAGTGACTGGTGGGCCTGTGCCCAGGTAGTCTGCTGCCAGATGCCGCGGTCCTTCTCGCGGAAGGCCACTTCGTCAGGGCGCGCCTGCGCGTTGGCCGCCATCAGCCGCGGCAGCGTGGTGCGCGGATCCAGGTTCCAGGGGCCGGCGTTGTCATGCGGCTGCATGGGAACCCCCCAGGTAGGCCTTCACCACGCGCGGGTCGGCGATCACCTCGCGCGGGATGCCGGTGCCGATCACCTCGCCGTAGCTCAGCACCAGCATGCGGTCGCAGATGCCGGTGATGATGTCCATGTGGTGCTCGATGATGAGCACGGTGACGCCCCGCTCGTCGCGCGCGTCCAGGATGAAGCGCGCCATGTACTCCTTCTCTTCCTGGTTCATGCCGGCCATGGGCTCGTCCAGGATCAGGAAGCTGGGCTCGGCCACCAGGGCGCGGGCCAGCTCCACCCGCTTCTTCAGGCCCAGCGGGATGGCGTCGACGTGTTCGTCGCGCACGTTCTCCAGCTGCATGAAGTCGATGACTTCCTCCACCACCTCGCGATTGGCCGTCTCTTCCGGCCGGGCCGCCCAGGGGTAGAGCATGGTGCGCCACACGCTGGGGTGCATGTGCACATGGCGGCCGAGCATGATGTTGTCCAGCACGGTCATGCCGTTGAACAGCGCCAGGTTCTGGAAGGTGCGGGCCACGCCCAGGCGCGCCACCTTGTGCGGCGCCATGCCGGTGATGTCGCGCCCGTTGAGCACGATGCGCCCCTTCTGCGGCGGGAAGAAGCCGGTGATGGCGTTCGTCATGGTGGTCTTGCCGCTGCCGTTGGGGCCCACCAGGCCGAAGATCTCGCCACGGTCCACGTGCAGGTTGACGCCCGTCACGGCCACCAGGCCGCCGAAGCGCCGCTCCACGTCTTGGCATTCGAGCACGCGAGGGCCCGAAGAGGGATTGGGGTCGCTGGACTGCACCTGCTTGTCGTCTCCGGGTCGGTGGGTAGCGGTCCGCGGGGAGGCCCCGCGATATGACAATATGCAGCGCAATCCTAGGACGCAACCCCCTGGCAGCGCAAGCCCGGAAGGGCGGTCGATCATCCGGGATTTCCCCTAGAAAAGAGCGTGAATCACCAGTCAGGTGGATTTCAAGCCCTTCCAGTGAGCTCCCCAGGTTTGTCAATAGGTTGCCAATCTAGGCACCCTCACGCCCCCGCGGGGCCGTGACGGGACAGGCGCTGGTCCGGGTCCCCTCGGATTAAACGGACAGATGACCGTTTATCCACTACACTGCCTTTCACCCCCGGCCGCCAGGAGTCCTGCCCATGTCCGCCCCCGCTCCCTCGCCTCCGTTCAGCCCGATCGAATCACGCCCCTGGGCCGACGTGCAGGCCGACCAGCTCGCCCGCCTGCGGCAACAGATGGCCTATCTGGCCGAGCGATCGGTCTTCTATCAACAGCGCTTTGCGGCCAGCGGCATCCGGCCCGACGCGATCCGCAGCCTGGACGACCTGCGGCACATCCCCTTCACGACCAAGCAGGAGCTGCGAGCGAGCCTGCAGGCCGCGCCGCTGCTGGGCTTGCACCAGGCCGCGGCCGATGCGGACATCGTGCAGATCCAGGCCTCCTCCGGCACCACCGGCAGCCCCGCCTATGTGGGCCTCACCCGCTCGGACCAGGAAGCCTGGGCCGAGATGACGGCGCGCGGCCTCTACGCCTGCGGCATCCGGCCGGGGGACCGCGTGCTGCACGGCTTTTCCATGAGCAAGGGCTTCGTCGGCGGCCTGCCCATCTGGCAGGGCATCAGCCGCATCGGCGCGGTGGATCTGCCCATCGGCGCCGACGGCGGGGTGGACCGCCTGCTGATCGCCGCCCGCGACGCACGGCCCCGCTGCGTGGTGGGCACGCCCAACTTCCTGCTCTACCTCGCCACCGTCGCGCGCGAGCTGACCGGCGTGGCCGCCACCGATCTCGGCGTGCGACATCTCGTGGTGGGCGGCGAGCCCGGCGGCGGCATCCCGGCCATCCGCGAGGGCCTGCAGACGCACTGGGGCGCGACCTGCCGCGAGGTGATGGGCGGCACCGACCTGGGCTGCGTGTACTGGGCCGAGGCTGAGGACCAGCGCGGCATGTACTTCGTGGCGCCCGACCACATCCTGGCCGAGCTGATCGATCCCGCCAGCGGCGAGCCCGTCGCGTGGTCCGAAGGCGCCACCGGCGAGCTGGTCTACACCGCCCTGCAGCGCGAGGCCTCGCCGGTGCTGCGCTTCCGCTCGGGCGACCACGTGGTCGTGACCGCGATGGGCGGGCCGGGCGGGCGGACCACGCCCGCCATCCGCTGCTTCGGCCGCACCGACGACATGCTCATCGTGCGCGGCGTGAACCTGTTCCCCTCGGCCGTCCAGGACATCGTGTCGGCCATGAAGCCGCTGGTGGGTGGCGTGATGCGCGTGCTGGCTGACTTCGAAGGCCACACCACCCAGGACAACCTCAAGCTGCTGGTGGAGCGCGCGCCCGATGGCCGCCCAGAAGACGACGCCCACGTGGCCGCCCAGGTGGAGACACGCGTGCGCAATGCCCTGGCCGTGAAGGCCGAGGTGCGCCTGGTGCGGCACGGCTTCTTCGACGCGCCCGGCGCGCAGAAGGTGGCGCTCACCCTGCGGCGCGCGCCGGACTTCGACCGGTGACCCCGAGGCACAGGACCCCATACCCATGACGACCGAACTGCCCTCCCCCGCCTCGGACGCTGACCAGAACGCCGCCGCCTACCAGGCCCTCCTGGACGACCTGCACGAAGCCCGCCGCCAGGCCTGGCTGGGCGGCCCGCCCGCCACGCGCGAGAAGCACGTGCAGCGCGGCCGCCTGCTGGTGCGCGACCGCATCGCGCGCCTGCTCGACCCCGGCTCGCCCTTCCTGGAGATCGGCGAGCTGGCCGGCGAAGGCCTGTACGAGGGCGTGGCCCCTGGCGCCGGCATGGTCACCGGCGTGGGCCTGGTGCAGGGCCGCGCCTGCATGGTGATCGCCAACGACCCCACGGTGAAGGGTGGCACCTACTTCGGCATGACCTGTCGCAAGCACGTGCGCGCGCAGCGCTTCGCCTGGCAGCACCGCCTGCCCTGCATCACGCTGGTGGATTCCGGCGGCGCCTTCCTGCCCGACCAGGCCAACATCTTTCCGGACGAGGGCCTGTTCGGGAGCATCTTCCACAACCAGGTCGGCATGTCGGCCGACGGCATCGCGCAGATCGCGGTGGTGCTGGGCGCGTGCACCGCGGGTGGCGCCTACATCCCCGCGCTATGCGACGAGGTGGTCATCGTGCGCGGCAAGGGCTTCCTGTTCCTGGGCGGCCCGCAGCTCGTGCAGGCCGCCACCGGTGAGGTGGTGGATGCCGAGCGGCTGGGCGGCGCGGAGATGCACACGCGCATCAGCGGCGTCACCGACCACCTGGCCGAGGACGACGCCGAGGCCATCGCCATCGCCCGCCGGCTGGTGGGCGAGCTGCCGCCCATGCCGCCCCCGCTGCGCGAGCGGCTGCCGGCGCAGGCGCCTGCGCGGCCGGTCACCGACATCCACGGCCTGGTGCAGCGCGATCCACGCAAGCCCACCGACACGCGCGAGGTGCTGCGCTGCCTGCTGGACGGCGGCGCCTTCAGCGAGTTCAAGGCCGGCTACGGCGAGACGCTGCTCACCGGCTTCGGGCGCATCGGCGGCTGGCAGGTGGGCGTGCTGGCCAACCAGGGCGTGCTGTTCAGCGAGAGCGCGGACAAGGCCACGCACTTCATCGACCTGTGCACCAAGCGCAACGTGCCGCTGCTGTTCCTGGCCGACGTGGCCGGCTTCATGGTGGGGCAGGAGGCCGAGCAGGGCGGCATCGCCAAGGCCGGCGCACGCTTCATCACCGCCATGAGCGGCGCGCGCGTGCCCAAGTTCACCGTGATCATCGGCGGCGCCTACGGCGCGGGGTACCTCGCCATGTGCGGCCGCGCCTTCCGGCCCAACGCGATGTTCATGTGGCCCAACGGCCGCGCCGCCATCATGGGCCCCGAGCAGGCGGCCACCACGCTGGCGCTGGTGAAGCGCCAGAACCTGCGGCCCGGCGAAAGCTGGAGCGGCGAGGACGAGGAAGCCTTCAAGAACCCGATCCGCCGCCAGTACGAGACCTTCGCCGCCGCCCGCAACTTTGCGCGCCACCTGTGGGTGGATGGCATCCTGGCGCCGTCCGAGACGCGGGAGACGCT
Source organism: Ramlibacter sp. (assembly GCF_041916345.1). GTDB lineage: Bacteria > Pseudomonadota > Gammaproteobacteria > Burkholderiales > Burkholderiaceae_C > Ramlibacter. The sequence continues at coordinate 56,825 of NZ_JAYRZR010000014.1, forward strand.
CACGCTGCTGCTGGACCTGGCCGCGCGGGTGCCACCCGAACCCACGCGCTTCGGCGTGTTCCGCATGTGAGGCCGCGTCCGCCATGTACCGCAAGATCCTGATTGCCAACCGCGGCGAGATTGCCTGCCGCATCGCCCGCACGGCGCGGACCCTCGGTGCGCAGGTGGCCACCGTCCACTCCGACGCTGATGCGGATGCGCTGCATGTGCGCGAGATCGGCGAATCCGTACGCGTGGGCCCGGCACCGGCTCGGGCGAGCTACCTGGACATCGACGCCGTGGTCCGCGCCGCGCAGCGCGTGGGCGCCGACGCGGTGCACCCCGGCTTCGGCTTCCTGTCGGAGAACGCCGCCTTCGCCCGCGCCTGCGCCGACGCCGGCATCGCCTTCATCGGCCCCGCGCCCGAGACGCTGGCCCTGTTCGGTGACAAGGCGGCGGCCAAGCGGCTGGCGCGCGAGCTGGGCATTCCGGTCGCGGCTGGCCTGGACCTGCCGAGCGACGATGTGGAAGCCCTGCTGGCCGCGCTGCGCGACCTGCCCCGCCCGCTGATCCTGAAAGCGGTGGCCGGCGGCGGCGGCAAGGGCATGCGCGTGGTGCGCGACGGTGACGATGCGCGCGGCGCCATCGAGGCCGCCATCCGCGAGGGCCGCTCCGCCTTCGGCGACGGCCGCCTGATCGCCGAGCACTACCTGGATGCGCCCCGGCACGTCGAGGTCCAGATCCTGGGCGACGGCGAAGGCGGCGTGATCCATCTGCACGACCGCGAGTGCTCGCTGCAACGCCGCTACCAGAAGGTGGTGGAGGAAGCGCCCGTCACCAGCCTGCCCTCCGCCGCGCGTGAGGCGCTGTGTCAGCACGCGCTGGCCCTGGGCCGCGCCAGCCGCTACCTCGGGCTGGGCACGGTGGAGTTCGCCGTCACGACCGAGGGCGCGGTGTTCCTGGAGGTGAACCCGCGCCTGCAGGTGGAGCACCCGGTCACCGAGGCCGTGACCGGGCTGGACCTGGTGGCGCTGCAGATCCGCACCGTGGCCGAGCGCCGCCTGCCCCTGGCGCAGGACGAAGTGCCGGCACCGCGGGGCGTTGCGGTGCAGGCACGCCTGTATGCCGAGGACGCCGATCACGGCTTCCTGCCGGCCACGGGGCGCATCGCGGCCTTCGAGGTGCCGGCCGGTGTGCGCGTGGACACGGGCGTGGCGGCCGGATGTGAGATCACCCCGCACTACGACCCGATGATCGCGAAGCTGATCGCGCATGCGGGCGACCGTGAGGCCGCGCTGGCCGCCCTGCGTGCCGCGCTGGCCGATACGGCGGTGCTGGGGGTGACCACCAACCGCGCGTTCCTGCTGCGGCTGCTGGCGGCGACTCCAGTGCGTGCCAACGAGATCAGTACCGAGTTCATCGATGCGTGGCTGGCCACGGCTGCGCGAGCGGCGCCGGATGCCGAAGCGGTGGCGGCCCTGGCGGCCGTCTGGCTGGCGGCACAGCGCGTGCCGACGCCGGACGCCGGCGCCTGGGGTGACCCTGCCCTCACCGGCTGGCGGCTGCGGCGATCGGGCGAGGCGCAACACCCACCGGCGACCCACCTGGCCAGCGTGGGCGGGCGCGACTTCGCCGTCGGCTTCGGGCCTGTGAACGAGCAGGGGCAGCAGCTCGTTCAGGTCGACGATGCAGCGTTCGTCGTCACCCCGTCATTCCCGCGCCGGCGGGAATCCAGTGAAGCGCAGGGCGCCGACACCGCCTGGATCCCCGCCTGCGCGGGGATGAAGGGGCAGCTCACCGTCAACGGCCGCACGCTGCGCCCCTGGATCACTTGCGCAGTCAGCGAAACCTGGGCCGCCTTCGACACCCACGACGTGGCGCTCACCCTCCGACCCCTGCCCTCACGCGCCGGCGCGGCGGTCGGCGCGCACCAGGGCGTGGTCCGCGCGTCCATGATGGGCGTGATGGTCGCCGTGCAGGTGGCGGAAGGCGAAGTGGTTGACGCCGGCGCGCGCCTCGGCACCATGGAGTCCATGAAGATGGAGATGGCGCTCACGGCCCCGGTGGCCGGCCGCGTGGCCTGGGTCGGCTGTGCGGCGCAAGCCAAGGTGGAGCGCCATCAGGACCTGTTCCGCATCGAGCCCGCGGGCTGACCGCGCCGCCCCATCCGACACGGAGACACCCCATGCTGTCACTGCCCAAGCAGATCGAGATTCACGAGGAAGGCCCGCGCGAGGGCTTCCAGATCGAGCGCGTCGGCATCCCCCTCGCGGACCGCGCGGCACTGGTGGAGGCGCTGGCCGAGACCGGCCTGCACCAGATCCAGGTGGCCTCTTTCGTGAACCCCAAGCGCGTGCCGCAGATGGCGGATGCGGCCGAGCTGTTCGCCGCGATCCGGCGCAAGCCCGGCGTGCGCTACACCGGCCTGTGGCTGAACGAGCAAGGCTTCCAGCGCGCGCGGGCCACCGCCGACGTGGACCTCGCGGGCAACCTCTACTTCTATGCCTCCGACGCGTTCAGCCGGCAGAACAACGGGGCCGGCGCGCAGGAACATGCGGAAAGCCAGCGGCGCTGGATCACGCTGTACCGTGAGGCCGGCTTGCCGGTGGAAGGCGCCTACCTGATGACGGCCTTCGGCTGCAACCTGGAGGGCGAGATCAGCGAGCAGCGCCTGGGCACCAGCCTGCAGTTCATCGCCCGGCTGGAGCATGAGGAGGGGGTGCGCATCCCGGTGCTGATGCTCGCCGACACCGTGGGCTACGCCAACCCGCTGTCGATCCGCCGCCGGGTGAACCTGGCGCGCGAGGTGCTGCCGCACGCGCGCATCGGCCTGCACCTGCACGACACGCGCGGCCTGGGCCTGGCCAATGCGCTGGCGGCCCTGCAGGAGGGCGTGGACCTGTTCGATGCCTCCATCGCCGGCCTGGGCGGTTGCCCGTTCTGCGGCAATTCACACGGCGGTGCCGCAGGCAACGTGTGCACCGAGGATCTGGCCTTCCTGTGCGCCGAAATGGGCATCGCCACCGGGCTGGACCTGGACCGGCTGCTCGACGCGGCGCGCCTCGCCGAACGCATCATCGGACGGCGGCTGGAAGGCAAGCTGATGCACAGCGGACTGCCGCAACGGGTGGCGCACGCGCGGCAGGCCTCGGCTTGACGAGGGTGATGCGGCGATGAACAGCCCCCGCGATCCCCAGGCCGGCGCGTTCAGCGATGCACCGCCGACCACTCTGGCCGGCCACCTCACCGTGGCCGGCCAGTTCGCCAAGCGGGTTGCCATGCAGCCCGGCGCCATCGCGCTCACCGACGGCACCCGCTCGCTGACCTACGGCGAACTGGCGCAGCGCGTCGCCCAGCTCGCGGGCGCGCTGCGGGCCAGTGGTCTCAGGCGCGGTGACCGAGTGGCCATGTGGTCGGAGAACGGCTTCGAGTACATCGAGCTTGAGCTGGCCGCCGCGCAGCTGGGCCTGATCGTCGCCTGCCTGAACTGGCGCCTGACGGCCGAGGAGCAGCGGCACTGCATCCGCCTGGTGGCGCCTTCGCTGGTGATCGTCTCGCCGCGCTACCTGCCCGCGCTGCTGCGCCTGGGGGAGGTGGCGCCGGCGCACCTGGTGCTGGGCGAGATCTTCGAGGCCTGGCGCAACGCCGCGCAGCCCGTGCCGCCCGACGAATCGGTGTCGCCCGAGGACGGCCTGGTCATCCTCTACACCAGCGGCACCACCGGCCTGCCCAAGGGTGCCCTGGTGAGCCAGCGCGCGATGGTGGCGCGGGCCATGGTGTTCAGCGCCGACTACGGCATCCGCGGCAGCGATGGCTTCATCGCCTGGTCGCCCCTCTTCCACATGGCCGCCACGGACCATTCGCTCGCCACGCTCATGCTGGGCGGCCAGGTCATGCTGTGCGACGGGCTGGACCTGCCGCGTATCCTGGACTGGGCCGAGACCGAGCCGCTGGGCTGGCTGCTGGCCATGCCGGGCATGATCGAGCCAATGATCGACCAGCTGCGCGCCCGCGGGCGCAAGCCGCTGTCGGTGCGCATGCTGGGCGCCATGGCCGACCTGGTGCCCCGCCACCAGATCGCCGAGCTGAGCGGCCTGGTGGGCGCGCCCTACCTCAACAGCTTCGGCTCCACGGAGACCGGCCTGCCGCCCTGCAGCGGCGCCTTGCTCCCGGCCGGTGAGGTGCCCGCGTCGCTGGACAAGCGCGAATCGTCCTGGTGCGAGGTACGGTTGGTGGACGAGGAAGACCGAGAAGCCCCGCCCGGCACGCCCGGCGAGATGACGGTGCGCGGCCCGACCGTGTTCTCCGGCTACTGGGGCAACGAGGCCGCGACGCGGCAGGACTTTCGCGGCGGCCGCTTCCACATGGGCGACGTGTTCGTGCGGCAACCTGATGGCAGCCTGGCCTTCGTCGACCGGCTGAAGTACCTCATCAAGTCCGGCGGCGAGAACATCTACCCGGCCGAGATCGAGCGCGTGCTGCTGGCCCACCCCACGGTGCGCGACGCCGCCGTGGTGCGCCGACCGGACGCGCGCTGGGGCGAGGTGCCGGTGGCCTTCGTCGCCTGCGACAACGGCGCCTGGGACGAGGCCGCGCTGCTGGCGCATTGCCGCGCGCACCTGCCCGGCTACAAGCTGCCGCGTGAGCTGCGCCCCATCGCCCTGGACGCCCTGCCCCGCAGCAGCACCGGCAAGATCCAGCGGCATGAGCTGGAGAAGCGGTTGTAGTTCACCAACAGGGGCACCGTGTCTCTCGTAGGCTGGGGTGGAGCGCAGCGCAACCCCAGCGTTACCCCTACCGCTTCCCCACCTTACCCATCTCCTTCAATCCCAACACCCTCCGCGCCAGCCCCTGATACAGCCGGATCAGCTTCTCCTGGCTCAACCGCCCATCGGGCCGATACCAGGTGCTGATGCCCGTGAGCATCGACAGCAGCGCGAGGTTGGTGACGTGCACGTCGTCCACCTTCCACAGCCCCGCCTTCTGCCCGTCGGCCACGATCTGCCGCAGGTGCGACTCGTATTCCTTGCGCATGCCCGCCACGCGCTCGAACTGGTCGGGCGTGAGGCTGCGCAGCTCCGCATTGCCGATGAACGTCTCTTCCTTGCGGGCCGTGTGCCACTCGATGTGGAAGCGCACGAAGCGCTGCAGCCGGTCCAGCGGATCCGTCGCGCCCTCCATGCGGACCTGCAGGTCATGCAGCAGCTCCAGCATGATCGATTCCAGCAGCGTGGCCAGGAACTCCTGCTTCTGCGGCACGTGGTTGTAGAGCGAGCCGATGCGCAGGCTCACGTCCGCCGCCAGTTCGCGCAGATTCATCGCCTCGAAGCCGTGGCGGTAGATGCGCGTGATGGCCGCTCGGCGGATGGCCCGCAGCGTGTCGGCGCCGCTCACGCCCGCGGGTCTGCCCATGGCGGGGTCTCCTGGCGAGGGGCTGGGGTCACAGGCACGATCAATGCGGCTTCACGCAATGGCAATACACGAAGTGCTGCACCGCGCCCCAGGGCGTGTGGTGCTGCTCGTCCGCATGTTCCAGCAGCGTGAAGGCGGGCCCGAACTCGCGATGCAGTTCATCGGGCGCATAGCGCGCCACCGGCAGCCCGCTGCATTGCGTGGGCCCATCCGGGGCAAAGGTGGCGACGATCACGTGCCCACCGGGCCGCACGCAACGCATCACCTGGCGCACATAGGCGGCGCGATCCGCCGCATCGGTGAGGAAGTGGAACACCGCCCGGTCATGCCAGATGTCGAAGGCCGCATCGGTCAGCGGCGCGTGGCAGGCGTCACCAGCGATCCAGGTCACGCCCCGCGCCGCGTCGCCCAGCCGCTGCTGCGCCACGGCCAGTGCGGCCGACGACAGATCGAGCACGGTGACGTCACGCCAGCCGCCGACCAGCAGATCGTCGACCAGGGTGGAGGCGCCGCCGCCTACATCGATGATTCGAGCATCCGTGCCGAGTCCGGTGGCCCGGATGAAATCCATCGATCGCCACGCATGCGGTTGATACCAGCTCACGCCCTCCGCGGGCTTGCTGCGATAGACGGCTTCCCAGTGGTCGCGGGGGTGGGTCATGGGGGGCTCCGGCGCTTGGACTGCGGCTATTGCGAGCCTACACCAAACAGTGCGATCCTCCCTCGCCATGGAAGACCACGCGGACATGGCGCCGGCATGGGGATAATCGCCCCGCCATGAACCCCGCTCCCCCGGCCATCGACCTGTCGAAGCACACCCCCATGATGGCCCAGTACTGGCGGGTCAAGAGCGAGTACCCCAGCACGCTCGTCTTCTACCGCATGGGCGACTTCTACGAGCTCTTCTACGCCGACGCGGAGAAGGCGGCGCGGCTGTTGGACATCACGCTCACGCGGCGCGGCATGTCCGCCGGGGAGCCGGTGGTGATGGCCGGCGTGCCCTTCCACTCGGTGGAGAACTACCTGGCGCGGCTGATCCGGCTGGGGGAGTCGGTGGCCATCTGCGAGCAGGTGGGCG
>NZ_JAYRZR010000015.1:0-62140 GCF_041916345.1 Ramlibacter sp.
CGGTGCGGGCGTTGGTGCGGGCGTCGGTGCGGGCGTTGGTGCGGGCGTTGGTGCGGGCGTTGGTGCGGGCGTTGGTGCGGGCGTTGGTGCGGGCGCGCCTGCCCCCGCGAGTGCCTCCAGCTGCAGCGAGACCGGCGCAGGGGATGGCGTGACGGCAGCCAGGAAGCCCGGGACGGCCGGCAGGGTGCCGGAGACGACGCCCGAACCGCTGCGCAGCACGTCGAAGGTCTGCCCGGCGGCATAGCTGGCGGCCGGCGTGTTCGACACCGTGAGCACGGTCCCTGGCCCGACGAACACGTTGCCCGATGCGATCACCGCGTCGTGCACCAGGCCGTCCTGCAGTTCCAGCAGCACGCTGCCGGCGCTGGTGTCCAGACCGCCCGTCACCAGCAGCTGGCCCGTGCCGCCTGCCAGCGGACCGGGTGCCAGCACACCCTGGTTCAGCAGGGTGCCCGCCCCCATGTTCAAGGTACCGGTCCCGCTCACCGTGCCGAGGTTGGTGAAGCCGCCCGCGCGCTGGAACTCCGCCCCGGCCTCCACATGCAGCCGTCCTGCCTGGCCGAAGCCGGCACCGACCACCAGCGAGCCCGCTTCCACTGACAGCGTGCCGCTGTTGACCACGTTGACCGTGCTCGCCACGGCATGACTGCCCGCCGCGGTCAGCCGCACGTGGCCTGCGTTGTCCACGGTGCCCGTGCCGCCGTACAGCGCGATCGGTGTCGGATGGCTGGTGTTGATGTTGAACAGCGCGCCCACGGCATTGCCAAGGGTGTTGCCGCCCCCTGCGGTGGCCCCGAGATAGATGAAGTCGTCGCCGTTCAGGTTCAGCGTGCCCTGGTTCGTCCAGGTCTTGCCGCCACCGATGCCGAGGTACCCGCCCGCGGTCGCCATGTCGATGGTCGTCACGCCCCCGGTCGTGAGCAGGCCGGTCCCGCTCACCTGCACCGTGCCCGTCACGTCCAGCGGGCCCACGACGGTCACATCGCCAGGGCCCGTGAGCAAGCCGCCCGCCAGCTCCAGCCGGGGCGTGCCGAGCACCAGTGGCGCATTCACGTTCACGGTGCCTCCGGCCACCTTGAGCGTGCCGGTCCCCGTGAACGCCACGCCGGCGTTCAGGTCGCGGGTGCCGCCCTGCAGGTTGAGCGTGGCGCCGGCGGCGATCTGGTAGCTGCCGGTATCGGTGCCACCACCCTGCAGCCGCAGCTCCCCGGCGGCAACCTGCACCAGCCCGGTGTTGTGGAAGGCAATGCCTGATGCGATGGTCGGCGACCCCGCGCTGTTCTGGTTGAACGTGCCGGCGTTGGCGACCGTGTTGGTGCCGCCGTAGGGCGTGAACGGTGTGGCATGGCTGGTGTTCAGCTGGATGACGCCGCCCGGCGCGTTGCCGAGGGTGTTGTTGCCGTTGGCCGTGGCGCCCATGTAGATGAAGTCGTCACCACCCAGCGTGAGCGTGCCCTGGTTGATCCAGGTCTTGCCGCCTGACAGACCCACCCAGCCGCCGCTGGTCAGGGGCATGTCGATCAGCGTCGTGCCCTGCGTCGTGAGCGTGCCCGTGCCTTGCAGTTGCGCCCCCGTGCCGGTGATCGCCATGGCTCCGGCCACGGTGAGCGGGCTGGCGCCGGTGAGCGTGCCGCCGGCCAGCGTGAGCGTGGGCGTGCTCACCGTGAGGGGCGTGTTGACGCTGACCTGGCCGCCGGAGATTCGCAGGGTGCCCGCGCCGGTGAAGGCCACGCCGGTGTCCAGCTGGCGGGTGCCGCCAGCGAGATCCAGCACCTGCCCCGTGCCGATGGCATAGGACCCGGTGTCCGTGCCGCCGCTGGCGACGCGCAGCGTCCCGCCATTGACCTGGACGGCACCGCTGTTGTGGAAGCTCACGGCACTGTGGATGCCGTGCGTGCCGGTCGCCGCCTGCGTGAGCGTGCCCGCGTTCACCAGCACGTTGGTGCCCGAGTAGAAGTTGATCGGCTCGGCGTGGCTGCTGTCGAGCACGAGCAGGCCGCCGGCCGCATTGAGCAGCGTGTTGGTCCCTGCCGCGGTCGCCCCCATCAGGATGGACTCGTCGCCCTGCACGGTCAGGGTGCCCTGGTTCGTCCATGTCTTGCCGCCGGACAGGCCGACATAGCCGTTGGTGGCCGCCGGCATGGAGACCGTCGTCGCGCCTTGGGTGACCAATGGCGCGGTACCGGTGAGCCTGCTGACACCGGTGATGTCGAAAGGCGCGGCCACGGTGAGGCTGGCCGTGCCGCCGAGCTCGCCGCCTGCCAGCTCCAGCCGGGGCGCGCTGAGCGTGAGGGGGGCATTGACGTTCACCGTGGCACCCGTCAGGCGCAGCGTGCCGGCACCCGAGAAACCAGCCCCGGCCTCCAGGTTGCGCGTGCCCCCCTGGAAGGCCAGCTCGGCGCCGCTGGCCACCACGTAGCTGCCGGTGTCGGTGCCGCTGCCCTCGAGCCGCAGGGCACCCGCGGCCACGTTGACCGTGCCGCTGTTGTGGAAGGCCACGGCGCTGTGCACCGCGCGCGTGCCGGCCACGCCGTGCTGCACGGTGCCAGCGTTCGTGACGACGGCGGTGCCGGTGTAGTAGTTCAGCGGGGTCGCATGGGTGCTGTCGAGGTTCAGCACGCCGCCGACCGCATTGGCGAGCGTGTTGGCGCCCGCGCCCGCGTAGCCGAAGAACAAGTAGTCGTCGCCGGCCACGGTGAGCGTGCCCTGGTTCACCCAGGTCTTGCCGCCGCTCAGGCCGAGGTAGGTGCTGCTGCCGGGCATGTCGATGAGCGCGTCCCCCTGCGTGGTGAGCGTGCCCGTGCCGGCCAGCTGCGCGGTCCCGGTCACGCGCATCGGCGCCGCCACGGTGAGGTTCGCGGCGCCGGTGAGCACCCCGCCGGCCAGCCCGATCGTGGGCGCGGTGAGCACCAGCGGCGCATCCACGCTGACGGTGCCACCGCCGATCTGCAGCAGTCCGCCGCCACTGCCGGCGAAGCCGGCCTGCAGGCTGCGGCTGCCGCCGTGGAAGGAGACCGTGGCCCCCGGCCCGACCGAGTAGCTGCCGGTGTCGACGCCGCCCCCCATGATGCGCAGCGTGCCGGCCGTCGCGCTCACCGTGCCGCTGTTCTGGAAGCTGATGTTGCCGTGGATGTCATGCGTGCCCGCGGCGGACTGCACTAGGCTGCCCTGGTTCTGCAGCGTGGCGGTGCCGGTGTAGAACTGGAGCGGCACGGGTGCGGTGCCCGTGATCTGGATGGTGCCGCCCACATCGTTGACCAGCGTGCTGCTGCCGCCGCCGCTGTAGCCGAAGTAGAGGAAGTCATCGCCGCCCAGGGTGAGGGTTCCCTGGTTGATCCAGGTCTTGCCCGACAGGCCCAGGTAGCCGCCGGAGACGCCCATGTCGACCAGGCTGCTGCCCTGTGTGGTCAGCACGCCGGTACCGCTCAGCATCGCCGCGCCCGTGAAGGCGAGCGGCCCGGTCACGGTGAGCGGCGACGCCCCGGTGAGATGGCCGGCGGCGAGGGCCAGCGTCGGCCCGCCCAGCGTGAGGGCAGCGTCCACGCTGGCGGTGGCACCGCCTACCTGCACGGTGCCTGTGCCGGCGAGGGCCATGCCAGTGGTCCACGTGCGCAGGCCACCGGCGTAGTTGACCACCGCCCCTGCATCGGCCTGCACCGTGCCGGCATCGGTGCCGCTGCCGTCGATGCGGAGCTCCCCCGCCGACGCGCGCAGGGTGCCGGTGTTGTTGAGCGTGATCCCGCCGTGCACGACATGCGTGCCCGCAGCGGCCTGTGTCAGGGTGCCGGCGTTGTTCACCACCGCGCTGCCCGAATAGTGGCTCAGGGGCGTCGAGTGGCTGGACGACAAGGTGATCGTGCCGGTGGCGGTGTTCTGGAGCACCGGGCTGCCACCGCCGGTGTAGCCGAAGAACAGGTAGTCGTCACCGCCGATGGTGAGCGCGCCCTGGTTGACCCAGGTGCGCCCGCCGTGCAGGCTGACGTACCCGCTGGCCGGCGCGAGATTCAGTGTCGTCGCGCCCTGCGTGGTGAGCGTGCCGGTGCCCTGGAAGCTGGCGATGCCGGTGATGAGGAGCGGCCCGCTGACCGTGACCGGCCCGGCCCCCGAGAGGCTGCCGCCCGAGACCTGGAAGCTGTTCACGCCCAGGCTGGCCGCGCCTGTCAGCGTGCCGCTGGCCAGGCCGAGCGTGGTGGCGGCCAGCGTGGTCGGGCTGTCCACGCTGACAACGGCGCCCTCGATCTGCACCAGGCCCGGCCCGCTGAAGCTGACCCCGTTCCAGGCGCGCGTGCCGTTCGCGAAGCCCACCTGCGCCCCGGCATCCACGGCGTACACGCCGCTGTCGGTGCCGCCACCCCCGAGGGTGAGCACGCCGGCATCCACGTTCAGGGTACCGCTGTTGTGCACGGTGATGCCGCTCTGCGTCTGGTGCACGCCGGCCGCGGTCTGGTTGAGCGTCCCAGCGTTGGTGAAGGTGGCCGTGCCGCTGTAGAAGTTCAGCGGCAGAACGTTCGAGGTGGACAGGTTGAACGTGCCGCCCGCGGCGTTGGTGAAGCTGTTGGTGCCGCCTGACGTGTAGCCGAAGTACAGGTAATCGTCGCCGGCGAGCGTGAGGGTGCCCTGGTTGACCCAGCTGCGCCCGCCCGTCACCGCCACGTATCCGCTGGGGGTGGAGAGGTTGACGGTGGTAGTGCCCTGCGTGGTGAGCGTGCCCGAGCCGGTGATCGTGCTGGTGTCGCCGATGGTGAACGCGCCGGTCGTGGTCACCGGGCCCGTGCCCGAGAGCGTGGCGTTCTGCAGGCTCATGGCGCCGGCCGTGAGGCTGCCTGTCACGGCCAGGTTGCCGCCATACACGGCCAGCGTGGGCGTGGCCAGGGTCACGTTGCCGGTCACGTTGACGCTGGTGCCCGTCATCGCCACCGTGCCGGTCCCCGCGAAGGTGGTGCCGGCGGCGAAGTTGCGCGTGCCGCCGGACAGGTTCAGCATCGTGCCCGGTCCCAGCGAATAGGCGCCGCTGTCGGTGCCGCTCGCGCCCAGGGCCAGCGTGCCGGCCTGCACGTTGACCGTGCCGGTGTTGTGGAAGCCCGCGCCGACGGCGATGCCATGGCTGCCGGTCACGGTCTGGTTCAGGGTGCCGGCGTTGTGGAAGTCGGACGTGCTGCTGTAGAAGTGGATCGGCGTGGCGTGGGACGACGACAGGTCGACCGTGGCCCCCGCGAGGTTCTGGAAGGTGTTCACGCCGCCGGCCGTGTAGCCCAGGTAGAGGTAGTCGTCACCGCCGATGGTCAGCGTGCCCTGGTTGACCCAGGTCCGCCCGCCGGCCAGCGCCAGGTAGCCAGAGGGCGTGGCCATCGATATGAGGCTGTTGCCCTGCGTGGTGAGCGTGCCGCTGCCGGTGATCGATCCGGTGGCGGTGGCGTTGAAGTTGCCGCTGACCGTGACGTTGCCGGCGCCGGCGAGCGAGCCACCCGTCAGGTTGAGTTGCCCGACCTGCATCGCCGAATGCACGGTGGCCGTGCCGGAGGCCAGGTTCACGGTCTTGCCGGCCGCGTTGATGAGGCCGCCATTGCCGCTGAGCGAGACAGGGCCCAGGTTCACCGCGCCGGCGCCCGAGCTGTCCTGGTCGGGGTTCAGCACCAGGTTCAGCTGGCCGACGGTGGACGTGATGGACGCGTTGACGTTGATGTGGTTGTGGGCATTGAGGGTCAGCGTGGCATCGCCCCCCGCCGTCTTGGCGATGGCTGCCGCCACGGTGATGTCGCCGGCCTCGGCGCCGGCGCCGGTCGTGTCCAGCGTGACGTTGCCGCCGGCGTTGAGCACGCCGGCGATCGTGCTGGCCGCGACGGTGGAGCCGGTCGCGCTGGGCTGGTAGTGGGCATCCGGCCCGGCGTCGATGTCGCTCACGCTGGCGTCCGCACCGCTCACGGTGAGGTTGTAGGGATCGATCAGCCATGTGCCGCCCCGCCCAGCCGGTGCGCTGACGTCGACCGAGATGCCGCGCAGGTCGAGCCGGGCCGCCGAGGTGTCGATGAAGCCGCCATCACCGCCGAGCGGGCCACCACGCGCCGACAGCGCCCCCTGCACGCTCGCGCGATCCGTGGCCCGGACGAGGATGGTGCCGCCCGCGCCGGCGCCCCCCGCGTCCGCGGCCAGCCGCGCGCCCGGCGTCACCACCACCTCTTCGGCCTGCAGCACGATGCGGCCGCCCTGCGCACGGGCTTGCCGCGCCATCACCAGGCCAGAGTGGCGCAGCGTGCCGGCGAACAGGCCCACGGCATCGCCTTCGAGGCGGCCCAGGTTGAGCGCCTGGTCCGCCGGTGCCTGCACCGCCATGTGGATGCCTTCGAGGCCACGCCCCGTGATCTCCGCCCGGCGCCCCGCGGCCAGCACGGCACTGCCCTCGACGACACGCACCGCGGCGGCCTCTCCAACCTCGACATGGGGCGCCAGCAGGACGCCGTCGCCGCCGCGCGCCAGCACCTGACCGTGCACCACCACGCTGCCGGCAGCGCCCTCGGCGGCGAAGCGCAGGCGGCCCGCCAGCGCATCGGCCTCGCTCATCCGCAAGGTGGAGGCCGTGAAGCCCGCCGTGTCCACCACCGCACCCGGACCCACCGCGATGCCGGCCGGGTTGACCAGCACCAGCCGGCCGTTCGAGCCCAGCGTGCCCAGGATGCGGCTCGGGTCGGGGCCCAGCACGCGGTTGATGGAGAGGCTGCCCGACGAGGGCTGCGTGAACCAGGTGGTGGTGCCGGCCGGCACGCCGAAGCTGCGCCAGTCGATGGCGGAATGCTGCGTACCGGGGCCGTTGCCGGTGACGACGTGCCAGCGGTTGCCCTCGCGGCCCACCTGCACACTGCCGTGGATCGCCTGCGGCCCGACCGGCTGCGCCTGGGTCGGGCGGGCGACGATGAAGCAGGAAGCGAGGGCCAGCGCCAGCGCCAGCGGCCGGTGGCCCGCCGCAGCCGGCGGTGCGGCACACAAGACAGGCCCCTCGGCCGCGACGTTCTGGCGCCGGGCCGATGGTGCTGTTGACGGTCTGCAAGAGGCCATGGCGGTCCCTCCTGGCGAAAGAGGTACTGCTGCAGACTCCCTGCCGATGATTCTTGATCGGAACCGGCGCCGACGCCACGGGCGGGTTCACGCCGCAGGGGATTGCCCGACGGACGGCAGCGGCGGGGCGGGGGAACGCTGGGGTTGCGCTGGCGCTCCACCCCAGCGTTCCCTACTCGTACACCACCTGCGCCAGCCCCTCATGCGCCTGCGCCATCCAGCTCGCGAGCGCGGCGTCGCTCGGGAAGAACTTCGCGTCGTCGCCGAGCTGCAGCTCCGCGCGCGCGGCCTCGCGCTCCACCAGCAGGCGCACGCCCAGGCCGCGCACCAGCTCCCCCGCCTCCGAAGGCTCGCGCCGCGGCGGGAAGTCGCGCAGCAGCCGCGCGATGTCCGGTGCCTGCCCGTTCACCGCCACGCGCAGGTACTTGCCGAAACGGCAGCGCGCGGTGGCCAGGTCCCAGATCTGCGTGACGTTCAGCCGGAAGCCGCCGGAGAAGCGATCCGGCTGCAGCTTGGCCATCACCACCACCAGCTCGTCGTCCTTGAACCAGGCACGGTGCGGGTTGAAGACCGATTCGTCAGCCGCCGCGTCGATCACGTCGGTCTTGTCGTCCAGCTTGAACAGCGCGAGCCTGCCGCGCTGGCCGGTGATGATGCGCAGGTCGCCCACGATGCCGGCCAGCAGCAGGGGCTCCTTCGTGTCCACCAGGTCCCCGATGGCGCGGCGCGCGAAGCGGCGCACCTCCAGCTCGACCTCGTCGAACAAATGGCCCGACAGGTAGAAGCCAATGGCCGTCTTCTCGTGCGTGAGGCGCTCCTTCACGCCCCACGGCGTGGCCGCCACGAGATCGGGCTCCTGCGTGCTGGCGGCGTGCGAATCGCCCATGTCGAACAGGCCGCCCTGGTTCGCGTTCGCCTCGCGCGTGGCGGCGAACTCGAAGGCCCGGTCGATGGAGGCCACCAGCGCCGCGCGGTTGCGCTGCAGGGCGTCGAAGGCGCCGGCCTTGATGAGCGCCTCCACCGTGCGCTTGTTGATGCGCGTGCGGTCCACGCGGCAGCAGAAGTCGTACAGGCTGGTGAACGGGCCGCCCGCCTCGCGCGCGGCCACGATGGCCTCGATGGCGCCCTGCCCCGTGCCCTTGACCGCGCCCAGGCCGTAGCGCACCACGTCGTCGGCCACCGGCTCGAAGCGGTAGGTGCCGCGGTTCACGTCCGGCGGCTCGAAGCGGATGCCGAAGTGCTTGCGCGCGTCCTCGAACAACACCTTCAGCTTGTCGGTGTTGTCCATTTCGATCGTCATGTTGGCGCAGTAGAACTCCGCCGTGTAGTGCACCTTCAGCCAGGCCGTGTGGTAGGCCAGCAGCGAGTACGCGGCCGCGTGCGACTTGTTGAAGCCGTAGCCCGCGAACTTCTCCATCAGGTCGAAGATCTCGTCGGCCTTGTGCTCCGCGATGCCGTTCTTCGCCGCGCCGGTGCGGAAGATCTCGCGGTGCTGGGCCATCTCCTCGGCCTTCTTCTTGCCCATGGCCCGGCGCAGCAGGTCGGCGCCGCCCAGCGAGTAGCCGCCCAGCACCTGAGCGGTCTGCATCACCTGCTCCTGGTAGACCATGATGCCGTAGGTCTCGGCCAGCACCGGCTCCACCATCGGGTGCGGATAGGCCACCTCCTCGCGGCCGTGCTTGCGCGCGACGAAGCTGGGGATCAGGTCCATCGGGCCCGGGCGGTACAGCGCGTTCAGCGCGATCAGGTCCTCCAGCCGCGTGGGCCGCGCGTCGCGCAGCATGCCCTGCATGCCGCGCGATTCGAACTGGAACACCGCCTCGGTCAGGCCGTCCTGGAACAGCTTGTAGGTGGGCGCATCGTCCAGCGGCACGTTCTCGAAGCGGAAGTCCTCCTGGCCCTTGTGCCGGCGCACGATGAACTCGCGCGCCAGCTCCAGGATGGTGAGCGTGGCCAGGCCCAGGAAGTCGAACTTCACCAGGCCTGCCGCCTCGACGTCGTCCTTGTCGTACTGGCTCACCGCGGACTCGCTGCCGGGCTGCTGGTACAGCGGCGTGAAGTCGGTCAGCTTGCCCGGCGCGATGAGCACGCCGCCGGCATGCATGCCCACGTTGCGGGTCAGCCCCTCCAGCTTCTGCGCCAGGTCCAGCAGGGTGCGGACTTCGTCCTCCTTCTGGTAGCGCTCGGCGAGCTGCGGCTCCTGCTTGAGCGCCTCGGCGATGGTGATGTGCGTGCCCGGCTTGTTGGGGATGAGCTTGCTGATGCCGTCGCAGAACGTGTAGCTCATGTCGAGCACGCGGCCCACGTCGCGCACTGCCGCGCGCGCGGCCATGGTGCCGAAGGTCGCGATCTGGCTCACGGCCTCGCGGCCGTACTTCTGCTTCACGTACTCGATGACGCGGTCGCGGTTGCCCTGGCAGAAGTCGATGTCGAAGTCGGGCATGGACACCCGCTCCGGATTGAGGAAGCGCTCGAACAGCAGGTTGTAGGCGAGCGGGTCGAGATCGGTGATCTTCAGGGCGTACGCCACCAGCGAGCCCGCGCCCGAGCCGCGGCCGGGGCCGACCGGGCAGCCGTTGTTCTTGGCCCAGTTGATGAAGTCGCCCACGATCAGGAAGTAGCCCGGGAATCCCATCTTGAGGATGGTGTCCAGCTCGAAGGCGAGGCGCTCCTCGTAGCGGGGCCGCTGCCGCTCGCGCTCGGCCTCGTCGGGGTACAGCTGCAGCAGGCGATCGCGCAGGCCCTCGCTCGACGCGAGGCGGAAGTACGCGTCGATGGGCATGTCGTCGGGCGTGGGAAAGTCGGGCAGCCGCGGCTTGCCGAGCGCCAGCACCAGGTTGCAGCGGCGCGCGATCTCCAGCGTGTTCGCCAGCGCCGACGGCACGTCCGCGAACAGTTCGGCCATCTGCGCGGCCGACTTGAAGTACTGTTCGCGCGTGAAGCGGCGCACGCGCCGCTGGTTGCCCAGGATCTCGCCCTCGCTGATGCACACGCGCGCCTCGTGCGCCTCGTGGTCCTCGGCCCGGGTGAACTGCACCGGATGCGTGGCTACCACCGGCAAGCCCAGTCGCGCCGCGAGCTGCACTGCCGCCGTGACATGGGTCTCGTCGTCGGGGCGGCCGGCGCGCTGCAGCTCCAGGTAGAAGCGGTGCGGGAACAGACCGGCGAGCTGCAGTGCGATGTCGGCCGCGCGCGCGTCGTCGCCCTGCAGCAGCGCCTGGCCCACCGGGCCGGCCTGCGCGCCGGCGAGCAGCAGCAGGCCTTCGCCGAGCTCGCGCAGCCATTCCAGCCGCAGCACACCCTGCGCGCGCACCACGTTCGCCGTCCAGGCGCGGGCCAGCAGCTCGCACAGGTTCAGGTAGCCCGCGTGGTTCTGCACCAGCAGCAGCACGCGGTACACGGCCTGCGCGTCCGCGCCCACGCCCTGCAGCATCACCTCGCAGCCGACGATGGGCTTGACGCCGGCCCCGCGCGCCTCCTTGTAGAACTTGATGGCGCCGAACAGGTTGTTCAGGTCGGTGATGGCGAGCGCCGGCTGGCCGTCGCCCGCCGCCGCCCGCACGACGTCGTCGATGCGGTTCGTGCCGTCGACGATGGAGAACTCGGTGTGCAGGCGCAGGTGGACGAACATGGGGGAATTCTAAGGACGTCCGCCCTGCGGAACGCGTGCGGCCTGCCAGCTTCGACCGTGAAGTAGTTGGGCGACCGCCGCGGAGGCGGCCCCTAGAATGCGCGCGATGAACGCCACCGCCCCCTTGTCGACGACGGCGTCCGCGCCGCGAGCTGTCGCCGTCCTGTATGGCATCTTCTTCCTGTCGGGCTTCTGCGGCCTGATCTACGAGTCGATCTGGTCGCACTACCTCAAGCTGCTGCTGGGTCACGCGTCCTATGCGCAGGCGGTCGTGCTGGTGGTGTTCGTGGGCGGGCTGGCCATCGGCGCGTGGCTCACCGGCCGCTTCTCCGAGCGGCTGCGCCACCCCGTGCTGCTGTACGCGATCGTCGAGGCGATCGTGGGTGTCATCGCCTTCCTGTTCCAGCGCATCTTCGAGGCCGCCTCGGCCTGGGCCACCACCTCCTTCCTGCCGGCCTACTGCGGCGAGCCGGGCGCATGCTCGGCGTCGTGGCTGCTCGCGGCCGCGCTGATCCTGCCGCCCTCGATCCTGCTGGGCACCACCTTCCCGCTGATGAGCGTGGGCGTCATGCGCATGGGCGTGCAGCCCGGGCGCGGCCTGAGCCTGCTCTATTTCCTCAACAGCGCCGGGGCCGCCCTGGGCGTGCTGGGCTCGGGCTTCCTGCTGATCCCCACGTTCGGCCTGCCGGGCACCATGCTGCTGGCCGGCAGCATGAACGCGCTGGTGGCGCTGGCCGCCTTCGCCGCGTGGAGCCACAGCCCCAAGGCGCCACCGATGGCCGTGCCGGCCGCCGCGGCCGCGGCGGCGCAGCAGACGCCGACGCAACTGCGACTGCTGCTCCTGGTGGCCTGCCTGACCGGCCTCTCGTCCTTCATCTACGAGGTGGTGTGGATCCGCATGCTGACGCTGGTGTTCGGCGCCGCCACGCACTCGTTCGAGCTCATGCTGGCGCCCTTCATCCTGGGCCTGGCCTTCGGTGCCTGGTGGGTGCGCAACCGCATCGAGTCGGCCACGCAGCCCCTGCGCCTGCTCGGCACGATCCAGGTGGTCATGGGCGTGGCAGCCGTCGCCACGCTGCCGTTGTATGTGAGCCTCTATGACGCCATGGCCTTCCTGCTGCGCACCCTGACGCGCACCGAGGGCAGCTACACGGTGTTCAACCTGGTGCTGGGTCTCATGGCCGCCGCGGTCATGCTGCCGGCCACGTTCTGCGCGGGGATGACGCTGCCGCTGATCACCGCCATCCTGCTGCGGCGCGGCGATGGCGAGCGCCAGGTGGGGCAGGTGTACGGCATCAACACCTTCGGCGCCATCGCCGGCGTGCTGCTGACCGTCCATGTGCTGATCCCTTCGCTGGGCCTGAAATGGTCGCTGGCCTTCGGGGCCGCCATCGACGTGGTGCTGGGCTTCGCCCTGTGGCGCCTGGCCGGCCGCGACGCCTCGGCCCCCGCGCTGTCGGCCGGCTGGCGGGCGGGCTATGCCACCGCGGGCGTGGCCGCCGCGGGCCTGCTGGTCGCCCTGCCGATGGCCGCGCCGCTCGGCATCGACCGCATGGCCTCCGGCGTGTTCCGCACCGGCAAGGCCCGCTTCGGGGCCGACGACTTCAAGGTGGTCTTCCATCGCGACGGCAAGACCGCCAGCATCACCGTGCTGGAATCCCAGGACGGCGTGCGCAGCCTGCTGACCAACGGCAAGCCCGACGGCGCCACGCATCCGCAAAATCGCACGCCGACGCCGGACGACCAGACGATGGTGATGCTGGGCGCGCTGGGTCCGCTGCACCACCCCAACGCCAGGCGGGCGGCCGTCATCGGGCTGGGCACGGGCACGTCGACCTCCGTCCTGCTCGAATCCCGCGCGCTGGAGGCGGTGGACACGATCGAGATCGAACCCATGATGGTCGAGGCGGCCCGGCACTTCCTGCCGCGCACGGCCGCCGCCTTCAACGACCCGCGGGGTCGCATCATCATCGACGACGCGCGAGCCCATTTCTCCAAGGCACCGGGCCGCTACGACCTGATCCTGTCGGAGCCCTCTAACCCCTGGGTGAGCGGCGTCGCCAGCCTGTTCACGCGCGAGTTCTACGAGCACATCCAGCGCCATCTCGCCGACGACGGCGTCTTCCTGCAGTGGCTGCACCTGTATGAAGCCAGCCCGCAGGTGGTGGGCTCGATCGTGCGGGCGCTGTCCACGGTCTTTCCCGAGTTCACCGTCTATGCCACCAACACGCTGGACGTCGTGATCGTCGCCCGGGCGGACCGCAAGCCGGCCACCATCTCCCCCGAGGCCTTCGAGCGCCAGGCCGGCCTGCGCCAGCGCCTGCGCGAGATCGGCATCGACAACCTGGGCATGCTGTCCCAGCACAGCGCCGGCCCCGGCAGCGCGATCCGCATGCTGGCCGACTCCTACGGTGCGCCCCCCAACTCCGACTACTTCCCCTACGTGGACAATCGCGCCGGCCGCGACCGCTTCCAGAACGTGACCGCGCGGGCGCTGTTCGGCCTGCCCGATGCGCCCCTGCCCTTCCTGGAGTTCGCACGGGGTGCCTCCCCCCACGCCGGCGCGACACGCCAGGCCGGCGGCTTCATGCCCGACGCCGTGCGCATCGCGGCTGCGGGCTCCGTCGTGTTGCGGTATCTGCAGGGCGAAACCCTCACGCCTGCGCAGCAGGCAGGCCTGGGCGGCCTCGCGGTCGAGCTCGCCCTGGTGCGCGGCTGGCGTCAGACCTGCGCGCTGCCCAATGGCACGGGCCTTGGCTGGAACGCGATGATCCGCACGGCGGCCATCCTGCCGCAGGGCGTGAAGCCCGCCGACCTCACCCGCTTCTGGGAGGAGTTTGGCGCCAGGTGCCGCAAGAACGCCACTCCCGATCAGGCCGCCTGGCTGGATCTGCTGACGGCCGTCGCGCGGCGGGATGCCGGTGCGGCGCGCGAACAGGGGCTGCGGGTGCTGAGCCTCGATCGCCAGCTCACGCCGGAGTCGCGCGAGTACGCGACGCTGGCCACCGTCAGCGCCCTGATCGCGATGAACGAGCGCGACCAGGCCGCGAGCATCCTCGGTGAGCAGCGCCGCTTCCTCAGCGCCGAGCAGATGGAGCAGCCGTGGATGCGGTACCTGGTGCTGGTGCTCAGCGCACGGGCCCAGAACCGCCCGCCGGCCGGCTGAACCCCACCGCCGGCAGCGGAATCACGTCCGGCTCGCCCGGCACGCCGGGCATGCGGCCCGCAGCCCAGTCGGCCGCCGCCTCGTCGAGGCGCTCGCGGCGGCTGGACACGAAGTTCCACGCCATGTGGCGCGGCGCGTCGAGCGGCGCGCCACCGATGACGACGAGCCGGGCGCCCTCGGGGGCGTGCAGGGCCACTGGCCCGGGCGCCAGCACGCCCAGCGTGCCGCGCGGCAGCAGTTCGCCATCCACCCGCAAGTCCGCGTCGACGGCGTAGACCGCCGCCTCGGGAGCCAGCACAGGCAGCGCCACCCGGCCTTCACGAGCGAGCCGCAGATCGAGGTAGAGCGTCGGCGACAGCGTGACCACGGGCGAGCGCAGCCCGAAGGCCTCGCCCACCAGCACCCTCACCACCGCGTCACCCACCTGGCCCTCCGGCAGATCCTTCGCGGGCACGTGCATGAACGCGGGCTCCGCCTCCTCGTGCTCGCGCGGCAACGCCACCCAGAGCTGCAGGCCGTGGTTCACGTAGGTCGCCTCGGCAAGGTGCGCGGGCTTGCGCTCCGAGTGCACGATGCCGCGGCCGGCCGTCATCCAGTTGATGGCACCGGGCTCGATGAGCTGCTGCGTGCCCAGGCTGTCGCGATGCATCATCGCGCCCTCGAACAGGTAGGTGACCGTGGCCAGGCCGATGTGCGGATGCGGACGCACGTCGTGCGCCGTGCCCGGATGCTCGGTCACCGGACCGAAATGGTCGAAGAAGATGAAGGGCCCCACGCTGCGCTGGCGCGCGGCGGGCAGCAGGCGGCGCACGAGGAAGCCGCCGCCCAGGTCCTTCTCATGCGGGTTGAGGGTGTGGACGATGGGCATGCGGCCTCCTTCGGGGCAGGTGCGGGCCAGGCCCGCGGATCCGCGAGCTTACGCGCGCTGGAAGCGGGCCGCGACCTGGGCCACGCGCTCGCCGAACAGGCGCGCCGTCTCCAGGTCACCGGCGGCCATGGCGTCGGCCCCGGCGTCCGAGGGCGACTGCGCGATCGCGCCGCTGTACGACACGAGGTAGTTCACGTCGTCACGCTTGGCGCCGCGGGTGTTGCTGGGCATCAGGCCCTGGCTGACCCAGATCATGCCGTGCTGCATGGCCAGGGTGAACAGCGTGGTCAGCACCTGGTGCTTGTCGCCGTTCATGCCGGCGCTGTTGGTGAAGCCGGCGGCGATCTTGTCCTTCCACTCCTGCGCGAACCAGGGCTTGGACGACGCATCGGCGAATTTCTTGAATTGCCAGCTCACGCTACCCATGTAGGTGGGCGAGCCGAAGATGATGGCATCGGCGGCCTTGAGCTGCTCCCAGCCGCCGGCGGGCAGGTTGCCCTCGGCGTCGATGGCCAGCAGGCTGGCGCCCGCGCCATCGGCGACGGCCTGCGCCATGCGCTGCGTGTGGCCATAGCCCGAGTGATAGACGACGACGATGCTCGGCATGCAATGAACTCCTGTGCGTGAGGTTGAAGAGAAAGGGGGAAGTCGATGAGGCGCTCAGTCCGGCGTGACGTCGAAGACGAGCACCTCGGCATCACGGGCGGCATCGAGGCGCAAGGACGCCTCGCCGCTCAGCAGGGCGGCGTCGCCGGTGGCGAGCGGCGTGCCGTTGACCGACAGCTCGCCGCGCACCAGATGCACATAGGTGCCGCGCGAAGGGTCGAGCGTGAGCGTGGTGGCCTCGTCGCCATCGAACAGGCCGGCGTACAGCCGCGCGTCGGCGTGGATCTTCACCGAGCCTTCGGCCGCGTCGGGCGAGGCGACCAGGCGCAGGCGGCCGCGCTTGTCTTCGCTCGTGAACGTCTTCTGCTCGTAGCTGGGCGTGATGCCGGTCACGTTCGGCTCGATCCAGATCTGCAGGAAGTGCGTGGTCTGGCCTTGCGCGTGATTGAACTCGCTGTGCATCACGCCGCGGCCGGCGCTCATGCGCTGCACGTCGCCAGGCGGGATGCCCTTGACGTTGCCCATGCTGTCCTTGTGGGCGAGTTCGCCCTGCAGCACGTAGCTGATGATCTCCATGTCGCGGTGACCATGGGTGCCGAAGCCGGTGCCGGGGGCGATGCGGTCCTCGTTGATCACGCGCAGGTTGCCGAACCCCATGTGGCGCGGGTCGTAGTAGCCGGCGAACGAGAAGCTGTGGAAGGACTTGAGCCAGCCGTGGTCGGCGAAGCCGCGATCCTGGGACTTGCGAAGGGTGAGCATGGGGCCTCCTGGGCTGCGATGGAAGGAATGTAGGGCCGGGGGCATGCCCTGCGCAGGCCTGGGGTTTGATGGCATCATTCAAATGCCTTGAACGATCGTCCGCCATGCCGACCCCCCGTGAAGTGCTGACCCCCGACGCGCTGTCGCTGCTGCAGGCGGTGGCCGATACCGGCAGCTTCGCCGGCGCTGCCCGCGCGCTGGGCGTGGTGCCCAGTGCCGTGACCTACCGCATCCGCCAGATCGAGGACGCGCTGGATGTGCTGCTGTTCGACCGCAGCTCGCGCCAGGCCCGGCTCACGCCCGCCGGTGACGAGCTGCTGTGCGCGGGCCGCCAGCTGCTGCGCGAGATCGACGACGTGGCGCACCGCGTGAAGCGCGTGGCCACCGGCTGGGAGGCCGAGTTCACCGTGGCGGTGGATTGCGTGCTGGCCCCCACGGCGGTGATGGAACTGGCCGAGGCCTTCTATACCCTGGCGCCGACCACCCGCCTGCGCTTGCGCGACGAGGCGCTGTCCGGCACGCGCGAGGCCCTGATCTCCGGCCGCGCCGATCTGGCGCTGGGCCTGGTGGGCGATGACGGCACCACCGCCGGTCTGCAGACACGGCCACTCGGTGACCTGTCCTTCGTCTATGCCATGGCACCGCACCATCCACTGGCCCGTGCGCGCGAACCCGTGCGCGACGAGGTGCTGGTGCGCCATCGCGGCGTGGCCGTGGCCGACACCACGCAGCGCGGCGACGCGCTCACCATCGGGCTGCTGGCCGGCCAGGATGTGCTGACCGTGCACTCGATGCGCGCCAAGCTCGACGCCCTGATCCGCGGCCTGGGCAGCGGCTTCCTGCCCGAGCCCCTGGCGCGCCCGTACCTGGAGACCGGCCGCCTGGTCTCACGGCGGGTGCAACGCCAGTCCACGCAATCGGTGCGCCTGCTCTACGCCTGGCGCGAGGTCGGCCCGCTCGGGCCGGGGCGGGCCTTGCAGTGGTGGCTGGCGCAACTGGAAAGCGCGGCCACGCGCACCGCGCTGCTGGAGCGGCACCGGCTGCCATGAGGGTCAGCACCCGTCACTCCCGCGCAGGCGGGAATCCAGAAGGTCTTCACATGCCCCCCCCCTCCTGGGTTCCCGCCTGCGCGGGGACGATGGGGGGAAGCCCCATGACGCCCGCCTACACCGGCCGCTTCGCGCCCTCGCCGACCGGGCCGCTACATGCGGGCTCCCTGGTCGCGGCGCTGGCGAGCTGGCTCGACGCGCGGGCCCACGGCGGCCGCTGGCTGGTGCGAATCGAGGACGTGGACCGGCCGCGCTGCGTGCCGGGCGCCGACGAGACGCTCCTGCAACAGCTCGCGGCCTGCGGACTGGTCAGCGACGAGGTGCCGCTGTGGCAGTCGCGCCGACACGACCGCTACCAGCGCGCGCTGGATGACCTCGTGGCCCTTGGCATGGCCTACCCCTGCGCCTGCAGCCGCAGCGACATCGCCGAGGCCCTGGCGGCGCGCGGCCGGTCGCGCCCGCGCCATGGGGAGCTGGTCTACCCCGGCACCTGCCGCGAGGGCCTGCACGGCCGGCCGGCTCGGGCCTGGCGCTTCCGGCTGCCGCCGGCTTCACGCGTGGCATGGACTGACCGGCGCCTCGGCCCGCAGGCCCAGGACGTCGCGGCGGAGGTGGGTGACTTCGTGCTGCGGCGCGCCGACGGCCTGTATGCCTATCAGCTCGCAGTGGTGGTGGATGACGCCGACCAGGGCATCACCCACGTCGTGCGCGGCGAGGACCTCGCCGACAACACCCCGCGCCAGATCCTGCTGCAGCGGGCGCTGGGCCTGCCGACACCGGTCTATCTGCACACCCCCCTGGTGCTGGCGGCCGACGGCCAGAAGCTCTCCAAGCAGAACGGCGCGGCGCCGCTCGACCTGCGCGACCCGCTCGCGGCCCTGCAGCAGGCCGGCCGCGTGCTGGGCCTGCCTTCGCGGATCGGCGACGCCCCGACCGCCCTGGGAGACTGGCTGCAGCACGCCGTGCACGCGTGGCGCGCGGCGTGGCCGGCCCGCGGCCCGACAATCGGGGCATGAACGACACCGACGAGGCTCCGCCCCCGCACCGCGCGATCCGCAGCTTCGTGCTGCGCGCCGGACGCACCACGGTGGGCCAGGCACGCGCGCTCGAAACCCTCGGCCCGCGCTACCTGGTGCCCTACCAGACCACGCCGCTGGACCTGGCCGCCACCTTCGGCCGCGACGCCCCCACCGTGCTGGAGATCGGCTTCGGCATGGGCGATGCCACCGCGCACATCGCCGCGCTGCGGCCGGAGACGAACTTCCTCGGCTGCGAGGTGCACCCGCCCGGCGTGGGCGCCCTGCTCAAGCTGATCGGCGAGCGCGGCCTCGCCAACCTGCGCATCGTGCAGCACGATGCGGTGGAGGTGCTGGATCACATGCTGGCACCGGGCAGCCTGGCCGGGGTGCACATCTTCTTCCCGGATCCCTGGCACAAGCTGCGCCACCACAAGCGCCGGCTGATCCAGCCGCCCTTCGTGCAGAAGCTGGTGAGCCGCCTGGCGCCGGGCGGCTACCTGCACTGCGCCACCGACTGGGAGCCCTATGCGCAGCAGATGCTGGCGGTGCTGGGCGCGAACCCGGATCTGCGCAACACCGCCGACGGCTACGCGCCGCGCCCCGACTATCGGCCGCCCACCAAGTTCGAGCGGCGCGGCCTGCGGCTGGGGCATGGCGTCTGGGATCTGGTGTTCCAGCGCCGCTGAGCCGCCGGCCCCCGCCATGCCGGATGCGCATGGCTTCATCCCAAGGCGGCAATCCCACCCGATTGTGGGGAATGGGGGATCGGCGTATCGTCCATGGCACTCAAATTGCAAGCGCCGGCCCGAGAGCAAGCCACCATGCACACCACCCGCAGACACCTGCTCGCGGCGGCCGCCGCGGGCGCCACGCTGATCGCCGCGCCCGCCTGGGGCCAGGCGGCCAAGCCGCGCAAGATCATCCTCGGCCAGTCGGTACCCCTCACCGGGGCGGGCGACCAGATCGGCCTGGCCTTCGCCGGCGGCTCCAAGCTGTATTTCGACGCCTTCAATGGCCGCAAGAACAACCCCGGCTGGACGTTCGAGCTGCAGCAGCTCGACGACGGCTATGACGCCACCAAGGCCGCGGCCAACGCGAAGAAGCTGCTCGCCGACGGGGCGGACCTGCTGTACGGCTTCGTGGGCACCGCCGCCAGCGAGGCCGGCGCCGAGGTAGCCGCCAAGGAAGGCGCGATCTTCTTCGCGCCCTACGCCGCCTCCGACAAGTTGCGCGACCCGTCCGCCAGCAACGTCTTCCACGTGCGCCCCAGCCTGTATGACGAGGCGTTCAAGATGGTGCGCCACTGCGCCACGCTGGGACAGAACCGCATCGCCGTGCTGGCCGAGGACGACGCCATGGGCCGCGCCGGCCTGGCCGCGGTGCAGCAGGCCATCACCGAGCTGAAGCTGCCGCCGCTGGTCGCCAACGCCGTGGTGCCGGTCAACAGCGACAAGGTCGACGCCGCCGTCACCAAGCTGTTCGCCGCGCAGCCGCAGGCCATCATCCAGGTCTCGCTGTTCAACAGCACCGCGCACTTCATCCGCAAGATGCGCAAGGCGGGCTACGCGGGCTCGTTCCTCAACTTCTCCGTGGTCGGCATCGACCCGCTGTTCGCCGCCCTCGGCAAGGAGATCGGTGGCGTCGTGGTGAGCCAGGTCGTGCCCTCGCCGCGCAGCAGCGCCACGCCCATCGTGAAGGAGTACCTCGCGGCCATCGACAACTCCGACCAGACGCCGTCGTACGAAAGCCTGGAGGGCTTCATCGCCGCCAAGACGCTGTCCGAGGCGGTGCGCCGCGCCGGCCGCAACGCCGACAAGGCCGCGCTGCTGAAGGCCATGGCCTCGATGAACGACTACGACGTGGGCGGCTTCCGCATCAACCTGCGTGCCGGCGTGCGCGACAGCATCCGCGCCATCGACCTCGTCACCATCACCGCCGACGGGAAGATCGTGCGCTGAGGTGGCGGGGGCGCGAGCGAAAGCGCCCATGTCAGAATCCCTCCGTGCATATCTGGCCTTCCGACTGGGACGAGGACGACTATCTCCGGCGCCACGCGGACGTGGCCGAGGCCGTCCGGCAGGGCGGCTTCAAGTCGGGCTACGAGCACTACGTGCTGCATGGCGAGCAGGAGGGTCGTGCGCGCTCGGCGGCCATCCGCCCCGAGGGGCCGCGACTCACCCGCCTGTGCCACGACCCGTGGATCAACCTGGAGGTGGCGGCCAGTGGCGAGCTGCGACCCTGCTGCAACTCGGCGCCGGTCGCGGGCCAGGACGTGCGCGACATCCAGCGTGACGCGCCCGTCTTCCGCCAGCTGCGCGCGGCCCTGCTGAGCGGCGATCTGCCGGCCATGTGCCGCACCTGTCACATCCGCCCCACGGCCACGACCGAAGCGCTGCGCGACAGCCTGGCCGCGCTCGTGGCGGACGGCACGGATCTGCTCGCACCGCAGCCCCTGCAGTCGCTGCGGGTCGACGTCAACGAGCAGTGCAACCTGCGCTGCACCTACTGCGCGGTCAGCCAGCCCGGCTACCAGGGCCTGGCGATGGCAGGCGACGTGTTCGACGGCGTGCTGGCGCTCGTGGACGCGAATCCGGGCGCGCGCATCGACCTGAACGGCCACGGCGAGACGACCTTTCACCCCCGCTGGGTGGCGTTCGCGCAGCAACTGCACCAGCGCCGCGCGCAGGTCACCATCCTCTCGAACTTCGCGCGCCTGTTCACCGAGGTGGAGGCCGTGACGATGGCGCGCATGGCAACGATCCAGATCAGCATCGACTCCGCCGACGACGCGTTCCTCAAGGCCATCCGCCGCAAGGTGTCGCTCGCCACCATCCGCAGCAACATCGCGCTGATCCGGGCCAAGGCCGCAGAGCTGGGCCTGGCGCCGGCCTGGTCCGTCAGCTGCGGCATCTACGACCTCAACCTCCCGCACCTGGAGGCCCTGGCCGACTTCATCCTCGCGCAGCGCTTCGACAGCGTGACCTTCTGGAAGCTGGTGGAGTACCCGCAGGTGGCCGACGAGCTCCACGCGCGCCCCTTCGACTCGCTGCCACCCGAGGCCCTCCGCGCGGCCCGTGCCACCGTGGCCGCGGTGGTCACGCGGCTGCGGGCGGCGGGGGTGGTGGTCTGGCTGCCGCCGGATCTGGAACCCGCGTAGCCCCCGCATCGGCGTCGGTCTCGATGTGCGTCGTCCACGGCAACGGGGACGCCAGCTCGAAGCGCCACGCGTGCGCGACCCCCGGCTCCGCAACGAAGCCCATGCGCGGATAGAGATCGGCCACCACGGCATTCCGATCGGTGGGTGCATACGTTCCCACCAGGGCGCGCGCACCGCGGCGAAGGGCCCAGGTCGCCAGCGTCTGCAGCATGCACGCTTCCGCCGTGCGGCCGAACACGCGGCAACTGAGCAACCAGCTCACGATGCGCACCGTGCCGCCTGCCTCGCAGGCCACCAGTGACCCGACGAGACCGTGGTCCGCGAAGCGATCCGCCAGTTGCAGCGTGAGCACCACCGCGTCGTCACGCGCCATCCATGCGGCCAGCTGCGTCGCCGTCAGGCGGGGCGTCATCAGGTTGAACTGGCTGGTCTTCAGCTCCATCTGCGCCAGCCGGTCCAGCTGGCCGGGCTGCGCAGGCGCGCAGCGACCGCGCATCGCCAGGCCCGCCAGGAAGGCTTCGAGATCCGTGCCGGCGGCCTGCGCCGCCTGCAGGTGCGCACGCCCCGCGTAGGAGCGCGCACGGCCGAAGTCCTCGGCCGTGCAGATCTGCTGGTCGAACCAGTGGCCGGCCTCCAGCCGTGCGATGAAGCCGGCCGGGTCCGTGCCCAGATCCACCACGCCCACCTCGGGCAGTGCCTCGCGGACCCACGCGCGTTCCGCCGGGTTGTCGTCGGCCAGCACCAGGGCATCGAGCCCGACGCCGATCTCGGCGGCCACGCGGCGCAGGCCCTGCGCCTTGTCCGACCAGCTGCACTCGAAAGCCGCGAAGTCCGCCTGCCGCAGGCAGCCCGCGGGATGCGCCAGGCCGGTGACCGCGATGGCCGGGTCGTTCTTGCTGCACACGGCAAGGATCACGCCGCGCTCGGCCAGGTGACGCAGATAGGCCTGCCACTGTGCGAACGCCTCGCCACGGGCGCCATGGTCCGGGCCGAGCGCGATGCCCTCCACACCGGCATCGCCGATCGTGCCGCCCCACAGGGTGTCGTCGAGGTCCAGCACCAGCACCTTGCGGGGGCGCCCCACGAGGCCACGCCAGACCCCCTGGAACAGGCGCATCCAGGCCGGCAGATGCCGCAGGTGAAAGGGCAGGCGGGCGTGGGCACGCAAGGCGGGCGCCTCCCACTGGGCCAGCCCCACGCGCTCGGCCAGCTGCTGCGCGTCCACCCAGGCGACGCGCGGCCCGGCCGCCTCCAGCAGCGCATCGTTCAAGGCCCGCACCCGGCTGCCCACCGAACTGGCGAGGCGTCGCTCCGCGAGCCCGCGGCCGGCCGCGGACGGCGGCACCAGTGTCTGCTGCACCACGCGGCATCCGTCCGCCAGCAAGGCATCCCACATGGCCGAGAAGGTGGAGACGACGCGCTGCCGCTCGGCATCGACTTCGCCGGCCGGTGTGTCGGGCGGCAGCGGGGGCAGCCAGGCTTCCACCGCCGGCACCAGGACCACCACCTGCGCCCCCATGCGGCGCAGGGCGGAGGCCGGGTCGAGGCAAGCCTGCGCCAGGGCACCGAAGGGGGCCAGGTGCACCCGCACAAGATCTCCTTCGGCAGCGGCCGCGCAGGCGACGGCCTGCGCCACGAAATCCAGCGTCATGTCGCCGGCGAGGCCGATGCGCAGCGGCGTGGCGCCCGCCCCCTCGGCCTGCGCGGCTTCCTGCGCCAGGCGGCTGGCCTGGGCACACAGGCCCGCGGCGTCGAGCGCCGGATCGTGCAGCGCGCGCCGGATCGCTGCGTCAGGCCACGCCATGACGGGCCAGCACCGCACGCACGGCACGCACCGAGGTGAGCGAGTCGATCTCCTCGCTCTGCAGCGTCAGGCCGTAGCTCACCTCGATCATGCTGGCCAGCAGGACGATCCGCAGGCTGTCCCACTGCTCCAGGGTCTCCACGCCGTCCTCGTCGGACAGGCGGGCGGGGTCCACCTGGAGCACGGAGGCAATCAACTGGGCGACGTCTTGCATGGGCGAGGGGCAGTTTCCATCGGCGGGCCGGCCGGGCGGGATCGGGGAGCGGTCTCGCCGAGTGCGGCAATCGTAGAGGAAAGCGGCCAGCGCCCGGATGCGGGGTCACTAGAATCGCGCCCAGCATGCCAGACGCCGCCGCCCTGTACCTCGACTTGCTCAAGCGCGTGCTGACCGGCACGGTGGACACGGCGGAGCCCGATTTCGAGCGCGGCACCACGGACAGCCGGTTCATGGTCGATTTCCTGCGGCACTACATCCAAGGCGATGCCGTGACCATGCTGCCGCGGCGCCGGCTCGACCACCTGCAGCAGTGCATCGAGACCGCGCTGCACGACGCGGTCCCGGGTGACCTGCTGGAGGCCGGCGTGTGGCGCGGGGGCGCGACGATCCTGATGCGGGCCGTGCTGGCTGCGCACGGCGAGCCCGGGCGTCAGGTCTGGGTGGCCGATTCGTTCGAGGGACTGGCAGCGCCCGATGCAGCGCGGCATCCGCGCGAAGCGCGGGCCTACGCGGGCCCGGTCATGCGCGACGCCCTGGGCCGGCTCGCCGTGGGCATCGACGAGGTCCGCCACCACTTCCAGCGCTTCGGCATGCTGGACGACCGGGTCCGCTTCCTGCCCGGCTGGTTCCAGGACACCCTGCCCGACGCGCCCATCGGGCCGCTGGCCGTGCTGCGCATCGACTGCGACTTCCACGACGCCACCCTGCAGGTGCTGGAGGCACTGTACGACCGCGTCTCGCCCGCCGGGTTCGTGATCGTGGACGACTACGGCGAGGACGCCTGGACGCATTGCCGCGAGGCCGTCGACGGCTTCCGGCAGCGTCGCGGCATCACCGAGCCCCTGGTGCACGTGGACGCGGGTTGCGTCTGCTGGCGCCGCGCACGCTGATGCCCGGGCTGACCCTGCCATCGCCAACATGACCCCGCTGGCCGACGCCTACCTGTACGTGATCGAGCCGCAGGGCAGCTGGTCGCCTGACGAGGTGCGCAACGTGCTGGTGTATGGCAACTGCCAGGCGCACGCCGTCTACCAGGCGCTGGGGCATGTCGGCTTCCAGGGTGCACCGTGGCGCTTCATCTTCGCGCCGAACCATGCGCCGGGCAGCCAGGGCTACCCGGGCGAGACGGACCTGTCCGACGACCTGCTGGCGTCGGTGGCCCTGGTGCTCTGGCAATGCGAGACCTTCGAGAACCCGCGCGGGCAGGTGGTCCGCGGCCGCCTGCCGGCCGGCGTGCCCACCGTGCGCTTCCCCGCCGTGTTCATGCCCTGCCTGTGGCCCTTCATCTGCCCGGAGCCGCGTGCCGTGCCCGAGCCGCGTTTCCCGCACACCCGCTTTCCCTATGGCGACATGATCGGGCTCGAGATCGCGAAGCTGGGGCTCACGGGACCGGCGGCCGTGTCGGCCTACATGGATCTGTCCCGGGTACGCATGCCCGATCTCCCGGTGCGACTCGAACGCGACTTCGCCCGCATGCGCAAGACCGATGCCGCGTGCGACGTGGGCATCGCCGGTTTCGTGGCCCGGCGCTTCCGCCACAGCCATCTCATCTGGAGTGCCTATGGCCATGCCGACCATGCGCTGGTGTTCGAGATCGCCGATCGCGTGGCGCAGGCGGCCGCTCGTCAGCTCGGGCCCGTGACCCACCCCTTCGACAGCGCGACGGACGAGATGAAGGACCGCGTGGGCATGGGCCCGGTCCAGATCCCCATCCATCCCGCCGTCGCCGAGGCCTTCGGGCTCGGTCCGTGGATCGTCGACAAGCGCTATGCCTGGATGGGGCAGCACTGGGACTTCGTCGAGTACCTGCAGCGCTACATCCCCTACGACACCGACTGGTAGACCCGATGCCCAGCCCCTCGGTCCGAGCCGCTTGCCGGCGCCTGCCCAGCGCGGCGCAGGCGCGGGCGACGGTGCTGCCTGACGCGGTTTACGGCGCGCTCACCAGCGAGTTCGACCCGGCGTTCTACGCCCGGCAGCTCGCACTGCCCCTGCAACGCTTCTCCGAACGCTCGCGCCTGCGCCTGCTGGCCCACTACATCACGGTCGGCTGGCGGGAGGGCAAGAGCCCTTCCGCGCAGTTCGACGTGGCGAGCTACCTGGCGCTCAACCCGGACGTGGCCGCCGCCGGCATGGAGCCGCTGCGTCACTACCTGGTGCATGGCCAGGCCGAGGGCCGGCCGCTTCGCGCACACACGGCCCCGCAGGCGGACGCAGCGCCGCTGGGGCGCCTGGCGCGGCTCGGTCTCACGCCGGACGACGTGCGCGCGATGGCGCCGTGGTTCGACGAGGCCTTCTATCGCCGCGCGTGGCCGGTGCCCGCCCTCGCCGAGGGCGAGGCGCTCGCGCACTACCTCGAGCACGGCTGGCGAGAGGGCCGCGACCCCTCGCCCCGCTTCTCCACCGATTACTACCTCGCCAGCAACCCCGACGTGAAGGCCAGGGGTGTCAACCCCCTGCTGCACTTCGTGCGGTCCGGCCGGTTGGAGGGGCGCACGCACCGCTTCGCCGGTGCCTGGCGCGCGCAATGGCTGGCCCGTGTGCAGGGCCTCGATGCCCGCGCCAGTGCATGGAGACGGCCGCTGCCGCGGCCGCTGTGCCAGGCAGCGGAGCTGGACGAAGCCCTCGCCGCGCGCCTGGGCGACCCCGCCCGCGTGGCCGTGGTGATCGCGCTGCTCCAGGACCGCTACCAGGAACGCGTCGGTGGCGTGCAGCTGTGCGCGCAGGAGGAGCAGCGGCTGCTCCAGGCTGCCGGCCACGCCTACCTGGCCATCAACCCTTGGCAGCCCTTGCCCGGCCTGGACACGGGCGTCGCCGACGACTGGCTGTGCGATGTGTCCATCGACGGTCACTGTCTGGGCACGGCCCGCGGCAGAGACGTGCTGGCGGTCCTGGCGCGGCGACTGGCGCCCCATCGCTGCCATCTGGTGGTGCATTCGCTGCTGGGCCACCACGTCGAATGGATCGCGCGGCTGGGCGAGGTCGTCCGATTCGGGCAGCGGCTCTTCTGGCTGCACGACTACCTCTCGCTGTGCACGGGCTACAACCTGCTGCGCAACGACCTGAGTGCCTGCGGTGCACCGGAGGCCGACAGCAACAGCTGCCGCCTGTGCTTGCATGGTGCCGCACGGCCGGCGCACCTCGAACGGCTGCAGGCGCTGTTCAGCCGCCTGTCCTTTCGCGTGATTGCGCCGTCCGCCACGGCACGGGCCTTGTGGACCGGCAGGACGCAGCTGCCCCATGCCAGCGTCGACGTGCTGCCGCACCGCACGCTCGACGTGCGGGCCGTGACCCGCACCGCGCGGCCCACCGGTCGCCCGCTGCGCGTGGCCTTCGTCGGCCAGCCCGCGGTCGACAAGGGCTGGTTCGTCTTCCGCGACCTGGTGGACAGCCTGCGGCGGGACACCCGCTACGCCTGGTACCACCTGGGTGCCACCGCCGATGCGCACCCGCAGGTGACGCAGGTGGACGTGCGGCACACACCCGACGATCCGCAGGCCATGCAGGAGGCGATCGCGGCACAGGCGATCGACATCGCCCTGGTCCTGTCCCCCTGGCCGGAGACGTTCTGCCTGGCGGCGCACGAGGCGCTGGCGGGCGGTGCGCTGGTCGTTGCACTGGCGAGCGGTGGTCATGTGGCCGCTCTCGTCCGGTCCACGGGCGCCGGCCACCTGGCCGAGGATGAAGACGGTCTGCTCATGGCGTTTCGCGATGGTTCGCTGATCGACGCGGTGGACCGCCACCGTGCACTGGGGACTGCATTCGAGCTGCGGTCCAGCGGCCTTTCGGCAGCCGCCCTGGGCCTGATCGCGAAGGCGTGTGCATGATGCAGGAGACCCCGGTCGCCACCGGCCTCTGCTGCCTGACCGTGTGGCGCTTCGCGCAACTGCCGCAGGCGCGCATCCTCGCAGCGACGTTGAAGCGGCTGCACCCGGCGTGGCACCTGGTGGCCGCGCTGGCCGATGCGCCGCCGCCCGGCCTGGCCTGCACCCTCTCGGACGACGGTTTCGACGAGGTCTTGCCCGCGCCCACGCCGCAAGCCGCAGGGGCGACCACCCAGGCGGCCTCGTCACGCGATGCCGCACACGCCGCCGCCCTGCAGCACCTGGCGGAAGCCGGCCACGACCGCATCGTCGTGCTGGCACCGGGCGTCGCGGTGCTGAATCCGCTGACGCCCCTGGTCGATCTGCTGGCGTTGCACCCGATCGTCCTGGTGCCGCACCAGCTGGTGGCGTCGGAGGGGTCTGCGCAGGACGACATCTTCACGCCCGGCTGCGTCGCCTTCCGCGCCAGCGCGGAAGGCGCCCGCTTCGCCGCCGAATGGGGCCGGCACCTGCGGCACGGCCAGGCGCAACATTGGCTGGACCGCGTGCCGGTGCTGTTCGACGGCGTGCACATCCTCAAGGATCCCGGTTGGCAGGTGTCCCGCCGCAACCTCGCCGAGCGGACGCTTGCCTTCGACAGCGCCGGCCGGCTGCTGGCGAACGATCATCTGCTGCGCACCTTCGACGGGTCGGACCGGGTCGCCGACGCCGGGCCGGTGCCCGTCGACCCACTGCGCTTCAGCGTGGCTGCGCACGATGTCCTGTGCTGGTACCGCCTGGAAGTGGCGCGCTTCGACGACCCGGCCTTGCCGCGGGAAGATGCGAGGCCTGAGTCACCCGCACCGGCCGCCGCGCTGGCGGGACCGATGCCGGCGCCCCCAGGCCGCCCCGCATCGAGCCCAGCTGCCCAGGGCACGACGCCCACCCGCTACGGGGTGATGCGCTGCTTCCTCGACGACGACCTGATCTCGCGCTACCTGCGGGTCTACGGTGAGTGGGCCCACTTCGAGACCCAGCTGCTCGCGTCGCTGCGGTGCGCGCGGGTGTTCGACATCGGCGCCTACCTCGGCACCTTCAGCCTGGGCGTCGCCGTGTCCGAGCCCGACTTCGTGCTCGCGGTCGAGGCCAACCCCGAGGCCCATGCGCTGCTGCGGGCCAACCTCGCCCGCAACCTGCCCGCGCCCTACGCCACGCTGAACGCCGCCGTCCTGCAGGACAGCGGCGCGGTGACCGGCGCACCCTCGGCCGTGGACAACCGCGGCACGTTCACCGTGCACGCCCCCTCTCCCGGCGCGCCCGGCCCGGTGATTCCCGCGCGCACGCTGGCCGAACTGCGCGCCGAGTTCGGCCCCTACGACCTGCTGAAGCTCGACGTGGAGGGCAGCGAGCGTGAGGTGATCCGCTCCGACGCCGAATGGATCGCCGCCAACAAGCCGGTCATCTGGGCCGAGTGCAACGAGCACCCGGACAGCCTGGCCCTCTTCTCGCTGCTGCAGGCGCTGGGCTACGACCTCTGGTTCTACCGGTTCCCGGCCTTCAACCCCGACAACTTCCTCGCCAGCGGGCAGCGCCTGGTGCCGCTCGGGCATGAGGCGGGCCTGCTCGCCGTCGCCCCCGGCGGGCCGCCGCCAACGTGCCCCCCCGAAGCGGCCCGCGCGGGCGCCGAGCTCGTGCGCGTGGACAGCGTCGAGTCGCTGCGACAGGCCCTGTGGCGCACGCCCCGCCATGGCGACGCGCGGTGGGATTTCCTGTCGCGCACCGAACTGCTGGGGCTGCTCTCGCGGCAGCCCGACGAAGCGCGAGGGTACGACGCGTTCCTGAGCGGGCGCGCGGCGCCCGCGCCCGCCACAGGCGAGCGCGTGACTGGCCGCGACGTCGGCGCGAGCTACCGCAACGACGTGGCGGCCATCCTGCAGGCCTACGGCGAACAGGAAGGCATGTCCATGGCCGTCGGCGGGCAGTTCGAGGCCGTCGGGCAGATCGAGTGTGCCCTGCTGTTCCAGCAGGGCCTGCATGACCAGGCGAGCATCATCGACGTGGGCTGCGGCAGCGGCCGGCTCGCCTCGCAGCTCAAGGACCGGTTTGCCGGGCGCTACGTGGGCATCGACGTCGTGCCTGCCTTGCTGGCCTACGCCGAGCGCATCTGCAACCGGCCGGACTGGCGGTTCTACCAGGCACCCGGCTTCGCCATCCCCGAGCCGGACGATTCCGCGGACTTCGTCTGCTTCTTCT
This sequence comes from Ramlibacter sp., assembly GCF_041916345.1. GTDB lineage: Bacteria > Pseudomonadota > Gammaproteobacteria > Burkholderiales > Burkholderiaceae_C > Ramlibacter. The sequence continues at coordinate 29,383 of NZ_JAYRZR010000015.1, forward strand.
CGGTCTTCACGCACCTGCTGCATGAGGAGTCGTACACCTACCTGCAGGACGCGAAGCGCGTGTGCAAGCCGGGTGGGCGCATCCTCTTCTCGTTCCTGGAGTTCCGCATCCCCTCGCAGTGGCCCATGTTCGAGCTGGCCGTGGCCGACACGCGGCCGGACAAGGTGCTCAACCAGTTCATGTCGCGTGACGCCATCGAGGCCTGGGCCGGGCACCTGGGACTGGAGATCCTGGCGATCCATGACGGCGACAAGCCTCACATCGACCTGCTGCCGCCAGGGTCCGCCGCCAGCGGCGAAGGCGCAACCCGGGTGAGCCTGGGGCAGTCCGTCTGCGTGCTGACCAAGCGGGCGCCCGCCTGATCGCGATCTAGGAACGGGTGCGCAGGCGCCGGGCCAGGGCCTCGATCTGCCGGGCGATGCGCGTGCCGTCCAGCAAGGGGGATGCCCTGACCTGCTCACGCAGGCCTTCTCGCAGCGCGGCCAGGCGGGGCAGGTCCCGCGTGAGGCCGACGGCCGTCTCCACGTAGCCCTCCACCGTCTCGGCCACCCATTCCGCGTGGCCCACGGTGCTGACCAGCGAGGCCCCCTGCCGCGCGCCCGACCACTGACCGGCCAGCGTGACGACCGGCACGCCCATCCAGAAGGCATCGAGCAGGCTGAGGCCGCCACTGCCGGGAAAGGTGTCGAGCACCACATCGACCCGCTGCAGCGATTCGAGAAAGCGCGTGTGATTGCGATGCGGCTCGAAATCAACGCGCCCGGCCGCGATGCCCGCGCGCGCCAGCAAGGCCAGCAGGCTGCGTCGCGCGGGCCAGTCATGGCCGAGCCGCCCCAGGCACAGCAGGCGCGACCGCGGCAGGCGCTGCATCACCTGCGCCATGGCCTGCACGGACTCGTCGTTCAGCCGCACGTGCCGCGCGATGACGCCGAAGGTGACCTCACCCGCGTCCAGCGCCGGCAGGCGGTTGACCGGCGGGGGTTCCAGCGGTGGCTCCCAGCACCACTGGCCACCCTCCAGCCACTCCACGGTCTCCGTGTACCAGCCGCGATGATCCTGCGGCACGGACCATCGGTCCGCGAGCAGCACGTCGAACAGCCCGCCGGAGGTGCCCCAGGTGCCCAGCCACCCCACCTGGCAGGTCGCGATGCGCCGGCCCAGCACGCGCAGCAGGCCGAACTGACCCAGATCCGGCGCCAGGCTGCCCAGCGGATGCAGGCCGCCCGTGTCGATGACGATCTCGATGCCATTGGCCGCGCAGATGGCCGGCAGCCGCTCGAGATCGATGCGCCGCAACTGCACGTTCGAGGGCAGGTCGGGCCAGTGCTCGTCGCTGAACAGCAGGATGTCGATCTCGGCCTGCGCATGGGCCGCCAGCACGCGGCGCAGCAGGCTCTGGTGCGGCTGGGTGGCGAGGTACGCGAGCCGCGGGCGGCTGCCGCGCGAAGGCAGCGTCAACTGACCTTGCGCGCCGGCTGCGGCCCTGGCACGCGAGGCCTCACTCGTCATGCCACGTGACCAGTCCCGCGCCTGCAGGGCCAGACCGATGGGCGTGCTGCGCGCGCTCATCCAGGCGAAGTACAGCGCCGCGCACTGCAGCCAGCTCTCCTCGGGCTCCCGTTCGCGCGCGTAGTCGCACAGGCGCGCCATGTCGGCATGGGCGTGCAGGTGCACCGCGTTCGCCATCGCCTGCCGCAGGGCGGCCAGCCGGGCGGGCCGGTCCGCCGCATCCAGCAGCGCCGCCGCGCCGGGGTGACCCAATGCCACCGCGCGGCTCACGATCTGCAGCACCGCCGCATCGTCCGGCGCGCGCGCCAGCAGCTCGCGGCACAGCGCCACCGCGGCGGCGCCGTCGCCCTCGTCATCCACGCCACCCTCGGTCAACAGGCGGGCCCGCAGCAAGCGGGCCGCGTGCACCTCCGCGGGCGCGCCCTCCAGCAGCGCCAGGGCAGCGCGCCCCTCGCCGGCCCGCAGGCCCAGCTCGGCGCGCTCGATCAGGATGTCGGGCTGGTCGGGCTGGCACGCACGCGCCTGCTCGCAGGCCGCGCGCGCTTCGGCGAAGTCGCCCTGCTCCATGTGGATCCAGGCCAGGCGGCGCCAGTGCTGCGCGGCGTCGGGCTGCAGGGCCAGGGCCTGTTCGATGGCCCAGCGCGCCTCGCCCCAGCGGCGCTGGAAGTAGCGCACCTCGGCCAGCGCCCGCCAGGCATCGGCGCGCCAGGCATCCGGCTGCCGCGGCCCCTCGGCCAGCAGGCGCTCGGCCAGGCGTTCCGCGGCGGGCACGTCACCGCAGCGCGCGAGGATCAGCGCGCCCTGGATGCGCGCCGCCGTGTCCTCGGGGGCCAGGGTCAGCAGGTGCCGCACGGCATCGGCCGCGGCCTGCAAGTGGCCCAGTTCGGCTTCGGTCCAGGCGAGGGTGCGCCAGGTCTCGATGCGGTCGCTGGCCAGGCCCGTGCTGCGCAGCAGCCAGCGCCGGGCCGCCCGGCGCCGCCCGCGCAGGCTGGCCGCGACGGCCAGCAGGCGCAGGGCCTCGGGTTGCGCCGGCGCGCGGCGAAGCAACGGCAGCAGCGATCGTCGTGCGGCCTCGTGGTCCCGCCGTTCCAGCAGCAGGTGCACGCGCAGTTCGGAGGCGGCCGGATGATCGGGATCGGCCTGAAGGGCCTGATCGACCAGCTGCATGGCCTCGTCGGTCTGGCCGGCGCGACGCCGGAACTCGGCCAGTCGCCACCAGTGGCCGGCCTGTGCGGGTTGCAAGGCCAGCGAGCGTTCGATGGCGGCGGCCGCCGCCGCCGCATCGCCCTGGGCCTCGTGCACCTGGGCCAGCAGATCCCAGCCGCGCGCGTCGTCGGGCGCCACCGCCGTCAGCCGCCTCGCCACGCGCTTGGCAGTGACGGTGCGGCCGTGCTCGCGCAGGGCCACGCCATAGGCCAGCAGCAGATCCGCATCGGCCGGCAGGCGATCCAGCGCGGCCTCCAGGGTGCGCAAACCTTCAGCCGCCCGGCCCAGGTGCACCAGGCATTGGCTCAGGTGCAGGGACAGGCGGGCTGCGACAGACGCGTCCTCGGGCCGCTGGGCAAGCGCCTCGCGGTAGAAGCCCGCGGCCGCGCCGAAGCGGCCACTGGCCTGCTCCAGCCAGCCAGACTGCAGCAGGCGCGGCACCGTGCGGCGGGCGCGCAGCGCCTGGCCGGCCCAGGCCCGGGCCTCCACGGTCTGCCCCAGGTCATGCAGCAGCCAGGCCAGCGAGAACGCCGCCTCGTCGAGCGAAGGGTCGAGCTCGCAGGCGCGCCGCAGCGATGCGGCCGCGCCCTGCCGGTCGCCCTGCCGGTGCAGCACCCAGCCCAGGTACCAGTGCAGCGCGGCCTGCACGGGCCAGCGCGCCAGCGCCGGACGCAGCACTGCAGCGGCTTCGTCCAGCTCGCCGGCGTCATAGAGGAAGAAGCCGAGGGCGGCGGCCGCCATCGGATCCGACTCGTCCCGCGCCGCCTGCCGGGCAATCGCGATGGCCGCTGCGCGGTCACCGGCCGCGAAGCGGGCCCAGGCGTCGTCGATGCGGGCGGACGGGTCCATGCGCGCGTGTCAGCGCTGCGCGTGCGCCGCCAGCAGCCCCAGCAGGTCGGCCGCGATCAGCGGCGTGGCGGCGGCATGGGCCAGGCCCTTGCGGCGTGCGGCATCCCCGAAGCCCTCGGTATCGGCATAGAGCCGCCGCAGGGCATCGACCCAGTCCTCCACCGGCGCATGCGGCCCGAGCGTGAGGCCGCCCTCACCCACGTTGTCCACCAGCGCGCCGCGGTTGCTGGCCAGCACGGGCAGGCCGTTGAGCTGCGCCTCCACCACGGTGCGGCCGAAGGACTCTTCCCACACCGAGGGCATCAGCAGCACGCGGCTGCGGGCATAGAGGCTGCGCATGTCGTCGGTCGGCTCCTGCCACTCCACGTTGCCGAGCTGCAGCGCGCGCCAGCGGCAGTGGCGTCGCCACGTGGGCTCGAGGTTCCAGCTTTCCACCACCAGGAAAGGCAGGTCCGGGCATTGCGCGGCCAGGGCGAACATCAGCTCCACGCCCTTGATCGGCGTGGGGTTCACGAACAGCACGCGATCCCCCGTGACGGGCGTGAAGTAGCGCTCGCCATCCACCACCGGCGGGATGACCGCGCAGTCGAGGCCGAACAGCGCGCGCCAGCGCTGCGCGGTGAAGTCGGAGTTGGCGAGAAACAGCAGGGCGGGGTCGGGGCGCAGCGCACCATGGAGCTGGTGCGTCTCCACGTTGTGGAGATAGACGGCTGTCGGCCTTCCGGTCTGCAGGCTCGCCAGCAGCATCGGCGCGAGCGCGGTGCCACTCTGCACGATGATCACGCTGGCGTTCCAGGCGGCTGCGATGAGCGGCAAAGCACCCTCGGGGTCGGGGGCGCGAAAGACCGCATAGCCCAGGGTCTCGTCCGCGCGGGCTGACGCCCCGCCGGCCGCCGCGGGACCGTGCTCCGACAAGCCGCACAGCACGGCCGCCTCGGCGCCGACGTTCTGCAGGGCCAGGCACAGGTCGTGCGTGGTTGTCTGCAGGCCGCCGCGGATGTCAGGCAGGTGCGGGTAGTTCGACGCGAAGAGGACGCGCATCGTGGCGGTGCTGGCGCGGGCGCAGGGCCCGCCACCGGCATCAGGACTGGTTCGGGATGCTGCCGCTGCCCAGCAGGTTCTGCAGGGTCGGCGGCGCGGCATTGCCACCCTGGCTGGGCGGCGGCGGCGTGGACGGCCCGCCCAGGCGGTCCGGCGAGAGATTGGGAGCGGGCGTGCCGCCTCCCGGCAGCGTGCCCCCGCCTTGCGAGGGCCCGGGTGCCGGCCCAGGCGCCGGCCCCGGTGGCGGGGCAGGCGGCGGGGGTGGCGACAGGCGGATGGGCTGGCCAAGGCCGCCGGGGCCGAACATCACCCCGAAGCCGGGACGATTGATGATCAGCGGGGGGGCCCCGTTGTTGCCATTGTTCGTGAGCGACATCGACAGGCCGAACAGGAACTGGGCCATGAGGTTGGGGCCGTTCGACTGCAGCGTGCTGATGCCGCCGCGGATGCCCACCGTGGCCGTGGCCGTGCGCACCAGGACCTCGTTGCGCTTGCTGATCACGCCGCCCACGACGCGCAGGAAGCCGCGGGTGAATTCCAGCGCGATGCTGCCTTCCTTCTTCTGGGCGTCGTACTCCAGCCGGGCAATGGCCACTTCACTGTTGGGGCCGACTGTCACGGCGGACTGATCCGGGAACAGCACGTGAACGGTCTGGTTGGGCCCCGTCACCACCTTCTGTCCGCGTGCGGCTTCCATGTAGAGCGGTTGCACAACGGCCGGCTTGCCGGGTTCGGTGGTGGTGATGACGCCGGCGGGCCCGCGGGCCTGCGCGCTCGGCGGCGTCGTCTGCGCCAGTGCGGAAGGCAGCGCGGCGCCGGTCAGTGCGGCGGCCAGCCACCAGTCCTTGGGAATCGGGGGGCTCATCGGTCACTCCTGGCGGCGGGATGGCGCGGGCTGGATCGGTTGGGCATCGTCGTCTTCAGAAAGAGCGCATCAGGCTGGCCGATGCCGATGTGTTGCGGTAGCGGAAGTTCGGCAGGTTGGAGCGGTTGCGGGCGTGCTCCACCGAGAACAGGGCCATCCACTGGCTGGTGATCGGCACCGCGTGGTTGACCGACAGGCGCCACTCGCTGTCGGTTCGTGCGGCATTGGCGTTCACGCCCGGATCGGGGGCGTCGTAGTCGCGCTGCAGCGCCGCGAGCGAGACCGAGGTCGTCCACCCCGGCGCGGTGGGCGACACCGGGCTGGCATAGGACACCGCGTAGGTGACGCGCGCCTCCTGCTGGTCGTAGTCGTGCAAGGCGAGGCGGGTGGCGTTGGCGCGGAACGCGACCTCGCCAGTGAAGACGTGCCCGGGGCGCAGTTCGCGCGACAGCCGCGCGCGCACGCTGGCGAGCCGGCCGCTCACGTCAGCGGCGTTCAGGAAGTCGACCCGCGTCTCGAAATCACGGTGCTGCGTGTCGACGGTCACGTCGAGCACGGTGCGCTCGTCCTGCCGCCAGGAGATGTCGAGGCCCAGGCCCTTGCCGTCCATGTAGCGATGACGCTGGGCCGTGATGTTCGCCAGGCTCAGGTGCGGCCGCAGGGTGAGTTGCGGCGTCGTGCCGGGCATGGGCTTGAACTCGAAGCCGGTGTTCAGGTCCAGCGCGGTGAGGTCGTAGGCGTGCGTGGGGCTGGCCTGCAGCGCGCTGCCGCTCGACGCGTGGTAGTCCACCACGTAGGCGGAGAAGTTGCTGGTGATCGCCGCGCTGTTCTGCCACTCCAGGTCGTAGGTGTGCTGCAGGCGCAGGCCGAGGTTGATGTCCCAGTCGGAGTCGGGCTTCTGGCTGGCCGCGACGGGCACCACGATGCCCGCGGACTGCACCTGCGAGGCACTGGTGCGATACGCCGGATTGGACTGCGAGCGGATGCCCACGACCGCGTGGCCGCGCAACTGCGTTGGCTGGTTGCGGCGCAGGGCATCCCTGGCGATGGTCTCCGCGAAGGCACGTTGCGCGGCGGGCAGCCGCGAGTCGGCCAGCGCCTGGTTCGCCAGCGCGGCCGCCTGCCCGTAGGAGCCGAGCCGGTAGTAGAGCACCGCGATCTCGAGCGGCAGCTCCGGCGGGTAGTCGGGCTGCAGCATCAGGCGCTCCAGCGCGCCGATGGCCCCTTCGTAGTTGCCGCCTTCCACCTGGATGCGCGCGTACTTCGACCACAGGGCGAGGTCGTTGGGCTGCTGCAGGATCTGGCGGTAGGCCTCGTCGGCCTGGCGCTCCAGGGCGGGATCCATCTGAACCTGGACCTGGGCCGTCGCGGCCCCGGCTGCCAGCAGGGCCGCGATGGCGACGGCGCCGAAACCGAGCTGTTGACCTTCGCACCGTTGCCGCACGGAAACCCCCGAGATGATGAACCTGAGCACTATAGAGGAGAACAGGGTTGACGAGCCTGACAGACGACGTCGTCGGCGCGGTTCAGTGTGAACAGCGCCACAGACCGGCGCCTTCGTGTCAGGTCCATCCCGCGACCGTGGCCGCTCCGCTCACGATGCCACACGCCGGATCGCCACGGACCGCCCGTTCGGCAGCGTGAGCGTGGCCGCGGTGGCGGAGCTCGCCTCGAACCGGATCGAGCCGATCCGATCAGGCAATGCGATCGCCTCGCGCCAGCCTCCACCCAGCGTCTGGCCGCTGCGCATCTGCTGCAGCGCCACCACGAAACTGTCGGGGCTAGTGAGCGGTGCAGAGGCCACGTACCACACGGGCTGGCCCGCTTCGTTGTACATGAACGCGCCGAACAGCACGGTGCTGCCCTGCACATCCACCACGTAGCCGCGTCCGCTCTCGGCCTCGCTCCACCACATGCCGTTCTGGAAGCGCGCGGCGGAGGGCTGGATGGGGCCGCCCGTGACGGAGAAGCGCTCGATGCCGATGGCGATGGGGGCGCCGTCAGCCGCCCGCCCCTCCAGCATCCCTCGCGTCGGCGTGCCGAACCGGGCACCGAACCACCTCGTCGCGGCGGATGCCGTCGGCGGCCGCCACGCGCCGGCCAGCGACTGTCCGCCCTGGTGGCGCTGCAGTTCGCCGCCGAACTCGTTGAAGATCGGCCCTACGCGCGTGAGTTGCCCCGAATACCAGGTCGCCCATTCGCTGGGCTCGAACATGTACGCACCCAGCAGCACCTGGTCATTCCGGTAGTCGATGAAAAAGCCGCGCCCGGGCTCGGCGGGGTTCCACCACATGCCGCTCTCAGGCGCGAGCCCCACCTCGGGCACGGTGTAGACGCTCACGTCGTCAATGAGGAAGGACGTGGGCAGGGTCTCGTCCGTGGTGGACTGGAAGCGCAAGGGTCCCGTGTAGCCGCGGTAGTAGCTGATGTCGAAGGGCCCGGCTCTTGTCCAGCCCTTGGTCCGGTTCACGTTCGACAGGGTGGTCACGACCCCTGATGTCGTATCGCCGGCGAAGGCGAGCACTTCGAGCACGTCGTAGGCGGTGTCCTCGCTCTTCTCCTCCGTCAAGACCTGATACCAGAACTCAAGGTAGATGCGGTGCGGACCCTTGGTGCCGGTGATGGTCTGGCTGAGCTGGTCGCGAAGGCGGTTGTCACCGCCCAGCCACGCCATGCGCGAGCCGGTGTTGGGCGGTGCTGGGGGCGCATTGAAGCCACCGGTCAGGGCGTAGCCCGCAGACGACACGCCAGACCACCCCGCCTCACCCTGCTCGAAGCCGCCGTTGACCATGAAGTCGCCCGCGATGGGCGTGGCGGCCTTGCGCAACGCCTGCGGATCCGTCGCGACGGGCCCTGCAAGCGGCGAAGCCGCCTTCACCGCCCGCAAGCCTTCGTCACCGCCCCCGCCGCAGGCGCCCAGCAGCGCAGCCGCCAGAAGCCACGCACTCCAGCCGAATCGTTTTCGCATCGCCCCTCCCCGGCGCCAACCTCGCGCCTGATGGGACAGGAGACTAACCGATGACGGTGACGGTAAGCCTCACACCTTGCCGGCCACCCAGCCCTGCACCGAGGCCAGCGCCGCGGGCAGCGCGGCGGCGTCGGTGCCGCCGGCCATGGCCATGTCGGGCTTGCCGCCGCCCTTGCCGCCCACCTGCTGGGCGACGAAGTTCACCAGCTCGCCGGCCTTGACCTTGCCCGTGCTGTCGGCCGTCACGCCAGCGGCCAGCTGCACCTTGCCGCCTTCCACCGTGGCCAGCACGATGGCGGCCGTCTTGAGCTTGTCCTTGAGCTTGTCCAGCGTGTCGCGCAGGGTCTTGGCGTCGGCGCCGTCCAGGCGCGCGGCCAGGACCTTCAGGCCCTTCACGTCCACTGCCTGGCTCACCAGGTCATCGCCCTGCGAAGAGGCGAGCTTGCCCTTGAGCTGCGCCACTTCCTTCTCGAGCGCGCGCACCTGCTCCAGCACCTGGTTCACGCGGCCCTGCAGTTCGGTCGGGGCGGCCTTGAGCGAGCCGGCGACGGACTGCACGGTGCCTTCAAGCTGCTGCAGGTAAGCCAGGGCATTGGCGCCCGTGACTGCCTCCACGCGGCGCACGCCCGCGGCCACGCCGCTCTCGGCCACGATCTTGAACAGGCCGATGTCACCGGTGCGCTGCACGTGCGTGCCTCCGCACAGCTCGCGGCTGCTGCCGATGTCGAGCACGCGCACGCTGTCGCCGTACTTCTCGCCGAACAGCATCATGGCGCCGGTGGCCTTGGCGGACTCGATGTCCATCACGCGCGCCTGCGTGGCGGCGTTGGCCAGGATCTCGGCGTTCACCCGTTGCTCGATCTCGCGCACCTGCTCGGGCGTGACCGGCGCGTTGTGGGTGAAGTCGAAGCGGGTCTTGTCGGCATCGACCAACGAGCCCTTCTGCTGCACGTGGCCGCCCAGCACCTCGCGCAGGGCCTTGTGCATCAGGTGCGTGACCGAGTGGTTGCGCATCGTCGCGTGGCGGCGCGCCATGTCCACCGAGGCCTGCACGTGATCGCCCACGGCCAGCGTGCCCGTGGCCAGGTGGCCGTGGTGGCCGTACACGTCGGCCTTGATCTTCTGCGTGTCCTCCACCTCGAACACGGCCGAGCCGCTGGTGATGCGGCCGGCATCGCCGACCTGGCCACCGCTCTCGGCATAGAAGGGTGTGCTGTCCAGCACCACGATGCCCGGCTGGCCCCACTTGAGCTCGGCCACCGGCGTGCCATCCACGTAGATCGCGACGACCTTGGCGCCCTCTTCCAGCTTCTCGTAGCCGACGAAGCGGTTGCCGGCGCCCGAGTAGTCGAGCACGCGGTCCATCTTGAACTTGCCGGCGGCACGGCCCGCGGCCTTCTGCTTCTCCATCGCCGCATTGAAGCCCGCCTCGTCGACGCTCACGCCGCGCTCGCGGCACACGTCCGCCGACAGGTCGAGCGGGAAGCCGTAGGTGTCGTGCAGCTTGAAGGCCACGTCACCCGGCAGCACCTGCTGGCCACCGGCCAGCGCGGCATCCAGGATTTCCATGCCGTTGGCGAGCGTCTCGTAGAAGCGCTCCTCCTCGGCCTTCAGAACGTCCATCACGCGCTGCTGCTGCTGCGCGAGGTTGGGGTAGGCCTCGCCCATCAGCTGCACCAGGGTGGGCACCAGCTGGTGGAAGAAGGGCGTCTTGCGGCCCAGCTTGTAGCCGTGGCGGATGGCGCGGCGGATGATGCGGCGCTGCACATAGCCGCGGCCCTCGTTCGACGGGATCACGCCGTCGGCCACCAGGAACGCCGTGGCACGGATATGGTCGGCGATGACGCGCAGCGAGGGGTTGCTCAGGTCCTGCGTGTCGGTGGCCTTCGCCGCGGCGGTGATCAGCGTGTCGAAGAGGTCGATCTCGTAGTTGCTGTGCACGTGCTGCAGGATCGCGGCCAGGCGCTCCAGGCCCATGCCGGTGTCCACGCAGGGCGCGGGCAGCGGCCGGACCGAGCCATCGGGCTGCATGTCGAACTGCATGAACACGTTGTTCCAGATCTCGATGTAGCGGTCGCCATCGGCCTCGGGGCTGCCCGGGGGGCCGCCGGCGATGTGCGGGCCGTGGTCGTAGAAGATCTCGGAACACGGGCCGCAGGGGCCGGTGTCGGCCATCATCCAGAAGTTGTCGCTGGCGTAGCGCGCGCCCTTGTTGTCGCCGATGCGCACCACGCGCTCGGGCGGCAGGCCGATCTCCTTCGTCCAGATGTCGTAGGCCTCGTCGTCCTCTTCGTAGACCGTGGCCCACAGGCGATCCGCCGGCAGCTTGTAGACCTCGGTCAGCAGCTCCCAGGCCCACTTCAGCGACTCGCGCTTGAAGTAGTCACCGAAGCTCCAGTTGCCCAGCATCTCGAAGAAGGTGTGGTGCCGCGCGGTGTAGCCCACGTTCTCCAGGTCGTTGTGCTTGCCGCCGGCGCGCAGGCAGGCCTGCACCGAGGCCGCGCGCACGTAGCTGCGCTTGTCGGTGCCGAGGAACACGTCCTTGAACTGCACCATGCCGGAGTTGGTGAACATCAGCGTGGGGTCGTTGCCCGGCACCAGCGGGCTGGAGGCCACCACCGTGTGCCCCCGGTCCTTGAAGAAATCGAGGAAGGTCTGGCGGATCTGGGCGACGGTGAAGGTGGGCGTGCTCATGGCGGGGGCTTGGGGGCAGGGGCGGAATGGACGCGCGGGCGCGCCTAAACGCTTGATTCAGAAGAACATTCGATTATAGAAGCGGGTGCGGTGCGCAAGGGCCCCGCGCAGGGCCGTGCCCCCGCATCAGCGCGGCGGCTGCAGGTCTTCGCCCTGCAGGCGCCGCCACAGCCACGCGAGGCCGGCGCGGATGTCGCCGCGCGAGCCCTGGTTGCGCGCCTGCACGGGCACCCAGCGCCCGGCCTCCTGCCGCGCCACCACGAAGCTGAAGGTGTAGTGCGGCTCCTGGCCCATGCGCAGGTCGGTCACCCGCGCCAGACCGTCGGCCGCATGCACCTTGTAGAAGCCATGGCTGAAGCGCGCGAGCCGCTCCACCGCATCCACGCCCGCCAGCTCACCGCGCAACGCCGCGCGGCCCTCAGGTGCATGACGCTCCCAGCGCAGCGGGTGCGCATCCAGCAGCGAGTGGAAGCCCTCGTCGTAGCTGCCGTCGGGGTGCATCGCCACCACGCGCCACAGCACGGTGTTGAACGCCGTGGGCGTGACGAGCAGGCGGGCGGGCGGTGCGCCCTTCGCGGCCAGCGAGGCCTCGGCCACGCTGCGCACATGCGCCTGGACGGCCACACCCCAGGCCAGGTAGGCGGTGGACAGTGCCAGCCCCACCTGGTTCCAGCGCAGCCCGCGCCCGCCGCCACGCGCCAGCGCCACGCCCAGCCCCACCAGCAAAGGCAGGGTGTAGAGCGGGTCGATGATGAAGATGCTGCCCACGCCGTAGGGGTGATCGGTGAACGGCCGCAGGAGCTGCGTGCCGTAGACCGTCATGGCATCCAGCAGCGGATGGGTGGCGAGTGCGAGCCAGATCGCCAGCAGCCACCCCCGGTATACGGTCCACTGCCGGTGCACAGCCGCGGGCACGGCCGCCAGCACGGGCGCAGCCACGGTCAGCCAGAACAGCGCGTGCGAGTCGGCGCGGTGCAGCGTCATGTTGCGCACCGCGTCCCCATGGTCCACCAGCACGTCCAGATCCGGCAGCGTGCCGGCCACGCCGCCCCAGAGCGCGGCCTTCCACACCGCCGTGCGGCGGCCCATGACGGCCACGCCCACGGCGGCGCCCAGTGCGATTTGGGAGACGGAGTCCACGGGCGCGGAGCCTACCGCAGGCGCCCATGCCGGCGGCGCCAAAGGGTCTTGCCCTTGCGCCGCCACGCCACTTGCGCGATCCGGCTGCCCTGGCGCCGGCGTTACCATCGGCCGAACGCATTCCGGAGACCGCCATGGACATGAAGACTTCCCCCCTCGCCCTGCTGAAGGACCCCACGCTGCTGAAGACCGATGGCCTGATCGACGGCCAGTGGGTCAAGGGCAGCACCCGCTTCGACGTGCACGACCCCGCCACCGGCCAGCGCCTGACCGACGTGGCCAACCTGGGGCCTGCCGACGCCGAGGCCGCCATCGCCGCCGCCGACCGCGCCTGGCCCGCCTGGCGCAGCAAGACCGCCAAGGAGCGCAGCATCATCCTGCGCAAGTGGTTCGACCTGCTGATGGCGAACCAGGAGGACCTGGGCCGCATCCTCACCGCCGAACAGGGCAAGCCCTTCGCCGAGGCCAAGGGCGAGATCGCCTATGGCGCCAGCTTCGTCGAGTGGTTCGCCGAGGAGGCCAAGCGCATCAACGGCGAGACGCTGCCGCAGTTCGACAACAACCGCCGCCTGCTGGTGATCCGCCAGCCCATCGGCGTGTGCGCCGCCATCACGCCGTGGAACTTCCCGCTGGCGATGATCACGCGCAAGGTGGCGCCCGCCCTGGCCGCCGGCTGCCCGGTGGTCATCAAGCCGGCGGAGCTGACGCCGCTCACGGCGCTGGCCGCCGCGGAGCTGGGCCTGCGCGCCGGCTTCCCGCCCGGCGTGCTGAACGTCATCAGCGCCGACGGCGCCAACAGCATCGCGGTGGGCAAGGTGTTCTGCGCCAGCGACACGGTGCGCCACATCAGCTTCACCGGCTCCACCGAGGTCGGCCGCATCCTGATGGCGCAGAGCGCGCCCACGGTGAAGAAGCTCGCGCTGGAGCTGGGTGGCAACGCGCCCTTCATCGTCTTCGACGACGCCGACCTGGACAGCGCGGTGGAAGGCGCCATCGCCAGCAAGTACCGCAATGCCGGCCAGACCTGCGTGTGCGCCAACCGCATCTACGTGCAGGACGGTGTGTACGACGCGTTCGTCGAGAAGTTCGCGGCGCGCGTGGCCGCCATGAAGGTGGGCAACGGCTTCGAGGAGGGCGTGGTGCAGGGTCCGCTGATCGAGGACGCCGCGGTGGACAAGGTGCAGCGGCACGTGGCCGACGCCCTGGCCAAGGGCGCCCGCGTGGTCACCGGCGGGCAGAAGCTGCAGGGCCAGTTCTTCCAGCCCACCGTGATCGCAGGTGCCACCAGCGAGATGCTGTGCGCGAAGGAAGAGACCTTCGGCCCGCTGGCGCCGGTGTTCCGCTTCCACACCGAGCAGGAGGCCATCGCGGCCGCCAACGACACCGAGTTCGGCCTGGCCAGCTACTTCTACAGCCGCGACGTGGGCCGTATCTTCCGCGTGAGCGAGGCGCTGGAATACGGCATGGTGGGCATCAACGTCGGCATCATCGCGACCGAGCACGTGCCCTTCGGCGGCGTCAAGCAGTCGGGCCTGGGCCGCGAGGGCAGCCACCACGGCATCGACGAGTACGTGGAGATCAAGTACCTCTGTGTGGGCGATGTGCTGAAGTAGGCGCTACGCCGCGTCAGGCAGTTGCCGGGCCGCCGCTGGTGTCGGGCGTGTCCGGCCCGCGCACGAGGCGCGGCACGCCCATGCCCAGGATGCACGGCGTGCCGTCGATGTCGATGCGGCGGCCGGTCAGCGAGTACGGCAGCAGGCGGCCGTCACGCGTGCGCAGGTTGGCCTCCACCGAAGCCTCGCCCTGCTCCAGCGCCTGCGTGATGCGTCGCTGGATGCGAGGTTGGTCCTCGGGTTCGAAGTAGTCCAGCGGGCTCATCGCCGCCAGTTCGTGGCCGCTGTAGCCCGTGATGGTCTCGGTGTTGCGGTTCCAGCGCAGGTAGCGCTTGTTCAGATCGAACAGGAACACGAGTCCTGGCAGGGCCTCGATCATCCCCTGTGACAGCTCGCGCTCCGTGCGCGCCTGGTTCTCGGCCTGCTCGCGCATCCGCTTGCGGCGGAAGCGGTCGATGGCATAGGAGAGGTTGGCGGTCGCGCGCGCGAGCAGCTCGATCTCCCGGTCGTGGAAGAAGCCGGCCTCGCCCGCGTAGACCGACAGCACGCCCTTCACCTCGCTGCCTTCGCGGATCGGGAACCCCGCCGTGGCACGGTAGCCGTGCTCGCTCATGTGCGCATGCCAGGGGCTGCTGGCACTGTCGGCCAGCACGTCGTTGCGCACCGAAGGCTTCGCTGTCCGGAAGGCCGTGCCCGAGGGCCCGTGGCCCAGCTCGTCGTCGAGCGTGGAGACCGTGATCTTCTGCAGGTAGCCACCCTGATCGCCGGACTCGGCCACCGGCACCAGGCGCCCCGGAGGATCCGACTCCCAGCCGATCCAGGCCATGCGGAAACCGCCGTGGCGCACCAGCGCCTCGCACACGCGGCGGAACAGGTCCTCCTGTGAGGTCGCCCACAGGCTCGCATGGTTGATCTCGCTCAGCGCCTCGAACAGGCGGCTGAAGCGCGCCACCTCGGCCTTGCGCGCCTCCAAACCCCGGTACGCGCGGTCGAGCCGGCCGAACACGCGCAGGATCAACGTCAGCAGCAGGACCGACGTCACCAGCACGAAGGCGAGGCCCTTGTAGGTGTTGAGTTCCACCACCTCGTGCAGGTCGTCCGCCAGACGCCTGGCCACCTCGTCGGACAGGTAGATCCAGATGGCGGCAAACACCGCGTAGAACAGCGTGATGCGCACCGCCCGCCGCACCAGGCTGGTCTGCAGGTGCCCTTGCGACAGCAGGGCTTCCCACTCGAATGGCTTGGCGGCTGGCGCCGCGGCCGGCCGGTCATCTGCTTGCGTGGTCGCCATGGCTGCTCCTGACAGACGGATCTCGGCAGCGCCCGGAAGGCAACTGATACGTGTAACGCATCGTAGCCGAGTTCACCCCCGCCAGACAGTCCGCCAGTTGGACAGGGTCACGCCGCCGCAGGGGCTGGCACGCCGGGCAGCAGCAGCGCGAAACGGGTTCCCTCGCCGGGGCGCGACCACACCCGGACGTCCCCGCCCGACTGGCGCACGAAACCGTACACCATGGGCAGGCCCAGCCCCGTGCCCCGGCCCGGGCCCTTGGTGGTGAAGAAGGGTTCGAAGAGACGGTCCATGTGCTCGTCGACGATGCCGGTGCCTTCATCTTCCACCGCCAGCTCCACGTAGTCACCAGGGGTCAGCGGCCCCCCTACCCCCGACTCGCCGGCTTCGAGGCGGCGGACGCAGGTGGAAACCACCAGCGTGCCGCCCTCGGGCATGGCGTCGCGTGCATTGAGGCAGAGGTTGAGCACGGCGTTGTCCAGCTGCACGCTGTCCACCCGCGCCAGCGCCGGCGCGGGGGCCACCGACAGGCGGCAGGTGATGCGGCCGCCCAGCATCGGTGCCACCAGGCTCACCACGCTGCGGGCGACCTCGTTCACGTCCACCACCTGGGGCCGCAGCGGCTGCCGGCGGGCGAAGGCCAGCAGTTGCTGGGTGAGCGCCGCACCGCGCTCGGCGGCCTCCACCACCAGCCGGGCCATCGGTTCGAGCGCATGACCGGGGCCCAGTCGCGTGGCCAGCACCTCGGCATTGCCGAGGATGACGGTCAGGAGGTTGTTGAAGTCATGCGCCATGCCGCCGGTGAGCTGGCCGATCGATTCCAGCCGGCGGGCGCGGTCGAGTTGGGCCTGCAGGGCGAGGTAGTCCGTCACGTCGACTGCCGTGCCCACCAGCCGCTGCACCACGCCCTGCGCGTCACGCACGGGGAAGGCGCGGTCACGCACCCAGCGCTGGCTGCCGTCGGGCCGGACGATGCGGTAGGTCTCGTCGTAGGTGCCTTCCTGCTGGCGCTGCGCGGCCGCGACGACGCGCTCTCGGTCGTCCGGGTGCACCGCGTCCATCCAGCTCGCGGGGTGCTCGTGCAGCTCGCGCCGCGAACGGCCCCAGATGCGCTCGTAGGCCGGGCTCACGTACAGCATCACCGCCTTGGTGACATCGGTGAGCCAGAACACCTCATTGATGTTCTCGGCCAGCTGTCGCATGCGCTCCTCGCTTTCGCGCAGCGCGGCCTCCACGCGCACGCGCTCGGAGATGTCGATGCCCACGCCCACCAGGCAGGGGCGGCCATCCACCTCCACCCGGCGGCCGGTGAAGAGATGGGGCGTGAGGGTGCCGTCGCGCGCGCGCAGGCGCGCCTCCACGCTGGCCTCTCCGCTGGCGAAGACCAGCTCGATGCGATCCCCCACGCGCGCCGCATCCTCGGGCGGGAAGAAGTCGCCCGGCTTCATGCGCGCGATCTCCTCGGCGGTGTAGCCCGAGGTGACCTCGAAGCTGCGGTTCCAGCGCAGGAAGCGCAGCTCGTCGTCATAGAGGTACAGCACGCCGGGCACGGAATCGACCAGCGCCTGCGAGAAGCGCTGCTCGGCCGCGACGGCGGCCTGCGCGCGACGCCGCTCCGCCTCGCGCACGAAGTTGTCCAGCGCGAACGACAGGTCCGTCGCGGCCTCCTCCAGCAGGGCGATCTCCCGCTCGCGGAAGTAGCCCGCCTCGCCGGCGTAGAGCGACAGGATGCCGACCACCCGCCCGCCCTCGCGCACCGGCATCGACGCGGCGGCGCCCAGCCCGCTGCGCCGCGCGGGTGCGTACCAGGGCAGATCCGGCGGGCTGGCCATGAGGTCGTTGTCGACCACGGTGCGGCCCTCGCGGAAGGCGGTGCCGCTGGGGCCGCGGCCCATGGGCACGTCATCCGGCGAGACGCGCACCGCGCTCAGGTAGCCGAGGTGGTCACCCGCCACCGCCGCCGGCACCAGCAGGCCGGGCGGATCCGACGGCACGCCGATCCACGCGATGCGGAAGCCGCCATGCTGGACCAGCGCCTCGCACACCCGCGGGAACAGCAGGTCGCGGCTGGTGGACATCACGATCGCCTGGTTCACCTGGCTCAGTGCCGCGTAGAGCCGGTTGAAGCGTGCCAGCTCGGCCTCCTGCAGGCGCAGCCGCCGCACCGTGCCGTCCAGGGCACCGAAGGCGCGCACCATGAGCGCGAACAGCAGCAGCGCCGTGACCCCGACGAAGGCCACGCCCTTCCACACGCCCCACTGCAAGCGCGCTGCGGGGTCGCTCACCAGCGCCTCGAGCGCGCGGTCGGAGTACCAGATCCAGGCGACGGCCACGAGCGCATACAGCGCCGCGATGCGTGCCGCGCGCCGCACGACGCCGCTCTCGGGCCGCGGAGGCGCTGGCTCAGCCGGTCGTTCCACGGGCGCCCCCGGATCGCAGCGATGCCGCGAGCGTGAGCGCCTCGCGCAGCCGCGCCAGGCGCGGCGGCTTGTCGATCCAGCCGTCGACATGGGGCGCCCACTCGCGCATGCTGTCTGCCTGGCCACCCCAGCCGGTGAGCACCAGCACCACCACCGAGGGATCCGCCTGCTTTGCGGCCCGCGCGACCTGGCCGCCGTGCAGGCGCGGCATGCCGAAGTCGGTGAGCAGCACCTCGTGCGGACGGCCGGACTGCCGGGCGCGCTGCAGTTCGTCGATCGCCGCCTCCCCGCCATGCGCGACGGTCACCACGTGGCCCAGCGCCTCGAGCGTCTGGCGCAGCGACAGCAGCACCATCGGATCGTCATCCACCAGCAGCACGCGCAGCGGCGTGCCCGGCTGCGCCGGCAGGCCGGCCGCCGGGGCGGCCGCCCCGTCCACCGGCAGTGGCAGCCGCAGCGTGAAGCAGGCGCCACCGGAAGGCGGGGCCTCGGCCGCGACCTTGCCTCTCATGCGCGCGACGATGCGCTGCACGCACGCCAGGCCCATGCCCGCGCCAGGAAACTCCTGCTGGCCGTGCACCCGGCCGCCGGGGGTGAACAGGCGGCCGGCGTAGTGCGGATCGAAGCCCGCACCGTTGTCGGCCACCGAGAGTTCGCACCAGCCGTCGGCGGCGCGGGCCGTCACGCTCACGCGGCGCGGGTCCCGGCCGCGGGTGAACTTCAGGGCGTTGTCGAACAGCAGCGCGAGCGCCTGTTCGAGCAGCGCCGAATCCGCCAGCACGGTGACCGATGCGTCCATCGACCATTGCACGGCGTCATCCGGGTGCTGGCGCTCGGCCCAGGCACGCGCCCGCTCGGCCACCGGCCCCACCGGCATCGGCCGGGCCGAGAACGGCGCGTGCGCGACGCGCGCGTAGGCCAGCATGCCCTGCACGAGGCTGCTGCCCTGGGCCGCGGCCTCCACGATGCGCTGCACGTAGTGGCGCTCGCGTTCGTCGAGCCCTTCGCCCGCGCGCCGCTGCAGCGCGGTACCGAACTCGCCCACGCGCTGGAGCACGGACTCCAGCTCCTGCGCGAGGCGGCCGATCAGCATGTCGGCATCACGCGTGACGTCGGCGAGGCGTGCGTCGCGCTCGGCCAGCTGGGCGCGCAGAGCCGCCTGCACCTGCTGCTCGCCTTGCGACTCGACATCCTTCACCGGCGGTCCTCCTTGACTGCAGTCGCAGCGCCCGCCGGCGACCCGGATGCGTTGCTGCCAATGCATCTTACGCGGCCGGCCGGGTGTTGCAACCCTCACCGGATGGACAGGTTCAGGCGGGCGGCTCGCCTTGCGCAACGGGCGGCCGTGCGGGCGGCTCATACCAAGAGCCGGGCGGCACGATCTTCGGTTGCGCGGGGTCGCTGCGGTAGTGCGGCGACATGATCTGCACGCCATGCGTGTTGAACACGTCCTGGATGCGTGCATGCAGACGGCTGAGCACCTCGGCGCGGGGCCGCGGCTGCTCGGCCCGGGCCTGGCAGACGAGACGGTACTCGGGGTAGAAATCCGTCAAGGCGGTCTGGAACACCTGCGGCGGCGGATCGGCCAGCACGCCAGGCGTGCCACGCGCCGCCTCGATCAGCATCGCCTCGACCTGACGCCATGGCGTGTCGTAACCGATGGTCACCACCGTGTCGACCACGAAACCAGGCCCGTCGACCGCGCGCGAGTAGTTGCGCGTGACCGATCCCAGCACCAGCGCGTTGGGCAGCGTCAGCTCCTCACCCAGGCCGGTGCGCAGGCGGGTCGTGAACGCGCCGGTCTCGGTCACGGTGCCTTCGTGCTCGCCGATGCGCACGTACTCGCCGATGCGCAGCGTGCGCGAATAGAGCAGCACCAGGCCGCTGGCGGCCTGGCTGAACAGATTGGAGCCGCCGATGGTGACCATCAGACCCAGCAGCACCGAGATGCCCTTGAAGGCCTCGCTGCCCGAGCCCGGCAGGTAGGGATAGGCCATGACCACCGCGAACACGGCCACGCCCAGGCTGAACAGGCGCTGCGTCGGCCGCGCGGTATCGGCGTCCAGCCAGCCGCCACGTCGCCCGCCCGCGGCCACCCGGGCAAAGAAGGGCCGCATCAGCACGACGATGCCCCGCGCCAGCCCGAAGATGACGGCGGCGACCACCAGGCCCGGCAGGGCCTCGACGACACCGCCACCGATACCCGAGAACAGGCCGAGCAGGAAGGCGAGCAGGCCCTCGCCCCAGGGTCGCGTGTAGGGAAACTGGCGCAGCACGAAGCCGAGCCACTCGAAGGCCAGCGCGCCGATGAGCAGCGTGGCCAGCAGCGCGAGGCCCGAGCGCGCGACGGCGGCGGCGCGCTCGGCCTGCACCAGCTGCGCGCCCGCGACATGCAGCGTCTGCGCCCGCCGCGCAACGCGGTGCGCCAGCCAGCGGGTGGCCCTGCGCCGCAGGTGCCAGATCAGCCAGGCGACGGCGACGGCCAGCGCCGTGGCCAGCAGGCTGAAGGCGATGGCCTGCGCCATCCGGCGCCAGTTGCGGCTCTCCTGCGTCTCGGCGAGTGCCCGCCGCAGGCGGTCTGCCGCCTCGGCGCTGGCCTGCCCGAGCGTCTGCGAGCGCAGGCGGTCGGCATCCGCCTCGGTGAGAACCAGCACCAGTTCGCCCTCGACCAGCAGCGCGTGGCCTTGCGGCTCGACGCGCAGCATGACGGCGTCCGGCCCTGCGTCGTGCGCCAGTTCCTTCAGCACGGCTTCCGCCCGGCGCGCCCGTCGTTGCGGGTCGACCCCGACGAAGGTGCCACGCAGCGTGGTGATGGTGCGGTTGGCGAAGCGCACCGGCGCCTCCGGCGGCGCAGCGGCCTCGGCCGCGACGCCGCCTGCAGGCCCCGAAGAGGCCCCGGGTTGCGGGCCCGGCGACTGCGCGAAGGCCCAGCTCGCGCAGGCCAGCCACAGTGCCAGCAACCTCGCCAGGGCGATCAGGGACAAGCGGAGGTGACTGCCATGGCCGAGCTGCATGCGGCCATCATACGGGCGGCCGGCACAGGCCCGTGGCGTGTGCGGCATGGAGCGGGCGAAGGGAACAGCACCCACAACCCAACCGGTTGATCAACAAAGAATTTCTTGGGGTCAGCTCCCCAAGAAGGCCTCTATTCTGGACTCAAAAATCCAAGTCGGTCAACGTGACCAGGGCAATCGCATGAACGGTCATAGCATGCGGAGGAGTTGAGCTCGATAGGAGTCTGATGTGGCGGCGATCAGGCGGCGGGCTTTGATTCCGCCTTTGCGCTGGGTAGGATCGAGACGGATCAGGTTCAAGGTGAGTTGTTTGAGGACGGAAAGGTTGTGAGCGGCATGACCGGTGCGGGCACGCATCTGATCGTCGGCGAAGGCGACATCCATGCACCAATGCAGGCAGTTCTCGACTTTCCAGTGTTGGCGAGCAGCGTACGCCAGGCGCGCTGCTTCGGCGGGCAGGCTGCTGATGTAAAAGCGCCGTTCCGTGCTCAGTTTGCCGTTGGCCAGACGTTCGGATTCGATCACGGCGAAGGATTTCAGGCCCGGCCATTGCTCAGCGCGGTGCAGGCAGGCGAGTTGGTCGAAGGCGTAGCAGCGGCGGGTTTCCAGTCGGCCGTGGTCCTTCTCCACCGTTTCGGCGACGGTATGCGGCGTCTTCTCCGGTGCCGCCTTGAACAGGGCGAAGAAGTCGCGAACCGAATCGGCCAGAATCGGCTGATTGTCCTTCACGGCCAGCACATAGTCGGCGCCCCGCTCCCGGATTGCCTGAGCGATATTGGCCTGGGTGCCCATGGCATCGATCGTGACGATGCAGCCTTCCAGCGCCAGGACTGAAAGCAGTTGCGGAATTGCCGTCTTCTCATTGGATTTCTCGGCGGTCGCCCGCTGGCCCAGAACCAGGCCGGCCCCGGCGGCAAAGGCGCTGACCAGGTGCAGCGGGGTGGCATCGACCTTGCCCGAGCGCCGGCTGGTCTTGCCGTCGATGGCGACAATCTCAGCCCCCAGAGCCGGCACCACGGAGCTGACCCAGCGCCGGAAAGCTGCTTCGAATTCCCCCGGGTCGATCAGGCCGAACAGCCGGCCAAAGGTATCGTGAGAGGGAATGCCGTGTTCCAGCTTCAGGTAGCCCTGCAGCCAGTCCAGTTTCTCCTTCGCCCACAACTCGATCTCAACAAAGGTGTCGGCCCCTACCAGCACGGCGCTGACCGCCACCACCAACAGTTCGACCAAGTCGTGCTCGACCTTACCCGGCTGCCTCGGGTCGGTGATCGATACAAATACCTCCGCCAACCTCAGCCTGTCTTCCGTCTCCATGGCTCACCCCAAAAAGATAGAAAACTACCGAAATCCACCCTCTGTGAACAGATCCCGTTCAACCCATTGATCGTCAACGGTTATTTCAACCGTCCACGACAGTGTCATTCATGCGATTGCCCTGTCAACGTGACGGACCAGATAAGTCCACCCAGAGCCGGAGACGGCTGCCAATAGCCAACGTACCTGGACCGATGCGGGTCAAGGAGCGTGCACATCGCCTTGCGGCCGGAACAACCGCCGAGCACGCTGCAAGAACCGCTTCATCGGTTCCGAGGGCTCGCTCTGACGGCGCAGCAGATAGGTCGTCAGCGTGGGCGTGATGCCCGCCAGCGGGCGTATCGCAATGTCGGGCCGCTGCCAAGTCTGCACCTGTGCACCGATGGCAAAGCCGATGCCATAACCGGCTCCCACCAGCGTGAGCATCACGCCAAGGCTTGTCACGTGGTCGGCTATCTTGGGCGTGATGGCCGCGCCGTCGAGCAGTGCCTGAATCTGGTCATGGCAGCCCGACGCCGCATCCGGGTGACACAGCACCAGCGGAAACTTCAAGGCGTCTTCCAACTTGACCTGTGCATGCGCGAGCAGCGGATGGCGTGTCGGCACGATCACCGATAGCGGATCGCTCCAAGCAGGCTCGGCGATCAGCCCTCCGTTGACCGCATCCGACAGCGCGAAGCCGACATCCAGCAGGTCATCGTGCAGGCCCTTGAGCTGCCGCGAAAACGGCAGATCGAAGACCCGAATCCCCAATTCAGGTTCTTCCTCGCGACTGCGCGCCAGTAGCGAGGCGATGCGTGGCTGGGCAAGGCTGTCGCAGATGGCGATGCGCAAATAGCTCTGGTAGCCCTGCGCTGCAGCCTTGGTAGCTTGAACCGCTTGGTCCACGGTGGCCAACACGCGCCGAGCTTCGCCCAGCAGCACCTGGCCGGCCCAAGTCAGCCGCGTCTGCCGGGCACTGCGGTCGAACAATGAGACGCCCAGCAGGCGTTCGAGGTCGCGCATTGCTCGTGATACGGGAGATTGCTCGATGCCGAGACGCTCGGCCGCGCGGGCGAGATGCAGCTCTTCCGCGACTGCAACGAAATAGCGTAGCAATCTAGGCTCCAAGGCAGCCTCCTATCGGCCCTTTCCACCAGACCTTGGTACGAGCCAGCCACCAAGCGATGGGGGTGTCGATCAGGATCAGGGTGAGGACGCCTGCTAGACGTGCGGTCAACCGGAGGGCTTGCAGATCACTATCCGTCAGCACGCAAACACCCTCGTGTCAATGCGCATGCTTCGGGTCCGAGCACCCGAGTGTGCCAAGGATGCTCTTCGGTGAATTGCAGCGACCGGGGGAGACGTTGCCCACGCGAATGGTCCAGACTTTCATGCCGCAGGCTCCTCGACTACTCAATACATATGCTGGCCGCCGTTCATCGCCACGTTGCTGCCGGTCATGAAGGCGGCGGCTTCGCTGGCGATGAAGGCGACAAGTGCCGCAATCTCGGCCGGCTGACCGAGACGGCCAATCGGAATCGCATCGATGATCTTCTGGCGCACATCCTCGCGCACCGCCATCACCATCTTGGTGGCGAAATAGCCCGGCGAGACGGTGTTGACCGTCACGCCCTTGCGCGCCACCTCCTGCGCCAGCGCCTTGGTGAAGCCGTGCACGCCGGCCTTGGCCGCCGAGTAATTGGTCTGGCCGAACTGGCCCTTGCTGCCGTTGATCGACGAGATATTGATGATGCGTCCCCAGCCAAGCTCCACCATCGGGTCGATGAACGGCTTGGTGACGTTGAACATGGAGTCCAGGTTGGTGCGCAGCACGGCGTCCCAGCCGGATTTGTCCATCTTGCGCAAGGTCGCGTCACGGGTGATGCCGGCGTTGTTCACCAGGATGTCAACGTGGTAGCCGTCCGCCTGAATCTGACGCGCCAAAGCCTGGGTCGATTCCCAGTCGCCGACATCGACGCCGTAGGCCACGAACCGGTAGCCTTTGGTGTCCTGCGCGTCGAGCCAGGCAGCGACCTTATCGTTGCCGGGCGTGTGCGTGATGATGACGCGGTGGCCCGCGTCGTCCAGGGCGCGGGCAATGGCCGCGCCAAGACCGCGATTGCCGCCAGTGACCAGGGCGGTTCGTCCGGAACTGCTCATGTGCACCTCCTTACTTTTTGGCCTTGCCCTGAGGCGCGGCGCCTGGCGCGCTCCAGGGCTGCGTCCATTGCTGACAAAACTGCGCGAAAGAGGCTGTGCCACCGCTGGCGCCGAATACTTCGGAGACGGATGCCTGCCAGGTCGTCAGCGCCTCGCGCAGGCCATCAGCGAATGCCGCCTGGCTCTTGGCAGCAGCCTGGCCGACCGCCTGTGTATCGCCCATACGGCCCTGACACAATCGCCAGAACACCTCGGATGGCAAGGTGGCAAGCGCCTGCCAGTCCGCCGCCTGTTGGAGGTTCTGGATGCGCGAGGTGGTCTCCAGCACGCCGCCAGCACTGAGCTGTTGCATGGCTTCGAACCAGTGGTGGCCGCTTTCTTGCAGCAAGCGAGTGATCTGAAGCTGCAACTCGGCATTGGCCTTGTAGAGTTGGATGGGCAGTTCGTTGTTCATTTCAATTCTCCACGGTGGTGATGTGCCCCTCTGGGGCGGGTGTGGGCCATGCCTGCGCAACGACCCGATGAAAGTTGAGTGATGTGTTCGTGGACGCGTTTTGCCATGTCATCGCATGGCCACATAGGTTCCCGGCGCATCGCCAAGCGGTGGTTGCGTCCCGCCCATGGCAGGCGGAGCGACGCGCCCGGCCGAGCGCCCGGCCAACCATTGCTGCCATGCCGGCCACCAGGAGCCTTCGTTCAGCGGGGTCTCGGCACGCCACAATTGCGGATCGATATAGCGATCGCCAGCGGCACGGGTCGCAATCTGGAAGCTGCGCCGGGGGTGCCCTGGCTCGCTGACGACGCCGGCGTTGTGCCCGCCGCTGGTCAGCACGAAGGTCAGCTCCGCATCACTGAGCAGATGCATCTTGTACACGGATGGCCAGGGAGCGACGTGATCGCGCACCGTGCCGACGATGAACATGGGCACCTCGATGTCGGCCAGCGCCACGGGTCTCCCGCCGACGCGGTAGCGCCCCTCGGCCAGGTCGTTGTCCAGATACAAGCGCCGCAGGTACTCGCTGTGCATGCGGTACGGCATGCGGGTCACGTCGGCATTCCAGGCCATCAGGTCATTGAAGGTCTGGCGCTCACCCAACAGGTATTCACGCACCCGTCGCGACCAGATCAGGTCGCGCGAGTTGAGCATCTGGAACGCGCCGGCCATCTGCCTGCCGTCGAGATAGCCCTTGTCCCACATACCGGCTTCAAGCCAGGCCAGTTGACTGTCGTCGATGAAGAGCGCGATCTCGCCCGATTCGCGGAAATCGATCTCCGACGCCAACAGCGTCAGGCTTTGCAGCCGCTCGTCGCCATCGCGCGCCATCGCGGCGGCGGCGATCGTGAGCAAGGTGCCGCCCAGGCAATAGCCCACTGCTTGCACTTTGCGCTCGGGCACGATGGCCGTGACCGCATCCAACGCGTCCATGACCCCCAGCCAGCGGTAATCCTCCAGACCGAGGTCGCGATCGGCCGCCGTCGGGTTCTTCCATGAAAGGATGAACACCGTGTGCCCCTGATCGACCAGGTACTTCACCATCGAGTTGTGCGGCGACAGGTCGAGGATGTAGTACTTCATGATCCAGGACGGCACGATCAGTACCGGCTCCGCATGCACATCCGGCGTCGTGGGTGAGTACTGAATCAACTCGATCAGGTGGTTTCGAAACACCACCTTGCCTGGAGTGATCGCCACGTCCTTGCCCACCTCGAACCCTTCGACCCCTGCTGGCGCATCGTCGAGCGCGAGGCGTCGCGCATCGTCAAGGAAGTTCACGGCGCCGCGCCACAGGTTTGCGCCACCGCTTTGCGTGATGGCGTGCAGCACCTCGGGGTTGGTCCAGATGAAATTCGAAGGCGACCACATGTCCAGCCACTGCCGCCCAGCGAACGTGACCATGTTCTCGTGATGGCGCGACACGCCACGCACGCCCGTGGTGGCGTTGTGCCACCACTGCTGCTGGAGCAAAAAACCCTGGTGAATCACGTTGAAGGGCCACTGCTGCCAAGCCGGGGCGGCAAAGCGCCGATCCTGCTCCAGGGGCTCGATGCAGGTCGGGCAATCGTGCGCGCTGGCAACACGCAAGGCATAGCGCGCAAGGCGTTGCTGTTTGTGCAAGCCCTTTTCGATCAAGCTGCGTTGCTTGCCTGGCGAAAGGCTCAGGTGCAGCGCCCAGTCGTACCAAGCCAGCAGGCCGGCCGCCGGTGACAACCCCCCCGTGCTGCGCGCCCGCCAAGCATTCGCAAGCGTATCCAGGGCGTCAGGGCGACAGGCTTCGGGCTGCGTCAGATCGGCCCTGCCATGTATTGCGACGTTGCTCATTTCCAGCCTTTCATTTAGCGAGTAACATATTACTATCTTATCGCTCGCAGGAAAAGTTGCAAGCCTTCCGCAGGGGCGCAAAGTTTTTTCAGCCTTCACAAACGCAATCACTGCCGCAGCTGAAGCTCCAGGCCCAACGATCACGCATCTTCCGATCTGCCTGATATGGGATCCAGCTTCTTGAGTTGCATCAAGTTGACCGATCCGCTCTCCGTATGAAAGGCCCGCAGTTCTGTCTCATCCGACAAGTTTCCGATCTTGCGTCATGGTCATTTTACGTGTTACGATAGTAATAGATCACTTACTACATGGAGTCTGAATCGTGAGCCAACGCCCCCAGTACCTGTCCGCCGAAGATCGGCGCGCGGCCACAGTGCAAGCCGTGGTTGATCTGGCAGCCGAGCAAAACCCGGCCGAGATCACGACCACGGCGATTGCCGACCGAATGGGCTTGACGCAGGGCGCGTTGTTTCGTCACTTCCCCAACAAGGAAGCCATCGTGGAAGCCACGATGTCCTGGGTCGGCGAACGCCTTCTGGTCAGCGTGGACAAGGCGGCCGAAGGCGCCGCATCTCCTGGCGCGGCGCTCGAAGCCATGTTCATGACGCACATCGACTTCGTGTCCAAGCACCCGGGCGTGCCACGCATGCTGTTCGGAGAGTTGCAGCGCTCTGGCGAGACGCTCGCCAAGCGCATGGTGCAAACCCTGATCCGCCAGTACGAGCAGCGCCTGCGCCGCCTGATGGAAGCGGGCAAGGCGCAGGGCGAGCTGGATGCGGATCTGGACGTGGATGCCGCCGCCGTGCTGTTCATCGGCACGATCCAGGGGCTGGTCATGCAGTCCCTGCTGGCCGGCAAGGTCAGTCGGATTCGTCGCGATGCGCCCGCCGTGTTCGCCATCTATCGCCGTGGCATCGAAAGCGGCACATGAAGCACCCGTCCAGTCCTCAAACGGCACGACGATCCAGCAAACCCTCCGAAGAACCGGGAGCAATGAACATGACAGCACACAACGGGCGCGGCATCTGGATGCGTGTGATCGCCCTGATTGCCATCGGTTTTGGCCTGATGACCATCCGGGAAGGCGGCGCCGTCCTGTTTTATGACGGTGCAGGGCGTGACGCGGCCGGAAGCTATGTGCCCTTCGTGCTTTGGTTCAACTTTCTGGCCGGGTTCGCCTACGTCATCGCTGGCGTCGGGTTGTGGATGCGTCGGCGCTGGGCCACATGGCTGGCCATGGCCATCGCAGTTGCGACGGCACTCGTATTCCTGGCCTTCGGAGTGCATGTGGCGCTCGGCGGCGCCTGGGAGCGGCGCACGGTCATTGCCATGACGCTGCGCACGCTGGTGTGGGTCGGCATCGCGGCCATTGCTTGGCGTCGATCAACGGCGAATGCACCGGCCACGCGCGAGCAGTGAGCATCTTTTTTTAGTGGAAACCCATCCATGACAACTCCGAACCTCTCTACAAAAAAAACCCGTTGGGTCGTGATCATTGTTGCCCTGCTCGTTCTTGGCGGTGCACTGGCGTTCTGGTTCACGCGCGGCCATGACAATCAAGATGCATTGCGCCTCTACGGCAACGTCGACATCCGCGAGGTTCAATTGGCTTTCCGCCAGCCCGGGCGCGTCACGCAGATGGCTTTTGACGAGGGTGATTCCGTCACTGCCGGCGCGCGCCTGGCCACGCTCGACGCGCAGCCATATCAAGACGCCCTTGCAGCCGCACAAGCCCAGGTACAGGTGGCGCAGGCGGAGCTGACCAAGCTGCGCCGCGGCCTGCGACCTCAGGAAATCACCCAGGCACGCGAGGCGCTTAAGAAAGCGCAGGCGCTCGCCCTCGATGCCGAGCGCAACTTTCAGCGCCAGAGCAGCCTGTTGGCGTCGGGTGCAAGCAGCCAGCGCACGGTCGATGCTGCCCGCACCGCAAGAGATCAGTCGGTTGCGGGCGTCGAATCAGCCAAGGCCGCCCTGTCGCAAGCATCCGAAGGCTTTCGCAAGGAAGACATTGCCGCAGCAGAGGCTCGCCTTGCAGCGGCGCAGGCAGCCGCAGCGCAAGCCACTACATCTCTGGCGGACACTGAACTCATGGCACCCAGCGATGGAACCATCATCGCGCGGGTGCGTGAACCCGGCAGCATGGTGGCCAGCCAGAGTGCGGTCTACAGCCTGAGCCTGGACAAGCCCGTGTACGTGCGCGCCTACGTGGGCGAGCGGGATCTGGGCCGCATCGCACCGGGCACGGCGGTGCACGTCAAGAGCGATTCCGGGGAAAAGATCTATCGCGGCCAGATCGGTTTCATCTCGCCGCGCGCCGAATTCACGCCCAAGACAGTGGAGACGACGGACTTGCGCACGGATCTGGTGTATCGCCTGCGCATCGTCATTGACGAGGCCGACAGCGACGCCGCCTTGCGTCAGGGTATGCCGGTGACGATCGCGGTCGATGCCAAACCAGCCTCCAGCACGCGCGTGGGAGAACGTTGAGATGCAGGCAAACGCAGCCATGACTGCCACGCCGACGAGCGCGAGCGCCGATGTCGCCGCCGTCGTTATCGAAGGCGTGGACAAGCATTTCGGCAAGGTGCAGGCCCTGCGGAACTTGAGCGCGCACATCCACTATGGGCGGCTGACGGGTCTGGTCGGCCCGGACGGAGCCGGCAAGACGACGCTGATGCGGATTCTGACCGGCCTGCTGGTGCCCAATGCCGGCCGCGTCACCCTGGCCGGCTATGACGTGGTCAAGGACAACGACGCCATTCACGTGGCCAGCGGCTACATGCCACAGCGCTTCGGCCTGTACGAAGACCTGTCGGTGATGGAGAACATGCGCCTGTATGCGCAGCTGCGCGGCATGGATGCGGATCGCAATGCCGATCTATTTGCCGAGTTGCTGGACTTCACGCGGCTGGGACCTTTTACGAAGCGCTTGGCCGGCAAGCTCTCCGGCGGCATGAAGCAGAAGCTTGGCCTGGCCTGTGCGCTCATGGCGCGGCCCAAGGTGCTGCTGCTGGACGAGCCCGGCGTGGGCGTTGACCCGGTCAGCCGCCAGGATTTGTGGCGCATGGTGCAGGCACTGACCGATGAGGGCATGGCCGTGGTCTGGTCTACCGCCTATCTGGACGAGGCCGAGCGCTGCGAGAGCGTGCTGTTGCTGAACCAGGGGCAGCTCTTGTTCGATGGCCCGCCGCAAGCACTGACCGCGCAGCTCGAAGGCCGCAGCTTCCGCCTGGAAAACGTCGGCGCCGAGCGCCGGGCGGTTCTGACCGAGGCACTCGATCTGGAGAGCGTGAGCGATGGCGTGATCCAGGGCGCCGGCGTGCGCGTGGTACTGCGCGAGGGTGCGCAGGCAAGCCAAATCCAGTCGCTGGCTGATCGTGCCCAAGTGCAGCTGGCCCGGGTGCCCGCGCGCTTCGAAGACGCCTTCATCGATCTCCTCGGTGGCGGCCCCGGCGGCACTTCGACACTGGCCGAACGCCTGTCACCGGTCGAACTGGGCTCGGACATTGCCGTCTCCTGCCGCAATCTCACCAAGCGCTTCGGCGAGTTCACCGCCACCGACCAGGTCAGCTTCGAGGTGTACAAAGGCGAAATCTTCGGTCTGCTCGGCCCCAATGGCGCCGGCAAGTCCACCACCTTCAAGATGCTGTGCGGCCTGTTGAAACCCACTGCGGGCGAGGCGCACGTGGTGGGGCACGATCTGCGCCGCGCCACCGGCGCGGCCAAGAGCCGGCTCGGCTACATGGCGCAGAAATTCTCGCTCTACGGCCTGCTGTCGGTGCAGCAGAACCTGGAGTTCTCGGCCGGCGTCTACGGGTTGGAGGGCAACACCCGGCGCGAGCGCATCGGGGAAATGATCGAAACCTTCGATCTGGGCGACTGGTTGTCCGCCACGCCAGATTCCCTGCCGCTGGGGCACAAACAGCGCCTGGCGCTGGCCTGCTCGCTCATGCATCGGCCTCCCGTGTTGTTCCTGGATGAGCCTACTTCGGGCGTGGATCCGATCACCCGGCGCGAATTCTGGACCCACATCAACGGCCTGGCGCGCAAGGGCGTGACCATCATGGTCACCACCCACTTCATGGACGAGGCCGAATACTGCGACCGCGTCGCCATGCTCTCTCGCGCGCGCCTGATCGCGCTCGACACGCCCGATGCGCTCAAGCGTGCCGCCGCGAATGCCGAACATCCCGACCCGACCATGGAGGACGCCTTCATTCACCTGGTGGAGTCTGCCGACCGTGAGATGGAGGTTGCCGCATGAACGTCGTTGAGAAACACAAGGACGGCGCTGGCCCGATGCAGGGCGACTTGCGCCGTTTTGACCTGCGGCGCCTGGTGGCCTTGGTCACCAAGGAAAGTTATCAGGCGTTGCGTGACCCATCCACTTTGTTGATCGCCTTCGTGCTGCCGGTGGTGTTGCTGCTGCTGTTTGCCTATGCAGTGTCGCTGGATGCGAAGGATGTTCGTGTCGGTGTCGTGCTGGAGTCGCCCGGTGCGGCAGCGCAGGAACTGGCGGCGGCGTTTTCCGGGACGCGCTTCCTCGATGTGCACTTCGCCCATGATCGCCGCGAAGTGGCCGAGCAGCTCGTCTCCGGTGCGCTGCGCGGCTACGTCGTCATTCCGCAGGATTTCGAACAACGCTTGGCCCAGCGCGGCAGCGAGCCGCTGGTGCAGATCGTCACCGATGGCTCCTACCCCAACACCGCCAACTATGTCGAAAACTACGCTCGCGGCGTGGTGCAGACGTGGCGCGCCGGGCTGGATGTCGCAGCACCCGCGCAGTCCGTCGTGCTGGAGCCGCGCTACTGGTTCAACCCCGAGCTGGAAAGCCGGCGCGCGCTGATTCCGGGCGCGATTGCCATCGTCATGACCATCATCGGCACCATGTTGACCGCGCTGGTGGTGGCGCGCGAATGGGAGCGCGGCACCATGGAGGCGGTGCTGTCCACGCCGGCCTCGGTGGCGGAGATATTGATCGGCAAGCTGCTGCCGTACTTCGTGCTCGGCATGCTGTCCACACTGGGCGCGGCCGCACTGGCCGTGTTCGTGTTCGGCGTCCCGATGCGTGGCTCGCTGGCGGCGTTGCTGCTTTTGTCCGCCGTGTTCATGGTGCCGGCGCTGGGCCAGGGTCTGCTGATCTCGTCCCTGGCGCGTAACCAGTTCCTGGCGGCGCAGATTGCGCTGTTCACGGGCTTTCTGCCGGCTTTCATGCTGTCGGGCTTTTTGTACGAGATCGATGCCATGCCGGCGCCGATCCGCGCCATCACCCGAGCGGTTCCGGCGCGCTACTTCGTCGACTCGCTCAAAACCGTGTTTCTCGCCGGCGACATCTGGGCCGTATTCCTGCCCAATCTGGCAGCCATGGCGGCGATCGGGGCTGTGTTCTTCATCATCGCCAAGCGCGCCACGCGCAAGAACCTGGAGTGAAGCCATGTTGACCTCCGCCTTCTCGTTCACCCGCCTGCGCGCCCAATTCATCAAGGAAGTGCTGAGCGTGCTGCGCGACCCGCGCAGCCGCATGGTGGTGTTCGTGCCGCCCATCCTGCAATTGCTGGTATTCGCCTTTGCCGCGACGCTGGAAGTGCGCAACGTCGACATCGCCGTCTACAACCAGGACGCCGGACGCTGGTCGCACGAACTGGTGCAGCGCCTGGACAGCGCCCGCTTCGTCACCCACGTCCGGCATGTGGACAGCCAGCGGCAGTTGCACGAGATGATCGACCGGGGCGAGGTCATCGCCGCACTCGCCATTCCGGTGGACTTCTCGCGCACCATCGCCGCCGGTGGCAGTGGCAAGGCACAGGTGGTGGTCGATGGCCGCCGCAGCAACTCGGGCCAGATCACCGTGGCCTACCTGTCCACCATTGCCGCCGACGTCGGCGCCGAGGTTGTGCCCGACGCGCAGGCACCGACGCCGGTGGTCGTGCGCCACTGGTTCAACCCGAACCTGGTCTACCGCTGGTTCATCGTGCCCGGCTTGACCGGCATCCTGGCACTGTTCAGCGCGCTGCTCATCACCTCGTTGTCGATCGCGCGCGAGCGCGAGCTGGGCACCTTCGACCAGTTGCTGGTGTCGCCCACCTCGACGCCCGAGATCATCATCTCCAAGTCGCTGCCGGCACTCGCAATTGGCACCGGGCTGGGCCTGTTCATGATCAGCGCGGGCGTCTTCCTGTTCGGCATCCCGTTTACGGGCTCGTTTGCACTCCTGCTTGCCAGCCTGGTGCTGTTCATCGCCTCGGTGGTCGGCATCGGTCTGATGATTTCCGCGGTCAGCATGACGCAGCAGCAGGCCATCCTGGGGGCGTTCGCCGTCGGCGTGCCGGCGGTGCTGATGTCAGGCTTTGCGACGCCTGTGGAAAACATGCC
>NZ_JAYRZR010000016.1:0-57757 GCF_041916345.1 Ramlibacter sp.
CCATCGCGGCCATCCGCCACCTGTATGAGCGCGGCCTGAAGCAGGGCGTGTTCCGCCCCGGGCTGGACCCGGTGGACATCCATGCGTCCATCTCGGCGCTGAGCTTCTTCAACGTGTCGAACCGGCACACCTTCGGGCTCATCTTCAAGCTCGACACCACCTCGCCCGCGTACATCGCGCATCGGCGCGACAACGTGATCGAGATGGTGGTCCGGTTCATGAAGAAGTAGCTGGGATTGCGCTGGCGCTCCAGCCCAGCCTACGAATACCGACGGACCCTGGCTGGCTTGCCCAACCCCGTACTTTCCCCAATCGTAAAACTAACCAGTCCGTACAAAATGCGGATCCAGGAGACCTGATGTGGCGCAACGACTCTTGGACGCGATCTTCCGGCTGTTCCAGTTCCTGATGGTGCTGGCGCTGGCCGGCATGGTGCTCATGGTGTTCGGCAACGTGGTGCTGCGCTACGGCTTCAACTCCGGCATCACCGTGTCGGAGGAGCTCTCCCGCTGGCTCTTCGTGTGGATGACCTTTCTCGGCGCGCTGGTCGCCATGCGCAACCACGGCCACCTGGGCACCGATGCGCTGGTGAGCCGTCTGCCGCCCGTGGGCAAGAAGATCTGCTTCGCGCTGGCGCATGTGCTCATGCTGTACGCCTGCTGGCTGCTGTTCCGCGGTGCGTGGCAGCAGACGGCCATCAACCTGGGCACCACCAGCGCGGTGATGGAGGTCTCCATGGCCTGGCTCTACGCGAGCGGCCTGCTGTTCTCGGTGATGGCGGCGCTGGTGCTGCTGCTCGAGCTGTGGCGCATGGTCACCGGCCAGCTCGCCGAGGCGGAGCTGATCGGCGTGCGCGAATCCGACGACATGCCCCACGGCGACCCGCACCCCGTGGACACGCCCCCGCGCAAGGACTGAGCCGATGACCATCGCCATCTTCCTCGGGGCGCTGCTGGGCGCCATGGCCCTCGGGGTGCCCATTGCCTTCTCGCTGCTGCTCACAGGCGCGGCGCTGATGTGGCACCTGAACATGTTCGACGCGCAGATCCTGGCGCAGAACGTGATCGAGGGCGCCAACAGCTTCCCGCTGCTGGCCGTGCCCTTCTTCATGCTGGCCGGCGAGATCATGAACGCGGGCGGCCTCTCGCGCCGCATCGTGAACTTCGCGATGACGCTCGTGGGGCACGTGCGCGGCGGCCTGGGCTACGTGGGCATCATGGCGGCCATCCTGATGGCGGCCCTGTCGGGCTCGGCGGTGGCCGACGCCGCTGCGCTGGCCGCCCTGCTGCTTCCGATGATGAACCGCGCCGGCTACGACACCGCTCGCTCGGCCGGCCTGCTGTCGGCCGCCAGCATCATCGCGCCCATCATCCCGCCTTCGATCGGCTTCGTGATCTTCGGCGTCGCGGCCAACGTGTCGATCTCCAAGCTGTTCATGGCCGGCATCGTGCCTGGCTTGATGCTCGGTGCCGCGCTGTGGCTCACCTGGTGGTGGCTGGTGCGCAAGGAGAAGATCCAGCCCGCGCCCCGCGCGACGCGCGCCGAGGTGCTGAGCGCGCTGAAGGACGCCACGTTTGCACTCGTGCTGCCCGTGATCGTGGTGGTGGGTCTCAAGTTCGGCGTGTTCACGCCGACGGAGGCCGCCGTGGTGGCCGCGGTGTATGCGCTGTTCGTCGCCACGGTCGTCTACCGCGAGCTGAAGCTCTCGCAGCTCTACGGCCTGTTCCTGGCCGCCGCGCAGACCACCGCCGTCATCATGTTCCTGGTCGCCGCCGCGATGGTGAGCGCCTGGATGATCACCGTGGCGAACCTGCC
Source organism: Ramlibacter sp. (assembly GCF_041916345.1). Classification (GTDB taxonomy): domain Bacteria; phylum Pseudomonadota; class Gammaproteobacteria; order Burkholderiales; family Burkholderiaceae_C; genus Ramlibacter. The sequence goes on from NZ_JAYRZR010000016.1 coordinate 1,816, forward strand.
GGCGCAGCTGGTGGACCTGCTCAAGCCGCTGCTGGACAACCCCACGCTGCTGCTGATCGCCATCATGGTCATCACCATGCTGGTGGGCACGGCGATGGACATGACGCCCACCATCCTGATCCTCACGCCGGTGTTCATGCCGATCATCAAGGCCGCGGGCATCGACCCCGTGTACTTCGGCGTGCTGTTCATGATCAACAACGCCATCGGCCTCATCACCCCGCCGGTGGGCACGGTGCTCAGCACCGTGGCCGGTGTCGGCAAGGTCAGCATGGACGACGTCACCCGCGGCGTGTGGCCGTTCATGCTGGCGCAGTTCGCCGTGATGTTCCTGCTCGTCCTGTTCCCGAGCCTGGTGCTGGTGCCCGCGCGCTGGTTCTACGGCTGACGCCCTGTCCCTTTCTTCCCTCCCTTCATCCCCAGGAGACAACCCATGCAGCGCTTCTTCCTCAAGACCCTGGTCGCCGCCGTGGCCGTGGCCGCCTTCGGCGTGGCCCAGGCCCAGACCAGGACCATCAAGTTCGCCAACCAGAACGCCAAGGGCCACCCCATCGTGATGGGCATGGAGAAGTTCGCCGAGATCGTGGAGGCCAAGTCGGGCGGCAAGCTCAAGGTCAACGTGTTCCCCGGCGGCGCGCTGGGCAGCGACCAGGCCAACGTGTCCTCGCTGCAGGGCGGCACGCTGGAGATGGCGAGCATGAACTCCGGCATCTTCGCCAGCCTGGTGAAGGACTTCGCGATCTACGACTTCCCCTTCCTGTTCGGCAACCCGAAGGAGGCCGACATGGTGGTGGACGGCCCCTTCGGTCAGGGCCTGCACAAGAAGCTGGAGGAGAAAGGTCTGGTGGGCCTGGCCTACTACGAGCTGGGTTTCCGCAACCTCACCAACAGCAAGCGGCCCATCGCCAAGGTGGAAGACATCGCCGGCCTCAAGCTGCGCGTGATCCCGAACCCGATCAACGTGGACTGGGTGAAGGCCGTGGACGCCAACCCCACGCCGTTGCCCTTCCCGGAGCTGTACGCCGCGCTGGAGCAGAAGGCGGTGGACGGGCAGGAGAACCCGGTGGCCACCATCCGCGGTGCCAAGCTGTTCGAGGTGCAGAAGTTCCTGACGCTCACCAACCACCAGTACAACCCGCAATCGGTGGTGATCAGCAAGCGCTTCTGGGACACGCTGTCGGCCGACGAAAAGAAGATCCTGCAGGACGCCGCCGTCGAATCCGCGAAGTTCCAGCGTGAGCAGTCGCGCAGCGCCGCCGCCGGCATCCTCGACGAGCTGAAGAAGAGCGGCATGCAGGTGACGGAGCTGCCGGCCGCCGAGGTGGCCAAGCTGCGCGACAAGATGAAGCCCGTGATCGCCAAGCACACCGACAGCGTGGGTGACGCCACCGTGAAGGCCATGATGGCCGAGCTGGAGAAGGCGCGCCGCTGAAGCGCACCGTGACGCAACAGGCCCTGTCCCGGGCACCCGCTGCGGTGCCTGGCCTCCTGCCATGAACGCCCGCATCGCCAGCCCCCTGCAGATCGACGGCCACACCGAGCTGATTGCCCACCTCGGCTGGCCCACGCACGCCTTCAAGGCACCGATGATCTACAACCCGTACTTCGAGTCCATCGGGCTCAATGCGGTGGTGGTGCCCATGGGCTGCAAGCCCGAGGCCTTTGCGACGGTTCTGCGGGGGCTGTTCCAGCTGGAGAACATCCGCGGCGCGCTGATCACCATGCCGCACAAGGTGAGCGTGGTGGACCTGCTGGACGAGGTCACGCCGACCGCCCGCGTGGCCGGTGCCTGCAACGCGGTGCGGCGTGCGCCAGACGGCCGCCTGCAGGGCGACATGTTCGACGGCGAGGGCTTCGTGCGCGGCCTGCAGCGCAAGGGCCTCGCAGTGCAGGCCGCCCGCGCCCTGGTGGTGGGCTGCGGCGGCGTCGGCTCGGCCATTGCCGCTTCGCTCGCCGCGGCGGGCTGCGCGGAACTGCATCTGTTTGACGTGCAGGCGGCGTCGGCCGATGCGCTGGCCGGCCGCCTGGCCACGCACTTTCCCACGACGCGTGTGCACACCGGCGGGCGGGATCCCGCCGGCATGGACCTGGTGGTCAATGCCACGCCACTGGGCATGAACCCGGGCGATCCGCTGCCGGTGGACATGAGCCGGCTGGAGGCCCGCACCTTCGTGGGCGAGGTGGTGATGAAGGCGGAGCAGACCGCCTTTCTCGCGGAAGCGCAGGCCCGCGGCTGCCGGGTGCAGGTGGGCACGGACATGCTGTTCGAGATGATCCCGCCCTACCTGGCGTTCTTCGGCCTGCCGACCACCACCGCCGAGAACCTGCGTGCCGTGGCGCGGCTGCGCTATTGACCCACAAGGAGCGCGTGCATGAGCGATCTGCTGCTGCAACCCGATTCCCTGCGCGAGCCGCTGCAGGACGCCTGGAGCGACGAGCACAACCCGGCCGGCCTGGACGGCATCGAGTTCATCGAGTACGCCACCTCGCGCCCGCAGGCGCTGGGCCATGTGCTGGAGATGATGGGCTTCCGGCCGGTGGCGCGGCACCGCTCGCGTGAGGTGACGCTGTATCGCCAGGGCGAGCTGAACATCGTGGTGAATGCGCACCCGGTGGACGGCGAGCACACCGCGGCCGATGCGCGCCCGGCGTTGGCCGCCATTGCCCTGCGCGTGCGCGATGCGCGGGCCGCCTATCGCCACGTGCTGGAGCGCGGCGCCTGGGAGGTGCCCACCCACCCGGAGGCGATGGAGCTCAACATCCCCGCCATCCATGGCGTGGGCGGCAGCCGCATCTACTTCGTCGACCGCTGGCGCGACTTCTCCATCTACGACGTCGACTTCATCCCCATCCCCTCGGTGGACGCCCAGCCGCCGGCCGTGGCGGGCATCCACTTCTTCGGCATCGTGCAGTACATCGGCCTGGGCCGCACAGCGGATTGGACGGCCTTCTACCAGGCGCTGTTCGGCATCGTGCCGATCCCGGACGCGCAGCGCTACGGCATCCTGCCCGGCGGCACGCTGCTGCGCGCACCCGCGCGCGAGCCGGGCCACGGCTTCCTGCTGCAGCTGATCGAGCCGCAGTCCGATGACGCGGAAGACGACGAACGCTGGCAGCGCATCGGCCTGGGCGTGCCGGATGTGCTGGCCGCGGTGCGGGCCCTGCGCGCCCTGGGCATGGAGTTCGTGGAGACCGAGGCCGCGCACACCGAGCAGCGCGGCGCGCTCACGCGCACCTATCTCGGCAGCGTGGTGTTCGAGCTGGTGCACAGCCCGCGGTGAGGCGGCCATGACGCACCGCCGCAGCCTGCAGCAGGCCATTGCCGGTTTCGGCATGGACACCATCACCCTGGCCGGCCCGCTGGAGGCCAAGCTCGAGGCCATGGCCGAGGCCGGCTTCAGCCAGGTGATGCTCAAGGCCAACGATCTGGTGGGCCATCCGCAGGGCTGGCGTGCGGCGGTGAAGGCGGTGCACGCCAGTGGCCTGCGCGGCACCGGCTTCCAGGTGCTGCGCGACTTCGAAGGCCTCTCGGGCCACCTGCACCAGTACAAGGTGGACATTGCCAAGGCCATGCTGGAGATGTGCGCGGTGCTGGGCTGCAAGGTGCTGCTGGCCTGCTCGTCGACCTCCACCCATGCCAGTACCGACCCCGACCACCTGGCGCGCGACCTGCGCAAGCTGGCCATGCTGGCGCTGCCGCTGGGCATTCGCATCGCCTATGAGGGCTTGTCGTGGGGCCGCACGGTCAATGAGTTCACGACCTCATGGGACATCGTCACGCGTGCCGACTGCCCGAACCTCGGCATCGGCATCGACTCGTTCCACATCCTGGCCGCGAAGACGCCGCTGGCGGCCATGGACGACCTGGATGCCTCGCGCATCTTCCTCGTTCAGCTGTCCGACTTCATGTGGCAGGAGACGCGCACCTTCGAGGAGCGCATGGCCACCGCGCGCACCTTCCGCGTGTTTCCGGGCGAGGGCGTTCACACCCCGCAGCTGGTGGAGATGGTGCTGAAGCTGCGCGACCTGGGCTACGCCGGCGACTGGAGCTTCGAGGTCTTCAACGACGACTATGTGCAGATGCCGCTGCCCTTCGTGGCCGAGCGCGCGCGCCGCTCGGCGCTGTGGCTCGCCGAGGAAGTGCTGCGCACGGCGCAGCCGCTGCCGAACCAGCTGCGGCTGCGGGCGGTACGGGGGTAGGCGGGAACGCTGGGGTTGCGCTGCGCTTCACCCCAGCCTACGGGGAGGGTACGGGAAAGCACCGGAACTGGCGGGTTGTTCGTAGGCTGGCGGTGACCGAAGGGAACCCCAGCGATCCCCTCACCGCTGCCAGGGCAGCGACTGCCCCGCCGCATGCCCCACCGCCATCGGCGGTTCGATCTCCGCCAGCACCGGCTCCGGCGCATGCATCGGTTCGCCCTCTCGCTGATCCCCCAGCCGGAACCGCTGCAGCTGTTCCAGCAGCGCCTGCGCCTGGGCCTTCATCGCCTCGGTGGCCGCGGTGGCCTCTTCCACCAGCGACGCGTTCTGCTGCACCACCTGCTCCATGTGGACCACGGCGGTGTTCACCTGGCCGATGCCCTGGCTCTGCTCCTGGCTGGCGGCGGCGATCTCGGCGATGAGCGCGCTCACGCGCTGCACCGAGGCCACCACCTCGCGCATCGTCGCGCCGGCCTGATCCACCATCTTCGTGCCGGTCTCCACGCGGTTCACGGAGTCGGCGATCAGGGTCTTGATCTCCTTGGCGGCGGCTGCGCTGCGTTGCGCCAGCGTGCGCACCTCGCCTGCCACCACGGCGAAGCCGCGGCCCTGCTCGCCGGCGCGCGCGGCCTCCACCGCGGCATTGAGCGCGAGGATGTTGGTCTGGAAGGCGATGCCGTCGATCACGCCGATGATGTCGCCGATGCGGCCCGAGGCGGCGGAGATGTCGTGCATGGTGCTGACCACGCGGCCCACCACCTGACCGCCCTTCTGCGCGATGTCGGCGGCACCGGCGGCCAGTTCGCTGGCCTGCCGCGCGTTCTGCGCGTTCTGCGCCACGGTGGACGTGAGCTCCTCCATCGAGCTGGCCGTCTGCTCCAGCGTGCTCGCCTGCTCCTCGGTGCGCTGCGACAGATCGAGGTTGCCCTGCGCGATCTGCTCACTGGTGTCGGCTACCACGTGCGCGCCGCGCGCCACCTGCGCCACCAGCTCACGCAGGTTCTGCGTCATGCCCAGCAGGGCGCGTGACAGCTCCGCCGTCTCGTCCGAGCCGACCACGCGGATCTGCGCGGTGAGGTCGCCCTCGGCAATCCGCGCGGCCGTCTTGATGGCGGCATCCAGCGGCCGCACGATGGCACGGCTCACCGCCACCGCGATGCCCACCGAGGCCAGCACCGCCAGCGAGAGGATCACCAGCAGCAGCACCTGCCCTTGGCGGTAGCTGGCGGCGGCGCGGTCATAGCTCTCCTGCGCCAGCTTCTTCTCCAGGTCGCCCAGCGCATTGAGCGCCTGCAGCGTGGCCTGGTAGGTGTTGTCGGCATCGGCCATCAGCCCGCCCGCCGTGGCGGCACCGCCGCTCTTCTCCACCGCCTCGCGAACGCCATTGCGGTATTCACCCAGGTGCCCCAGCGCCTGCTCCAGCAAGGCCCGCTCCTGCGGGGCCAGGCTGGGCTGCGCCTTCATGCCGGTGAGGAAGCCGTGCACGTCGTCGATCTGGTCCGTGAGCGGCCCGGCCGTCGCCTTGATGCTCTCGTCACTGAGCGTGCCGCGCCAGGTGAACAGCCGGTAGATGCTGGCATGGGTGGCGCTCAGCCGCTGGGCGGTGCCCATCGCGGCCTCCACGCCGGACCGCCGGTTGGTGGTCAGCTCCTCCAGCGAAGCGGCCTGCCGCTCCAGCACCCCATAGGCCAGGGCGCCGAAGGCCAGCAGGCAGACGATGGCCACGGCGGGCGCGATGAGGATCTTGAGCCAGATTTTCATGGGGGGTCCGTGGGGCGGGCTGGGGCCAACGTGGAGCCACTGTAGCAAGGGGCGGACCACCGGGCGAGCGGGCCATCCCGGACAGGGATGGCTGAGTCCCGGCCAGAGGTAGGGAGGCCCCTACGCCGTCCCGCGCGGAACCGCACGCGCGCCCTGAACCTTGGCTGCCCGCCTGTCGAAGGTCCATAGTGGCAGCGCACCGGCCTGTGCAGCAAGTGCCACGTGCAGGCAGTCCGCGAAGTCGGCCGTTCCTTCGCGGTACAGCTGCAGCGCCACCTCGAGCGCCTGTTCGGATTCGAAGCGAAGCTCAGTGGTCGAAAGCAGGTTCGCAAGTACCGCCATGACGTCCTCCTTGTCGAAGCCGAAGCTGGCGCGCAGCACCCATCCCAGCTCCAGTGTCACGGTCACCGGCACGAAGAGCATCTGCCCGCTGGTGACGTGGTCCGCGATGAGCCGTCTGGCTGCGGCCAGCTGGCCGCTGTCATCCCGAACCACGTAGCGCACGAGCACATTGGTGTCGAGCGCGGCCATCAGCGACGCCAGGGGTTCATGTCATCGATGGCAGCCCGCTTGCCCTTGGGTGCCTTCAACATCCCCGCCAGGTCGAGGATGGACTTCGTCTTCGCGCGAACGATGATCGTGCCGTCGGGCATCACCGACCAGACGAGGCGGGTGCCCGGCTCGGCCAGCAGGCGCGCCCGGATATCCGAAGGCACCGTGGTCTGGCCCTTGGCGGTGATGGTGGACTCGGTCATGGGGCGCTCCTTACAATCCCCTTCATTGTAAGGCACGGTCGCCAGGCGGGGCAGTTCTGCCGACTGGGGCTGGTGGCTTGGTGGCCTGCCTCTTTAAAAGACCGACCCGTCGGTTTATGATGCGCGCAGGAGATCCCCATGCGCGTCCTGATCGTCTTCGCCCATCCCGAGCCGCATTCCTTCGGCCACGCCCTGCTGGACCGCGGGGTCGAGACGCTGCGCGGGCAGGGGCATGAGGTGCAGGTGTCGGACCTGTACGCCATGGGCTTCAACCCCGTGGCCAGCGGGGCGGACTTCACCGAGCGGCGCTTTCCCGACGCGCTGCAGTACGACCGCGAGCAGAAGCAGGCCTCGCAGAAGCACACCTTCGCACCCGACATCCAGGCCGAGCTGGACAAGCTGCTGTGGTGCGACCAGCTCATCCTGCAGTTCCCGTTGTGGTGGTTCTCGGTGCCGGCGATCCTGAAGGGCTGGATCGACCGCGTGTTCGTCAACGGCACGGTGTACGGCGCGGGCGGCCGGCGCTTCGACCGCGGGGGCCTGCAGGGGCGTCGCGCCATGCTCGCCATCACCACCGGCTGCGAGGCGCGGATGATGGCGCCCGATGGTCTGCTGGGCGAGCGAGACGTGATCCTCTGGCATCTGCACCATGGCGTGTTCGGCTATGTGGGCCTGCAGGTGCAGGCGCCCTTCATGGCCTGGAACATCCAGTACACCGATGCCGAGGCGCGGGCGGCTTACCTGGATGCCTACGCCGAACGCCTGCGCACGCTGGCGGATGCGCCGGTGCTGCCCATGCATCGGCTCGACGAGTTCGGTCCCAACTGGCGCCTGAAGCCGGAGGTGGCGCCGCGCACCGTGGGTCATCGGCATGTGGCCATCGGCCAGGCCACCGGGGAGGGCGCATGAAGCTCGCCCCCTGGAACGGCACCGACATCGCCTTGCTGCTGCAGCTGCAGGCGCAGGGCCCCGGCTGCTGGCGCAACGCATTTGGTGATCCCAACAAGAACGGCCGGGCCTATGGCGGCCAGTTGCTGGGCCAGGCCCTCATGGCCGGCCTGCTGGAAGCGCCGGCCGATCGCCCGCCTTCGATGATGCAGTTCCTGTTCCTGCAGGGCGCGCTGCACGACGAGCCGATCGACTTCACCGTCACGCCGCTGCAGGACGGCAAGCGATTCACCTCGCGCCATGTGCGCGGCGCGCAGGCGGGCGGGCGCATGGTGCTGGACGCGCAGGTCACCTGCGCCGCCGAACTGGCATCGCCCACGCACGAGCAGCCCTGTGCGGCCCCACCCGGGGAGCACGCGACGGATCTGCCCGCCATGCAGGATCTGCCGGCGGACTTGCTGCAGGGCATCGAGTCGCTGGGCGGCTACTCGCAGGACATGAAGGCGAGCGTGGATTTCCGCGTGCCCGACGCGCGGCGGCAGATCCTGGCGCTGGACCGCCAGCCGCGGCTGCGCTTCTGGTTGCGCGCGGCGTCCCCGCTGCCGAATGACCCGCGCGTGCACGCCGCTGCCTTCGCCTACCTCTCGGACTGGTGGACCAACTTCGCCAGCCTGGCGCTGCACCGTGCCGACCTGGGCGCCCGCCGTCTCTACATCGCCAGCCTCAACCACGCGATCTGGCTGCACCGCCCGCCGCGGGTGGACGAGTGGCTGCACTTCGATTGCGAGAGCCCGGGTTCCATGCGCGGCCGCGGGCTTTCCATCGGCCGCGTGCACGACGCGCAGGGGCGCCTCGTGGCCTCGGTCACGCAGGAGTGTCTGCTGGCCTACGCGGACTGAGCGGCTGCCTGTCCTTCGCGCTGCGCGGTCAGCCCGGCTGCGGCAGGCTATGCCACCAGATGCGTGCCTCGCTGCACAGGCCGTCGGCAAACGTGCCTTGCAGCACCCCATCCAGCACCATCCGCGGGAGTGGATCGCCCGGCTGGCGCGCGACGAGGCTGGTGCCCGTGGACCGCGCCCAGATCTGGAACAGCTCTTCCGAGGCGACCTGGTAGGTGACATGCCAGTGCGCGATGCCGGAGGCGCCCTGGTCCGCCAGCACCTCGAAGCGGACCCGCACGTCCTCCTGCAGCTGCACCCGCTTCCAGTAGTCCATCAAGGCCGCGGTGCCGCGCTGCACCTGGAACGGGGTGTTGTGGTACTGGCCGTCGGGGTGGAACAACGCGGCGAACTGCGACGGGTCGCGTTGTTGCCAGGCGGCCTGGTAGCCGAGCATGAAGGTGTGAATGTTCATGAGGTGCCTTCTTCGCGGACGTTGCCGGTGCGCCATTGTGAGGGCCCGGCACGGCCTGCCAGCCCGCACCCGGTAGCATCGCCCCATGGCCATCCAATGGTTCCCCGGACACATGCACCTCACGCGCAAGGCGATTGCCGAGCGGGTGAAGGACATCGACGTGGTCATCGAGGTGCTGGACGCACGGATGCCCGGTTCCAGCGCCAACCCGCTGCTGGCGGAGCTGACCGGGCACAAGCCCACGCTGAAGATCCTGAACAAGCAGGACATGGCCGACCCGGCGCGCACACAGGCCTGGCTGGCCCACTACAACGCCGTGCCCGGCACGCGCGCGCTGGCGCTGCAGGCCATCGACGCCGCGGCGGTGCAGCCGCTGGCCGCCGCCTGCCAGGCGCTGGCGCCTGGGCGCGGCGGCCTGGCCAAGCCGATGCGGGTGCTGATCTGCGGCGTGCCCAACGTCGGCAAGTCGACGCTGATCAATGCGCTCACCCGCAAGCGGCATGCGAAGACGGGCGATGAAGCCGGCGTGACCAAGCTGGAGCAGCGCATCACGCTGGCCGATGACTTCTACCTGTACGACACGCCCGGCCTTCTGTGGCCGCGCATCATCGTGGCCCGCAGCGGCTTCAACCTGGCCGCCTGCGGCGCCATCGGCCGCAACGCGTATGACGAAGAGCTGGTGGCGCTGGAGCTGCTGGGTTACCTGCGGCAGCACTATGCGGGCCTGCTGGAAGCGCGATTCAAGTTGAGCGGCGTGGCCGCGATGCGGGACGAGGACTTGCTGGAGGCCGTGGGCCGGCAGCGCGGCGCGCTGCTGGGCAAGGGCAGGGTTAACACCCAGAAGGCCGCGGAGATCGTGATCCAGGAGTTTCGGGGTATGACGCTGGGGCGGATCACGCTGGAGACCCCGGCGGAGTTTGCGCAGTGGATGGCCGAGGGTCAGGCGCTGGACGCAGAGCGGCTGGCCAAGAAGGCAGCGCGGGCCGGCAAGCGTCCGCAGCGGCAGGCGACCGACGGCGAGTGAGCGTGGGGCGCCGCCTGCGCGCCGAGACAGTGCGCGCGGCAGGCGCGACTACACCTGCTCGTCGGGCAATTGCACGGTGATGCCCTCCAGCGCTTCGGTCACCCGCAGCTGACAGCACAGGCGGCTGGTCGGCCGCAGGTCGGGCACGCCCTCCAGCATGAACACCTCGGTCTCGGAGCGGGGTGGCAGCAGCGCGGCATGGCCCTCGTCCACGTAGCCGTGGCAGGTGGCGCACGAGCAGGCGCCGCCGCAATCGCCCAGGATGCCGGGCACGCCGTTGTCCAGCGCCACCTGCATCAGGGTGCGGCCGATGGGGGCCTGCACGTTGTGCGTGTGGCCGGCGGGATCGATGAAGACGACGGTGGGCATGGCGCTCCAGAAATGGGTTCCGATCCGGCGTTGACATAGTCCGTCTCGTCGGACTATTATTGCATCACTTTCCGCCGGTCCACAACCGGTCCTCACCTGGGAGCCCAGACCCTTGAACGCCTGCCCCACCGAAGCGCCGCCCGTGCCCGTATCGGCGCCCATCGCCTTCCACAAGCTGGTGAAAGACAGCCACGTGCATGGCTCGCTGTACACCGATCCGGCGATCTGGAACGCCGAGCTGCGCCAGATCTGGGGCCGCACCTGGGTGTACGTCGGCCATGAGAGCGAGGTGCCCAACGCCAACGACTACGTCATGAAGTCCATTGGCCCCGAGCCGGTGATCATGACGCGCGGCAGGGATGGCCGCGTCCACCTGCTGCACAACCGCTGCCCGCACCGCGGCAACCGCGTGTGCATGACAGAGCAGGGCAACGCGCGCTCCTTCACCTGCCCGTACCACGGCTGGACCTTTGCGAACGACGGCGCGCTCAAGGGCTGGCCCTTCCCCTCGGGCTACGAGGGTGTGGACCGCTCCGAGTTGGGCCTGGGCCGCGTGGCCCGGGTGGACAGCTACCGCGGCTTCGTCTTCGGCTCCCTCGCGGCCGAGGGCCCGTCGCTGCAGGAGCACCTGGGCGCCGCGATGCGCTCCATCGACGCCCTGTGCGAGACCTCGCCGGAGGGCGAGGTGGAGATCACGGCCGGCTTCCTCAAGCACAAGGTACGCGCCAACTGGAAGTTCCTGGTCGAGAACGAGACGGATGGCTACCACCCCTCGTTCGTGCATGCCTCCATCTTCGAGGTGGCGCAAAGCGGCATCGGCAGCCTGTACAGCGCCGAGTCCACCGCAGTCTCTCGCGACTTCGGCAACGGCCATACCGAGAACGACCTGCGGCCGGAGTTCCGCAAGCGCGACCAGCCGCTCTCGTGGTTCGGCACCACGGCCGACAAGCTGCCCGAGTACGTGGCGAAGATGAACGCCGCCTACGGGGAAGAGAAGGCGCGCCGCATCCTCATCGACGGCACGCCGCACATCATGATCTTCCCCAACCTGTTCATCGCGGAGATCCAGATCTTCGTGATCCAGCCGGTGGCGGTGGATGAGACTATCCAGCACGTGACGGCGCTCCAGTTCAAGGGCGCGCCCGACCTGAACCGCCGCCTGCGCCAGCAGACCATGGGCTCGGTGGGGCCGGCCGGCTTCCTGCTGGCCGATGACGCCGAGATGTACGAGCGCACCCAGATGGGCGTGCAGATGCGCAACCCCGAGTGGCTGTTCCTCGGCCGCGGCAAGCACCGCGAGCGCCGCGACGAAGACGGCTTCCTGATCGGCGACAACACCGACGAGGTGCCCAGCCGCGGCATTTGGCGCCACTACCGCGCCCTGATGGAGGCCGCCTGATGCCCATGACCGCAGCCCAGCGCGAGACGCTGGAGGACGTGACGGCCTTCCTGGTGCGCGAGTCGCGCCTGGCCGACGAGCACGCCTATGACGACTGGGAAGCCCTGTGGGCCGACGACGGCGTCTACTGGGTGCCCGCCAACGGCGACGACATCGACCCCGAGCAGAAGATGTCGATCCTCTACGACAACCGCTCGCGCATCGCCCTGCGCATCCGCCAGTACCACACCGGCAAGCGGTTCAGCCAGACGCCGCAGTCGCGCCTGCGCCGGCTGGTCTCCAACATCGAGGTGCTGGCCGACGACGGGCGCGAGATCCGCGTGGCCGCCAACGTGCTGGTGTTCGAGTCGCACACGCGGGGGGATCAGCTCTGGGCCTCGCGCAATGAGTACCTGCTGCGCCGCCAGGCGGATGGCAGCCTGCGCATGGCGCTGAAGAAGGTCATGCTGGTGAACAACGCCAACGCGCTGTACTCCATGGCGTTCCTGATCTGATGGCCGCGCGCCTTACCTGAGGACCCCACGCATGACAACGGAGACAACCCCCCCCGAGGCGCTGGTCGCCACCGGCCTGGCCCTGCTGGACCTGCATGCCGATGGCGTGGCGCACATCCGCCTGAACCGGCCTGAGGCGTCCAATGGCCTCAACATCGAGCTGCTGAAGACCCTGCACGAGGTGATCATGCGCGTGCACGGCGACAAGCGCGTGCGGGCCGTGCTCATCACCGGCGAAGGGCGTCACTTCTGCGCCGGCGGTGACACGCACACCTTCCTGGCGCAGGGGGAGGATCTGCCGCACTACATCCGCGTGGCCACCGGCTACTTGCAGCTCGTGGCGGCGGGGCTCATCCGCCTGAACCCGCCGGTGGTGTCCGCGGTGCAGGGCTTTGCGGCCGGCGGCGGCGGCATGGGGCTGGTGTGTTCGTCGGATTTCGTGGTGGCCGGTGAGTCGACGAAGTTCCTGGCCGGCGCCACGCGCGTGGCCATGGTCCCCGATGCCGGCGTGTCCGTCACGTTGACGCAGCTGGTGGGCTTCCGCCGCGCGATGGAGATCCTGATGCTCAATCCGGTGATCGATGCGGCCGAGGCCAAGGCCATGGGCCTGGTCACGCGCGTGGTGCCGGATGCCCAGTTGATGGACGAGGCCTGGTCCCTGGCGCGCCAGCTCGCCAGCGGTGCCCCGCGCGCGCTGGCCAACACCAAGCGCCTGCTGTGGAACGGCATCGGCGCCGGCGTGGAAGCCGCCATGCCGGAGGAGAACAACACCCAGGCCGTGCTGTGCGGCACCCAGGACGCACTGGAGGGCCTGGCCGCGGTGATCGAGAAGCGCGCACCGCGCTTCACGGGGCGGTGATGGCCGGCGGCGCCAGGCGGCGAGCGCTGGTCACGGGTGGCGCCAGTGGCATCGGCGCGGCCATCGCGCGTCGGCTCGCGGCGGACGGCCTGCACGTGGTCGTGGCCGATCTGCAGGGTGATGCCGCACGCGAACTGGCCGCCACCATCGGCGGTACCGGGCTCGTGCTGGACGTGACGGACTACGACGCAGTCACCGCGGCCGCAGCTGCCCACGGCCCGTTCGCGGTGCTGGTCAACTGCGCCGGCATCGACCAGCACGCCTTCTTCACCCAGACCACGCCGGCGGATTGGCGGCGGCTGCTGTCGGTGAACCTCGACGCGGTGCTGAACACCACGCATGCCGTGCTGCCCGCCATGCAGGCAGCCGGCTGGGGGCGCATCGTCAACGTCGCTTCGGAGGCGGGTCGCCTCGGCTCGCGCGGGGGCGCGGTGTACGCAGCGGCCAAGGGCGGCGTGATCGCCTTCACGCGCTCCATCGCCCGCGAGAACGGCCGCAAGGGCATCACCGCCAACGTGGTGGCGCCGGGGCCGATCGACACGCCGCTGCTGCAGCAGGCCGTGGCGCAGGGCGGTGAGAAGCTGCTCGCGGCGATGACCGGCGCCACGCTCGCCGGGCGGCTGGGCACGTCGGATGAAGTCGCGGCCACGGTGGCTTTCCTTGCCTCCGAGCCGGCGGGCTACATCACTGGCGAAGTGCTGGGCGTCTCGGGCGGCATGGGGTGTGGGGCGTGAGCGCGTCGGCCACCACGCCTGCCGACGCCATCGCTTGCATCCGCGCGGTCTACGCCCGCTGGACGCGCGAGACGACCCTCGCGCAGATGCGCGCCGACTGGGACGCGCTGTTCGACCTGCCCGTCACCGCGCACCACGCCGCTGTCGACCTCGATGGCATCCCCAGCGAATGGATCACCGCGCCCGGCGCGCGCCAGGATGCCGCGATCCTCTACCTGCACGGTGGCGGCTTCCAGATCGGCTCGGTCGCCTCGCACCGGGAGCTGATGGCGCGCCTCTCCGCTGCCGCCGGCGTGCGCGTGCTCGGCATCGACTACCGCCTGGCACCGGAGCACCGTCATCCCGCCCAGGTGGAAGACGCCTGCCGCGCGCTGCGCTGGCTGCTGGCGCAAGGTCTCACGCCGGACCGCATCGCGCTGGCAGGGGATTCCGCCGGTGGCGGCCTCGCGCTCTCGGCGCTGCTGGCGATGCAGGCCGAGGGGCTGGCCAACTGGGCAGCCGCCACGCTGTTCTCTCCCTGGACCGACATGGCGCTCACTGGGGCCACCTACGGCGATGGCGCCGTGGACGATCCGTTGAACGCGCGCCCGATGCTGCAGGCCATGGCGCGTGCGCGCCTGGGCCGCGAGGCCGATCCGCTGCATCCGCTCGCCTCGCCGGTGCACGCCTCGATGACTGCGCTAGGCTGCCTGCCGCCACTGCTGGTGCAGGTGGGCGAGCGCGAGATCGTGCGCAGCGATGCGGCCGATCTCGTGGCCCGTGTGCAGGACGCCGGCGGCCGCGCGCAGCTGCAGGTGGCGCCCGGCCTCTTCCACGTGTACCAGCAGTTCCCCGGCCTGCCGGCGGCGCGCGACGCAGTGGAAGCCGCGGGCCGGTTCCTCGCCGGGCACCTGGGCGTGGCCGTGACTGGCACCCCTTCACGCATCACTTCCTCCGTCACAGAAGGACCTTCCTCATGATCGGCATCACCGCCCATGGCGGCTACATCCCGCGCCTGCGCCTGTCGCGCCAGGCAGCGGCGCAGGCCAACGCCTGGTATGCACCGCACTTCGCGGGGCGCAAGGGCACACGCGCCTTCGCCAACTGGGACGAAGACAGCATCACCCTGGCCGTGGCCGCCGCGCGCGACTGCCTTGGCCCTCGCGAGGACCGCAGCCACGTGCGCACCGTGTTCCTGGCTTCCGACACGCTGCCCTTCGCCGAGCGCCTGAATGCCGGCGTGGTGGCGGGCGCGCTCACGCTCGACGACGAGGTGGACGCGGTGGATCTGGGCGGCTCGCAGCGCGCCGCGCTCACCGCCGTGGCGCAGGCCGTGGCGCGCGTGCAGGCGGGCGGCGGCGACGTGCTGGTGCTGGCCGCCGACAACCGCCGCACCCGCGCCGCCAGCGCGCAGGAGCTGGACTACGGCGACGCTGCCGCGGCCCTGCTGATCGGCCGCGAGAACGTGATCGCGGAGTTCCTGGGCAGCGGCACGCTCTCGGTGGACTTCGTCGACCACTTCCGCGCCAGCGGGGAGGAGGTGGACTACCACTGGGAAGAGCGCTGGGTGCGCGACGAGGGCATCGCCAAGCTGGCGCCGCGCGCCATCGAGGCGGCGCTGAAGCAGGCGGGCGTGCCGCCCGCGCAGGTGGATCACTTCATCTTCCCGACCAGCTTCGCGAAGATGGATGCGCAGCTCGCCAAGGCCTGCGGCATCCGCGCCGAGGCGGTGGCAGACGCCCTGCTGGACCGCGTGGGCGATAGCGGCCTGCCGCATGGCCTGCTGCTGCTGTCGCACGTGCTGGAGCGCGCCGAGCCGGGCCAGGTGATCGTGGTGGCGCAGTTCGGCAGCGGCGCGCAGGCGCTGGTGTTCCGCGTCACCGAGGCGATCCGCGGCTTCCGGCCCGCGCGCGGCGTCAGCGCTTGGCTCGCGCGCGGTGTCGAGGAGCGGCACTACACGAGGTTCCTCGCGTTCAAGGGCCAGCTCGCCCTGGAGCGCGGCATGCGCGGCGAGCAGGACAAGAAGACCGCGTTGTCCACCGCCTGGCGCCATCGCTCGGCGCTGCTGGGCTTGGTGGCGGGCCGTTGCGAGGTGACGGGCAGCGTGCACTTCCCGCCCTCGCGCCTGTCCTACGACCCCGGCCAGCCGCGGCTGGACACCCAGAAGCCCTGGAAGCTGGCCGACCGCGCGGCGCGCGTGCTGAGCTGGTCCGCCGAGTACCTCTCGTACCACCCCTCGCCGCCGCACCACTACGGGCAGATCGATTTCGAGGGTGGCGGCCGCATCCTGATGGATTTCACCGATCTCGAAGTGGGCGAGGTCGACACCGGCTGCGCGATGGAGATGGTGTTCCGCATCAAGGACACCGACGAGCGCCGCGGCTTCACCCGCTATTTCTGGAAGGCGACGCCGGTGCGCGCCGCCACCCCCAACCCCTGAAGGAGCGCCGCATGGCCAGTGGAATCAAGGACAAGGTCGCCATCCTCGGCATGGGTTGCAGCCGCTTCGGCGAGCGCTGGGACGCGAGTCCCGAAGACCTGATGCTGGAGGCCTACAACGAGGCGATGGCCGATGCCGGCATCACGCCGGACCAGCTGGGCGCCGCGTGGTACTCCACGCACATGGACGACGTGGGCACGGGCCGCGGCGGCACGCCCATGAGCATCGCGCTGCGGCTGCCCAACATCGGCGTCACGCGGGTGGAGAACTTCTGCGCCGGCGGCTCCGAGGCCATCCGCGCGGCGGTGTACGCGGTGGCCGCGGGCGCGTGCGACATCGCGCTGGCGCTCGGCGTGGAGAAGCTCAAGGACACCGGCTATGGCGGCCTGCCCATGGCGCAGGTCGGCACCTACATCCCGCAGTGGTACCCCAATGCGGTGGCGCCGGCGAACTTCGCGCAGCTCGCGAGCGCCTATCGCGCGCGCCATGGCGTGGACGCGGCGCTGCTGAAGCGCGCCATCTCGCACGTGTCGGTGAAGAGCCACGCGAACGGCGCGAAGAACCCCAAGGCGCACCTGCAGAAGGAGATCACCGAGGAGCAGTGCCTGAAGGCGCCGACCATCGCGGCGCCGCTGGGCCTGTTCGACTGCTGCGGCGTCTCCGACGGCGCGGCCGCCGCCATCGTCACCACGCCCGACATCGCGCGCGGCCTGGGCAAGACGGACCTCGTCACGTTCAAGGCGCTGCAGCTCGCGGTGTCCAACGGCTGGGAGCTGCAGGGCAGCGGCTGGGACGGCAGCTACGTGCACACGGCGCGCATCGCGGCGAAGAAGGCCTATGCCGAGGCCGGCATCACCGATCCGCGGCGCGAGCTCAGCATGACCGAGGTGCACGACTGCTTCTCCATCACCGAGCTGGTGACCATGGAAGACCTGGGCCTCTCCGGCGAAGGCGAGGCGGTGCGCGACGTGCTCGATGGCGTGTTCGACGCCGAGGGCGCGGTGCCGTGCCAGATCGACGGCGGCCTCAAGTGCTTCGGCCACCCGGTGGGCGCCAGCGGCATCCGCATGCTGTACGAGATCTACCTGCAGCTGCAGGGCCGCGCCGGCCGCCGGCAGCTGGCGAACCCGAAGACGGGCCTGATCCACAACCTGGGCGGCCAGCCTTCGCAGAACGTGTGCTCGGTGTCCATCGTGGGGCTGCAGGGTGTCTGAAGCGCCTGAGCCCGTGGTCCTGCTGGATCGCCCCGCGCCGCACGTGGCGCGGCTGCGCATCCATCGCCCGGACAAGCGCAACGCGATGGATCACGCCGTGCGCGAGCTGCTCATCGCCCACCTGCGCGAGCTGCAGGCCGATGCCTCGGTGCGCGCGCTGGTGCTGGGCGGCAGCGGCGGCACGCTCTCGGCGGGCGGCGACGTGCCCACCATGGCGGGGCTCAGCGAGGAGCAGGCGCGCCAGCGCATGCAGCACGGCCATCTGCTGTGCCGCTTGCTGGCCCATGCACGCATCCCGGTGGTGACGGCGATGGAAGGCATCTCTGCCGGCGCAGTGGTCGGCCTGGCGCTGCTGGGCGATCACATCGTGGCCGGGCCCGGCACGCGCGTGCTGTTCCCGTTTCTCAAGCTGGGCCTGGCGCCGGACTGGGGCCAGCTGCTCACGTTGCCGCGCCGCGTGGGCATCGGCCCGGCGCGCCGTCTGTTGACGGCGGGCATGCCGGTGACGGGCGAAGAGGCGCACCGCATCGGCCTGGCCGACGAGCTGGTGCCGGACGACCAGGTGATGGACCGCGCCGTGGCCCATGCGGCCGCCCTGGCCCTGCTGCCATTGGAAGCCTACGGCCGCATGAAGATGCGCCTGAACCACCCGAGCGCGACGCTGGATGACGAACTGTCCCGCGAGGAAGACGACCAGGCCGCGCTGCTGACCGGCCCCGAGTTCGCCGAAGGCTTCGCCGCCTTCCGCGAGAAGCGGGCGGCGAAGTTCACTCCAGACACATGACTGCCTCTACCCCCGATCTCGTGCGCGTGGAGCGCGAAGGCGCCGTCGCGCTGCTCACGCTCAACCGCCCCGACAAGCGCAACGCGCTCGACCTCGCCATGCGCGCCGCCATCGCCGACGCCTTCCGCGCGCAGGACGCCGATGCCGCCGTGCAGGCCATCGTCATCACCGGCGGCGAGGGCATCTTCGCCGCGGGCGCGGACCTGAACCTGCTGGTGGACAAGGGCGCGCAGGACGTGGCCGATCTGGACCTGGGCCAGTACTGGGCGCCGGTGGCCGGCTGCCGCAAGCCGGTGATCGCCGCGGTAAGCGGCTTCGCGCTGGGCGCGGGCTGCGAGCTGGCGCTGATGGCCGACTTCATCGTGGCCGACATGACCGCGCGGCTGGGCCAGCCCGAACTGGCGGTGGGCATCATGCCTGGCGCGGGTGGCACGCAGCGCCTAGTGCGCGCGGTGGGCCGGCAGGTGGCCAGCCTGATGCTGCTCACGGGCGAGCCGTTGACCGGTGAGCGCGCCTTCCAGCTTGGCCTGGTGGCGGAGCTGGTCGAGCCCGCCCAGCTGAGACTGCGCGCGATGGAGCTGGCGCGCAAGGCGGCGCGCATGCCGCCCAAGGCGGTGCAGGCCACGCGCCGCGTGCTGCGCCAGGGCGCGGATCTGCCGCTGGATGCGGCGCTGGCGCTGGAACATCGCGAGTTCCTGCTGTTGTTCGACACCGCCGACAAGACCGAGGGCATGCGCGCGTTCCTCGACAAGCGCAAGCCGGTGTTCAAGGGGAACTGAGATGAACCCGACCGTCATCGGCGTCGTTGGCGCCGGCACCATGGGCCGCGGCATCGTCCAGCTGTTCGCGCAGGCCGGGCACGTGGTGCGCTGCCACGACGCCCAGCCCGGCGCTGCCGCGAAGGCGGTGCAGGCCGTGCTGGACCAGCTGACCAAGCTCGTCGAGAAAGGCCGGCTGAGCGCCGACGCGCTGGCGGCCATCCGCGGGCGGATCCACGTGAGCGAAGACCTGGCCTCTTTCGCCGACTGCGATGTGGTGATCGAGGCCATCGTGGAAGACCTCGATGCCAAGCGCGCGCTGTTCCGCGCACTGGAGGCGGTGGTGTCGCCGGAGGCCATCCTCGCCTCCAACACCTCCTCCCTCACCGTCGCGGACATCGCCGCCGCCTGCGAGCAGCCGGCGCGCGTGGCCGGTCTGCACTTCTTCAACCCGGTGCCGCTGATGAAGGTGGCCGAGGTGATCGCGGCCGTGCGCACCGCGCCGGCGGTGGTGGAGACGCTGCGTACCCTCAGCGAGGGCGCCGGCCACCGCGCCGTGGTCACGGCCGACCAGCCGGGCTTCCTGATCAACCACGCCGGCCGCGGCCTCTACACCGAGGGCCTGCGCGTCGTGGAGGAGCAGGTGGCGACCCCCGCCGACGTGGACGACGTGCTGCGCGAGGCGCTGGGCTTCCGCATGGGCCCGTTCGAGTTGCTGGATCTCACCGGCCTCGACGTCTCGTCGCGCGTGATGAGTTCCATCTACGAGCAGTTCCAGCAGGAGCCGCGCTTCCGCCCGTCGTCGCTGGTGCCGCCGCGCGTGGCCGCCGGCCTGTTCGGCCGCAAGACGGGCGAGGGCTGGTACCGCTATGTCGAGGGCCGGCCCGAGCGCCCACCTGCCCGCGAGCGACCCGCCGTTCCCGCGGGTGTGTCGGTGTGGATCGATCCCGCCGCGTCTGGCCACGGTGAGCTGGCCACGCTGCTGCAGGCCGCCGGCGCCCGCCTGGAAGGCGAGCCGGCCCGGGCCGACCTCGGCATCGTGCAGCCCTGGGGCGAAGACGCCACCAGTGCGGCGGTGCGGCTGGGCCTGGACGCTGCGCGCACCGTGGCGGTGGACCCGATCACGCCGCTCGCGCTGCGTCGCACGCTGATGCTCACCATCGCCACCGCGCCGGCCGCACGGGACGCGGCGCTGGCCCTGCTGGCCGCGGACGCCGTGCCGGTGACGGTCATCAACGACAGCCCCGGCTTCATCGCCCAGCGCGTGATCGCCACCATCGTGAACATCGCCGCCAACATCGCGCAACGCGGCATCGCGAGCGTGGCCGACCTGGAGGCCGCGGTGCAGCTCGGCCTGGGCTACCCGCGCGGCCCGCTCGCCTGGGGCGACCACCTGGGCGCCGAGCGCATCCTCGCCATCCTGCGCGCCCAGCACGCGGCCACGGGTGACCCGCGTTACCGACCCAGCGCGTGGCTCGTGCGCCGCGTGGCGCTCGGCCTGCCCCTCACCACGCCCGAAGCGGCGCGCTGACTCTCACCCTTTCTTGGAGACGACAGACATGACGAATGCATCCCCGCTGCGCTTCGACGCGGTGGTCATCGGCGCCGGCGCCGGCGGCCTGAGCGCCGCGGCGCGCCTCACCGCGGCCGGCCAGCGCGTGCTGGTCGCCGAGCGGCTGAACCGCCTGGGCGGCCGTGCCTCCAGCGAGACCATCGACGGCCACATCGTGAACATCGGCGCCATCGCCATCGAGCGCGGCGGCGTGTTCGAGGAAACCTTCGATCTGCTGGGCGTGCCGCTGGACATCCGTGAGCCGAACCCGGCCACGGTGTTCTACATCGACGGCAAGGTGATCAACGTCGCCAAGGGCGGCTGGGGCATGCTGCTGGGCACCTTCACCAAGCAGGCGGCCAAGATCGGCGCCAAGTTCGCGGATGCGCGCGCGGGCGACCTGCCCGAGGCGAAGATGAGCACGCAGGAGTGGCTGGCCCAGTACACCAGCAACGAGACGGTGCATGCCATCTTCCGCAACCTGTGCGCGGCCATCTTCGCCGCCAACGCAGACGAACTGCCGGCGCGCGCCTTCCTCACCTACTTCGCGATCAAGGGCGCCTTCAAGCGCTTCGGCTTCTGCCCGCGCGGCACAGTGGGGCTTTGGGATGACCTGGCCGGCGGCATCCGCAGCCGCGGTGGCGAGGTGTGGACGGGCGCGAGCGCCACGCGCCTGCATGTGGAGGGCGGCCGCCTGGTCGCCATCGACATCGAGCGCGGCGGCGTGACGCAGCGCGTGGAGGCGGGCGCCTTCATCAGCAACATCGGGCCGGCGGCCACGGCAGCATTGCCCGGCGCGGAGGCCATGGGCGCCCACTACGTCGCGCAGTCGCGCGCCACGCCGAAGCCCGCCGCCAACATCGTCATCAACTTCGCCACGCGCGAGCGCCTGCTTGACGTGCCCGGCCTGGTGACCTTCGGCAAGACGCGCCGCCTGTGCAACATGGGCGAGCTCACCGCCACCTGCCCGGAGCTGGCGCCCGCCGGCTGGTACCAGTACGTGGCCTATGCGGTGCCGAAGCCGGCCATCGGCGACTTCGACGAGAAGGCGGAGATCGAGGAGTCCCTGGCGGACCTGCGCGAGCTGTTCCCCGGCTTCGCGGGTGCCAAAATGCTCTCCGTCCGCGTGATGCGCGGCGACTGGCCGGCGCAGCGTTCCTGCGCGGGCTTCGACATGCCGCAGGACACCCCGCTGGCCAACCTCTGGCACGTGGGCGACGCGGTCAAGGATTACGGCGACGGCGGCACGCAGGCCTGCGCCTACACCGGCCGCGAAGCGGCGAACAAGGCCCTGGCTGCGCTGGAGCGCGCCCCGGCCTGAGAAAGGACGATGCCATCGTGATGGACGACACAAGGCAGTTGCAGGTGGCGCAGGCGCGGGGCGTGCTGCAGGCGTGGCGCGCGGCCTTCGACGCCGCCACTGCGGCATTGGCACGCGACTGCCTCAATGAGCGCGGCCGGCTCGACGCTCGCCGGCTGGACGCGCAGCAGGTCCCCAGCTTCGAGCTGGCCTGGGCCGCCGCGGACCTGCTGGCCGCCGAGACGGCGGTGGAGGCGCTCACGACCGACGCCACGGATGCCGATGCCGCGCTGGCGCTGGTCTTCCTCACCGAAGTCGGGTCCGAGCTGCTGCGCCGGCTGGAGGCCGTGCAGATGGATCTGGGCCTCGACGCCACCAGCGTCAGCGCCCTGCGGTCCCACCCCGCCTGGCTGGACCTGCTGCGCACGGCGGGCGGCGCGCGGGCGCTGGAAAGCGCGGGCCGTGCCGTGGCCGGCACCGATGGTGAGGTCGGCCCGCGGGACCTCGACGAGCCGCACGCCCTGGCGCAGGATGCCTTCCGCCGCTTCGCCGCCGAGGTGGTGGCGCCGCAGGCCGAGGCCATCCACCGCGAAGACCTGACCGTGCCCGAGAGTCTGCTGCAGCCGCTGCGCGAGATGGGGGTGTTCGGCCTCGCCATCCCGCAGGCGCACGGGGGCAGCGCGCCGGACGACCAGGAAGACGCCACGCTGATGGTGGTGGTGACCGAGGCCTTGTCCGAAGCTTCGCTGGCCGCCGCCGGCAGCCTGATCACGCGGCCCGAGATCCTGAGCCGTGCGCTCATGGCGGGCGGCACCGAGGCGCAGAAAGCGCACTGGCTGCCGCGCCTGGCCGCCGGTGACCCGCTCTGCGCCATCGCCATCACCGAACCCGACTATGGGTCGGACGTCGCCGGCCTGGCGCTGCGCGGGACGAGCGTGCCGGGCGGCTGGCGCCTGACCGGCGCCAAGACCTGGTGCACCTTCGCCGGCAAGGCGGGTGTGCTGATGGTGGTGACGCGCACCGACCCGGATCGCTCGCTGGGCCACAAGGGCCTGAGCCTGCTGCTGGTGGAGAAGCCCTCGTTCGACACGCATGCGTTCGAGGTCAAGCAGCCGGACGGCGGCCGCCTCACCGGCCGCGCGATCCCGACCATCGGCTATCGCGGCATGCATTCCTTCGATCTGGCGTTCGAGGACTTCTTCGTGCCCGACGCCAACGTGATCGGCGGCGAGGCGGGCCTGGGCCAGGGCTTCTACTACACCATGGCCGGCATGGTGGGCGGCCGCATGCAGACCGCGGCGCGTGCCTGCGGCGTGATGCGCGCCGCGCTGCGCGCGGCCATCCGGTACACCGCGGACCGCAAGGTCTTCGGCTCACCGCTGGCCGACTACCCGCTGACGCAGGCGAAGCTCGCACGCATGGGCGCGCGCCTTGCCGCCTGCCGCCACCTGGCCTATCGCGTGGCGAAGCTGGTCGATGCCGGGCAGGGCCGGATGGAGGCGAGCCTGGTCAAGCTGCTGGCCTGCCGGTCCGCCGAGATGATCACGCGCGAGGCGCTGCAGCTGCACGGCGGCATGGGCTACGCGGAAGAGACGGCCACCAGCCGCTACTTCGTGGATGCGCGCGTGCTCTCCATCTTCGAGGGCGCGGAAGAGACGCTGGCGCTGAAGGTGGTGGCGCGGGCGCTGTTCGAGCGCGCGCTGGGCGTCACGCCCACGGCGGGCTGAGCAGGGTGCAGGCGATGGCAACGACCGGCATCCTTGACGGCCTGCGTGTGGTGGAGGCCGCGGCCTTCGTCGCGGCGCCGCTGGGCGGCATGACGCTGGCGCAGATGGGCGCAGAGGTGATCCGCATCGACACGCTGGGCGGCGGGCTCGACTACCGCCGCTGGCCGGTGACGGACGACGACACCAGCCTGTTCTGGTGCGGCCTGAACAAGCACAAGCGCTCGGTGGCGCTCGATCTCGCGAAGCCGGAAGGCCGCGAGCTGGCGATGGCGATCATCACCGCGCCGGGGGACGAGGCGGGCCTGTTCCTCACCAACTTCCCGCCGCGCGGCTGGCTGGACCACGAGGCGCTGCAGGCGCGCCGGGCGGACCTGATCCAGCTCACGCTGCAGGGGGACCGCCACGGCGGATCGGCGGTGGACTACACCGTGAACGCCGCGGTGGGCGTGCCCTTCATCACCGGCCCCGAGGACCTCGACGAGCCGGTGAACCACGTGCTGCCCGCGTGGGACCTGATCACCGGCCAGATGGTCGCGGTGGGCCTTCTGGCCGCGGAGCGGCATCGCCGCCGCACGGGGCAGGGCCAGCATGTAAAGCTCTCGCTGTATGACGTGGGCCTGGCCGTGATGAGCCACCTGGGCTTCATCGCCGAGGCGCAGCTCGGCCAGCAGCGCCAGCGCCATGGCAACGAGCTGTTCGGCGCTTTCGGCCGCGACTTCACTTGCGCCGACGGCGTGCGCGTGATGCTCGTCGGCCTGACCGGCAAGCAGTGGCGGGCCATCCGTGAGGCCACGGGCATCGGCGAGCAGGTCGATGCGCTGGGCGCTCGGCTGGGCCTGGACCTCGCGCGCGAGGGGGACCGCTTCCGCGCGCGGCGCGAACTGGCCGACCTGGTGCGGCCGTGGATCGCGGCACGGCCCTTCGCCGAAGTGGCGCGCACGCTGGAGCAGCACGGGGCGTGCTGGGGACGCTACCAGTCCATCACCGAGATGGTGACGACCGATCCGGATTGCAGCGAGGCCAACCCGATGTTCCGCCGCGTGGCGCAGCCGGGCGTGGGCGAGATCCTCGCGGCAGGCCTGCCGCTCGACTTCAGCGCCGCGGCGCGCGTGCCGGCCGCGCCGGCGCCGCGCTTGGGCGAGCACACCGAGCATGTGCTCAGCGAGCTGCTGGGGCTGACGCAGGGCGCCTATGGCGCGCTGCGCGAGAAGGGCGTGGTGGGGTAGGGCGCGCGCCGACCGCTCGTCGGTTCCCCATCGCGAAGCCGCCCTTCGCCATTCACGAATCCGTGCAAACCCGATGCCCAGGCGCCAGACTCCGCGCCTAACATAAACCGACGCGTCGGACTAAAGACGCGAACCGGCCCTGATCGTTCCGTCCCTTTCCAACCGCCAACGGAGACCCCGCCATGTTGATCCCGAAATCCCTGCGCCGCCTTGCCGCGGTGCTCGCTGCCGCCGGCTGCGCCTTCGCCGCCGCCGGTGCCTCCGCACAGACCACGGTGCTGAAGTACTCCAACTGGCTGCCCGCCGGCCAGGCGATGCGGGTGCAGGTCATCGAGCCGTGGATCGCCGAGGTGGAGAAGGTCACGCAAGGCCGCGTGAAGATCGACACGCTACCCAAGGTCGTGGGCACGGTGCCGGCGCAGTTCGACGTGGCGCGCGACGGCCAGGCCGACCTGGTGGTGTTCATCCCCGGCTACACGCCCAACCGCTTCGACATCCTGGAGATCGCCCAACTGCCGTTCCTGGGCGACAACCCGGAGGTGCTGGCGCCCGCCGTGGACCGCTTCTATCGCCGGCACCTGGCCTCGTACAACGAGTTCAAGGGTGTGCATCCGCTGTCGGTGTACGTCGTCTCCCCGGGCCAGCTGTTCAACCGCGTGCGGCCCATCCGCACGCTGGCGGACTTCAAGGGCCTGAAGATGCGCAGCCCGCAGGCCAGTGCCACGCAGGCCCTCACGCTGCTGGGCGCGGTGCCGGTGAGCAAGCCGGTGAGCGAGACCTATGAGCTGCTCTCCTCGGGCGTGCTCGATGGCACCTTCATGCCGCCGGAGTCGATCCCTGCCTTCAAGCTGACCGAGCTGGTCTCGCACGCCACCATCGTGCCGGGCGCCATCTACAACACGGTGCTGGTGCTGGGCATCAACGAGGACAAGTGGAAGGCGATCAGCCAGGCCGACCGCGACGCGATCACCCGCATCTCCGGCGAGGCCTTCGCGCGCAACATCGGCAAGGCCTACGCCAATGGCGACAAGGCGGCGTTCGAGACCCTGCGCAAGGCGGGCAAGAGCGTGGAGACCCTGTCGCCGGCGGTGGTGGCCGAGCTCAAGACCGCGCTGCAGCCGATCGAGAAGGACTGGATCGAGAAGGCGCGCAAGAAGGGCGTCGCCGATCCGCAGAAGCTGCTGGACCAGATGCGCGCCGACATCGCCGCCGGCCGTTGAGATCGCATGCGTAAGGAAGCATCGGCACTGCCGGCTCGCGCGCTGGAAGCGGTGGGCGTCGTCGCGCTGGCCGTGCTGATGCTGGTGGTGCTCGTCGACGTCGCCGGCCGCAACCTCTTCAACCGGCCGCTGCCCTGGGGCACCGAGTTGCTGGAGGTGGTGCTGGCGGTGATGGTCTTCGCGCTCTATCCACTGCTGGCGCTGCGCGCCACGCACATCGTGGTGGACCTGATCCCGGTGCCCGCCGCCCTGCGCCTGCCGCAGCGCCTGCTGTCGGCGCTGGTCGGTGCCGTGCTGTTCGGCGTCATCGCCTACTGCACCGGCCGGCAGGCGGTGCGCTCCGCCACCTACGGCGACGCATCCGCCCTGCTGAAGATCCCCACGGCCTGGGTGCTGTGGGGCATGTGCGCGCTGTCCGTCGTCACCGCACTCGCCTTCCTGGTGGCGGCCTGGCGGCGCGATGCCACCCGAGCGGCCGTGCACGGCGTGGCATTGGACTAGCGATGCTCGCCACCTGCCTCGGCTTCCTCGCCGCCTTCTCGCTGATCCTGTTCCAGGTGCCCATCGCCACCGCGCTGGGCCTGGTGGGCTTCGGCGGCTACGTGCTGCTGAGCGGCTGGACGCCGGCGTTCAGCATGGTCGCCACCATCACCCGCGACAGCACGCTGGTCTACACGCTCATCGTGCTGCCGCTGTTCGTGCTGATGGGCAATCTGGTGGCCGGCGCGGGCATCTCGCAGGATCTGTTCCGGGCTGCGCAGGCACTGATCGGGCGCCGGCGCGGCAGCCTGGCCATGGCCACCGTCGCGGCCTGCGGCGGCTTCGGCGCCATCTGCGGCTCCAGCGTGGCGACCGCGGCCACCATGGGCAAGGTGGCCATTCCCGCCATGCGCCGCCTCGGCTACGGGGATTCGCTGTCGGCCGCGGCGGTCGCCGCCGGCGGCACGCTGGGCATCCTCATCCCGCCCTCGATCATCATGGTGGTGTATGGCGTCGCCACGCAGACGCATATCGGCAAGCTGTTCGCGGCCGGCATTGTGCCGGGCCTGATCGCGGTGGTGGGCTACATCCTGGCCGTGAAGTTCAGCGTGTGGCGCGATCCAGGCCTGGCGCCGGCTGTGGATGAGACCGAAGCGTCCAACGGCCGTGCGTTGCTGGCCTCGCTGTGGCCGGTGGTGGCGATCTTCGGCGTCGTGATGGGCGGCATCTACGGCGGCCTGTTCACCGCGGTGGAGGCTTCGGGCATCGGTGCTGCCGCCGCGCTCGTGTTCGCGCTCGGCCGCCACAACCTGCGCCTGCGTGACATCTACGCGATCTTCGTGGACACGGCGCAGACCTCGGCCATGATGTTCGGCATCATCCTGGGCGCCGCGCTGTTCGGTGAGTTCGTCAACATGACCGGCGTGCACGAGGCGCTGCTCAAGCTGGTGCAGGGCAGCGGCCTGTCGCCCTTCGGCATCGTGCTGATGATGATCGCGGTGTACCTGGTGCTGGGCTGCGTGCTGGAGAGCCTGTCGATGATCCTGCTGACGGTGCCGATCTTCTTTCCGATCATCAAGGCGCTCGGCTTCGATCCGGTCTGGTTCGGCATCCTCATCGTGGTGGTGGTGGAGATCGGCCTGATCACGCCGCCCATCGGCGTGAACCTGTTCGTCATCCGCTCGGTGGTGCCCGACGTGCCCATGCGAACGGTGATCCGCGGCGTGATCCCGTTCATCGTCGCGGACCTGGTGCGCGTGCTGCTCATCGCCGCGGTGCCGGCGCTGTCGCTGTGGCTGCCCGGCCTGCTGTTCAAGAGCGCCACGGGATAGGGGGCGCCACATGGTGGAAGTCATGGAAGCGGGCGGCGCAGCGGTGTCCCACGCCGCGCCGTTCGACGCGGCGGCCCCGAGCCTGCCAGGGCGCCTCGCTGCTTGGCTGGGCCAGCAGTGGGGTCAGCCCGTAGCGGTGTCGCGCTGGCAGCGCTTTCCGGTCGGCATGTCGTGGGTGACCATCGGCTTCACGGCCACCGTCGGCGGCGAAGAGCAATCCCTCATCCTGCGGCTGGGCGACCCCAAGGGGCTGTTCGCGCCCTACCGCACCGAGCCGGAATACCTGGCCCTGAGCGCGCTGGCCAAGTCGCCCGGGATCCCCGTGCCGGCCGTGCTGGCACGCTGCGACGACGCATCGGTGCTGGGCGCGCCTTTCATGGTCACGGGGCGCGTGGCCGGCGACACGCCCACGCCCTGGAACAGCATGAAGCTCCTCGACGACGCCGAGCGCACGGCCCTGGGCCATGCCTTTAGCGACGCGCTGGGCGACCTGCATGCCTTCGACTGGCGGACCACGCCGCTGGCGGCCTGGGCCGAGGGCCTGACGCCCGCCAACGTGGCACGCCGCGAGCTGCACCGCTGGGCGGCCGAGGCCGGCCATCCCGCGCAGCCGCTGCCGCCGGCCATGCACCATGGCCTGCGCTGGTTGCAGGCGCGCGCGCCGGTGGCCGAGCGCATCGCGCTCGTGCATGGCGACTACCGCGTGGGCAACTTCCTGCGCGTGGGTGACCGCATCACGGCCATCCTGGACTGGGAGCTGGTGCACCTGGGCGACCCACATGAAGACCTCGCCTGGGCGTGCATGCGCGCCTTCTCGCCGGCCGCCGGGCAGGTGGGCGGGCTGGTGGACCGCGCCACCTTCCTGGCCCGCTGGTCGGCCCGCAGCGGCCTGCAGGTGGACGAGGCCCGGTTGCGCTACTACCAGGTGATGATGCAGTTCAAGTCGGCGGCCATGCTGCTGGGCGCGGTGCGTCGGGTGGAGGCGGGCCGCGCTTCGGATGCGCGCATGGCCGCCATGGGCTTCCAGCTCGCGCCGACGCTGATGGAGATGCTGCGCCTGATGGAGGCCGCATGAATACCACCCCGGCCACCCTGCTGGAGGCGGCGCGCCGCGCGCTGCGCGATGCCGTGCGGCCCGTGCTGGCCGACGAACATGCGCGCACGCAACTGGCGGCCGTGGACGACATCCTCTCGAAGCTGCAACGCATGACGGCATGGCAGCCGGCGCTGGAACGGGAGGAGGGCGATGCGCTGCGCGCGGGCGAGGCGCAGTTCACCGACCGAGCGCTGGCGCTGGGGTTCGCGCCGCCCGCGCCCATCGATGCGGGGGCGGCGGATGCCCCGCAGCAACGCGCACGCCAGCTGAGTGACTGGCTCTACGACACCGTGCCCGCGGGCGGCACCCGCGACGAGCTGGATGCGCTGCTGCGCGCGGCCCTGCGGCAGGCCGTGGCCGCCGAGCGCCGCCATATTCCCCGCACCGACTTTTCGGCGATGACCGGATCCAAGGACGATTGACCATGCTCACCCCCCAGGACGACCTGCTCGGCCACCAGACCCCCGGCAACTTCACCGACGCCGGTGGCGGCGATGTGCGCTTCACCGAGCGCTACTGGTACACCGCGCATCCGGTCGACGGCAGCGCGCTGATCCTGGATGCCGGCTTCGGCTACTACCCCAATCGCGGCGTGATGGATGCCTTCGCGGGCATCACCATCGGCCGCCGGCAGATCAACTTCCGCGCCTCGCGGCGCCTGGGCCTGCGCCCGCTGGACACCGAGGTGGGCCCGCTCAGCCTGTGGGTGGACCTGCGCACCGGCCGGCACCACCTGGCCCTGCGCGAGAACGCGTCGGGCCTGAGCTTCGAGCTGGTGTTCGAGCCGTCGCTGCCGGCCACGCAGGAGAAGCAGAGCCGGCGCGAGCGCAAGGGCGTGCTGGAGGAGGACCTGGCCCGCGTGGCCCAGTTCGGCCGCTGGTCCGGCTGGCTGGTGGCCGACGGCCAGCGGCATGAGCTGCGCCCCGACACCTGGTGGGGCCAGCGCGATCGCTCCTGGGGCATCCGCTCCGAGATGCGCACCGATCACGACAAGCCGCCCGTGCAGCAGCATGCGCAGTTCCTCTGGACCTGGTCGATGTTCCAGTTCGAGGACTGCGGCGTCTCGGTGTTCCTGAAGGAACGCGAGCCCGGGCACCCGTACTACCTGTCCTGCAGCGAGGTACGCCGCGGCCCGGACGGCCAGGTGACGCATCGCGAGGCCACGGCCGTGCGGCACGACATCACCTGGGCCGACGATCCGCTGGGCCAGACGATCCGTGAAGGCGTGCTGGACATCGAGTTCACGGTCGGTCCGCCGCGCCGCATCCGCTTCACCGGGCTGCCGGCCCGCTTCTACCTGAAGGGCGGCAACTACGGCGGCTTCGCCGGCTGGAACCACGGCGACGACCGCGGCGAGTACGCCGAGGCCCATGACGTGTGGGATCTCGACGACCCGGCGGTGCGCTTCAAGGCGCGCACGCTGTCCGATCATGTGATGCGGGTGGAGAGCGAAGGCGCCACCGGCATCGGCATCAGCGAATACGGGGTGGCGGCCGGCTACCCGCTGTACCCGGCGCCGCAGCAGTTTCCGGCGCTCTGATTGCACTTCCGGGAGACCGTCATGCAGCTCACCCAGGCCCTGACCCGCGCGGTGCAGACGCGCCATGGCCACCTGGCCACGATCTACAACGGCCGCCAGCGCACCTGGCGCGAGGTGGGCGAGCGCGTGCCGCGCCTCGCCGCCGGCCTGCGTGGCCTGGGGCTGAAGCCGGGTGAGCGCCTCGCCGTGCTGGCCCTCAACAGCGACAACTACATCGAGCTTCTGTTCGCTGCCGCCTGGGCCAACCTGGTGCTGGTGCCGCTGAACACGCGCTGGGCCGTGCCCGAGAACGTTTACAGCCTGCGCGACGCGGGTTGCGCCGGCCTGCTGGTGGACGATGCGTTCGCTGCCCAGGTGCCAGACCTGCTGGCCGGCCATGCCATGCAGCACGTCGTGCACATGGGCGATGCGCCCACGCCCGCCGGCCTGCACGCCTACGAGGCGCTGATCGCGCAGTCCGCGCCCATGGCCGACGAATGCGGCCGGTTCGACGACCTGTACGGCATCTTCTACACCGGCGGCACCACGGGGCATCCGAAGGGCGTGATGCTGTCGCACACCAACTTCATCGTCTCCTCCATCAACTGGATCGCAACGCTGCACTTCAGCGACCAGACGGTGTACATGCACTCCGCCGGGCTGTTCCACCTGGCCGGCACCTCGCCCGCGGTCGCCTTGACGCTGGCGGGCGGCACCCACGTGTGCCTGCCGAAGTTCGACGCCGTGCTGGCCTTCGAGGCCATCCAGACGCACCGCGTGAACTACGTGCTGTTCGTGCCCACCATGGTCAACATGCTGCTGAACCACCCGGACTTCAGCCGCTACGACCTGAGCAGCGTGCGCTACTGCGAGTACGGTGCCTCGCCCATGCCCGATGCGGTGCTGGCCGCCGCCATCGAGAAGCTGCCCACGTGGGAGTTCATCCAGGGCTATGGCATGACGGAGACGGCGGCGCTGACGGTCAGCCTGCCCTGGCGCTTCCACTTCGACGGCGATCATGGGCCGGCGAAGCGGGCCGCCGCGGGCCGTGCGGCCTTCGGCGTGGACGTGAAGATCGTCGATCCCGAGGGGCGCGAGCTGCCGCGCGGCACCGTCGGCGAGATCGCGGTGCGCGGCGCGCAGGTGATGCTCGGCTACTGGAACAAGCCCGAGGCCACCGCCGCGGCCATCCGCAATGGCTGGATGCACACCGGCGACGGCGCCTGGATGGACGAGGACGGCTTCATCTACATCGTCGACCGCGTGAAGGACATGATCATCAGCGGCGGCGAGAACATCTACTCCAAGGAGGTCGAGAACGCGGTGCACGCGCACCCGGCGGTGCGCGAGTGCGCCGTGATCGGCGTGCCGGATGAGAAGTGGGGCGAGGCGGTGCTGGCCATCGTGGTGCTGAAGGACGGCCAGCAGGCCACCGCGCAGGCGATCATCGACCACTGCCACACGCTCATCGCCAACTACAAGTGCCCGCGGAAGGTGGAGTTCCGCGACGCGCTGCCCCTCTCGGGCGCGGGCAAGATCCTGAAGAACGTGCTGCGCGAGCCTTACTGGCAAGGGCGCACGCGCGCCGTGCACTGACCGGCGCGGCTTGCGTCACCCGCCCGCTGGCTCAGCCCGCGGGCAGATCCTTGAAGCCGTGCACGAACAGCGCCGCGATGCGCTGGCCCAGCTCCGCCGGAGTGATGTCGCCATTGCGGCGGTACCACGAGAACGTCCAGATCATCATGCCGAACAGCAGCAGCGCGTAGGGCTTGCTCACCTTCTCCTGCGTCATCAGGCCCGGATTGATCTCACGCAGGATGCCCTCCAGCAGCTCCACCAGCTCCACCTCCAGCGCGCGGATCTCGGCCAGCTGCGCCTTGGGCAGGAACTTCAGGTCGTTCATCAGCATCACGTGCTCGTCGCGCGAGCGCGCCGCGCCGCGCATGAAGCTCTCCACGAACTGGTTGAAGCGCTCCTCCGCCGGCAGCGGCAATGCCACGATGCGACGCAGCTCCTCGGCCTGGGCCGTGATGTGCTCATGGAGGATCGCGAACAGCAGCTCCTCCTTGCTGGGGAAATAGTGGTACAGGTGCGACTTGGAGGTGCCGCACGCATTCGCCACGTCCAGCATCGTGGCGTGGTCGAAGCCCTTGCGGGCGATCAGCCCCGCCGCCCGCTGCAGGATGGTCCGCTTCTTGTCCTCGTAGTCGCTTGCGCGCACCCGTGTCATGCCTGCCCCTGTTGCCGACCCGCGTAGGGGCCGGACGCCTTGTCCATTATTAGACCGACGAGACGGACTATAGACCGCCGATGGCCCTTTCGGCATTGGGGAAACCCTTGAGGTGCCGCCACGGGCCGGGCGGCGCGAGCCGGTGTCAGATGGCTCGCACGTCCAGCAGCACGTGGCCCATCAGCGTGCCGCTTTCCACCAGGTCATGCGCCTCGGCGATGCGCGTCAGTGGCAGCCGCCGGGCCACGGTGTGGCGCAGGCGGCCCGCGCGCAGCAGCGAGTCGATCTCGTCCTGCGCCGCCTGGCGGTCCGCCGGTGCGATGTCGTAGATCATGAAGAAGCGCAGGCGGATGCTGGCCTGCATCATCCACAGCGCGGGCAGCGTGGCCTCGGTGCCCGTGATGCCGTACACCACCACCTGGCCGTGCGGCCGCAGCACGCCGGGCAGCTGCGCCGCATTGGCGGTGAGGTTGACCTCGATGACGGCGTCCACGCCATGGCCGCCGGTGAGCGCGCGCACCTGCGCTGCGAAGTCGTGTGCCCGATAGTTCACCGCATGGTGCGCGCCCGCGTCCAGCGCATGCCGCGCCTTGTCGTCGGAGCTGACGGTGGCGATCACCGTCGCGCCGCGCGCTCGCGCCATCTGCACGGCGTAGTGGCCCACCGAACCGGCGCCCGCGGTCACCAGCACGGTCATGCCCGGCGCCGCATCGACCAGCCGCACGGCATGCATGGCGGTGAACGCGGGAATGCCGAGGCAGGCACCGTCTTCCGTGGACACCCCGTCCGGCAGGCGCACGGCCTGGGCCGAGGGCAGGGCGATCCACTCGGCCGCGGTGCCGAAGGGGCGCTTCCACTGGCCGTTCCAGATCCACACCGACTCGCCCAGGCGCGAAGCTGGCACGCCATCGCCCACGGCGTCGATGACGCCCGCGCCGTCGCTGTGCGGGATGATCAGCGGCGCGATGAGCTGGCGGCCGCCGCCGCCCTTGCGCGTCTTCCAGTCGGACGGGTTCACGCCCGACCACTGCAGGCGCACGCGGACTTCGCCCGGTCCGGGCTCGGGGGTGGGCTGCTCGCCGATCGTCAGCACGTCGGCGGCGGGGCCCTGGCGGGTGTAGAAGGCAGCACGCATGGTGTCGATGCGCGGCGGCTTACTTCGGCTGCACGCGCAGCGGCAGCTTGTTCAGCATGCGCATCTGGTTGATGGGGCGGTAGGTCGGCACGCCGGCGAGCTCGATCGACTTCACCCGACGCGCCAGCTCCGACAACAGCGCCTCGGATTCGCCGCGGGCGATCATCTGGCCGATGCAGGCATGCGCGCCCGTGCCCATGGCCAGGTGGTTGCCGGCGAGCTGCGGCCGGTCGATGTCGAAGGCGTCGGGGCGCTCCCAATGCCGCGGGTCCCGGTTCGCCGCGCCCATGAACACGCCGATCTTCATGTCAGCGTCCAGGCGGACGCCCGACAGCTCGGTGGCGGCGGCCGTGGTGCGGTAGGTCACCTGGAACGGCGACTCGTGGCGGATGCCTTCCTCGAAGGCGGCCTTCACCTTGGCGGGATCGGCATGCACCTTGGCCCACTGCTCGGGATGCCTGGCGAGCTGGTGCAGCGCGAAGCCCATGCCCGAGATGGTGGAGTCGGTGCCGCCGCCGACGAAGCTGCGCACGATGTTCGAGGCCACGCCGGCCGCCAGCTCGCCCTTGTCCTCGGCCTGGAACAGCAGCTCCGCGATGGAGCCGGGCAGCACCGCATCGCGCTGCACGGTCTTCTCGAACCATTCGAGATAGGGCTGCGCCTTCTCCATGGCCGCGTGGTACAGCGCGTTCTTGGGGCCGCTCTGGTTGAATCGCATCTCGCCGATGATCAGCGTCTCCTTGCGCGGCAGCCGCACGCCCACGGCCGCGGGGAAGGCCTGCAGCACGAAGGCCTCCACGCAGTGCTCCACACCGTCGAACTCACGCCGCTCGATCAGCTCGTCCACCAGCTTGGCCGCCTTGTCGACGAAGCTCTCCTTGAAGCGCCGGATGACCAGCGGCGACAGCACGCGCGTCACGGCCGCGCGCACCTGCGTGTGCTCGGGCGGGTCCACCTCCAGCAGGCGGCTGGGAATGCGGAAGTCGCCCGGCTTGCGGATGTCCTGGATGCCGATGCCGCCGCTCGTGATGAACCGCGTGTGGTCTGCCAGCACTTCCTTCGCCTCCGCATGGCGGCCCACCGCGTACACGCCGTGCGGCTTGATCAGCACCACCGGCCCGGCCTCGCGCAGGGCGTGATGAAAGGCGTAGGGGTCGCGCAGCACCTCGATCGCGTAGGGATCGATGTCGAGCACGGGCGCATCGCGCACGGGGGTATCGGCAACAGCGGTCATTCGATTCTCCGGTTCAGCGTGCAATCTAGTCGGCGGCGACGCGCCTGTCAGTCCCTCGCGCGGGGACGTCGGGGTCTTGTCACGCCGGGGAGGGACAGACGC
The DNA here is from genome assembly GCF_041916345.1 of Ramlibacter sp. Classification (GTDB taxonomy): domain Bacteria; phylum Pseudomonadota; class Gammaproteobacteria; order Burkholderiales; family Burkholderiaceae_C; genus Ramlibacter. The sequence continues at coordinate 36,979 of NZ_JAYRZR010000016.1, forward strand.
AACGTGACACCGTGGGTCTACTTGCGCCCAGATCTGTGCGGCCCCGTGCCGCGCGGGCCGTCCACTCAACGACCAGGAGACTCCATGCGCAGAACCTTCCTCATCGCCGCCGTCGCCGCCGCCAGCGCGCTGGCCTGGGCACCCGCCCACGCCCAGAAGCAGTACGGCCCCGGCGTCACCGACACCGAGATCAAGCTGGGCCAGACGGTGGCCTACAGCGGCCCCGGCTCTGCCTACTCCATGGTGGGCCGCATGTCGGTGGCCTACTTCAAGATGCTCAACGAGACCAAGGGCGGCATCAACGGACGCAAGCTCAACCTGCTGTCGCTGGACGATGCCTACTCGCCGCCCAAGACGGTGGAAGTCACGCGCAAGCTGGTGGAGAGCGACCAGGTGTTCGTGATGGTCAACTCCATGGGCACAGCGATGCAGACCTCGGTGCAGAAGTACCTGAACGGCAAGCAGGTGCCGCAGGTGCTGTTCTATGCCTCCAGCCCCGGCCTGCACGATGCCAAGGCCACGCCGTGGACGGTGCCGTTCTCCTTCGCCTACAACATCGAGGGCGGGATCTACGGCAAGCACATGCTGCAGGCGAAGCCCAACGCGAAGATCGGCGTGCTGTACCAGAACGACGACGTGGGCCGCTCGTACCTGAAGGGCCTGAAGGAGGCCCTGGGCCCCAAGGCCGCCAGCATGATCGTGAAGGAGGCGAGCCAGGAGGTGACGGATCCGACGGTCGATTCGCAGATCCTGCAGCTGCAGGCCGCGGGCGCCGACACGCTGATGATCTTCACCTCCAACAAGGCTGGCGCGCAGGCGATCCGCAAGGTGGCCTCCATCGGCTGGAAGCCCTATACCGTGGTGGCCTACGTCTCCAGCTCCATCACCGGCGTGCTCACGCCGGCCGGCCTGGAGAACTCGGTGGGCCTGGTCTCCACCTCGTGGTTCAAGACGCCGTCGGACCCGCGCTGGGACAACGACAAGGCCATGCAGGAGTACCTGGCCTTCTTCAAGAAGTACCTGCCCAACGACAACCCGGGTGACACCACGTCGGTCTACACCTACATGGGCGCGCAGCTTGCCGCCCTGGCGCTGGAGCGTTGCGGCAACACCCTCACGCGGGAGAACTTCCTGAAGCAGATCCAGGGCCTGAAGGATGTGGAGCTGGGCATGCTGCTGCCCGGCATGAAGGTGAAGTTCGCCGCCGACGACTACTACCCGATCCGCCAGGCGCAGCTGGTGCAGTTCGACGGCAAGAGCTGGAAGCCGATGGGCGAGGTGGTTTCGCTGGACCGGTGACGGCTGAGGAAGCGCTGGGGTTGCGCTTGCGCTCCACCCCAGCCTACGAAGGCACGAAGACCGACGCAACGGGCGGCCTCGTAGGCTGGGGTGAAACCCCAGCGTTTCAGGCGCTCACCCCCGCCACTTCTGTTGCAGCCCGAGATACCACCCCAGCAACTCCCGCTCGCTGCCGATCCCCAGTCGGCGATAGGCGAGCTTGCGGAATGTCTTGACCGTCTCGGTGCCCACGTCCAGGTCCAGCGCGATGCCCGCGGTGGACAGGCCGTAGAGGATGCGGGCGCAGACTTCCGCCTCGCGCTTCGTCAGCGGCGACAGCGCTGCGAGGCAGGCCTCGATGTCCGGCAGGGAGCTGATCACGCCCGACAGGTCGGGTGACTGGCCGCGGTCACGCTGCAACTCGGCGTGCTTGGCCAGCACCGAGATCAGCAGCGCCGCCGAATCGCCCACCCGCTTCACCTCATCGGGGCTGAAGCCCCCGCGCCCTTCGCGCAGGATGCTCATGCTGTAGACCGAGCGGCCGCTGCGTCCGGCGATGACCAGGCGGTCGCGGATGCGCGGCCACACGGCCTCGCGCAGGTCCTCGTCCTCGAAGCGGCGCAGGTCCATGCGCATCAGCAGGGGCTGGTGTGCGGGCAGCCGGGTCTGCGCATAGACCATGGCCGGGTCCTTCTCCCAGGTCTGCCGCGCGAGATAGGTCGAGACGCGGTCCTGTGCGGTGGCCGATCCGTCGTGGCTGCCGGTGGCCAGCTCGCTCGGGGCCTCGGCGCCCAGCCGGAACACGGCGCAGTAGTCGGCGCCGCAGGCCTCTTGCAGGTGGTTCAGCAGGCTGGCGCCGAATTGCGCCGTGCCGGTGGCCTCCAGAGCGGCCGCCAGCGTGCGCGCCGAGGCGGAACCCGGCGGCAGCATTTGCGACGAACGGTGCGTGGCCAAGGTTCTCCTGGGAATGGCGGGCCGGCGGTTCCCCCTGCAGGGGGAATGAAATTGTAGGCAGCCCGGGCTAGAGTGCCCGCCATCGACCCTTTCCAGATGGAGACCCGCATGCACAAGCGCCACTTCCTCGCCGCCCTCGTCGCGGCCCTCGCCACCACGCTCGCGCCCACGGCGTCGGCCCAGGCCCGTTACCCCTCTCAGCCGATCCGCCTGATCGTGCCCTATCCGGCGGGGGGCGGCACCGACTTCTTCGCGCGGTCCATCGCCCCCGGCATCGGCGAGGCGCTGGGCCAGCAGGTGATCGTGGAGAACCGCCCCGGTGCCAGCGGCATGATCGGCGCGCAGTTCGTGGCGAAGCAGGCACCGGCCGACGGCCACACCATCCTGCTGGGCGATATGACCACCTACGCGGTCAACCCCACGATGTTCGAGAAGCAGCAGCAGTACGACATCCAGAAAGACCTGGCCCCCGTCACGCTCGCGGCCCAATTCGACTTCCTGTTGGTGGTGAACCCCAACGTCGTGCCGGCCACGACGGTGGCGGATGTGGTCGCGGCCGCGGCCAAGGCGCCCACGGGCCTGAGCTATGCGTCGCCCAGCATCGGCACCACGCATCACCTGGCGATGGAGATGTTCGCGCGCGAGGCGGGCGCGAAGCTGGTGGCCATCACCTACAAGGGCGGCGGCCCCGCCGTGCAGGACCTGCTGGGCGGCCAGGTGGGCGTGATGTTCCTGGACCGCGCCACCGCCAAGCCGCACCTGGAGTCCGGCAAGCTCAAGCCTATCGCGGCCGCCGGCGGCCAGCGCATTTCGCTGTTCCCCAACGTGCCGACGATGGCGGAGCAGGGCATCAAGGGCTTCAACGTGGCGGGCTGGCAGGGCCTGACCGTTCGCGCCGGCACGCCCGAGGCCATCGTGAAGGCGATTGCGGCCGCCTATGCCAAGACCGTCGCCTCGCCCGAGCTGAAGAAGAAGCTGGCCGACGCCGGCATCGACACCATCACCTCCACGCCCGAGCAGTTCGCGGTCCACATCCAGGCCGAGACGCTGCGCTGGCGCAAGGTGATCCAGGACCGCGGCATCAAGGCCGAGTGAGGCGGCGCACATGGCCCACTTCGAGACCCCGGTCCTCATCGTCGGCGGCGGCGGCTTCGGCCTGACCACGTCGATCTGCCTGTCGCACCTGGGCGTGCCGTCGCTGCTGATCGAGCGGCACGCGACACCGTCGCCCATGCCCAAGGCGCGCTACCTCAACCAGCGCACCATGGAGATCTTCCGCCAGCACGGCGTGGCGGAGCAGATCTACGCGAAGTCGCTGCCGGTGGAGTACGTGTCCACCACCCGCTGGGTCACCAGCCTGGGCGGCGACGGCCCGCATGACCGCAAGATGCTCTACGAGATGGAGACCTTCGGCGGCGGGTCGCTCCGCGCCCACTACCGCGCCAACAGCCCGGTGGAAAGCACCATCTATCCGCAGGTCCGGCTGGAGCCGCTGCTGCGCGACCATGCCGAGGCGCTGGGCGTGGGCCAGCTGAAGTTCAACTGCTCGCTCACCCGCTTCGAGCAGGACGCAGGCGGCGTCACGGCCTGGGTGGAGGACCGCGGCACCGGCGAGACGCACACCGTGCGCGCGCGCTACCTGGTGGCGGCGGACGGCGGCAAGACCATCGGCGAGATGGTAGGCGTGAAGCTCGAAGGCACGCCGGAACTGATCGACATGGTCACGATGTATTTCCGCGCCGACCTGTCGAAGTACCTGGACAACGACAACTCATTCGCCTACTGGATGGCCTCGCCCGGCGGCGACACCGGCTCCTGGGGCACCGGCGTGCTGGGCAAGCTGGGCCCGACGCCAGACCGGCATTCCGAGGAGTGGATGTTCCACTTCAGCTTCAAGTCCGACGACCCCGAGCGCTTCAACGAGGACAAGCTGATCCCGCGCATGCGCGCGCTGATGAAGATCCCCGACCTGCAGCCCGAGGTGCTGGGCGTGGGCCACTGGATCGTGCAGGGCGTGCTGGCGGACCGCTACCGCTTCGGCAACGTGTTCCTGGGCGGCGACTCCGCGCACCGCCACACGCCCACCACCGGGCTGGGGCTGAACTCCGCCATCCAGGACGCGCACAACCTCGCGTGGAAGCTGGCCTGGGTGCTGCAGGGCCAGGCGAGCGACGCGCTGCTGGACACCTACGAGAGCGAGCGCCGCCCCGCAGCCGAGCGCAACGTCAACTGGGCGCTGTTCACCTTCTCCAACCACCAGCTCACCGGCGCGGCCATCGGCCTGGTGCCCGGCGACGCGAAGCGCAGCGAGACCAACTTCAAGGCGCTGCTGGCCGACACGCCCGACGGCGAGTCGCGCCGCTACCGCTTCCGCGAGGTGATGAAGCTGCACAACACCGAGTACCAGGCGAACGACCTGGAGATCGGCGTGCAGTACGAGCATGGCGCGCTGGTCCCGGACGGCACGCCGCTGCCGCAGCGGGACCCGACCGGACGCCACTACGTGCCCAGCACGCGGCCCGGCGCGCGCCTGCCGCATGCCTGGCTGGAGCGTGAGGGTCAGGCGATCTCCACCCAGGACCTGGTGCCGCGCGACGGCTTCGTGCTGATCACCGGCCAGGCCGACTCGCCCTGGGCGGAGGCTGCGGCGCAAGCGGCCGAGGCCTTCGGCGTGCGCATCACCGTGGTGCCGGTCACCGACACGGGCGCGGTGCGGGACGGCAAGCACGACTGGCGCCGCATCCGCGAGATCGGTGACGACGGCGCGCTGCTGGTGCGGCCGGACCAGATCATCGCGTGGCGCTGCATGCATGCGCACCCGCGGCCGCAGGCCGAGTTGGAGGCGGCGCTGCGGGTGGTGCTGCGCCTGTCGCAGGTGGCGGCGTGAGGCTGACCATGCTCGACGAAACCCATGATCCGGCGGCCCGCAGCTGGGTGCCGGGGGCGAATGGCCATGCGGACTTCCCGCTGCAGAACCTGCCCCTGGGCCGGGCGCGCGTGGCAGATGGTGAGGCGGTGTTCACCGCCATTGGCGACCACGCGCTGGACCTCAGCGCGTTGGCGAAAGAGGCTTCCTTGCCCGCCGAGGTGGCCGCGGCGCTCGCGCCCGTGGCGGGCGGCTCCCTGCAGGCGCTCATGGCGCTGGGCCGCCCGGCCAGCCGCGCGCTGCGGCACGCCGTGTTCGGCCTGCTGCGAGAGGACGCCTCACCAGCGCTGTGTGGCCTGGTGGAGCGCCACCTGCTCGCGCGTGCCGGCCTGCAGCTGCTGCTGCCCTGCCAGCCGCCCACCTTCTCGGATTTCTATTCGTCCATCCACCACGCGCGGCGCATCGGTGCGCTGGTGCGGCCGGATGCGCCGCTGCTGCCCAACTACCGCTACATGCCGGTGGCCTATCACGGCCGCACCACCTCCATCGGGGTGTCGGGCCAGGCGGTGCGCCGGCCGCGCGGGCAGATCGTGCAGGGGCCTGACAAGGAGATCGTCTACGCGCCCTGCGCGCGGCTGGACTACGAGGCCGAACTCGGCTTCCTGATCGGCGCAGCCAGCACGCTCGGCGAACCGGTGCCGCTGGGTGAGGCGCACGACCACCTGTTCGGCGTGGCGATGCTCAACGACTGGTCGGCGCGCGACATCCAGTTCTGGGAGTACGTGCCGCTCGGGCCTTTCCTGGGCAAGAGCTTCGCCACCACGCTGGGTGCGTGGGTGGTCACCCGCGAGGCGCTGGCGCCGTTCTGGCAGGCGCCTCCTTGGGAGGCGGACTCCGAGCACCACCTGCTGCCGCATCTGGATCATCCGCAAGAGCGGGCACGGGGCGCCTTGAACGCAACCGTGGAAGTGTGGCTGTCGACCGCGCGCATGCGGACGCAGGGCCTGGCGCCGCATCGGGTGTCGGTGAGCCAGAGTGCGGACTCGTACTGGACGGTCGGGCAGATGATCGCCCACCAGACCTCCAACGGCGCGAGCGTGGACCCGGGGGATCTCATCGGCTCGGGCACGCTCTCGGGGCCGAGCGAGGATTCTTGCGCCTGCCTGATGGAGCTCACGGCCGGCGGCAGGAAGCCCCTGGCCCTGCCGGGCGGTGAGCAGCGCACCTTCCTCGAAGACGGGGACGAGGTGACGATGGTGGGGTACTGCGAGGCGCCAGGGCGCGTGCGGATCGGGTTGGGGGAGGTGACGGCGCGGGTGGTGGCGGCGTAAGGGGTCAGATCGCCCACCCCTCCCGGAACCCCTCCAGCACCGCGTCGTCTACCTCGCGCGGCGCCACGGCGTCGCCGATCCGCCGCGCCGCGATGCCGCCGGCCACGAGCTGGTGGTACAGCCCATCCTCGCTCTCGCGCATCATCGCCAGCACCACGGTGTCGGCGGTCACGGTCTGCTCCACGCCATCGAGTGCGCCGCGCAGCGTGACCTCGCCACGTGCGATGCGTTCCACATGGGTCGCGGTGCGCAGCTGCACGCCCGCCTGCGCCACGCGCGGCATCAGCCACGGCCAGTCGAGCGTGGCCTCCAGCTTGCGCCCCAGCATCGCGTCGTGCGTGACCACGGTCACCTGCCGGCCCAGGCCGGCCAGCAGGCGCGCCAGCCCCAGCGGCAGGTAGTCGCCGTTCTCGTCGACGATCAGCACGCGTGGACCGCAGAAGGCGGGATCCTCGAGCGCCGCCAGTGGATCCATCACATGCGCGCCTTTCGCCTGCGCGATGCCCTCGCGATCCGGCCGGAAGGTGGAGAAGCCGCTGGTCTGCCAGCGTGCACCGGTCGCCACGATCACTTCATCGGCGCCGAAGGCCCGCACGGCTTCCACGGTGGCTTCGCGGTTCACTTCCACCTGCACGCCTCTCCGCTGCAGCGATGCGGCCAGGTCCTCGACCAGGAAGCGCCAGCTGCCGTAGTCGGGCAGCCGCGCGGCCGCGCGCACCTGGCCGCCGACCGCGCTGCCGCGCTCCCACACCGTCACCGCGTGGCCGCGCGCGGCCGCCGTGTCGGCGGCCTTCAGGCCCGCAGGGCCGGCACCGATCACGAGCACCTTGCGTGGCTGCGCCACCGGTCGCAGCGCGGCGGTGCCCACACGCGCCTCGCGCCCCGTCGCCGGGTTCACCGTGCAGCTCATGTTCTGGCCCAGGCGCCGCCAGCAGCCCTGGTTGGCGCCCACGCAGCGGCGGATCTCGTCGGCGCGGCCTTCGCGCGTCTTGTTCACGATCTCGGGGTCGGCGATCTGGGCCCGCACCAGGCCCACCAGGTCCGACTGGCCTTGCGCCACGATCTGCGCGGCCGTCTGCAGCTCGCGCACCGAGCCCTGGATCAGCAGCGGGATGCGCCCCGCCAGGGCCGCGCGCACCTTCTGCGCGTTGGCGGCCAGCGGCGCCGTCTCGCCGCTGGAGGCCGGTGGCACCAGCTTGTGGTTGAAGTGGTAGTCGGTGTGCGAGAGGCACACGTAGTCGAACAGCGGCTCGCGTTCCAGCACCTGCACCACGCGCACCGTCTCGTCGGGGTGCGTGCCGGCCTCGCCCAGGTACTCGTCCAGGCTCAGCTTGATGCCGACCACGAAGTCCGGACCGCAGCGGGCCCGCACCGCGCGGCCGATCTCCAGCGCCAGGCGGCAGCGGCGCTCGGTATCGCCGCCCCAGGCGTCGTCGCGCCGGTTCCACCAGGGCGAGAGGAAGTTGGCGAGCAGGTAGCCGTGCGAGCCATGGATCTCCACGCCGTCGGCGCCACCGGCCTGCACGTTCGCGGCCGTGCGGGCGAAGCCTTCGATCACTTCGCGGATGTCGGCCTCTTCCATCGGCTTGGGCATGGCGCGGTGCACCGGCGAGGGCAGGGCCGAGGGCGCCAGCACCGAGCCCCACAGGTCCAGGCTGTCGGTGCGGCGCCGGCCGCTCGCGCCCATGTGCGTGATCTGCACGAACACGGGCACGCCTTCAGCCTTGGCCGGCGCGGAGAACGCGCGCACCGATTCACGCCACGCCGGCTCCCAGGGGGACACGCCCGCGGCGCCGCTCTGCGGAGTGACATGGAAGCCGTGGGTGACGATCAGCCCGACGCCGCCCCGCGCGCGCTCCAGCAGGTAGGCGCCATAGGTCGTGGCGTCGAACGAGGGTTGGTGCGCCGGCAGGTAGATGCGGTTGCGCGTGGTGACGTGGCCGATGCGCACCGGCTCCCAGAGGCGGTCCAGGCGGGTCATGCCAAGCCCCTCACGAGAAGCACATGCCGCCATTCACGTCCAGCACCGCGCCGGTGGTGAAGGTGGCCCCGGCCGAGGCGAGGAAGGCGCAGGGCCAGCCGATCTCCTCGGGCTGGCCGAAGCGCTTCATGGGGTAGTTGTCCAGCGCGAAGGGCTGGTTGGCCGACACCAGCAGTGGCGTGAGGATGGGGCCGGGCGCCACACCGTTCACGACCACGCCGCTCGCGGCGGCCTGGCGCGCGAAGTAGCGCACCAGGGCCGACAGCGCGCCCTTGGAGGCCGCGTAGGCCGGCTCCACCGCCAGCGTGGAGCCCGCGTTGCGCGCCGCCATGGAACTGGTCAGCACGATGCGGCCGCGCTGGCGTTCCATCATGCCCGGAAGCACCGCGCGGATCAGGTTGGTGGGGCCCTTGACGTTGATGTCCATGGTGCGGGCAAAGAGCGCATCCCAGTCGTCGCCGCCATCGATCCAGTCGCCCTTGACGTAGTAGCCGCTGGTGTCGATCAGCGCGTCGAGTTCGCCGCCGATCGCCTTCACCACCGCGTTCACGTCGTCGCGCTTCGTGTTGTCCAGCGCGAAGGCGGCGCGGGCGCCGATCTCCTTCGCCAGCTCCGTGGGGGCCTTCAGGTCAGCCAGGTACAGCTCCGCGCCCAGCGTGGCGCAGACGCGGGCCGTCGCCCCGCCGATGGCGCCGCCGGCGCCGGTGAGAAAGAGGCGCTGGCCGCGCAGGTCGAAGTGGTTCTTCATGGTCATGGGGTTCGGAAGGAAAAGGGTCAGGCGCCGTCGGGCGCGCCGTAGGCACCGGCTTCCAGCAGCGCGCGGGAGCCGAGGTCGGCCCCGTTCCAGCGCGTGAAGTAGCCGCTGGAGGTGCCGCCATCCACCGGCAGCACCGCGCCATTGATGAAGCTCGCGCCCTCGGACAGCAGAAAGAGCGTGGGGCCCGCCTGCTCCTCGGCGCGCGCCAGGCGGCCCAGGGGCACGCGGTCCACCATGGCGTGCTGCACATGGTCGGCCGGCAGGTTGGCGCGCACCAGGGGCGTGTCCACCACGCCCGGTGCCACGCTGTTCACGCGCACGCCATGGCGGCCCCATTCGATGGCCAGCGCGCGGGTGAGGCCGATCACGCCGTGCTTGGAAGCGCTGTAATGCGCGCGGCCAGCGTGGCCGCCCAGGCCGTCGACCGAGGAGATGGTGACAATGGCACCGCGGCGCCGCGCCACCATGCGCCGGCCCACCGGCTGGATGGAGCGGAACATGCCGCTCAGGTTGACGTCGATGCAGCGGCTCCAGATCTCGTCTGCCATCACGGCGGCGGGCTGCGGCGGCGAGATGCCGGCGCAGGCCACCATGCCGGTGAGCGGCCCGAGCAGTGCTTCCACTTCCGCCACGGTCGCCTCGCAGGCGGCGGCGTCGCGCACATCCAGCGTGCGGCCCAGGGCGGGCACGCCCAACGCGCGCAGCTCGGCCTCAACCTGCTGCGCGCGTTCGGCCACCGCGTCCACCACGGCCACGTGCGCACCGCCGCGGGCAGCTTCCAGGGCGATGGCCCGGCCGATGCCGGAGCCGCCGCCGGTGATGAGGAGCACGCCGCCCTTGAGTCCGTAGTCCATCATGCCGTCACCTCCTGGGCGCGCACCGGCGCCGCCACGCGAGGCTGGGCCATCTGCTGCGCGGCGATGTAGCCGAAGGTCATGGCCGGCCCGATGCTGGAGCCGCCACCCGGGTACTTGCCGCGCATGATCGAGTTCATGTCCAGGCCCGCCGCATAGAGACCGGGGATCGCGCGGCCCTCTTCGTCCAGCACCTCGGCGCGGCCGTTGGTGGCGAGACCGCCCACGGTGCTGAGGTCGCCGGGGTGCAGGGCCAGGGCGTAGTAGGGGCCTTCGCCCACCGGCGCCACTGAGGGATTCGGCCCGTGTGTCTGGTCGCCGCGGAAGCGCGAGTGCGCGTCGGCACCTTTGCCGAACTCGGGGTCCTCGCCACGCGCGGCGCCTTCGTTGAAACGCTGCACCGTCTCCACCAGCGCGCGCGGCGGCACGCCGATCTTCGCGGCCAGCGCCTCCAGCGTGGGGGCCTCGATGAGGTGGCCGGACTCGACATAGGGCCGCTCACTGAACGGTGCCGGCCGCGCCAGGCCCAGGCCGTACTTGCGCACGAAGTCGCGGCTGGCCACCAGGTGCACGCGCGTGAAGCCGCGCGCATGCATGGTGCCCACGAAGGTCTGGTAGGAGGTGCCCTCGTTCACGAAGCGGCGGCCCGAAGGGTCCACCGCGATGCAGCCCGGCATGGCGCGGTCGATGAAAATGTGCGGGTACTTCACCAGACCGCCGCCCGGCGGACGGTGCAGCGACACCGGCGTCCAGATGCAGTCGCCGGCATGGCGCGGATCATGGAAGCCGCCTACCGCCGCGCCCAGGCGCACGCCGTCGCCCACGTTGCCCTCGGGCTGCAGCGAGTGGTGGTGCTGCGCCATCGGGATGTAGCGGGCGCGCAGCTGCTCGTTGGCACCGTAGCCGCCGGAAGCCAGCAGCACGCCGCGGCGGGCGCTCACGTTGATCCGCTGGCCCTGGCGCTGCACCACCACGCCGGTGACCGCGCCATTGCTCTGCAACAGTTCCACCGCCGGCGCGTGGTTCCACAACGTCGCACCCGACTGGATGGCGGAATGGAACAGGCGCGCCGCCAGCGCATTGCCGTTCACGATGCGGGTGCCGCGGCCGTGCACGAGGCGGTCCATCACGAAGCGGCGCATCACGCGCGCGGTGTGGCGGAAGCCGGCCCAGGTCTTCAGCGCGTGGCGCATCGGATGGATGTCCGCGCCCTCGATCTGCATGCTGCCGAACAGCATGAGCTGCGGCAGCGGCATGCGCAGCTCGTTCAGGCGCGCGCCCAGCTGGCGGCCGTCGAACTCCACCGTCAGCAGCGAGCGGCACTTCGCCGCGCCGGGCAGGCCCGATTCGTAGTCGGGCAGCGGGAAGGGCTTGAAGCGCACCGCGGAGTGATCCTCCAGGAACTTCAGCATGCGCGGCGCCTCGTCGAGGTAGGTCTCCACCAGGTCGGGCACATAGGCCTCGCCCAGCACCGCCTTCAGGTAGGTCTGGGCCGCCTCGCGCGTGTCGGTCAGGCCGATCTGCTGCATCACGTGGTTGCACGGGATCCAGGGCGCGCCGCCCGAGTAGGCGGTGGTGCCGCCGAAGTGGCCGGTCTTCTCCAGCACCAGCACCTCCAGGCCCAGCTGGCGCGCGGTGATGGCGGCGGTGAGGCCGGCCGCGCCGCTGCCGATGACGATGACGTCGGTTTCCATCAGGTCCTCTTTCCTTGGTTCATTGCGGCACCAGCCGCAGCGGCAGGCGGTCCAGCGTGCGCATCTGGTTGACGGGGCGCCACTCGGGCGCCCCCGCGGGTTCGATGGCCTTGACTCGCGCGAGCAGGGCGGCCAGCAGGCACTCGGCCTCCAGCCGGGCCATCATCTGGCCGATGCAGTTGTGGTCGCCGGCACCGAAGGCCAGGTGGCCCACGGTGTTGCGGCGCGCGTCGTAGTCGTCCGGCCGCTCCCAGCGGCGCGGGTCGCGGTTGGCCGCGCCCAGGAACACGCCCACCTTGCGGTCGGCCTGCAACTGCACGCCAGCCAGCTCGCAGTCGGCGAGCGTGACGCGGTACGTCACCTGGAACGGCGTCTCCATCCGCGTGCCCTCCTCGAAGGCGCCCCGGGCGCGGGAAGGGTCCTCGCGCAGCCATTGCCATTGCGCCGGCTGCCTCGACAGGTGCAGGAGGGTGGAGCCGATGCCCGCGATGGTGGAGTCCATGCCGCCGCGCACGAACGTGCGGGTGAGGTTCGAGGCCGTGCCCGGCGCGATGGTGCCGGCGTCCTCCTCCAGGAAGAACTGCCAGGCCAGGCCGCCCTCGCGCACGTGCTGGCGCTGCTGGCTGTCCTCGAACCACTGCAGGTAGGGCTGCACGCGGCGCATGGCCTCGTGATACAGGTCGTTCGGCGGCCCGCTCTGGTTGAAGCTCATGGCGCCGATGGCGAGGATGGCGTCGCGGTCGAAGCGCACGCCCACGGCATCGACGAAGACCTTGAAGATGTACGACTCCACCAGGTGCTCCACCGCCTCCACCTCGCGCGGGCCGTCGAGCAGGCGCTCCACCAATGCGGCGGCGTCGCGTTCCATGTCGGCGCGCCAGCCGCGCACCTTGGCCGGTGAGAGGTGACGGTTCACCACTGCGCGCAGCTTCGTGTGATCCGGCGGGTCCACCTCCAGCAGCTGGTTCAGCGGGCGGAAGTGGGCACCCGGCTTGCGCGCGTCGGCCAGGCCGATGCCGCCGGTGGTGCTGAAGCGGCGGTGGTCCTTCAGCACCTCCTGCGCCTCGGCGTGGCCGCCCACGCCATAGACGCCGTGCGCGGTGAGCTCGGCCACGGGCCCGGCGGCCCGCAGGGCCTCATGAAAGTCGTACGGATGGCGCAGCACGTCCATCGCATACGGGTCGATCGCCAGCGGCGCGGGCGACGTGAGCACGGTCATGCGCACCTCGGTGATTGGGATGAGGGGCACTGTAGGCAGCACCGTGCGCGGTGTCTGTCCCGTCCCGGGGGACATGGGGTGCCACGCTGGCTGCGTCCCCGTCGAGGGGGACTCCCAAGCCGCGCGCGGCTCGTGAGAATCCGTCACCTCACGTGAACTGGAGACCTGCCTTGAAGAAGCTGAGCCTGATCGTCCGCGGCGCCCTGCTGGGTGCCAGCCTCTCCGCCCTGGTGGGCGCGGCCCACGCACAGACCGTGCTGAAGGTGTCCAACTGGGTGCCGCTGCAACACGCCTACAACACCGAGGTGGTGATCCCCTGGGCGAACCAGATCGAGAAGGTGACCGCCGGTCGCGTGAAGCTGGAGATTCTTCCCAAGGTGGTGGGCACGCCCGGCACGCAGTACGAGGTGGCGCGCGACGGCCTGGCCGACATCGTGACCGTCGTGCCCGGCTACAGCCCCGGCCGCTTCGACGTCTTCGGCCTGGGCGAGCTGCCGATGGCGAGCGCCGACCCCACCGTGGGCGCGCCCGCCTACTACAACTTCTACGAGAAACACCTGGCGCCGCTGAACCTGTTCAAGGGCACCCATGTGCTGAGCGTCTTCACCACCTCGCCCGGCCAGATCTTCACGACGAAGAAGCCGGTGACCAGGATGGCGGACCTGGCCGGCATGAAGCTGCGCAGCCCGGTGACCACCACCGCCGACAGCCTGAAGGCCGTGGGCGCCGTGCCGATGCAGAAGCCCTCCACCGAGCTGTACGAGCTGCTCTCGGGCGGCGTGCTCGACGGCACGCTGGCCGGGCCGGACCAGGTGAACGGCATGCGGCTGGGGGATGTCACCAAGCACCTCACCGTGGTGCCGGGCGGCTTCTACAGCTCCGTCATGGCGGTGATGATCAACGAGGACGCGTGGAAGAAGATCAGCGAGGCCGACCGCAAGGCCATCCAGGCGATCTCGGGGCGGCCGTTCGCCGAGCGCATCGGCGTCGTGTTCTCCAAGAGCGTGGCCGACGGCACCGCGGCCTTCAAGGCCAAGGGCGGCACGGTCACCGAGGCGTCGCCCGCCATGGTGGCCGAGATGAAGAAAGCCTTCGAGCCGATGGAGAAGGCGATGTTCGAGAAGGCGCGCAAGGCCGGCCTGGCCAACCCCGAGGCCGCGCTGACGGAACTGAAGGCCGAGATCGCCAAGAGCGAAGGCCGCAAGTAAGAAGGCAGCGTGCGCCTGATCGACAAGCTTCGCGGCGGGCTCGCCGCCGCCGCGGGCGGCACCGCCTGCGCCGCCCTGTTCGTGATGATGGTGGTGGCGGTGGTTGACGTCGTCCTGCGCACCGTCTTCAACAAGCCGCTCGCGGCCGCGTCGGAACTGATCGAACTCGCCATGGTGGCGACGATCTTCCTGGTCTATCCGCTGGTGTCGTGGAAGGGCCTGCACATCAGCATCGACCTGCTCGACTCGTGGATGCCCGACGTCGCCCGTCGCATCCAGCATGTGCTGGCGGCCTTGCTCGGCGCCGCTGTCTTCACCGCGGTGGCGTGGCGCGTGGGCTTCCTCGCGCGCGAGGCCTGGGCCAGCAACGAGGTCACGGGCGTGCTGGGCGTTCCCTTGGGCCACGTGTATGCCTTCATCTGCGGCTTCTCCGGGGTGACCAGCCTCACCTTCCTGGCGCTGGTGCCACGGGCCTTCGCGCGCGGGCCGTTCCGGCATGCCACGCTGGCCATCGACGAGGTGCCGGAATGATCCTGCCCGGACTCCTCGGCTTCGTCGCCGCGCTGGCGCTGATCTTCGTGCGCGTGCCCATCGGCATCGCGCTGGCGGTGGTCGGCTTCGGCGGCTTCTACCTGCTCAAGGGGCTGACCCCGGCGCTGAGCATGATCGCGATCGCGGCCAAGGACAGCAGCATGTCCTATGCGCTGTCGGTGATCCCGCTGTTCGTGCTGATGGGCAACCTCATCGCCGCGGCCGGCATCTCGGCGGACCTGTTCCGCGCCGCCCAGATGCTGATGGGGCGCATGCGCGGCGGCCTGGCGCTGGCCACCGTGCTCTCCTGCGGCGGCTTCGCGGCGGTCTGCGGCTCCAGCGTGGCGACGGCCTACACCATGGGCAAGGTGTCGCTGCCCTCGATGAAGCGCTACGGCTACTCGGACAGCCTGGCCACGGCCTCGGTGGCCGCGGGCGGCACCCTGGGCATCATCATCCCGCCGAGCGTGATCATGGTGATCTACGGCATCGCCACCGAGACGCACATCGGCAAGCTCTTCGCCGCCGGGCTGATCCCCGGGCTGCTGGGCATCCTCGGCTACTTCGCGGCTATCCGCTGGACGGTGTGGCGCAACCCGGCCTCGGCGCCGCTGGCCGACCCCGTCTCGCGCGACGAGCGCATGGATGCGTACCGGCGCGTCTGGCCGGTGATCCTGCTGTTCGGCGTGGTGCTGGGCGGCATCTATGGCGGCCTGTTCACCGCGACCGAGGCGGCGGGCGTGGGGGCCACGGGCGGCTTCCTGTTCGCGCTGGTGCGCGGCCGGCTGGGCTTCGCGCAGTTCTACAACGTCTTCCTCTCGACGCTGGAGACCTCGGCCGTGATGTTCGCCATCGTGCTGGGCGCCAACATCTTCGGCGAGTTCATGAACATGACCGGCCTCGACACGGCCGTGCTCAAGCTGGTGAAGGGGCACGACCTGCAGCCCATCACGGTGATCTTCATCATCATCGCCATCTACGTGGTGCTGGGCGCGCTGATGGAGGAGCTGTCGATGATCCTGCTCACGCTGCCGGTGTTCTTTCCGCTGGTGGTGGGGCTGGGCTACGACCCGGTGTGGTTCGGCATCCTGGTGGTGGTGCTGTGCCAGGTGGGCCTGATCGCGCCGCCCATCGGCATGAACCTGTTCGTGATCAAGGCGGTCGCGCCGGATGTGTCGCTGGCCACCACCATCCAGGGCATCTCGCCCTTCATCGTGGCGGATGTGCTGCGGGTGGCGTTGCTGGCAGTGTTCCCGGTGGTGACGCTGGTGCTGCCGAACCTGTTGTTCAAGTAGGGCGGAGCGCTGGGGTTTCGCTGTCGCTCCACCGCCAGCCTACGGGGCGGGGTTCGATGGCGGGTTTGCGTAGGCTGGGGTGCAACCCCGGCGTTTCCGCTCGCGCCCGCCCCCCCCTCTCTGTACCACCGCCAGGGGACTGACGCGCCCGCACGCGCCGCCGACACTGGCCTTCCACTCCTGCTCGCCATGACCACCGTCACCGACTCCTCCCATCCCCTGCTGAGCGTGCGCGATGTCTCGGTGCGGTTCGGCGGCATCGTGGCCCTCGACGGCATCAGCTTCGACGTGCAGCGCGGGCAGATCTGCGGCGTGATCGGGCCCAACGGCGCGGGCAAGACCACGCTGTTCAATTGCCTGAGCCGGCTGTACCAGCCGCACGCTGGCCGCATCACTTTCAACGGCGAGGACCTGCTGGCCAAGCCGCAGCACGGCATCGCCGCCGCCGGCATCGGCCGCACCTTCCAGAACGTGGCGCTGTTCCCTGCCATGACCGTGCGCGAGAACGTGCAGGTGGGCCGCCACTGCCGCACGCGTACCGGCTACTGGGCCAACGCGCTGCGCCTGCGGTCGGTGCAGCGCGAGGAGGCGGAGGTGCGCGCGCACACCGAGCGCATGCTCGACCTGCTGGCGCTGCAGGACGTGGCCGACACGCCGGTGAAGAATCTCTCGTTCGGCACGCGCAAGCGCGTGGAGATGGCCCGCGCGCTGATCGCGGAGCCGCAGCTGCTGCTGCTGGACGAACCCGCCGCCGGCCTGAACCACGAGGAGGTGGATGGCCTGCGGCAGCTCATCGCCGACGTACGGGACCGCTTCCGCGTGACGGTGCTGCTGGTGGAGCACCACCTGAACCTGGTCATGCGCGTGTCCGACCAGGTGGTGGCCATGAACTTCGGCCGCAAGATCGCCGACGGCCCGCCCGCGCAGGTGCAGGCCGACGCGGAGGTGGTGCGCGCCTATCTCGGAACGGAGACCGCGTGATGGCCGCACCGCTGCTGGAAGCGAAGAACGTCGAGGCCTTCTACGGCCCCACCCGCGTGCTCAAGGGCATCTCGTTCGAGGTGGCCGAGGGCGGCATCACCACCATCCTGGGCGCCAACGGCGCCGGCAAGACGACCACGCTGCGCGCCTTGAGCGGCCTGGTGCGCACCGCGGGCGAGATCCGCTTCGCGGGGCAGCGCATCGACGGCCTGTCCACCGAGAAGATCGCGGCGCTGGGCGTGGCCCACGTGCCCGATGGCCGCGGCACGCTGGTGAACCTGACGGTGGAAGAGAACCTGCTGGTGGGCGCCTACCTGCAGCGCGACAAGGCCAAGGCGGCCGCCGCCATGGAGCGCATGTTCGGCTACTTCCCGCGGCTGCGCGAGCGCCGGCAGCAGCAGGCCGGCACGCTCTCGGGCGGGGAGCAGCAGATGCTGGCGATCAGCCGCGCGCTGATGCAGGGGCCGCGCCTGCTGCTGATGGACGAGCCCTCGTTCGGCCTGGCGCCGCTGATCATCCGCGAGATCTTCCAGATCATGCGCGTCATCAACGAGCAGGAGGGCGTGAGCATCCTGCTGGTGGAGCAGAACGTGGCGCGCGCGCTCGACCTGGCGGACCACGCCTGGCTGCTGGAGACCGGCCAGACGGTGATGAGCGGCACGGCCCGCCAGCTGCGCGACGACGAGCAGATCCGTCGCTCCTACCTGGGTTTCTGAGAAGGCGAACGCCATGGAAAACCTGTTGCACCAGATCGTCTCCGGTGTCGCCATGGGCGGCATCTACGCCTGCATTGCGCTGGCGCTGGTGATGATCTACCAGTCCACCCACCACATCAACTTCGCCCAGGGCGAGATGGCGATGTTCTCCACCTTCGTGGCCTTCGCGCTGCTGAAGGCGGGCCTGCCCTACTGGGCCGCCATCGCGCTCACGCTGGCCTTCGGCTTCGTCATGGGTTTCGTGATCGAGCGTGCCGTGATGCGGCCGCTGAAGGATGCCCCCGAGCTGTCGGTGATCGTGGTCTTCATCGGCCTGTTCGTCGGCATCAACTCGCTGGCGGGCTGGATCTTCGGCCATCAGCTGGAGACCTTCCCCAGCCCGTTCCCGCAGAAGGTGCCGGGCACCGCCATGATCTCGGGCCACGAGCTGGGCACCATCGCCGTCACGCTCTCGGTGATGGGGGTGCTGTACGCCTTCCTGCGTTTCACCAAGCTGGGGCTGGCGATGCGCGCCTCGGCCGAGAACCCGGTGTCGGCGCGGCTGGCCGGCATCCCGGTGTCACTGATGCTCTCGCTGGGCTGGGGCCTGTCGGCCCTGATCGGCGCCATCGGCGGTGTGCTGGTGGCGCCGGTGGTGTTCCTGGACCCGCACATGATGGGTGGCGTGCTGATCTACGCCTTCGCCGCGGCGCTGCTGGGTGGCATCGACAACCCCTGGGGCGCGGTGGCGGGTGGCCTGATCGTCGGCGTGGTGGAGAACCTCGCCGGCACCTATGTGGTGGGCACCGAGCTGAAGCTGTCGGTGGCCCTGGTGGTGATCGTGGGTGTGCTGCTGGTGCGCCCCTCCGGCCTGTTCGGCCGCAAGCTGGTGGCGAGGGTCTAGGCATGGCAGTCACACTCACTTCCGCGGGGGTCGACATGGCACCGGCCCATCCCGACCCGGCTGCGCAACCCGGCCTGAGCCCCTTGGCGCGCGCCGGCCTGGCCGCGCTGATGGCCGGCCTGCTGCTGCTGCCGGTGGTGCTGTCCGACTACCGCCTGTTCCTGGTCACGATGACGCTGATCACCGCCATCGCGGTGCTGGGCCTGAACATGCTGGTCGGCTACAACGGCCAGCTCTCGCTGGGCCATGGGGCCATCTACGCGCTGGGGGCCTACACCACCGCCATCCTGATCGACAAGGCCGGCTTCGCCTGGTGGGCCACGCTGCCGGTCTCGGCCGCGGTCTGCTTCGTGTTCGGCTTCGCTTTCGGCTGGCCGGCGCTGCGACTGAAGGGCCACTACCTGGCACTCGCCACCTTTGCGCTGGCCCTGGCCACGCCGCAGCTGCTGAAGCACAAGGCGCTGGAGGCGTGGACGGGCGGCGTGCAGGGCATTGTGCTCTCCAAGCCAGACGCACCCTTCGGCTGGAAGCTGTCGCAGGATCAATGGCTGTACCTGTGCGTGCTGGCGGTCATGGTGACGCTGTTCGTGATCGCCTGGAACCTGCTGCGCGGCCGGCTGGGCCGCGCCACCGTGGCCATCCGCGAGCAGCCCATCGCGGCCTCGGCCATGGGCGTGAACGTGGCGATGGTCAAGGCCACCACCTTCGGCATCAGCTCGCTCTACACCGGCGTGGCCGGCTCGCTGGGCGCGGTGGCCACCGCCTTCGTGGCGCCCGACAGCTTCGGCATGTTCGTCTCGGTGTTCCTGCTGGTGGGCGTGGTGGTGGGCGGCCTGGGCACCATCTCGGGCGCAGTCCTCGGCGCGGCCTTCATCCAGTTCGTGCCCAACTTCGCAGACCAGATCTCGAAGTCCGCGCCCTCGGCCATCTTCGCCGCCTTCCTGATTGCCAGCATGTTCCTCATGCCGCAAGGCTTCGTCGGCCTCGGCCGCTCGGCCTGGCAGCGCCTGCGGGCGACCGTGCGGCGTCCCCCGCGCGGGGACTGACACGCGGCGCGCCAGCGGCGACAGTGCCTCATCCCCGCAACTGACCGATTCCTCCGTTCCATCATGCCCACCGTCATCTTCGTCCACGCCGACGGCCGCCAGACCGAGCGCGAGGTGCCCGCCGGCACCAACCTGATGATCGCCGCCACCGGCAGCGGGGTGGAGGGCATCGTGGGCGATTGCGGCGGCGTGATGAGCTGCGCCACCTGCCACGTGGTGGTGGACGAGGCCTTTGCCGACCGCCTGCCCCCTGCCGGTGACACCGAGCGCCAGATGCTCGACTACACCGCCATGCCGCGCCAGCCCACCAGCCGCCTGGCCTGCCAGATCGTGATGAGCGATGACCTGGCCGGCCTGCGCGTGCGCATTGCCGATCCGCAGCTCTGAAGCGAGCCGCGGCCCCCTTTTTTACCTGGAGAACCAAGCATGCAAGCCATTGCCCCCGGCCCCCTGGCCCCGGCCGGCGCCCCCGCCAACCCCGGCCTCACGCCCCACATGCTCAACCACGCCGCGTGGGTGACGCGTGACGTGGCGGCCACGACCGACTTCTACACCCGCATCATGGGCATGGAACTCGCCAGCACGGTGTTCGACGACCACGTGCCTTCCACCGGCGACCAGATCCCGTACTTCCACATCTTCTTCCGCATGGGCGATGGCTCCACGCTGGCTTTCTTCGAGGCGCCGGGCGTGCCCGAGCCGGCCAAGAGCACGCACCCCGCCTACGACATCTTCAACCATATCGCGTTGCAGGTGAAGGACCGCGAGGAGGTGATGCGCTGGTACGAGTGGCTGAAGTCCAATGGCATCGAAGTGATCGGCCCCACCGACCACAAGGGCCTGATCCTCTCCATCTACTTCCATGATCCGGCCGGCATCCGCCTGGAGATCACCACGCCGCTGGACAAGTCGTGGAACCGCCACACCGACAAGGGCTACGCCGATCTCAAGCTCTGGCTGGATTGCAAGGCCAAGGCGCAGGCCGAGGGCAAGGACGTGCCCTCGGAACTGGTGAAGATGATCAAGGAAGTCCGCAAGCGCTACCAATAAGCAGGCCCGTTCATGGTGCGTCACGAAGCAAAAGCGCGACTGAACCCGCAGGGGCGAGGTGGTGCTGCTGCATGCTGCGCATGTCCAGCGGGTGAGAGTCCCGTCCCGGTAGGCGTCGGAGCGCCGGGTAGCAGG
>NZ_JAYRZR010000017.1:0-57744 GCF_041916345.1 Ramlibacter sp.
CTTCAGCGCCTGCGCGTCGCCAGCGCCGGCGTCCGCGGGGCGCGAGGCCGGCGCGATGCGCTCGAAGAACTGCCGCAGCCGGTCAATGGGCAGCAGCATCAGGTCATGCAGGCACAGGCCCGGCAGCGCCTCCAGCTGCTCGCGCGACCAGCCGGTGCCCGCGGGCAGGAATCGCCGCGCGGCCGGCAGCACCGCATCGGCATCGGCGCGGCTGCCCAGGCGCCACAGCAGGCTGTCGGTCTTCAGGCGTGCGCCGCCGCAGGTCTCGCAAGGGGTGTAGCTGCGGTACTTGGACAAGAGCACGCGGATGTGCATCTTGTAGGCCTTGGTCTCCAGGTACTCGAAGAACCGCTTCACGCCGTACCACTGCTTGTTCCAGTTGCCGTTCTTGTAGCCCGGCGTGCCGTGGATGACCCAGTGTTTCTGCTCGGGCGTGAGCTTGTACCAGGGCGTGTCGCGCGGGATGCCGGCGGATTCGGCGTGGCGCATCAGGTCGTCCTGCTGCTCGGCCCAGGCGGGCGTCTGGAACACCTTGATCGCACCCGCGCGCAGCGTGAGCTTGTCGTTCGGGATGACCAGGTTGTAGTCGACCCCGATCACCCGGCCGAAGCCGCGGCAGGCCTCGCACGCGCCCACCGGCGAGTTGAACGAGAACATCGAGGGCACGGGGTCCGCGTAGCGGATGTCGCTCTCGGGGCAGTGCAGGCCGGTGGAGAACTTCCACACGTCGTCGGCGGCATACACCGTCAGCCGCCCCGCCCCGCGCCGCAACGCGACCTCGATCGCCTCGACGGCGCGCGCCTTCTCCACGCTGTGGATGCGGAAGCGGTCCGCCACCACGTCCAGCATCTGGCGCGGGCCGGTGGGCGTGGCCACCTCGCGCCGGGCGTGCACGCGGGTGAAGCCGCTGGCGGCGAGCCACTGCTCGATCTCCGCGTCGCTCGTACCCGCCGGCAGCTCCACCGGGAAGGTGAGCACCAGGCGCGGCTCTTCGGCGCCATCGGGCACGGCCTTCGTGCGCGCCATCAGCTCGGCATAGATCGTCTCGGGGCTGTCATGCCGCACGGGCCGCGCCGTCTGGCGGTCGAACAGGTCGGCCGCGCGCGCGAACAGCAGCTTCAGGTGATCGTTCAGCTCCGTCATCGTGCCGACGGTGGAGCGCGAGGAGCGCACCGGATTCGTCTGGTCGATGGCGATGGCGGGCGGCACGCCCTCGATGCGGTCCACCGCGGGCTTGTCCATGCGGTCCAGGAACTGGCGCGCGTAGGCGGAGAAGGTCTCCACGTAGCGGCGCTGGCCCTCGGCGTAGAGCGTGTCGAAGACCAGGCTGGACTTGCCGGATCCGCTGGGGCCGGTGACGACGGTCAGCTCCCCCGTGCGCAGATCGACGTCCAGGTTCTTCAGGTTGTGCTGGCGGGCGCCGCGGATGCGGATGCTTCCCTGGGTCATGCAGAGGGTCCTTCAAGACAAGGCCAAACATTCTAGGGAGGGCGCTCCGCCTGGATCTGTCATGTGGGTTTCCACCACGTAGTTCCCACAACGCAGTTTCCACAGTGGCCGGGCCTTGTTCACTGCCTAGACTTTCCTGACAACAGGCTGAACGACAGGAGACAAGCCATGAACGGATGCAAGTGGATGCGCTGGTGGGCTGCGGGCGCCGCGGTGCTGCTGGCGGGCGCGGCCTGGGGCCAGATCGTGGTGGGCCAGACGGCGGGCTTCAGCGGGCCGGTGGCCGCGGGCGTGAAGGAGACGACCGACGGCGCGCGGCTGTGGATCCAGCACGTCAACGCGCGCGGCGGCGTGAACGGCCAGAAGGTGGAGCTGGTGTCGCTGGACGACCGCTTCGAGCCGAAGCAGGCCGCCGAGAACGCGCGCGAGCTGATCGAGGGCAAAGGCGTGGTCGCCCTCTTCCTCACGCGCGGCACGCCGCACACCGAGGCCATCCTGCCGCTGCTGGACCAGCATGGCGTGCCGCTGGTGGCGCCTTCCACCGGGGCGATGGTGCTGCACCAGCCGGTGCGCCGGCATGTCTTCAACGTGCGCGCCACCTACCAGCGCGAGGCCGAGAAAGCCATCGTGCATCTGCACACCCTGGGCATCGAGCGCATCGCGGTCGTGCATGCCGACGACTCGTTCGGCCGCGACGGCCTGGAAGGCGCGAACAAGGGCTTTGCCAAGTCGGGCCTGAAGGCGGTGGCCGTGCTCAAGGCCGACCGCGCCAAGCCCGACTACGCGCAGCTCGTGCCGCCGCTGGTGCAGGCGCGCAGCCAGGCCGTGGTGTGGATCGGCAGCGGCTCCGCCGTCGCCGACGGCGTGAAGGCCCTGCGCACCGCGGGCTCGGCGGCGCAGGTGGTCACGCTGTCCAACAACGCCTCCTCCGGCTTCGTGAAGAGCCTGGGCGACCAGGGCCGCGGCGTCATCGTCACGCAGGTGTTTCCCTACGAGCGCTCGTATGCCTACCCGTTCGTGAAGGAGGCGATGGAACTGGCGCGCGAGCAGGGCCTGGCCGAAGTGAGCCCGGCGATGCTGGAAGGCTTCGCGGCCGGCAAGGTGCTGATGGAGGCGCTGCGCCGCGCCGGCCCCAAGCCCACGCGCGAGAAGGTGCAGGCCGCGCTGGAATCGATGCGCCGCTTCGACCTGGGCGGGCTGGAGCTGAACTTCTCGCCCGAGGACCACACCGGCCTGGACTTCGCGGACCTCTCCATCGTCACCGCCGAAGGGCGCTTCCGCCGCTGAGCGCGCGCCATGGAAGCGATCATGTCGACCTGGACCCGCTGGCTCTCCAGCCTGGGCAGCCACGACACGCCGGCACTGCCGTCCCCGCCGGCCATCGAGCTCGAGGAGGCCCGGCAACAGGCCATTGCCAGCCTGGCGGATTGCAGGGGCAGCGAAAGCGAACGCCTGCGCTGGCGGCTGCGCCAGGCGGCCAGCGCGCAGGAGCTGTGGCTGCTCCGCGCGGCGATCTTCCAGCAGGTGGCCTGCCAGCACTGCCAGTCGCAGGCGGCCGAGCGGATCCGCGCGCTGGAGCCGGCCTTCGTTCGCCTGCGTTGAACGCGCGCCGCGAACGGGCTTACTTGGCCGCGGAGGCGGGCGCCGCGGCAGGCGCGGGCGTCGACGCTGCGGGCGCAGCGGCCGCAGCAGGCGCCGCCGCTGAGGCCGGGGCCGCCGGCGCGTGCACCGCATCGGCGCCGTGCTTCTCGCCGCCCATGTCGAGGTTGTCCCCGCCCTTCATGATGACGAACATGGCGAGCGCCGCGAAGGCGACGAATCCGACTGCGATCTTCCACATGGTGATGTTCCTTTGAGTCTGTCGACAAAGGGCCCTTCGCAGGGCCCTTCAGCGAGAGTCCTCGCTTGCGCGATCAATCCTGCGCGTAGATGTCCACGTCCTTGGTTTCCTTCACGAACAGCGTGCCGATGACGAAGGTCGCGGCGGCGATGATGATCGGGTACCACAGGCCGTTGTACATGTTGCCGGTCTGCGCCACGATGGCGAAGGCGGTGGTGGGCAGCAGGCCGCCGAACCAGCCGTTGCCGATGTGGTACGGCAGGCTCATCGAGGTGTAGCGGATGCGGGTCGGGAACAGTTCCACCAGCATGGCGGCGATCGGGCCGTAGACCATGGTCACCAGCAGCACCAGGTAGGTGAGGATGACGACGATCATGACCTTGTCCACCTTGGCCGGATCGGCCTTGGTCGGGTAGCCCGCCGCCTTCAGCGCGTCGGCCACGCCCTTCTTGAACTCGGCGTCCTTCTTCTTCGCTTCATCGGCGGAGAGACCCTTGCTGCTGTAGCCCGGGATCACCGTCTCGCCCACCTTGATGGTGGCGGGCGTGCCGGCGGCGGCCACGGCGTTCTCATAGCTCACCGAAGCGCCGGCCAGCACCTGCTTGGCGATGTCGCACGAGCTGGTGAACTTGACGGTGCCGGTCGGGTTGAACTGGAACGAGCACTCGGCCGGATCGGCGGTCACGACCACCTTGTTCTTCTGCTGGGCAGCGTGCAGGTCGGGGTTGGCGGCCTTGGTCAGCGCCTCGAACACCGGGAAGTAGGTCAGCGCGGCCAGCAGGCAGCCGGCCATGATGATGGGCTTGCGGCCGATCTTGTCGGACAGCGCGCCGAAGACGATGAAGAACGGCGTGCCGATCAGCAGCGAGGCGGCCACCAGGATGTTGGCGGTGGCGCCATCGACCTTGAGGGCTTGCGTCAGGAAGAACAGCGCGTAGAACTGGCCCGAGTACCACACCACGGCCTGGCCGGCGGTCAGGCCGATCAGCGCCAGGATCACGATCTTCAGGTTCTTCCACTGGCCGAAGGACTCGGTCAGCGGCGCCTTGGAGGTCTTGCCCTCTGCCTTCATCTTCTGGAAGGCGGGCGACTCGTTCATGCTCAGGCGGATCCACACCGAGATGGCCAGCAGCGCGATGGAGACGATGAACGGAACACGCCAGCCCCAGTCGGCGAAGGCCGCTTCGCCGATGGCGGTGCGGGTGCCCAGGATGACCATCAGCGACAGGAACAGGCCCAGCGTGGCGGTGGTCTGGATCCACGCCGTGTAGGCGCCGCGCTTGCCGTGCGGGGCATGCTCGGCCACGTAGGTGGCCGCGCCGCCGTACTCACCGCCCAGCGCCAGGCCTTGGAGCAGACGCAGGCCGATCAGGATGACCGGGGCGGCCACGCCGATGCTGGCGTACGTGGGCAGGATGCCGACGATGAAGGTCGACAGGCCCATGATCAGGATGGTGACCAGGAAGGTGTACTTGCGGCCGATCATGTCGCCCAGGCGGCCGAACACGATGGCGCCGAACGGACGCACGATGAAGCCGGCGGCGAAGGCCAGCAGCGCGAAGATGAACGCCGAGCCCGCGTCGAGGCCGCTGAAGAACTGCTTGGCGATGATGGCCGCCAGCGAGCCGTACAGGTAGAAGTCGTACCACTCGAACACGGTGCCGAGCGACGAGGCGAAGATGACCTTCTTCTCCTCCGGGGTCATGGGCCGGTTCTCGGCCACTGCGCTTGCCATGGTTTGTCTCCTCAAAAGGGGGGTGCATCCGGCGGATGCGTGGATGCGGATTCTTCGCGTCCGCTCTGACCCAGCCCTGACCCCAAACCAACGATGGCTTGCGTGAATCTGAACACGCACTTACCAGTCAGGGGTAAACCCTGAGGGCGCGTTTCATGATGCGATGAAGGAAGGCCTCAGGCCCCCGAACCGGACGGGCGTCCGGATATGCGAGGCCTGCTCAGCGGGGCCGCTGCGCGCCCGGCCGATCCCCGGCGTGCATCCAGCGCGGATCGGCGAACCAGGCGTCACCCTCGATCCACGCGCGCAGGAGCGGCAGTGCATCGAAGCCCCAGAACACCTGATCGTCCACGGTGAACGTGGGCACACCGAACAGGCCCGCCGCGATGGCTGCATCGGTGTTGGACTTCAGCTCGGCCTTCACTTCGTCACCCGACGGATCCCGCGCGGGGGCGAGCTGCGCGGTGAGCGCCTGCAGCCGCGCGGCGTCGGCCGCATCGGCACCGCCGCGCCACGCATGGCGGAACACGGTCTCGCACACATAGCGGTTGGCCAGCCCGTCGCGGCCACAGGCGACCGCGAGACGCAGCAGGCCGAGCGGGTTGAAGGGGTGCGCGGCCGGCAGATCGAGGGGGATGCCGTGCGTGCGCGCGAGCCACTGCACCTGGCGGTACGTCCACGTGCGCTTGCCCGGGATCTCCGCCGGGCCGAGCTGGCCGTGGTGCTTGAGCAGGCCCGCGAACAGGACCGGCCGGTAGTCCACGCGGTAGCTCAGGCCCTGCAGGGCCACGGGCAGGTGCTCGAACGCCAGGTAGGCATAGGGCGAGATGAAGTCGAGCCAGCAGGTGATGGGCTTCATTCGGCCGTCACTCCCGCCAGGGCCCCGCGCTGCGCGATGGCGAGCCACACCGCGCGCCGACCGGCCAGGGGCAGCGTGCTCCAGGCCGTGATCTCGTCGATGGTGCGCAGGCAGCCGGCGCACAGCGCGGTGTCCGCATCGATGCGGCACACGCCATTGCAGGGGGACACCGGCTCTCCGCCGCGGACCACGGCTTGCCAGCGGGCGGCCAGCGTATCGCGCTGAGAGGGTGTCATGACTCCCCGTCATTCCCGCGCAGGCGGGAATCCCGAAGGGTTTTGCCCGCCGGCACCTCTTGGGTCCCCGCCTGCGCGGGGACGACGGCGGTGACCACATCCGCCACCGGCGCGCCCGTGAGGCGCTCCAGGTCGTGCGGGCGCAGCTTGAACACGCCATGCGGATGGCCGGCCGCGGCCCAGATCTCCTCGAACCGGAACAGCTCGCGGTCGATCAGCGTCACCGGCGATTGCGCATGCGCCACGGGCGAGACACCCCCGATGGTGAACCCCGTCTTCGCCTTCACGAACTCGGCATCCGCGCGGCCGGTCTTGCCGACGATGGCATCCACCTTCTTCTCATCCACCCGCCGGTCACCGGAGGCAATGACCAGCACCGCCGCGTCGTCCGACTTGCGGCGGAAGATGATGCTCTTGGCGATCTGCCCCACGTGGATCCCCAGCGCATCGGCCGCCTGCTGCGCGGTGCGCGCGGCGTCGTCCAGCATCACGGGGGCATGGGGATGGCCCTTCTCCTGCAGCACGCGCGCGACGCGCTGCACGCCTTCAGGCAGCTGGCTCAGTTCGGATCCGCACATGCGCGCATGTTAGCCGGGCGCGCCTGACCCTTGCTCCAGGTGGTGCTTCAAGCGCTGCAGCGTCACGGGCAGCCCCTTCTGCACGTCACGGCCCACGGTCGCAGCCAGCACAGGGGCCAGCCAGCCTTCAAAGCGCACGTGGTGGGTCACGCGCACGCGGTCGGCCAGGGCCTCGATGCGATGCGCAAAGCGCATGCGGCTGCCCAGCACCGGGCAGACGACGGTGAACACCTCACCCGGCCGCGCCTCGGTGACCCGCATGCGCACCCGCAGGCCCTTGCGGGGCTGCAGCCACCCGTCCGTGCCCGCCACCGGCGGCCCTTCCAGCGCGGCGGCGCGCGTGTCGGGGTCCCACTCGGACCATCGGGCCACGTCGGCATAGGCCTGGTAGGCCACGGAGGGCGGAACCTGGATGTCGATCTGGTGCTGGATCTCGTGCGGCATCGGCATGGGGCCAGCGTAGCGGGCCTGCGTGCGCCCGTCTTGAAAAAATCCGTCAGGCGCCGAAGAAGCGGGGGGCCAGGGCCTGTGCACTCAGCCGCAACGCATCGACGCCCTGCCCGCGGGAGGGCGTCAGGCCCGCCAGCTCCCGATACTCCCGCGCGAGATGCGCCTGGTCGCTGAACCCGGCATCCGCCGCATGCTCGGCCCAGCGGGCCGGGTGGTCCGCCTGCGCACGCACGCTGGCATGCAGCCGGGCCAGCCGCCGCAGCAGGCCCGGGTGCACACCCAGTTCATCACGGCAGGCGCGCTGCCACTGGCGCTCACCCCAACCGTCGGGCAGGCCCTGACCCAGCTGGGGGCGCCACGCGGCGAGTGCCTGCGCAAAGCGTGCCGCGGCCGGACGCGGCGCCGCCATCGAAGCGAGCACCCGGCGCGCCCAGTCGAAGACAGGCCCCGCCAGCACACCGGGGCCAGCCGGGCCGTCCGCGGCGCAGGCCTGCCACTGCGCGAGCGGCAGGGGCTCGAACAGATCCTGCGCGTCGAACACCTGATCGGTGAAGGTGCTGGCCGGCTCGCCGCTCAGCCGCGGCAGCACGCTGGCGCGCCACAACACGCTGAGCGAGAGGCCCGCCGGCGCCTCCACCCGGCGCCCCTGCGTGGCGCTGCCCGTGACGAAGGCCGATCCGCCCGGCCCGGCGCCCGTCGACAGCACCACCGTGCAGAGGGCCAGCGCATGCGCCGGGACGGCCACCGCGTGCCCCGGCCCGGCCTGCTGCACGACCACGCCCAGCATCGCCGGCGCGAGATCCGGCGGCGCCGGCACGAAGGCCAGCGTCGAAGACAGGGGCGCCGTGCGCATGTCGGCCATGCGATCCGCCCCCGGCGCCTCAACCCGCCCGCTTGTTCAGGATGGCCGTGGCCGCGCGCGAGTTCGGCTTGCGGCCGAGGAAGTCGCTGATGTACTGGCCGGCGTCGATCAGGCGATCCAGGTCGACGCCGGTCTCGATGCCCATGCCGTGCAGCAGGTAGACCACGTCTTCGGTCGCCACGTTGCCAGTCGCGCCCTTGGCGTACGGGCAGCCGCCGAGGCCGGCGACGGAGGTGTCGTACTGCCACACGCCCATTTCCAGGCTGGCCAGCGTATTGGCGAGCGCCTGGCCGTAGGTGTCGTGGAAGTGGCCCGAGACCTCGTCCAGCTCGTAGTGCGCCAGCGCCGCCTCCATCGCGGCCTGCACCTTGCGCGGCGTGCCCACGCCGATGGTGTCGCACACGCCCACGTGCTGCACGCCGATCTGCTTCATGAGGCGGGCGACGTAGCCCACCCGCTCCGGCGACACCTCGCCCTCGTAGGGGCAGCCGACCGCGGTGGAGATGGCGCCGCGCACCGCGATGCCCTGGGCGCGCGCAGCCTCCACCACCGGCGCGAAGCGCTCGATGCTCTCGGCGATGGAGCAGTTGATGTTGCGCTGGCTGAAGGCTTCGCTCGCGGCGCCGAACACCACCACCTCGTCAGGCCGGCAGGCGGCCGCGGCCTCGAAACCCTTGAGGTTGGGCGTGAGCACCGAGTAGCGCACGTCGGGCTGGCGCTGCACGCCGGCCATCACCTCGGCGTTGTCGGCCATCTGCGGCACCCACTTGGGCGACACGAAACTCGTGACCTCGATCTCCTTCAGGCCGGCCGCCTGCAGGCGGTGCACCAGCTCGATCTTGACGGCGGCCGGCACCGTGCCCTTCTCGTTCTGCAGGCCGTCGCGCGGGCCCACGTCCACCAGCTTCACGCGGGTTGGCAGTTGCATGTTCATCTCTCCATTCGATGCGGGGGTCAGTAGCCGCGCTGGCGATCCACCACGCCGGCGATGGCCTCGCCACGGCCGAGGGCGTGGATCTTGTCGACGATCTGCGCCACCGTCTCCTCGCGCAGGGTCCGCGCGGAGGTGTGCGGCGTGACGGTGATCGCCTCGTGCCGCCAGAAGGCGTGGTCACGCGGCAGCGGTTCCTCACGGAACACGTCCAGCGTGGCGCCGGCGATGTGGCCTTCGTCCAGCAGGGCCAGCAGGTCCTCGTCCACCAGGTGGCCGCCGCGTGCCACGTTCACGACGTAGGCACCCGGGATGAGCTGTGAGAGCGTGCGGCGGTTCAGGATGTCGGCCGTGTCCGGCGTGAGCGGCAGCAGGCACACCAGGATGCGCGTGGCCGCCAGGAACTCGTCCAGCTCCTCGGCGCCCGCGTAGCACTGCACGCCCGGGATCGCCTTGGGGCTGCGGCTCCAGCCACGCACCGGGAACTCGAACTGCGCCACCGCGCGCGCCACGCGCTCGCCCAGCACCCCCAGGCCCATGATGCCCACTGGGTAGTCTGCCCGCGCGCGAGGGCGGCGGTACGACCAGCGGCCCACGGCGACATCGCGCGCGTACTGGTCCAGCTCGCGGAAGTGGCGGATCACCGCATGGCAGACGAACTCGGCCATCTGCACCGACATGCCGGCATCGTCGAGCCGCACGACCAGGGCGTCACGCGGGAGCTCCAGCGACAGCAGGGCATCGACGCCGGCGCCCATGTTGAAGATCACCTTCAGGCCCGGCTGCTCGTCGAAGAACTGCTGCGGCGGCGACCACACCACCGCGTGCTCGGCCGCTGGCGCGCCGGGCTGCCACTCCTGCACGTCGGCGCCGGGCAGGGCGGCGCGCAGGGCGTCCAGCCAGGGGGCCGCCTTGGTATGGGAGGCACAGAAAAGGATGCGCATGGCGCGTGACCTTAACCCAGATGCGCCGGGGCCGCCGGATGCCTAGACGCTCAACTTCAGCAGCTCCGCGCCCTCGGCCACCTGGTCACCGGGCGCGTACAGCAGTTCGGCTACCGTGCCATCGGCGGGCGCGGCGATGGTGTGCTCCATCTTCATCGCCTCCATCACCGCCAGCGCCTGGCCCTTGGTCACCGTGTCGCCGGCCTTCACCGCGAACGAGACCACCTTGCCCGGCATGGGCGCGGTGAGCCGGCCGCCCTCGACCGCACCCTCGCCGGCATGGGCCAGGGTGTCGATGGAGAGGATGGCCGCGGCGCCGTCGGTGGTGAACACGTGGTCGGTCTCGCCCTGCACGTGCACATGCACGCGGATGCGGTCGGCGCCGAAGTGCAGGTCGATGGCATCCCCGGCGGCCTGGAAGGCCAGCGGCCGCGCGTCCACGCCCACGGCCAGCCGCAGCGCGCCATCGTGCAGGTAGGTCAGCACGGCATCGGTGTGCTGGCCGCCGAACTCGAAGGCGAAGCGGCGCGAGGCGACGCCATGCGAGCGCCAGCCGTCGCGCCGGCTGAACGGGTCGGTGCCGGCGCGCGCCTGCTCATCGAGCAGCGTGCGCGCCACCGCGGCGGCGGCGGCCACCGGCAGGCCCACCGGCTGCTGGCCGAACAGCGCCGCCTGCTCGCGCTGGATCAGCGCCGTGTCCAGATCCGCCTGGGCGAACGAACGGCACTTCACCACGTGGCGCAGGAACTGCACGTTGGTGGCCAGGCCCACGATGCGCGTCTGCGCCAGGGCGGCGTCGAGGCGGGCCAGTGCCTCCTCACGCGTCGCCCCGTGCACGATGAGCTTGGCGATCATCGAGTCGTAGAACGGCGAGATCGCATCGCCCTCGCGCACGCCGTCGTCGATGCGCACGGCGCCATGGGTGAACGCGGTGGCAGCCGGCTTGCGATACACGGCGAGTGTGCCGGTAGCGGGCAGGAAGTTCTTCTCGGGGTTCTCGGCGCAGATGCGGGCCTCGATGGCGTGACCGTGGATGCGCAGGTCGTCCTGGCGCAGTGGCAGGGGCTCACCCGAGGCCACGCGCAGCTGCCACTCGACCAGGTCCAGCCCGGTGATGGCCTCGGTGACCGGGTGCTCCACCTGCAGTCGCGTGTTCATCTCCATGAAGAAGAAGTTCATCTCGCCGTGGCGCTGCTCGACGATGAACTCCACCGTGCCCGCGCCCACGTACTTCACCGCGCGGGCGGCGGCCACGGCCGCCTCTCCCATGCGCTGGCGCAGGGCCTCGGTCATGCCGGGGGCGGGTGCCTCCTCCAGCACCTTCTGGTGCCGGCGCTGCACGGAGCAATCGCGCTCGAACAGCCAGACGTAGTTGCCGAAGGTGTCGCCGAAGACCTGGATCTCCACGTGGCGGGGCCGGGTGACGTACTTCTCGATCAGCACCGCGGCATCGCCGAAGCTGTTGCGCGCCTCGCGCTGGCAGGAGGCGAGCGCCGCGGCGAAATCCCCAGCCTTCTCCACCGCCCGCATGCCCTTGCCGCCACCGCCCGCGCTGGCCTTGATGAGCACCGGGTAGCCGATGCGATCCGCCTCGCGCTGCAGCAGCTCGGGATCCTGGTCAGCGCCGTGGTAGCCGGGCACCAGCGGCACGCCGGCCTTCTCCATCAGTTGCTTGGACTCCGCCTTCAGGCCCATGGCCTGGATCGCGGAGGCGGGCGGGCCGATGAAGACGATGCCGGCCTCGTGGCAGGCGGCCGCGAAGCCCTCGTTCTCGCTCAGGAAGCCGTAGCCCGGGTGGATGGCCTCGGCGCCGGTGGCCTTGGCCGCCGCGATGATGCGTTCCCACTGCAGGTAGCTGTCACGCGGGGCGCTGCCGCCGATGTGCACGGCCTCATCGCAGGCGGCCACATGCTTGGCGTTCGAGTCGGCGTCGGAGTACACGGCCACGGTGCGCACGGCCAGGCGGCGCGCGGTGGCCGCGACGCGGCAGGCGATCTCACCACGGTTGGCGATCAGGATCTTCTTGAACATGGGTCAGCTTCCTTGGGGCGAGCGTGTGCCCGCGAAGAACGCCTGCAGGCGCGAGAGCACCGCGCGCAGGAACTGGAACAGCACGACGAGCAGCAGCACCGACACCGCGACGGTGAGCAGCAGCACGAGCGCGAACACCAGCGGTTGCGTGGCGGCCAGCCAGAGCAGGAACACGGTGAAACCGTCCTCCAGCAGCGAGACGCCGATGTTGGAGAACGGCTCGGGCGAGGTGTTGACCGCGGCACGCGTGGTCATCTTGGTGGTGTGCGCGGTGGCCGCGAGCGTGCCGCCCAGGATGGCGGCCACCCAAGCCGCGGCCTGGCCTTCGGCGCCGAGCGCGGCGGCGGCCAGTGCGGCACCTGCGGGAATGCGGATCACGGTATGGACCACGTCCCACACCGAATCGACCAGCGGCACCTTGTCGGCGAAGAACTCGATGAAGCACATGAAGCCGGCCGCCGCGAGCACCGCCGGGTGCTGCAGGATCTGCAGGCCCGCCGGCAGCGTCCACCAGCCCAGGTAGCCGGCCGCGCCGACCAGGAACACCACCGCGTACAGCCGGATGCCGCTCAGCCAGCCCAGCGCGGCCGCCAGCGCCAGCAGCTGCGGTGCGTCGAGCAGGTCCTTCCAGGCTTCCATGACGGCGGGCGACGGGTGCGCTCAGCTGGCCAGCAGCCAGGCGGGCTTGCGCTTGCCGAGGAAGGACTGCACGCCCTCGCGGCCTTCGGCACTGGCACGGATGTCGGCGATCTGCTCGACGGTGGACTCGATCAGCGCGTCGTCGATCTCGGCGCCGGCCACCTGCTGCACCAGGCGCTTGCAGGCCTTCATGGCGGCGGGGCCGGCGTTGACCAGCAGCTTCGCGAGTTCGGCCACGCGGTCGTCCAGCGCCTCGGACGCCACCACCTCGTGGATGAAGCCGATGCGGTGCGCCTCCGCGGCGCTGAAGCGCTCGGCGGTGAGGAAGTAGCGGTGTGCCGCGCGCGCCCCCATGGCGCGGATCACGTACGGGCTGATGGTGGCCGGAATCAGGCCCAGCTTCACCTCGCTCAGGCAGAAGCCCGCCGTCTCCACCGCGACGGCGATGTCGCAGGCGGCCACCAGGCCGGTGCCGCCGGCATACACGTCGCCCTGCACCTTGGCGATAGTGGGTTTGGGGCACTGGTAGATCGTGCGCAGCATCGCGGCCAGGCCGGTGGCGTCCGCCACGTTCTCCTCGCGGCTGTAGTCGGCCATGCGCTTCATCCAGTTCAGGTCGGCGCCGGCGCAGAAGGCGGGGCCGTTGGCCGCCAGCACGATGCAGCGCACATCGTCGCGGGCGCCGAGGCTGGCGAAGGTGTCGGCCAGCTCGGCGATCACCTCGTCATTGAAGGCGTTGCGCATCTCCGGGCGGTCGAGGGTGACGGTGGCGATACCGCCTTGCACGTGCAGCAGCAGGTTCTTCATGGGGTTTCCTTCCAGACCACGTAGTCGTCCACGGCATACAGGCGGCAACCACCTGCCGCCGCATGCCGGTTGCAGTTGTCCAGGGCGCGCTGCAGCGGGTCGTCACCGCCTTCGGCCCAGCCCCAGGCGCCGTTGGGCGCGATGGCAAAGGCCCGCGGCGTCGGCTTGGCCAGGAAAGCCTGGTAGCCGCCGCGGCCGTTGTTGCGCAGGTACGGCACGCGCATCACCTCGTCCAGCGGCGCGTGGTCGGTGCGCGGCGGCGGCAGCAGGCCGCCCCGCTGGCCGTAGTGCGCGTACTCGGAGCGCACCTCGTGCGGCAGGCCGATGGCCGCGAGGAAGCGGCTCAGCTCGGGCTGCCAGATGCTGGTGCCCTCGCGCGAGGCGAACAGGTTGTGCGCATCGGTGCCGAAGCTGCCGAAGGCCACCAGCTGCGCGCGCGCACCCGCCTCCGTGTAGCGGGCATGCATGCGGGTCCAGGTGTCGCGGTCGAAGAAGCTGTCGTTGTCGCCGTAGAACCAGAGCGAGGGCAGCCGCGTCGTGCGGCCATAGGCCGCGGCGCCATCGACCAGGTTGTCACGCCAGCCAGGGCAGGTCTCCTGGCGCAGGCCGC
The DNA here is from genome assembly GCF_041916345.1 of Ramlibacter sp. Classification (GTDB taxonomy): domain Bacteria; phylum Pseudomonadota; class Gammaproteobacteria; order Burkholderiales; family Burkholderiaceae_C; genus Ramlibacter. The sequence goes on from NZ_JAYRZR010000017.1 coordinate 13,972, forward strand.
CGGCGAAATTGACCAGCCCCTTCACGCCGGCCGGCTGCGTGGCCCCCAGCGCCAGCGTGGTCCATCCGCCGTGGGACTGACCGACCACCACGATCCGCTCGCGGTCGGCCCAGCGCAGCGTGGCCAGTTGCGACAGCACGGCCTGCACATCCTCGGCCTGCAGGCGACCGTTGCTCTCCACATGGCACTGGCCGGTGACGTAGCTGCCGGACGACTTGGAGAAACCCTGCCGCATCGGCACCACCACCGCGTAGCCCCGCTGCAGGAAGTAGCGCGCGGCCTGGGCCGGCCGGTAGCGCCCCTGGAAACGGGCATCGCCCGTCGCCTTGCCATGATTGATGATCGCCACCGGGAACGGGCCGTCGCCATCGGGCCGGTAGACCGTGGTCTCCAGGTCGACGGTGAAGGGGCCGACCTTCTTCGATAGCGTGATGACCGATTCGTTGAGGCCGGCGTCCAGGTCCGTCGCGGCCCCGATGGCCGAGGACTGCGCCGGGGCCGGCGCCGGCGGCTGCAGCTGCCCGTGGGCACCGAGCGCGGCCAGTGCCAGCCACGCGCCAGTGGCCAGCGCGCGCGCGAAGCCGGGGGTGAAGAGGGGGAGGGTCATCTGGGCTTGTCCATGGATCATCAATAGCGCTTGGCCACTTCTTCCAGCATGACCTCGGTGGCACCGCCACCGATGGCCAGCACCCGTGCATCGCGCCACAGGCGCTCGATGGCGGTCTCGCGGATGTAGCCCATGCCGCCGTGGAACTGCTGGCAGGTCTGCACCACCTCGTTGACCAGCTCACCAGTCAGCGCCTTGAGCATGGAGACATCCTGCACGATATCGTGGCCCTGCGTGACCCGCCACGCGCAGTGGTACATGAACTGCCGTGCGGCGCGCGTCTTCGCGTCCATCATCGACAGCCGCTGGCGGATGGACTGCTGGTTCCACAGCGGCCCGCCGAAGGCCTGGCGCTGGCGCACGTAGTCGAGGGTGAGTGCGATGGCCCGCTGGCAATGGCCCACCGCCATGGCGGCCAGCGCGATGCGCTCGGTCTGGAAGTTCTTCATCACCGAGTAGAAGCCCTTGCCCTCCTCGCCCAGCAGGTGCGAGGCCGGCACGCGCACGTTGTCGAACACCAGTTCAGCGGTGTCGGACGAGAGCCAGCCGGTCTTCTTCAGCGCGCGGCCGACACTGAAGCCCGGCGTGCCCTTCTCGACGATGAACATCGAGACCTCGCGCTTGCCCGGGCCCGACTTCGCGGCCACGAAGTACAGGTCGGCGTGCACGCCGTTGGTGATGAACATCTTGGTGCCGTTGAGCACCCAGTGATCGCCGTCGCGCCGCGCGGTCGTGCGGATGCCCGCGACATCGGAGCCGGCGCCCGGCTCGGTGATGCCCACGGCGCAGATCTTCTCGCCGGCGCACACGGCGCGCAGGTACCGGTCCTTCTGCGCCGGGTGGCCCGCGTGGTGCAGGTGCGGCCCCGCCATGTCGGTGTGCACGAGCACGGTGATGATGAAGCCGGCGTAGGTGGATTGCGACAGCGCCTCGGCGAACACGAGGTTGGTGAGGGCATCCGCGCCGCCACCGCCGTAGGCCGGCTCGTACATCAGGCCCAGCAGGCCGGCGGCGCCCATGCGGCGCAGCACCTCGCGCGGCACGAAGCCCTGCTCTTCCCAGCGGTCGCCATGCGGCTCGACCTCGCGGGCGATGAACTTCGCCACCTGGTCGCGCAGCAGCTCGTGCTCGGGGGTGAGGTAGATGGAGTCCAAGGCGTGTCCTTCTCTCTCTCAGTGGATCCAGGCCCGCAGGCCGCGCAGCTGCTCGAAGGCGGTGAAGTCGCGGTCGTCGTGCAGCAGGGCGTAGTCGTTCTCGATGCAGAAGGTGGCCACGAGCACGTCGACCGCGCTGCGGACGGTGATGCCCTGCGCGCGCAGGGCGCGGTAGTGCTGGGCAGCCGAGACCGCCAGTGCATGGCCGCCGATCACCTCGATGTCCAGGCTTTCCATCAGCGCGCGGGCGTTGCGATGATCCCTTTCGTGGCGGAAGCCGCGAAGCACCTCGTACAGCACGAGATCCGGCACGACCACACGCACCTCACCCTCGTTCAGCAGCCGGCGCAAGGCCACGCGACCCGCGCTCTCGCGGCCGTTGAAGAAGTCGATCCAGACGCTGGCGTCAACGACGAGCACGGGCGCGCCTTGGCGCTGGCTCCTGGGCCAGCAACGGGGCAGCGCCGGCCGGCGCTGTCCAGTCCACGTCTTCGCCCCCCTCCCAGCGGAGGCGCCCCTCCCACTTGAGGATCTCCCGGTAGGCCGCCTGGCGCTTGAGCAGGCGCAGGCCGGCCTCGACCGCGTCCTTCTTGGTCTGGAAGGGGCCTGCCTTCATGGCATCGGCCATGAGCGCATCGTCAATGTCGATGTTGGTGCGCATGATGTGTATGATAATCTTCCAAGATACACATTCTACATCCGGAACACCCCGAACTTCGGCTCCGGAATCGGCGCATTCAGCGCGGCCGACAGGCCCAGCGCCAGCACGCGGCGGGTGTCGGCCGGGTCGATCACGCCGTCATCCCACAGGCGGGCACTCGCGAAGTACGCGTGCGACTGGTGCGCGAACTGCTCCAGCAGCGGCTTCTTGAAGGCCGCCTCCTCCTCGGCGCTCCAGCTGCCGCCGCGACCTTCGATGCCGTCGCGCTTGACGGTGGCGAGCACGCTGGCCGCCTGCTCGCCGCCCATCACGCTGATGCGCGCGTTCGGCCACATCCACAGGAAGCGCGGCGAGTAGGCGCGCCCGCACATGCCGTAGTTGCCCGCCCCGTAGCTGCCGCCGATGATGACGGTGAACTTGGGCACGGTGGCGGTGGCCACGGCCGTGACCATCTTGGCGCCATGGCGCGCGATGCCCTCGTTCTCGTACTTGCGGCCCACCATGAAGCCGGTGATGTTCTGCAGGAAGACCAGCGGCACCTTGCGCTGGCAGCACAGCTCGATGAAGTGCGCGCCCTTCTGCGCCGACTCCGAGAACAGGATGCCGTTGTTGGCGACGATGCCCACCGGCATGCCCTCGATGTGCGCGAAGCCGCACACCAGCGTGGCACCGAAGCGCGCCTTGAACTCGTGGAACTCGCTGTCGTCCACGATGCGGGCAATGATCTCGCGCACGTCGAAAGGCTTGCGCGCATCGGTGGGGATCACGCCATGCAGCTCCTTCGCGTCGAAGCGCGGCGGCCGCGGCGTGCGCAGTTGCACCACCGGCTGCTTGGGCCGGTTGAGCGTGCCCACGATGTCGCGGGCGATGGCCAGCGCGTGTTCGTCGTTCTGGGCCAGGTGGTCGGCCACGCCGGACAGGCGCGTGTGCACGTCGCCGCCACCCAGGTCTTCGGCGCTCACCACCTCGCCGATGGCCGCCTTCACCAGCGGCGGGCCGCCCAGGAAGATGGTGCCCTGCTCCTTGACGATGATGGTCTCGTCGCTCATGGCCGGCACGTAGGCGCCACCGGCGGTGCACGAGCCCATGACGACCGCGATCTGCGCGATGCCCTGGGCGCTGAGGTTGGCCTGGTTGTAGAAGATGCGGCCGAAGTGCTCGCGGTCCGGGAATACCTCGTCCTGGTTGGGCAGGTTGGCGCCGCCGGAATCCACCAGGTAGACGCAGGGCAGCCGGTTCTGGAAGGCGATCTCCTGCGCGCGCAGGTGCTTCTTCACCGTCATGGGGTAGTAGGTGCCACCCTTGACGGTGGCATCGTTGCAGACCACCACGCAGTCGACCCCATTCACGCGGCCGATGCCGGTGATGATGCCGGCGCAGGGCGCGTCCATGACGCCTTCCTTGTTGAGGTACATGCCGTGCGCGGCCAGCGGCCCGATCTCCAGGAAGGGGGTGCCGGGGTCCAGCAGCATCTGAACGCGCTCGCGCGGCGGCAGCTTGCCGCGGGCCGAGTGCTTCTTGCGAGCGGCCTCGCCGCCGCCGGCCGCATGCAGGGCGATCTGGGCATTCAGGTCATCGACCATGGCCGCCATGGCGGCGGCGTTGGCCTGGAAGTCGGCGGAACGGGGGTTCAACTGGGAACGCAGGGTGGGCACGCTGTCTCCTCGGGTCACGGCACGCCGCACGATAGCGCGGCCCCGACAGCTTAGGCCAGCGGGTCGGCCCGGGGTTGCCGCACAGGTTGCAAATCGTGCCAACGCCGGCCACACTCGGCCGATGCCCACCGCGCAACGGCCCCGCCCCTCTCCCAGCCGTGCCACGCCGGCGGCCGTGACGCCCATGGCTTTCGCACGGGCCATCGCCGCCGCCTACCGGCAGCGCGCACTGGATCCGGCGCCGGCGCTTCGCCTGGCACAGATCACGCCAGCCCAGCTGCAGCGCGCCGAGGCGCGCATGACCGCCCGCCAGATGGAGCAGCTCTCCGCCCACGCGATGCAGGAGCTGGACGACGAGGGCCTGGGCGCCTTCCGCCGCCGCCTGCCCTGGGGCAGCTACGGCATGCTGGCCCGTGCCTCGCTCACTGCGCCCACGCTGGGCGTGGCGCTCAAGCGCTGGTGCCGCCATCACGGCCTGCTGACCGACGACATCGCGCTCGGCGTCGACGTGCGCGACGGTCAGGCCGTGGTCTCCCACGTCGAGCGTGCGCCCCTGCCGGCCGAGCTGCGCGAGCTGAGCCTGGCCTTCGTGCTGCGCAACATCCACGGACTGGCCTGCTGGTACGTGGACTCGCGCATTCCCCTGCTGGGGACCGACTTTCCCTTTGCCGCACCGCCGCATGCCGATGCCTACGCCCACATGTTTCCCGGGCCGATCACCTTCGGTGCACCGCGTGGCGAGGTGCGCTTCGACGCCGGCTACCTGGCGCTGCCGCTGCGCCGCGACGAGCGGGCCCTGGCGCAGATGCTGCAGCGCGCGCTCTCCATCACCGTGCTGCCTTACCGGCGGGACCGCCTGCTGGTGCCGCAGGTGCGCCAGGCGCTGGCCGCGCACCCGGCACAGGCGCACAGCGCCGAGGGCCTGGGCGCCCTGCTGAACGTGTCGCCGCGCACCCTGCACCGGCAATTGAAGGAGGAGGGTGCCAGCCTGCAGCAGCTGAAGGACGAGGTGCGCCTGGAGCGTGCGCGCGACATGCTGCTGCGCACCACCCGCCCCCTGAAGCAGGTGGCCGCCGCGGTCGGCTTCCGCAACGAGAAGAGCTTCGGCCGCGCCTTCAAGGCCTGGACGGGCCTGTCGCCGCTGGCCTTCCGGGACGGCGGCTGACGCCGCCTGGCGCCCGGCGCGCGCCGCCAATCGCGCCGACGCCGCCTGCGGGACGCCCGCAGTGGCGGCCGGCCGCCGGCTGCGCTACGCTGGAACGGATGGACCCGCTCGCCGCAGCATTCTGGGGTGGCTTCTTCACCGTGGCCACCTTCATGCTGGCCGCCGCCGTGGGCGCGGCGGCGCGCGGCTTCCGCGTGCTGGCGGCAGCGGGCGTCACCTACTCGGTGGTGCCGGCGCTCTTCGTGCTGGCCTACGTCGGCCTGCTGCCGCTGCGCGACCAGTCCGTGCTGACCCGCTGGCTGATCCACCTGAACGTGCTGGGCACCGTGGTGCTCATGCTGCAGCTCATGCTGGTGCTGCGCAGCTACCGCAAGCCCATCACCGACCAGCGCCTGCAGGTCGCCCTGCTGCTGGCTGGCGCGGTGGTGCTGGGCGTCTCGTGGCTGCTGCCCGCGCGCGAAGGCCTGTGGCTGGCCACGGCCTACGCGACGCTGCAGTGCCTGTGGGTGGCCGCCGCCGCCTTGCGCAAGGCCTTGCGCGGCAACCCGATTGCGTGGCTCTCGGTGGGTGGCGTGTCACTGGCACTGACCAGCCTGGTGGGCATGGTGTGGATCCACACCCACGGCGGGCGCGTGCCCGTGGCGGTGCATGGGCTCACGGCAACGGCCTGCATCGGCTACGTCACCGTGATGGGCTGGACCATGTGGATGCGCTACAGCCACGCGCTGGACCTGCGGCAGGTGATGGCCCAGGGACCCAGCTTCGACCCGGTGACGCGCCTGCCTTCGCACGCGCAGGCCGGCCGGCTGGTCGGCCGCTTCCTGCGTGCCGGGCCTTCCATGCCGCTGGGCGTGGTCGCGGTCTCGGTGGCCAACCTCGGCGCGCTGGAAAGCCTGCACGGCCGCGCCGCCTACAACCACGCGCTCTACATCTGCGCCGTGCGCCTGCGGCGCGCCGCGCCGCTGGGCAGCGAGCTGGGCCGCCTGGGCGATGACGGCTTCCTGGTGCTCATGCGGACCGACGACCCGGCCCTGCTGAAGCACATTGCCGCGCGCGTGCTGCGCGCGCTCACCCAGCCGGTGCACGTGGACACCGCCGCCAGCGACACCGAGGGCGCCACCGTCGCCACCGACTGGGTGGCCGAGGCCGGCATCGGCATCACGCTGGGCAAGGGTCGCGACGGCGCCGGCGCCGCCGTAGCCACTGCCCGCGCCCTGTCGCGCGCGGCCTTCGCCACGCCCAGCCGCATCGTCTTCGGCGAAACGCGCGAGGGCCCGCTGGAAGAAGTGAAGCCACTGCCGACGGCCGAGGCCTGAGGCCACCCTTATGCGAACACGCCCTGGTACTGCGTGCGCAGCTCGCGCTTGAGCAACTTGCCGCTGGGGTTCTTGGGCAGCGATTCGGCCAGCACCACCGCCTTGGGCGCCTTGAAGCCGGCCATGTGCGCGGTGCAGTGGTCCATGACCGCCTGCTCAGTGAGCGCCTGGCCCGCCTTGGGCACCACCACCGCCACCACCGCCTCCACCCAGCGCGGATGCGGCACGCCGATCACGGCCACCTCGCTGACGGCCGGCAGGCGGTAGATCATCTCCTCCACCTCGCGGCTGGCCACGTTCTCGCCGCCGGTCTTGATCATGTCCTTCTTGCGGTCCACGACGGTGATGTAGCCCTCCTCGTCGATGGTGGCCAGGTCGCCGCTGTGGAACCAGCCGCCCTCGAAAGCGGCGCGGGTGCGCTCGTCGTCGTGGAAGTAGCCCAGCATCAGGTGGGGCGAGCGGTGCACGATCTCGCCCACCTCACCGGGCGCCACGTCGCGCAGCGCGTCGTCGACCACGCGCGTCTCCACGTTCAGCACCGCGCGGCCGCAGGAGCCGGGCTTGCGCAGCTGGTCCTCCGGGCCGAGCATGGTGGCGAGCGGCGCGATCTCGGTCTGGCCATACAGGTTCCAGAAGCCCACCGCCGGCAGGCGCCGCGCGAGCTCGCGCAGCACCTCCACCGGCATGATGCTGGCGCCGTAGTAGCCCTTGCGCAGGCGTGAGAGATCGGTGCCATCGAACAGCGGCGAGCGCAGCAGCGAGATCCACACCGTGGGCGGCGCGAAGAACGAGGTGATGGCATGCCGCTGCAGCAACGGCAGCAGGTTCTCGGGCGTGGGCTTGGCGGTGATGATGCTGGTGGCGCCCACATAGACGCAGGGGCCCAGGAACACGTCGAGCTGGGCGCAGTGGTAGAGCGGCAGCGCGTGCAGCATCACGTCACCGCTGGCGATGCTGGCGTCGACCGCGCAGCTCGCGTATTGCCAGATGATGGCGTCGTGCGTGAGCATCGCGCCCTTGGGCATGCTCTCGGTGCCGCTGGTGTAGACGATCTGGGCCAGGTCGTCGCTGCGCACGGCCACCGGGGGCGGAGCCGCCGCCGTGCGCGCCAGGGCGTCGAACGACACCATGCCGGCCACCGGCGGCGACGGGTCTTCCGAGGGCAGCCAGATGAACTGCCGCACCGCCGTGTCCAGCGCCGCGGCGGCCCGGGCCAGATCGGCGAGGCCGGAATCGGTGGCCAGGATGCCGGCCTGGGCATGCCGCAGGATGTAGGCCACCTCGTCCGCCTTGAGCATGAAGTTGATCGGCACCAGCACCGCGCCCAGCCGGGCCAGGGCAAAGCGCAGCGCGGCGAAGCCATGGGAGTTGCGCGCCAGCACCGCGACGCGGGTGGCGTGGCCCACGCCCAGCGCGGCCAGTCCGGCGGCCACGCGGTCCACCACGGCGTCGAACTCGGCAAACGTCCAGCGCGTGTCGCCGCAGATCAGGCCCGGCTTGCCGGGCAGGCGCCGGGCCGTGCGATGCAGCAGGTCCGCCAGGGTCTGGCGGCGGATGAGGGGGTCCATGTCGTCTCCTTCCAGCTTTCAGGTTGCGAGCACGCCCACGGCCAGCGGTTCGCGCTTGCCCTTGGCCGTGATCGCCCGTTCCTCGCGCGGCACGCGCCCGGCCGCGCGGCAGGTGGCCAGCGTGGCGAGCAATTCGCCACGGCCCGCCGCGTCGCAGAGGCGCTGCGCCGTGTTGACCGTGTCGCCGATGAAGTCATAGGCCTTGCTGTCCGCACCACCCAGCACCCCTTCGACCAGCAGGCCCTGGTGCACGCCGCAGCCGGCGCCCAGGCCCTGCGCGGCCAGCACGGCGCCTGCCGCCTTCAGCATCCCGGCGGCGGCCGAGAGCGCGGCCGAGGGATCGTCATACACCGCCATCACCTCGTCCGCGGTGTACTTGAGCTTGACCAGCCGCGGCCCGGTGGCGAACTGCTCGGCCGCCGCGTAGTAGCGATGCAGCAGGTCCACCACCGCCTCGGGCGACTGGGTCTCGCTCCACGCCGTGAAGCCCCGCACGTCCATGAAGAGCACGGTGCGCTCCAGCCGCTGCAGGGACAGCGTTCGCTCGTCGGTGAGCGCGCGTCCGAGCACGCCCGCGCCCAGCGCCCATTGCGAGTAGCGCGCGAGCCGGGCGGTGAGCGCGGCGATGGTCGCCATGGAGCGGCGCAGGTGCCAGTCGGCCAGCCCCAGCAGCAGGCCCAGCAGCACCTGCACGATGGCGAGAAAGACATGCGCGGCATCGGCGAAGAACCAGGCCGGGGTGGGCACCACGTTCTTCAGCCGCGCCTCGAACAGGGCATAGAGCATCAACGGGATGGAGGACCGCACCACGCTTTCCGCGATCACCCCGGCCGCCCGCTCGGGCACCGCGTGCAGCAGGGCGAACAGGGCCGCGAAGACCCAGTAGGCCTGGTGATGCCATTGCGTGAAGAAGACCGGCCCCTCCAGGCCCCACTCCAGCAGCGTGTAGACCAGGGGCCCGGCGAAGTTCGCCAGCGCCCGCAGGCTGCGGTCACGGGCTGCCGGCCCCTCGGCCACCCAGGCCTGCAGCACGCCAGCGGCCAGCAGCATGTAGGCGTCGGGCCGGCTGAAGTAGCCGGGCGCCGCCAGCAAGGCCTCCAGGATCAGCAGCACCAGCGGCACGTGGCCGCTGTGCACGAAGAAGTGCCGCGCCACGCGCGCCGCCAGGGGCGCCACGGACAGGTCCGCGGCGCCGCGTTCCCCGTCACCCATGCGCGGACGCCTCAGTCCGCCGCCTGCGCCGCCAGCACGCGCTGCGTGACCGGGAGCGCCCCCACGCGCGCGAAGTGGTCCGCCACGCGCGGGAAGCGTGCGATGTCCACGCCATCGCCCTCCAGCCAGCTCGCGATGGTGTAGAGGTAGTAGTCGGCGGTGCTGAACACGTCGCCCAGGACCCAGGGGCCGCGCAGCATGCCGCCTTCGATCAGGGCGAACGAATCGGCCATGGTCTGCGGCACCTTGCGGCGCATGGCCTCGATGGCGGCGGTGTCCGCGGCATCGACCCAGCGATGGCCGCGGCCCTTGTGGGCGTGGTTCACGTGCACCGTGCTGCACAGATAGCTGTTGAACTCGTTCATGCGCGCCAGCGCGAACGGGTCATCCAGCGGCGCCAGCCCCGCCTGGGGATGCACCTGCGCCACGTACAGCAGCAGGGTCGGGGTCTCGGTGAGCACGCCCTGCGGCGTGACGAGCACGGGCACCCGCCCCTTGGGATTGAGCTTCAGGTACTCGGGCGAACGCTGCTGGTCCGCCTTGAGGTCCACGCGCTGCGCGTCGTAGGGGGCGCCGGTGTGCTCGAGCGCGAGATGGGTGGCCACGGCGCAGGTGCCGCGGCCGTAGTAGAAGGTGAGCATCGTCGTCTCCTGGGGGCGGTGGGTTCTCAGCGGCGCAGAACAAGCAGCAGCTCGATCTCGAACTGGAGGGGGGTGTTGGGCATCACGAAGGGGGGCGCACCCTTCTCGCCATAGGCGGTGGCCGACGGGCAGTAGAGCCGGGCCTTGCCGCCGCCGCGCATGTGCTGCAGGCCTTCCGTCCAGCAGCGGATGACGCGGTCCAGCGGGAACTCCGCCGGGCGGTCGCGGGCGTAGCTGCTGTCGAACTCGCGGCCATCCTCGAAAGTGCCGCGGTAGTGCACCCGCACCACGTCGCGCGGGCCGGGCGGATCGCCCAGGCCTGTCTGCACGGTCTCCACGACCACGCCGCTGGGCAAGGTGATGCGCGCGGGGCTGGCCGCGGACGGCGCCGGCGGGGCGCTTGCACAGCCGGCGAGGACGAGGGCCGCAAGGACGGGCAGGGCACGGAGGACGGTTCGCATGGGCGCAAGCCTACCGCACCGGGGCCGGCGGCCTGCCGGGCCACGCCGACGCCAACCCGGATGCGCGTGCAATTGTCCCGCCGGACGGGCTTTCAGCCGATACGATGGGCGCCCATGCGCCGCCGTCACCTCCTGCTGGCCAGCCTGCCGCTGACCCTGCCCGCCCTCACCCGCCCCGCCATGAGCCAGCCTGCCACACCCGCATCGATTCCCGTTCACACGCTGGACGACGCGCTACGCTGGCTGGACACGCTGCAACGCGCCCCCAAAGTCACGATGCGCGGCCAGTGGCCCATCGGCACCGTGCTGCAGCACCTGGCGCAGAGCATCGAGATGAGCCTGGACGGCTACCCCGCCCCGAAGAGCGCCCTGTTCCAGGCCACGGCCGGCGCGGCCGCCTTCGCCTTCTTCCAGTGGCGCGGCCGCATGAGCCACGGCCTGGCCGAGCCCATCCCGGGTGCACCGGCACTGCCCATGACGGCCGACCTGCAGCCCGGCGCCGACCGCCTGCGCGCGGCCATCACGCGATTCCAGGCCCATGCCGGGCCGCTGATGCCGCACTTCGCGTACGGCCGGCTGGACAAGCGCCAGTACGCCGCCGCGCATGCGATGCATGTGGGCAACCACGCGGAGGAAGTGGGCACCGCCTGAATCCCGGCCCCGGGCGGCGGGCGTGTCGCCCGCGCGGGCCTCAATCGGCCAGCACCGACCCCGCCAGGCCGCCCATCGCCGCGAACAGCCCCACCGCCCCGGCCGACCGAAGGGCATCGGGCGCGTCGTGCCCGGCCTCGGGCGGGCAATAGCCCCACACGGTGGCGCCGGCGGCCACACCGGCCTGCACGCCCGTGACGGTGTCTTCGACCACCAGGCAGCGCCCGGGCGCCACGCCCAGCCGGGCCATGGCGGCCAGGTAGACATCGGGCGCGGGCTTGGATCGCGGCATCTCGTGGCCGCTGAAGACACGGCCCTCGAAGTACGGCAGCAGGCCGCACTTGCCGAGCTGCATCTCCACCTTGAAGCGGTCCGCGCCCGAGCAGCAGGCGATGCGGCCCTGCAGGCCCGCGTGCAGCGCCTGCACCGCCTCCACCGCGCCGGGAATCGGCCCCACGTGCGCGATCAGGCCCTGGTTGCGGCGCTCGCGGAAGCGCACGAACCAGTCCTCGGTGAGGGGCTGGCCGGTGTGCGCCTCGATCAGCGCGCGCTCGTCGCTCACCGCCTTGCCGACGAAGATCCGCATGCACTCAGCGCGGGTGAGCTTCCAGCCCAGCTCCTCCAGCATGTCGCGCAGCACGCCGTTGGTGATGCCCTCGCTGTCCACCAGCACGCCGTCGCAATCGAACAGCACCGCGTCATATCGCGCCATGGCGCCTCCTGCTTCGAATCATCGTTGTTCCTTCAACCCATGGCGCCGGCCAGGCGGAACAGCACCCACTCGGGCCGGCTGTTGAAGCGCACGGGCAGGATGCTCACGCCCAGCCCGCTGGTGACGTACATCTGCCGGTCACCGTGTGCCACCCAGCCATGGGCCCACTCCCGCGGCGCAGCGCCGGGCACCACGGGGGCGCCGATGAAGGGCAGGCGGATCTGGCCGCCATGCGTGTGCGCCGCCACCACCAGGCCCTGCACCGGGGGCAGATCGAACAGGCTGGCCGGGTCATGCATCATCACCAGCGCCTGCGCCCGCGCAGGCACGCCTGCCATCGCCTCGCGCGGGCGCGAGTGGCCGGTGGAGTGGTCGCCCACGCCCACCACCCACAGGTTGGCGTCGATGGCACGCGCCTCGTTCTCCAGCACCACGATGCCCTGCCGGCGCAGCGCCGCCATGAAGCGCGGGCCGTCATGCCACCAGTCATGGTTGCCCAGCACGGCAAACACGCCCAGCGGCGCCTTCAAGCGGCCCAGTTCCTGGGCGATCTCGTCCTCGGGCGTGGCCGCGTGCTCGGGGCGGTAGTCGGCATCGGCGATGAAGTCGCCGGGCAGCAGGATCACGTCCGGCCGCGCCGCGTTGATCTCGGCCACGATGCGCCGAGCGCGCTCCACCGTCATCACCCGGCGCAACGGCCGCTTGGTGAAATGCCAGTCACTCGCCACCGCCACCTTCAACCCGGGCGGGCCGGCCCACTTCGGCACGGCCACCTCGATCTCGCGCGCGGCCACCCAGCGGGGCTCGATGCCCACCGTCCACACCAGCACGAGCAGCACCGCCACGAGCAGCGCGAGTCGACGGAATCTACGCCACATCGCCATCCACATAGAACCAGCGGCCGTCTTCGCGCACGAAGCGGCTCCACTCCTGCAGCCGGTGGGCGCGGCCACCCAGGCGCGAGCGCGCCACGAAGGCCACTACGGCCCGGTCATCGTCCGTCTGCCGATGCGACCGGACGTCCAGGCCCAGCCACTTCAGGCCCGGCTCGAAGTCGACCGCGGGCGGGCGGGTGGAGGCGTGCCAGGTGGCGAGCAGATACGGGGCGTCCTGAAGCACGAAGGCACAGTAGCGGGACCGCATCAAGGCCTCGGCATCCGGTGCGGGCGCGCCCGCCAGCCACGGCCCGCAGCAGGCGGCGTGCAGGAGCGGTCGCCCGCGCGCATCCAGGCGGCCGCAGGGGCAGGGCGCGTCGGCCGCGACGTTCATGGCCGGCCCGGCCCCGTGCGGCGCCTCACGCCGGCTTGCGCGCCTTGCGCTGTTCCAGCGTCTCGGTCGGGCCGCCCTGCTTCACCCACTCGGTGAAGCCGCCGTCGATGTGGGCGACGTTGGTCATGCCCATGTCCTGCAGCGTCTTGGCCGCCAGCGCGCTGCGCCAGCCGGCGCCGCAGAACAGCACGAACTCCTTGCCCTCGTCGGCAAAGATCTTCTTGTGATACGGCGACTCCGGGTCGACCCAGAACTCCAGCATGCAGCGCGGCGCGTGGTAGCTGCCGGGCACCGTGCCCTCGGCCTGCAGCTCGCGCACGTCGCGGATGTCCACGATCTGCAGCTTCGCGTCGGCCGCACGCTCGCGCACCTGGGCCACGGTGTAGGTCTTCACCTGCGCCATGGCTTCGTCCACCAGCGCACGAAATCCCTTGGTGATGGGCATGCATCGTCTCCTGTGTTGACCGCTATTTTCGCCAGAACTGGGGCGTGAAGAGCACCAGCACCGACAGCAGCTCCAGCCGGCCCAGCAGCATGGCGAAGCTGCAGATCCAGAGCTGGAAGTCGTTCAGCACGCCGAAGTTGCTGGCCGGCCCCACCAGGCCGAGGCCGGGGCCGATGTTGTTGACGCACACGATCACGGCCGAGAAGGCGGTGACCAGGTCCAGGCCCGACATCAGCATCAGCAGCGTCAGGCCGACCATGCTGGCGCCGTAGATCAGCATGTAGGCCAGCACCGCGGCCAGCACGGTGGCCGGCACGGTGGCGCCGCCCAGCGTGACCGGGTTGATGACGCGCGGGTGGATGATGCGCACCAGTTCGCGCCGCGCCTGCTTCACCAGCAGGATCATGCGGACCATCTTGATGCCGCCGCCGGTGGAGCCGGCACACGAGGCGAAGCAGCCGAGAAAGATCATCAGCACCGGCGCGAAGGCCGGCCACAGCGTGTAGTCGGTGGCGGCGTAGCCGGTGGTGGTGGCGAGCGAGACCACATGGAAGGCCGAGGCGCGCAGGCTGGCCAGGTAGGTGTCGTACGTGCCATGGGCTGCGAGCACCAGGCTCAGCAGCAGGGCGGCGCCCAGCAGCACGCCCGCATAGGTGCGCACCTCCACGTCGCGCAGCAGCACGCCCAGCGAACGCATGTGCCAGACCGCGAAGTAGCGCACGAAGCTCACCCCGGCCAGCGTCATGAAGACGATGGCCACCGCCTCGATCAGCGGCGAATTCCAGTGCGCGAAGCCGGCGTCGTGCGAGGAGAAGCCGCCCAGGCCCATGGTGCTGCACATGTGCATGAAGGCGTCCGGCCAGTCCATGCCGGCCCAGCGATACGCCAGCAGGCAGACGATCGACAGGCTGAAGTAGACCGACCACAGGCCGCGCGCGGTGTCCGCGATGCGGGGCGTCAGCTTGTCGTCCTTCATCGGCCCCGGCGTCTCGGCCCGATAGAGCTGCATGCCGCCCAGGCCCAGCAGCGGCAGCACCGCCACTACCAGCAGGATGATGCCCAGGCCGCCGACGAACTGCAGGAAGCAGCGCCACACGTTCACGCTCACCGGCAGCTGGTCCAGCCCCGACAGCGCCGTGGCGCCGGTGGCGGTGAGCGCGCTCATGGCCTCGAAGTAGGCGATGGCGAAGTCGATGCCCGGCACCGTCCACAGCAGCGGCAGCGCCGCCACGGCCGGCAGCACCACCCACACCAGGCTCACCAGCAGAAAACCGTCGCGCGGCTGCAGCTCGCGCCGGTAGCGGCGCACCGATCGCCCCAGCGCCCAGCCCGCGACCAGCGTGAGCACGAACCCCGTCGCCCAGACGATGCGGGTCGGGTCCTCGCGCAGGCCGGCGGCCCAGGCCAGCGGCACCAGGAAGGCGAAGGCGAAGCCGGCGAGCACGCGCGCCAGCACCGCCAGGACGGGTTGCAGGCTGTCCATCAGAAGAAGGTGGCGCTCACCTGGAACAGCTTCTCCACCTCGCGCACCTGGCGCTTGCTGGGGATGAAGATGATCAGGTGGTCGTCGGTCTCGATCTGCGTGTCGTGGAAGGGCATCAGCACCTGCGGATCGTCGCCCTGCCCGCGCACGATGGCGCCGATGCGCACACCCGGCGGCAGCGGCACCTCGCCCACGCGCCGGCCCACCAGGCGCGAGGTGCGCGCGTCGCCACGGGCCACGCCCTCCAGCGCCTCGGCCGCGCCGCGGCGCAGGCTGTGCACGGCCTTCACGTCGCCGCGCCGCACGTGGGCCAGCAGCTCGCCGATCACCGTCTGCGCGGGCGACACGGCGATGTCGATGGTGCTGCCCTGGATCAGGTCGGCGTACGCGCGCCGGTTGATCAGCGACAGCACGCGGCGCGCGCCGAGCCGCTTGGCCAGCATGGCCGCGAGGATGTTGTCCTCGTCGTCGCTCGTGAGGGCCAGGAACATGTCCATGTCCTTCACGTTCTCGTCGGCCAGCAGCTCCTCGTCGGTGCCATCGCCCTGCAGCACCAGCATGTCGGCCGGCAGCTGGCTGGCCAGGTATTCGCAGCGCTTGGCATCGCGCTCGATCAGCTTCACCTGGTACTGGCCGGCCAGGCGGCGCGCCAGGCGCAGGCCCACCTTGCCGCCGCCGGCGATCATCACGCGCCGCACGGGGGCGTCCGACTGGTGCATGGCGCGCAGCACCGGGCCGATGCGGCGGCTGTCGGCGAGCAGGAAGATCTCGTCGCCAGGCAGGATGCGCGTGGGGCCCTCGCACTGCATCAGCGTCTCTTGCCGGTACAGGGCCACCAGTCGCATCGGCGCATCCGGGAACAGCTCACGGAATTCGGCGATGGTGTGGTTCACGCCCGGGCTGCCGGCGGCGGCGCGCACCGCGATCAGCACCGCGCGCTGGCGCGAGAACTCCAGCACCTGCAGCGCCTCGGGGTAGTCGATCAGCTTCTGCACGTAGCGCACCACCGATTCCTCGGGGCAGATCACGTGGTCCACCGCGAAGCCGGACTTGTCCATCAGGGGGGCGCCTTCCACGAATTCCGGCGCGCGCAGGCGGGCGATGGTGGTGGGCACGCTGAAGAGGTCATGCGCGATCTTGCAGGCCACCAGGTTGGTCTCGTCCAGCGAGGCGCAGGCCACCAGCATGTCGGCATCGGGCGCGCCGGCGCGGCGCAGCACCTCGGCATGGATGCCGTTGCCCGGCACGCCCCGCAGGTCCAGCCGCTCCTCCAGCGCGCGCAGGCGCTGCGGATCGGGGTCGATCACCGTGATGTCATTGCGCTCGGAGACCAGGCTCTCCGCCACGCTTTCGCCGACACGGCCGGCGCCCAGGATGATGATTCGCATGATGCCTCGGGGTCGCGTGCCGCCGGCCGGGGCCGCGCCTGCCCGCGATCATAGCCACGGCCGTGCTGGCGCGTGGCAGCTCCCCTACAGCGCCCGCTGGATCAGGATCTTCTGCACGTCCGAGGTGCCCTCGTAGATCTGGCAGACGCGCACGTCGCGCCAGATGCGCTCCACCGGGAAATCGCTCACGTAGCCGTAGCCGCCCAGCGTCTGGATGGCGGCGCTGCACACCTGCTCGGCGATCTCGCTGGCGAACAGCTTGGCCATGGCGGCCTCCTTCAGGCAGGGCCGGCCGGCATCGCGCAGGCTGGCCGCGTGCCAGATCAGCTGGCGCGCGGCCTCCAGCTTCGTCGCGCACTCGGCCAGGCGGAAGCCCACGGCCTGGTGGTTGAAGATGGCGGTGCCGAAGCTCTGGCGATCTTTCGCATACTGCAGGGCGACCTCGAAGGCGCTACGGGCCATGCCCACGCTCTGCGCCGCGATGCCGATGCGACCGCCCTCCAGCGCCGACAGCGCGATCTTGTAGCCCTCGCCCTCCTCGCCGATCAGATGGTCGGCCGGAATGCGGCAGTCTTCCAGGTTGATCTGCGCGGTGTCGCTGGAGTGCTGGCCCACCTTCTCCTCCAGGCGCGCCACCACGTAGCCGGGCGTGTCGGTGGGCACCAGGAAGGCGCTCATGCCCTTCTTGCCAGCAGCCTTGTCGGTGACGGCGATGACGATGGCCAGGTGGCCGTTCTGGCCGCTCGTGATGAACTGCTTGACGCCATTGAGCACATAGCCATCGCCCTGACGCCGAGCGGTGGTCTTCAGCGCCGAGGCATCGCTGCCCACGTGCGGCTCGGTCAGGCAGAACGCGCCCAGCAGTTCGCCGCGCGCCAGCCGCGTGAGCCACCGCTGCTGCTGCGCCGCGGAGCCGTAGCGCATCAGGATCGCGTTGACCGGGCAGTTGGTGACGCTGATCGCGGTGCTGGTTCCGCCATCGCCGGCGGCGATCTCCTCCAGCACCAGCGCGAGCGTCACGTAGTCGAGGCCGGCGCCGCCCAGTTCCTCGGGCACGCAGATGCCATAGGCGCCCAGCGCGGCCAGGCCCTGGTGCGCCTCGCGCGGGAACACGTGCTCGCGGTCCCAGCGCGCGGCATGGGGCCACAGTTGCTCGCGGGCGAAGTCGCGCACCGCGTCGCGGATCATTTCCTGGTCCTGGGTCAGCAGCATGGTTCACCAGCCCGCAAAGGGCGCTCCGTCGTGTCTGAGATAGCGACCCCGGTCATCGGCCGTGAGCCCCTCGATCGTGCGGCACATGGCCGCCACACTGTCTTCCACCGAGAGCGGCGCACCGGCGCCGCCCATGTCGGTCTTCACCCAGCCCGGGCTCAGCGCCACCATCACCGCGCGCGGGTAGTCGTGCCGCGCCGCGGCCACAGCCATGTTTAAGGCCGCCTTGCTGGTGCGATAGACCCATGAGTAGCTGGAGGGCACACCGGCGATGTGACCCATCTCGCTGCTGATGAAGGCGAAGCGGCCACCGGCCGCCTCCACCAGCGGTGCGACCTGGGTGATGGCCTGCATCGCGCCCCAGACGTTGGTGCGCATCACGCGGTCGAAGTCCTCGCGGGTGGGCGGCACGGTGGCATTGCCGCGCGACATGACCCCCGCCACGTAGAGCGCCACGTCGAACTGCTCCCCATCGAGCTGCCAGGCCAGCCCGCTCACGCTGGCCGGCTCGGCAAAATCCACCTTCAGTGCCCGCGCGCCCAGGGCCTGCAGCCGCGCGAGGCCTTCGCTGTCGCGCGCCGTCGCGGTGATGGTGTGGCCCGCATGCGCGTATTGCCGGACGAACTCCAGCCCGATCCCGCGCGAGGCCCCGAGGACGAGGACGTTCAAGCGAGTTCCAGCGCCACCGCCGTCGCCTCGCCGCCGCCGATGCACAGCGTGGCCACGCCCCGCTTGCCGCCACGGGCCTTGAGCGCGTGCAGCAGGGTGACCATGATGCGCGCGCCCGAGGCGCCGATGGGGTGGCCGAGGGCGCAGGCGCCGCCGTTGACGTTGACGATGTCGTGCGCGATCTTCAGCTCCGCCATCAGCGCCATCGGCACCACGGCGAAGGCCTCGTTCACCTCCCACAGGTCCACGTCGCCCACCGACCAGCCGGCCTTGGCCAGCAGCTTCTGCGTGGCGCCCACCGGCGCGGTGGCGAACCACTCCGGCTCCTGCGCGTGCGTGGCGTGCGCCACGATGCGGGCCAGCGGCTGCGCGCCCATGCGGCGGGCGGTCGACTCGGTCATCATCACCAGCGCGGCCGCGCCGTCGTTGATGCTGCTGCTGGAGGCGGCCGTGATGGTGCCGTCCTTCTTGAACGCGGGCTTGAGCTGCGGGATCTTGTCCAGCTTCACCTTGCCCGGGCCTTCGTCGATGCTGACCACGCGCTCGCCGGCTCGGTCCTTCACCGTCACGGGCGTGATCTCGGCGGCGAAGGCGCCGCTCTCGGTGGCCTGCTTGGCACGCGTGACCGAGGCCACGGCGAAGGCATCCTGCTGCTCGCGGGTGAAGCTGTACTTCGCGGCGCAGTCCTCGCCGAAGGTGCCCATGGAGCGGCCGGGCTGATAGGCGTCCTCCAGGCCGTCGAGCATCATGTGGTCGAAGATGCGGTCGTGGCCCATGCGGTAGCCGCCGCGGCCCTTGAGCATGAGGTAGGGCGCGTTGGTCATGCTCTCCATGCCGCCGGCGACCATCACCTCGTGCGTGCCGGCCAGCAGCATGTCGTGCGCGAACATCGCGGCCTTCATGCCGGAGCCGCACATCTTGGACATCGTCACCGCGCCCGCGCTCTTGGGCAGCCCGCCCTTGAAGGCGGCCTGGCGCGCGGGCGCCTGGCCCTGCCCCGCCATCAGGCAGTTGCCGAAGATCACCTCGCCCACGGCGTCGGCGGGCACGCCGGCGCGCTGCACGGCGGCACGGATGGCGGCGCCGCCCAGGTCGTGCGCGGCGAGCGCGGTGAAGTCGCCCTGGAAGCCGCCCATGGGGGTGCGCGCGGCGCCGACGATGACGATGGATTCAGCCATGATGGTTCTCCTTCAATGGAACGGGTGGATGGCGGCCGGGCCTACTCGGCCGACACGGCCTCGGTCTCGGCGCCGGCGGCCGCCGCCTGCTGGCGGCGATTGAAGCGGCGCTCGCGGTCGTACGGGAACACGTCGTGCACGTGGCCGGCGGCGATGCGCTCCTTGTGGGCCTGCCAGAAGGCGGGGTCCAGCAGGTCGGCGTGGTGGCGCATGAAGACTTCGCGCACGGCGGTGTTGCCCAGCAGGAAGGGGCCGAAGGTCTCGGGGAACACGTCCTTCGGGCCGACCGAGTACCAGATCTCGCCCGACATCTCGTCTTCCTCGTTGCGCGGCGGCGGCACGCGGCGGAAGTTGCAGTCGGTGATGTACTCGATCTCGTCGTAGTCGTAGAACACGACCTTGCCGTTGCGGGTGACGCCGAAGTTCTTCCAGAGCATGTCGCCGGGGAAGATGTTGGCGGCCACCAGGTCCTTGATGGCGTTGCCGTACTCCACCACCGCGCGCTCGATCTGCGCCTGCGCCGGCGCCACCGCCGAGGCATCGCCGGACTGCAGGGCGTCAAAGGCCTCCTGCAGGTAGATGTTCAGCGGGATCATGCGGCGCTCGATGTAGAGGTGCTTGATGATCACCTCCTCCTGGCCGTCGCCGTCGCGGTCGGAGATCTCCAGCTGGCTGGGCGCGAACTTGCGGATCTCCTCGATCAGCTCCTCCTCGAAGCGGTCGCGGGCGAAGGCCACCTCGCTGTACTCCAGTGTGTCGGCCATGCGGCCCACGCGGTCGTGCTGCTTCACCAGCAGGTACTTGCCCTGGATCTGCTCGCGCGTGGTGTCCTTCTGCGGTGGATAGAAGTCCTTGATGACCTTGAAGACGTACGGGAACGAGGGCAGGTCGAACACCAGCATCACCATGCCCTTGATGCCAGGCGCGATGCGGAAGCGGTCACTGGAGTGGCGCGAGTGGTACAGGAAGTCGCGGTAGAAGAGCGTCTTGCCCTGCTTGGCCAGGCCGAGCGCGTTGTAGATCTCGGCGCGCGGCTTGCGCGGCATGAGCGAGCGCAGGAACTGCACGTACGCCGAGGGGATCTCCATGTCCACCATGAAGTAGGCACGCGCGAAGGAGAACAGCATCTGCAGTTCGTCCTCGCCGAACAGGCAGGCGTCGATCACCAGCTGGCTGCCACTGGCACCCTCGCGCGCCGGACGATGCAGGATGGGCAGGGCGAACGGCAGCTCGGTGAAGCCGTTGATGATCTTGCCCACCACGTAGGCACCCTTGTTGCGGAAGAACAGGGACGACAGCACCTGGATCTGGAAGTTGGCGCGCAGCTTCACCTGGCTCAGCCGGCCGTCCATGGCCTCCAGCACGTAGCCGGCATCGCGCGCCAGGTCGTCGAAAGGCCGCTGCAGCCCGAAGTCGTTGACCAGCCGCACGAGCGTGTCGTGCAGCGTGGTGCGCGTGGGGTAGTACGAGCGGTAGGTGGGCGCCGCCGCCGGCTCCTCGTTCTCGATGTACTCGGTGCTGACCGCCGGCCGCACGAAGATGAAGTCGTTGTGGAAGTAGGTGCGGTGCAGGATCTTGGTGGTGACCGAGTTGAAGAAGGTCTCCGCCAGCTCCGGCTGGTGGTGGTCGATCAGCAGGCCGATGTAGTGCAGCTTGACCTGCTGCCACACCTCCATCGGCTGCTCGCCGGCCTTGAACTCCTTTTCCAGCCGGGTCACCGCCTCCTTCACGCGCAGGTCGTAGAACTCGATGCGCTCGCGCTGGGCGCGCTGCTGGCCGTGCCAGTCGGCCGTCTCGAAGCGGTGCTTGGCGCGCGCCGACTCGGTGCGGAACAGGCGGTAGTGGCGGTTGAAGCCGTCCATCATCGCCTTGGCGATGTCGTAGGCATGGGGAGAGTCCAGGCGCTGGGGGAACATCGGCTCAATCCTCCTCATGCGCGACGCCGGCGGCGCGCGGATAGCGCTTGAGTGCGTTGCGGAACACGTCCACCACCTCGCCGGGGTGGCTCATGCTGACCTGCAGGTCCTTCAGCAGGCCGTCCTTCAGGCCATAGACCCAGCCATGGATGGTGACCTGCTGGCCCCGGGCCCAGGCATCCTGCATCACGGTGGACAAGGCCACGTTGCCCACCTGCTCGATCACGTTCACCTCGCACAGCACGTCTTCCTGCTGCGCCTCCGGCAGGTGCTCGATGCGCTTGCGGTGGCGCAGCCGCACGTCCTGGATGTGGCGCAGCCAGTTGTCGGCCAGGCCCACGCGCAGGCCACGGGCCGCGGCACGCACGCCCGCGCAGCCGTAGTGGCCCACCACCATGATGTGCTGCACCTTCAGGTGCTCCACCGCGAACTGGATGGTGGACAGCGCGTTCAGGTCGGAGTGCACCACCACGTTGGCCACGTTGCGATGCACGAAGACCTCGCCCGGATCCAGCCCGGTGATCTGGTTGGCCGGCACGCGGCTGTCGGCGCAGCCGATCCACATGTAGCGCGGGTGCTGCTGCTGCGACAGCTTCGTGAAGAAGCCGGGACGCTCCCGCTCCATGTTCGCCGCCCAGGCGCGGTTGTGGTCCAGCAGGTGCTGGAGGGAAGTGTCGTTGTCGCTCATGCGCCGATGGTAGCGAAGGGCGGCGCGGGGCTACATCGTCTCGGCGAACAGCTCGCGGCCGATCAGCATGCGGCGGATCTCGCTGGTGCCGGCGCCGATCTCGTACAGCTTGGCGTCGCGCCACAGGCGGCCCAGCGGGTACTCGTTGATGTAGCCGTTGCCGCCGAAGATCTGGATGCCCTCGCCGGCCATCCAGGTGGCTTTCTCGGCCGTGTACAGGATCACGGCCGCGCAGTCCTTGCGCACCTGCCGCACGTGCTCGGCGCCCAGGCGGTCGAGGTTCTTGCCCACCATGTAGCAGTAGGCGCGGCTCGCCTGCAGGATGGTGTACATGTCGGCCACCTTGCCCTGGATCAGCTGGAACTCGCCGATGCTCTGGCCGAACTGCTTGCGGTCGTGGATGTAGGGCACCACGTTGTCCATCACCGACTGCATGATGCCCACCGGCCCGGCCGCGAGCACCGCACGCTCGTAGTCCAGGCCGGACATCAGCACCTTCGCGCCGCCGTTCAGGTTGCCGAGCACGTTCTCGGCCGGCACCTCCACGTTCTGGAACACGAGCTCGCCCGTGTGGCTGCCGCGCATGCCCAGCTTGTCGAGCTTCTGCGCGATGGAGAAGCCCTTCATGCCCTTCTCGATCAGGAAGGCGGTGACGCCGCGGGCGCCGAGCTCAGGCTCGGTCTTCGCATAGACCACCAGCGTGTCGGCATCCGGCCCGTTGGTGATCCACATCTTGCTGCCGTTCAGCAGGTAGTAGCCGCCCTTGTCCTCGGCCTTGAGCTTCATGCTGATGACGTCGCTGCCGGCGCCTGGCTCGCTCATGGCGAGTGCGCCCACGTGCTCCCCGGAGATCAGCTTCGGCAGGTACTTCTGCTTCTGCGCCTCGTTGCCGTTGCGCTTGATCTGGTTCACGCACAGGTTGCTGTGCGCGCCGTACGAGAGGCCGACCGAGGCGGAGGCACGGGAGATCTCCTCCATGGCCACCATGTGGGCCAGGTAGCCCATGCCGGCGCCGCCATAGGCCTCGGGCACGGTGATGCCCAGCACGCCCAGATCGCCCATCTTGCGCCACAGGTCGGCGGGGAAGAGGTCGCTGCGGTCGATCTCGGCCGCGCGCGGCGCGATCTGCTCCTCGGCGAAGGCGCGCACGGCCTCGCGCAGGGCGTCGATGTCTTCGCCCAGCTCGAAATTCAGGCCTGGCAGTTCCATGGGATGTCTCCTTCTCGGTGGATCAGTTCTGGATGTTCTCGCGGCCGCGCACGGCCATCAACGTGGCGCCCATGGTGGCGATGAGCTTCTCGCGTCCGCCCTTCAGCGCATACGCGCGGCCCTCGGTCACGGTGACGGTGCGCCCCGGCTTGATGACCACGCCTTCCATGCGGAAGCGTTCGCCCTCGGCCGGCGCGATGAGGTTGATCTTGAACTCGATGGTGAGCACGGCGGCATCGGCCGTCATGAGGCTGAAGCCGGCGTAGCCGCAGGCGGAGTCGAGCGCGGTGGCCACCATGCCCGCGTGCAGGAAGCCGTGCTGCTGCGTCAGCGCCTGCTGCCACGGCAGCTCGATCACCACGCGGCCGGGCTCCACCGCGGCCAGCGTGGCACCGATGGTGCCCATGGCCGCCTGGCGGGCGAAGCTGGCGCGCACGCGGTCGGCGTAGGCCGGATCAGCCGGCTCGAAGCGCTGCGGTTCCATGGCGTCCCCAAGTTGACGTTTACGTAAACGTCAATTATGCCCTGACCGGCTTTTCCAGGCGAGCGAGCAGCGCCCGCGCCTCCTTCTCGTGCGTCTTCACCTCGTCCAGGTTGGCCTGCAGCTCGGCGAGCTGCTCTTCCAGCTGGCTGCGGTGCTCGGCCAGCACAGCCAGGAACTTGCGCAGTTGCGGCCCGGTGTCGCGCGGGCTGTCGTACATGTCGATGATGTCGCGCGCCTCGGTGAGCGACAGGCCCAGGCGCTTGGCCCGCAGGGTGAGCTTCAACCGCGTGCGGTCACGTGAGCTGTAGATGCGGTTGCGGCCGCCGGGGCCGGAGCGCTCGGGCGTGAGCAGGCCCATGTCCTCGTAGAAGCGGATGGCGCGGGTGGTCAGGTCGAACTCGCGGGCGAGATCGCTGATGGTGTAGGTGGTCTGGGGTGCAGCCATGGCTGCGGATTACATCTGACGTTTACGTCAACGTCAACGCCAGGCGGCTGCGGCCGGCGCGCCCTCAGTGCCAGGGCGGCAGCGCTTCGTCCTTGAGCTGCGCACGCAGCGCGGGGTAGTCGGGCACGACCGAGGCCACCGTCTCCCAGAAGCGCGGGCTGTGGTCCATGACCCGCAGGTGGCTCAGCTCGTGCGCCACCACGTAGTCGATCACCGGCATGCGGAAATGGACCAGGCGCCAGTTCAGGCGGATGGCGCCGCTTCCATGGGCCGAGCCCCACAGCGTGCCGGCGCTGCTGAGGCTGAGCTTGCGCCACTGCACGCCCAGGCGCGGCGCGAAGTGGTCCAGCCGCTCGGTGAAGAGGCGTCGCGCCTGCCGCATCAGCCAGGCCTGCACCGCATCGCGCACCTGGGCCGGCTGCGCTGTGTGCGGCAGGCCCACGTGCAGCGTGAGCCGCGGCACGCCGGGCAGCGCCTCGGCGTCGGTGTGCAGCACGGCGCCCGTCTCGCGGAAGTCATGGCGGGGATCGATGACGACGATGACCGGTTCGCCCAGGAAGGGGAAGGTGGCGCCATCGCGCCACTCGATGCGCGCCGCCTCCAGCCGCTGCTGGCGCTCGCGCGCCTGCTCCAGCTTGGCGGTGATCCAGCGCGTCTTGGCGCGCAGGGCCGCATCCACTTCGGTCAGCGGCACCCAGCGCGGCGCGCTGACCACCAGGCCTTCGGCACCGACGACGAAGCCGATGTTCTTGCGGCGGGCGCGGCGGAAGGCGTAGCCCACCACCAGATCGCCCAGCAGGATCTCGCGGTTCGCCTCGGGGTGGCGGAAGGCCTGCGGCGTGAGCACGCGCGCCAGCGGTTCGGCCGGCGGACCGGCGGGTACCGGCACGGCAGCAACAGGTGGAGCGGCACGCGGCGCCGTTGGCGCGGGCGGCTCGTCGAACAGATCGAGGATCAGCTGCAACGGTGAACGCATGGGCAGCGGATCCGCCGGCTCAGCCGCGCTCGGGCGCGGGTGGCGCAGCGGGGGTGGTGGCCGCGGCGGGGGCCTCATGCGCGTAGGCCTCGGGATCCAGCCGCCGCATCTCGGCCTCGATCCACGTCTCCACCTCGCGCATCAGCTCGTCGGCCTCGCGGCCTTCGCTGGGAATGGGCCGCCCGATGGACACATCCACCACGCCGGGATGCTTGACGAAGGCCTTGCGCGGCCAGCACTTGGCCGAGGTCACGGCGATCGGGATCACCGGCGCACCGGTCTCCACCGCCAGCCGCGTGCCGCCGGTCTTGTAGGTGCCCTTCTGCCCGCGCGGGATGCGCGTGCCTTCCGGGAACATGATGACCCAGATGCCCTGCGCCAGCAGCCGCTTGCCCTGCTCCACCACCTTGGCGAAGGCCTGCGTGCGCAGCCGCCGGTCGATGTGGATCATGTCCATGCGGCCCATGGCCCAGCCGAAGAAGGGGATGTAGATCAGCTCGCGCTTGAACACGTAGGCCAGCGGGTGCGGCATCAGCGTGGGCATCAGGAAGGTCTCGAAGGTGGACTGGTGCTTCACCAGCAGGATCGCGGGGCTGGTCTTGCCGGTGGGCAGGTTCTCCATCCCTGTCACCCGCACCTCGATGCCGCAGAGGACGCGGGCGCCGCGGATCTGCCAGCCGAGCCAGCGCGCGGCCTTCCAGTACATCTCCTCGCCGGTCGCCCAGATCGAGGCGGTGACCATCCAGATGCCCCAGGGCACCACCGTCACGAGCATCAGCAACGCGTGCAGGACCGAACGCAGGAACGACATGGGCCGTGAGTATCGCAGCCTGTGGCCTTACGCGCCGGGGCGGGGGGCTTGCGGCTGGGCCAGCAGCCAGTCGGCGAAACCGGCGAGGTCGGTATGGACGACGGTGTGCACCGGGTACTCGGCCGGCAGCAGCTGGCCGCGCAGGCGCTCGGACTTGCCCGTCAGCACCAGGTGCGGCGGGCAGCCCACGGCGGCGCCGGCCTGCAGGTCCCGCAGGCTGTCGCCCACCGCCGGCACAGCCGGCAGGTCGACGCCGAAGCGCTCGCCGATCTGCTCGAACAGGCCCGGCAGCGGCTTGCGGCAGGTGCAGCCCTCGTCCGGCCCGTGCGGGCAATAGAACACCGCGTCGATGCGCCCGCCCAGCGCCGCCAGCGCCTTGTGCATCTTGGCGTGGATGGCGTTGAGCGCCGCCACGTCGAACAGGCCGCGACCCAGCCCCGACTGATTGGACGCGACGGCCACGCGCCAGCCCGCGTGGTTGAGCCGCGCGATCGCCTCGAGCGCACCCGGCAGCGGCCGCCATTCCTCGGGCGACTTGACGAATTCGTCGCTATCGGCGTTGATGGTGCCGTCGCGGTCGAGGATGACGAGCTTCATGGCGCCCCTCAGGTCGCCAGCCGCGACAGATCCGCCACTCGGTTCATCGCCTGATGCAGCGTAGCCAGCAGGCCCAGGCGGTTCAGGCGCAGGTCGGTCTGCTCGGCGTTCACCATCACGTCGTCGAAGAAGGCGTCCACCGGGCCGCGCAGCGCGGCCAGCGTGCGCAGCGAGGCGGTGTAGTCGCCGGCCTCGAACTGCGCCAGCGCTTCGGGCGCCAGCTTGCGCATCGCCGCATAAAGCGCCTTCTCGGCGTCCTCCTGCAGCAGCACCTCGCTCACGTGCGGGTCCACCGCGCCGTCGGCCTTCTTGAGGATGTTGCCGATGCGCTTGTTGGCGGCCGCCAGCGCCGGCGCCTCGGGCAGCGCGGCAAAGGCGCGCACCGCCGCCAGCCGCTTGGCCACGTCGCCCAGGCGCTGCGGCCGAAGCGCCAGCACGGCTTCGACCTCCTGCACGCTGTAGCCCTGCTCACGCAGCAGGCCGGCGAAGCGGTCGTAGATGAAGTCGGTGAGCTGCGTCGCCGTGTCGGGCTGCGCCTGCGGGAACAGGCCCAGGGCCTCGATCACCAGCTCGTTCAGGCGGATGGGCAGGTCGCGCTCCATCAGCATGCGCACGATGCCCAGCGCATGGCGGCGCAGCGCGAACGGGTCCTTGTCGCCGGTGGGCAGCTGGCCGATGGCGAACAGGCCGGCGAGCGTCTCGATCTTGTCGGCGATGGCCACCACCAGGCCCGTCTGGCTGGCCGGCAATTCGTCGCCCGCGAAACGCGGACGATAGTGGTCCTCGATGGCGTTGGCGATCTCGTCGCCCAGGCCGTCGTGGCGCGCGTAGTACGCACCCATGATGCCCTGCAACTCCGGGAACTCGCCCACCATGTCGGTCAGCAGGTCCGCCTTGGCCAGGCGCGCGGCGATGTCGGCCTCATGCGCCAGATGGTCGCTGCCCATCTGCGCGCCCACTACCTTCGCGATGGCGCGCACGCGCTCGATGCGCTCGCCCTGCGTGCCGAGCTTGTTGTGATAGACGACCTTCGCGAGGCCAGGCACGCGCGACTCCAGCGTGCGCTTGCGGTCCTGGTCGAAGAAGAACTTGGCGTCGGCCAGGCGCGGGCGCACCACGCGCTCGTTGCCGCCGATCACCGCGCTGGCGTCGGCCGGTCGGATGTTGCTCACCACCAGGAAGCGGTTCGTCAGCCGTCCGGCGGCGTCGAGCAGCGGGAAGTACTTCTGGTTGGCCTTCATCGTGAGGATCAGGCACTCTTGCGGCACCGCGAGGAACTCGGGCTCGAACTGGCAGACCAGCACGTTGGGGCGCTCCACCAGGGCCGTCACCTCGTCCAGCAGGGCATCGTCCTCGATCGGCCGGACGCCGCCGCCCACCTGCGCCGCTGCCGCCTGCAACTGGCGCACGATCTCGGCCCGGCGCTCGTCGAAGCTGGCGATGACCGCGCCATCGCGCGCCAGCGTGGCGGCGTAGCTGTCGGCGTCGGGGATCGTCACCTGCTCCATCGCCGCCTCGAAGCGGTGCCCGTGGGTCACACGCCCAGCCTGCAGGCCCAGTGCGGTGACGGGCACCACGTCGGCACCATGCAGCGCCACCAGCGCATGCGCCGGCCGCACGAACTTCACGTCGCTCCAGCCGTCAGCGAGCTGGTAGGTCATGACCTTGGGGATCGGGAGCTTGGCCAGGCTCTCGTGCAGGGCCTTCTGCAGACCCTCGGCCAGCGTGGCGCCCGGCACGGTGCTGTCATGGAACAGCGCCTCCGCCTTGCCGTCCGGCGCGCGGCGCAGTTGCGCCACGGCGGCGGCATCCGCGCCCAGCGCCTGCAGCTTCTTCAACAGCGCAGGCGTGGCGTTGCCAGCGGCGTCCAGGCCCACGCTGACCGGCATGAGTTTCTGCGACACAGCCTTGTCGGCGGCCCGATCCGCCACGGCGGTCACGTGCGCGGCCAGCCGGCGCGGCGACGCGAAGGCGCTCAGGCGCGACTCCGCGGTGGCCAGGCCTTGCGCCTTGAGTTGCTCGAACAGCACGCCCGCAAAGGCATCGCCCAGCTTGCGCAGGGCCTTGGGCGGCAACTCCTCAACAAAGAGTTCGACCAGCAGATTCTTCACGGCAGCGCTCATGCAGCCTCCGGCACGGGCTTGTCGGCGACCATCTTTGCCGTGGCGGCCTCGGCCCAGTCACGCGGGGCCATGGGGAAGCCCAGGCGCTGGCGGCTCAGCAGGTAGCTCTGCGCCACGCTGCGCGCCAGGTTGCGGATGCGGCCGATGTACGCCGCACGCTCCGTCACGCTGATGGCGCCGCGCGCGTCCAGCAGGTTGAAGGTGTGCGCGGCCTTCAGCACCTGCTCATAGGCCGGCAGCGCGAGCTGCTGCTCCATCAGGTGCTTGGCCTGCTTCTCGTGCGCGCCGAAGGCGGTGAACAGGAAGTCGGCGTCGCTGTGCTCGAAGTTGTAGGCCGACTGCTCCACCTCGTTCTGGTGGTACACGTCGCGATAGGTCAGACCCTCCGTCCACTTCAGGTCGAACACGTTGTCCACGCCCTGCAGGTACATGGCCAGGCGTTCCAGGCCATAGGTGATCTCTCCGGTGATGGGCTTGCAGTCGATCCCGCCCACCTGCTGGAAGTAGGTGAACTGCGTGACTTCCATGCCGTTCAGCCACACCTCCCAGCCCAGGCCCCAGGCGCCCAGCGTGGGGTTCTCCCAGTCGTCCTCGACGAAGCGGATGTCGTTGTGCTTCAGGTCGAAGCCCAGCGCCTCCAGGCTGCCGAGGTACAGGTCGAGGATATTCGCCGGTGCCGGCTTCAGCACCACCTGGTACTGGTAGTAGTGCTGCAGGCGGTTGGGGTTGTCGCCGTAGCGGCCGTCCTTGGGGCGGCGGCTGGGCTGCACGTAGGCGGCCTTCCAGGGCTCGGGGCCGAGGGCGCGCAGGAAGGTGGCGGTGTGCGAGGTGCCCGCACCCACCTCCATGTCGTAGGGCTGCAGCAGGGCGCAGCCCTGGGCGTCCCAGTACGACTGGAGCTTGAGGATGATCTGTTGAAAGCTCAGCATGTCCGGCGGGCGCATGCGCCCGGCCTCTCGTTGGCGTAAACCCTTGATTTTAGAGGCAGGGGCCGCGTATAACCTCGCCGCATGCCTGCACAGCAATGGGTGTTGGGCGCCGTGCTGTTCACGATGGTGTTCGCGGTGGCGCTGGAATTGCACGTCGAAGACTTCCGCCGGGTGGCCCACATGCCCAGGGCCGTGGTGGCGGGCCTCATCCCCCAGTTCATCCTGCTGCCGGTCGGCACCTGGCTGCTGACGCTGGCCCTGGACCTGCCGCCCAACGTGGAGGCCGCCATGATCCTGGTGGCCTGCTGCCCGGGCGGTTCGCTCTCCAACGTGGTCACGCACATGGGGCGCGGCAACGCCGCGCTGTCGGTCAGCATCTCCGCTGTCGCCAGCGTGATCGCGCTGTTCGCCACACCCTTCAACTTCTCGTGGATGGTGGCCACCAATCCGGCCACCGACTCCTGGCTGCGCCAGCTCGCCATCGACAGCAGCGCCATCTGGCGCAGCCTGGCGGTGCTGCTCGCGCTGCCCATGACGCTGGGCCTGATCGTCGCGCACCGCGCGCCAGCGCTCACCTTGCGCCTGCGCAAGCCGCTGGCCAACTTCTCGCTCGCGGCGCTGTTCCTGTTCATCGCGGTGGGCCTGGTGAAGGAGCGGCAGCTGCTGAACCTGGGCCTGCTGCCCAGCCTGGCGCTGGTGATCGCCCACAACGCCCTCGGCCTGTTCCTCGGCTGGGCCTGCGCCATGGCGTTCCGCGTCGGCCTGCGCGAGCGCCGCGCCATCATGATCGAGGGTGGCATGCAGAACTCGGGCCTCGCGCTCGGCATCATCGCGGTGCAGTTCGGCAGCGACCTGGGCATGGTCATCATCGCCAGCCTGTGGGGCATCTGGCACATCGTCAGCGGCCTGGCCTGCGCGTTCACCTGGAGGAGACAGGATGCTCGATCTGCTGTTCAAGTCGGCAACGGTCCTTGACGGGACCGGCGCCGCGCCGGCCACCGCCGATGTCGGTGTTCGCGATGGCTGCATCGTCGCCGTGGGCCGCGTGGACGAGCCCGCGCGCGAGACGGTGGCCGCCGACGGCGCCTGGCTCACGCCCGGCTTCGTGGACATTCACACCCACTACGACGGCCAGGCCACCTGGGACGAGACCTTCAGCCCGAGCATCTGGCACGGCGTGACCACGCTGGTCATGGGCAACTGCGGCGTTGGCTTCGCACCGGTGCGGCCCGGCCGCGAGGCGGACCTGATCCAGCTGATGGAAGGCGTGGAAGACATCCCCGGCGCCGCGCTGGCCGAGGGCATCCGCTGGGGCTGGGAGGGCTTTCCGCAGTACCTGGACGCCCTCGATGCCATGCCGCACAGCGTGGACTTCCTGGCGCTGGTGCCGCACGACCCGCTGCGCATGTTCGTGATGGGCGAACGGGCGCAGGCGCAGACGCCCGCCACGCCGGAGGACATCGCCGCCATGCGCATGCATCTGCGCGCGGCGCTGGAGGCGGGCGCCGTGGGCTTCTCCACCGGCCGCACCGACAACCACCGCACCTCGCGCGGCGCCTGGACGCCCGCTTCCGAAGCCAGCGTGGCGGAGCTTCAAGGGCTGGCAGGCGCCTTCGAAGGCCTGGGTCACGGCGTGGTGCAGCTCGTGAGCGACTTCGACCTGCTGCGCGACCCGGCGCGCTTCGGTGCCGAGTTCGACCTGGTCGACGTGCTGGCGCGGGCCAGCGGCCGGCCGCTCTCGATGACCTGGCTGCAGCGCGACCCCGGCGGCGAGCAGTACAAGGCCATCCAGCAGCGCGCGGAGGCCGCGCGCGCAGCCGGCCTGCCCGTGTACCTGCAGACGGCCTCGCGCGGGATCGGCGTGATCAACGGGCTGGATGCGAGCTTCCACCCCTTCATGGGCTTCCCCGGCTACCTGGAGGTGGCACAGCTGCCCCTGGCCGAACGGGCGGCGGCCCTGCGCGACCCGGCGCGCAAGGCGCGCATCCTGGCCGAGAAGTCGCAGAAGCTCGCGGGGGATGGCACGCCCATCCCGCCGCTGGTGGACATCCTGCTGGAACGCATCGAGCTGATCAGCGGCCGCATGTTCCCGCTGCTGGCCGCAGACCCCGACTACGAGCCGTCGGTGCGCGACAGCTTCGCTGCCCGCGCGAAGATGCGCGGCTGCAGCGCGCTGGAGGCGCTGTACGACTGGTTCGCGGCTGGCGACGGCAGCAACCTCGTCTACTTCCCGATCTTCAACTACAACGAGGGCAACCTCGACACCGTGGCCCGCATGCTGCGCCACCCGCAGGCGCTGTTCGGCCTGTCGGATGCGGGCGCACACGTGGGCACGGTGTGCGACGCAAGCTGCACCACCTTCCTGCTCACCCACTGGGCGCAGCACCGCCAGGGCGAGCGCCTCGCGCCGGAGCAGGCAGTGGAACTGCTCACGTCGCGCAATGCGCGCTACCTGGGCCTGGCCGACCGCGGCGTCATTGCGCCGGGCCTGCGGGCGGACCTCAACCTGATCGACCCCGCCGCCCTGCACGTGGGCACGCCGGAGCTGGTGCGCGACCTGCCGGCTGGCGGGCGGCGCTTCCTGCAGAAGGCCCGCGGCTACCTGGGCACCTGGGTCGCCGGTGAGTGCGTGCGGCAGGGCGATGCGCTCACGCCCGCACGGCCGGGCCGGCTGGTGCGGGCCGGGCACTGAGGCCGCAGCGCATCAAGGCGCGCCAGCTCGCCGTCGGCTGGCCCCGGCCGCCAGGGCCAGCGTGCCCAGCGCCAGCAGCCACAGCGGCCACAGGCCGAAGCGCGAGGCCCACCAGGCATAGGGTGTGAGGCCCTCACCCCCCTGCACCGTGCCCGCGAGCACGCCGCGCGTGAGACGCGGCAGGCTGTGCGTGACGCGGCCTTCGCGGTCGATGATCACGGTGGCGCCGGTGTTGGTGGCGCGCAGCATGGGGCGGCGGAACTCCAGCGCGCGCAGGCGGCTGATCTGCAGATGCTGGTCGATCGCCACCGAGTCCCCGAACCAGGCGATGTTGCTCACGTTGACGAAGACCGTCGGCGCGTCCCCGGGCCTTTGGAATCGGGCCGCCAGCTCCTCGCCGAACAGGTCCTCGTAGCAGATGTTGGGCGCGAGCCGCTCGCCGCGCCAGGCCATCGAGGGCTGGCCCACGTCGCCGCGGTTGAAGTCGCCCAGCGGGATGTTCATCATGCGCGTGAACCACTTGAACAGCGGCGGGATGAATTCACCGAAGGGCACCAGGTGGTGCTTGTCGTAGCGGTAGGCGATCTCGCCGCCGCGCAGTCCGATGACGGAGTTGGTGTACCCCTCCTCGTAGCTGCCGAGCGGCACCCCCACCAGTGCGATGCGCCCGGCATCCGCATAGGTGGCCAGGATCGCCGGCAGGTAGCCATCCGGCAGCTGGTGCGGCAGCATCGGCAACGCCGTCTCCGGCGCCACGACCAGATCCGCGCGCGCCTCGCGCAACTGTTGGCCGTACCACTTCAGGGCCACCGCCACGCCGGTGCCGCGCTGGAACTTCTCGTCCTGCGGGATGTTGCCTTGAAGCAGCGCCACGCTGAGCGGCGGCTGCGCCAGCGGTCGGGTGTCACCGGGGGGGACGAGGTGCGCCGCCACGACGAAGGCCGAGAGGCCGGCGAGCGCGATGCCGCTCGCACGCCGGGTGCCATGCGCCCCCATGGCCAGCTGTGCGATGAGCGCCGCGAAGCCCGCCGACACGGCGCCCATGCCATGCACCCCGATCCACGGCGCCAGCGCCGCCAGCGGCCCGTCGACATGCGCATAGCCGGCCGCGCCCCAGGGGAAGCCGGTGAACCAGGTGGCGCGCAGCAGCTCCGCCAGCAGCCAGCCGGCCGCGAAGAGGGCCGGCCACGCCGCGCCGACGCCGGATCGCCAGCGCACTGCGATGTGCGCCGCGGCCGCCGTGTACAGCCCGAGGAAGGCCGCCAGCGCCCCGACGGCCGCCGCCGCCAGCGGTGCCGCGAGCCCGCCGTAGCGGTGCATGGAGATGAAGAGCCACCAGAAGCTGCCGGCCAGCCAGGCCAGCGCGAACACGGCGCCGAGCCAGGTGGCACGCCAGGGTGAAGGGGTGCGCAGCAGCAGGCCGGCCAGCACCGACAGGCTCAGGACCTGCAAGGGCCACAGCGGCTCGCCGCCCCAGGGCCAGGCAATGGATGCGGCGTGCAGCAGGCCGGCGAACGCGGCCAGCGCCAGCGCGGGTGCGTTCAAGCCGGCGCGGCGCCGTCGGTGGCCGGCGACACCTTGAACCAGCGCACGGCCCCCCCCTTGGTGTGCAGCACCACGAAGCGCAGCCCGCCCAGCACCAGCGATTCGCCGCGCTTGGGCACATGGCCCATCTCATGCGCGACCAGGCCGCCGATGGTGTCGAAGTCCTGGTCGGCTTCGGACGGCACCAGCTGCACGCCGAAGGCCTCGTTCACGCGTTCGATGGCCGTGTCGCCGCTCACGCGGTAGGTGCGGTCGGCCAGGCCGAAGATGTCGCCTTCGTCCTCGGCGATGTCGAATTCGTCCTCGATCTCGCCCACGATCTGCTCCAGCACGTCCTCGATGGTCACGAGGCCGGCCACGCGGCCGAACTCGTCGATGACGATGGCCAGGTGGTTGCGGTTGCCGCGGAACTCGCGCAGCAGGTCGTTCAGGCCTTTGCTCTCGGGCACGAAGACGGCCGGCCGCAGCAGGGCACGCAGGTTCAGCTCGGGCGCGCGCTGCAGCTTGAGCAGATCCTTCGCGAGCAGGATGCCGATGATGTTCTCGCGGTCACCCTCGTAGACCGGGAAGCGCGAGTGCGCGGTCGCGATCACGACGTGCAGGATCTCGTCGTAGGGCGCGTCGATGTGGATCAGGTCCATCCGCGGCGCCGCGACCATCACGTCACCGGCCGTGAGCTCCGCCAGGCGGATCACGCCTTCGAGCATCACGCGGGACTCGGGGCCGATGACGTCGTTGTCCTCGGCGTCGGCCAGGGTCTCGATCAGCTCCTCGGTCGAGTCGGGGCCGGGGTGGATGAATTCGGCAACCTTCTGCAGGAAGGTCCGCTTGTCCGGTCGCTCGGCTGACGCACGCGCAGGGTGAGGGTCTGACACAGCCTGGAAGGCGAAGTGGAGGGACCGCTAGGATACCGGAAGCCCGCCACGGCGGGCGCGGCGGGCCGACGGGCGCGGTCGAGCTGGTGCCGGTCGCCGCATGGCACCGGCCCAGGGCCTCAGTTGCCGGCCTTGTGGCGTGCGTCGCGCACGCCCTGGCGGATTTCCTGCAGGCCCGCGATCAGCTGCAGCAGGTTGCGTGCATGCAGCTTCAGCTGGTAGTCGGTCTGCGCCACGTGCTCCTCCACCAGTTCGCTCATGCGCGTGTCGAGCGTGGCCGGCGGCAGGCGCAGGTAGGCCTCGGTCTCGCCGCCCGCGCGCTCCAGCGTGGCGCCGGCATTGCGGGCGATCTTGATCATGGCCGTGTTCTCCGACAGCGCGTGGATGAACATCAGTTCCACGCCCTCGTTGCGCGCATGCATGGCGGCGCGCTCGAACAGGCGCGTGCCGTAGCCGCGGCCGCGCGCCTTCTTGAGCACGGAGACACCGAACTCCGCGCCCGTCGGCCCGCCCGGGTCGTGCATGAAGGCTAGGTGCGCCATGGCCAGCAGCTCCAGCTTGCGGTTATAGATGCCGAAGATGTCGTCGCGGTCGAAGTCGAGCTGTGCGACGTAGCGGTCGATCTGCTCGTCGTTGGCCATGTAGCCGAAGCGCAGGTAGCGGTCGTGCTCCTCCAGCGCGCGCAGGTGCGCGGCGATGCGCTCGCGATGGCCGGGGCCGAGCGAGCGGATGGGGACGACGAGGGAGGACTGCGCCTCCGGCTTTTCAGACATGGGCGGAATTTACGGGTTTTCCCTGAAAAGAAAACGCGGGCAGCCTCTCTAAAGCCGACCGACGCGCCCGCTTGCGTAGCACTACGTACGCGCCGCCAATGCTTAGGGCTTACACAGGCACCGCCGTGGTGCTCTTGACGCGGTCCAGCACGAAGCTGCTCTTGCAGTCCTGCACGCTCGGGTGCTTGAGCAGCGTGTCCATGATGAAGCGGCTGTAGTGCGCCATGTCGCGCACCACCACGCGCAGCAGGAAGTCCATCTCGCCGGTCAGCGCGGCGCACTCCACCACCTCGGGCCAGTTCTGCACCGAGGCGCGGAACACCTCCATCGGGTTGCGCTTGTGCCCCTCGGTGTGCTTTTCGAGCCGCACGTTGAGGTAGGCGGTGAGGCCCACGCCCACGGCCTCGGGCCGCACCAGCGCCACGTAGCGGTCCACCACGCCGGACTCCTCCAGCCGCTTCACGCGGCGCAGCACCGCGCTGGCCGACAGGCCCACCTGCGCGCCGATGACGTCGTAGGTCTCGCGGCCGTTCTCCTGCAGGCGGCGCAGGATCGCCCGGTCGAGCTTGTCCAGTGCGGCGGATTCGGTCATGACGCAACTTTACTGCGTCTTGCGGGTCCATGAAGCCCGATTTCGACGGATTGTTGATGACCCGCGCTTCTACAGTGCGGCCCATCGATCTGCCCCGAGGAGACACCGCCCATGAACACTGCCCTGCCCGCCGAGACCACCGCCGCCGTCACCGCCTGGGAGAACCCCATGGGCACCGACGGCTTCGAGTTCATCGAGTACGCCGCGCCCGACCCCAAGGCCATGGGCGAACTGTTCGAGCGCATGGGGTTCACCGCCATCGCCCGACACCGCCACAAGAACGTCATCCTGTACCGCCAGGGCGGAATCAACTTCATCCTGAACGCCGAGCCGGACTCCTTCGCGCAGCGCTTCGCGCGCCTGCACGGCCCCAGCATCTGCGCCATCGCCTTCCGCGTGAATGACGCCAAGGCGGCCTACGAGCGCGCCGTGTCGCTGGGCGCCTGGGGCTATGCCGGCCAGGCCGGCCCGGGCGAGCTGAACATCCCCGCCATCAAGGGCATCGGCGACAGCCTGATCTACCTGGTGGACCGCTGGCGCGGCAAGAACGGCGCCCAGCCGGGCCAGATCGGCAACATCGGCTTCTACGACGTGGACTTCGAGCCGCTGCCCGGCGCGCAGGCCGCCGACGCGCTCGACCCGGCGGGCATCGGCCTCACCTACATCGACCACCTCACGCACAACGTGCACCGGGGCCGCATGAAGGAGTGGGCCGATTTCTACGAACGCCTGTTCAACTTCCGCGAGATCCGCTACTTCGACATCGAGGGCCAGGCCACCGGCGTGAAGAGCAAGGCCATGACCAGCCCCTGCGGCAAGATCCGCATCCCGATCAACGAGGAGGGCAACGACAAGCCCGGGCAGATCCAGGAGTACCTGGACCGCTACCACGGTGAGGGCATCCAGCACATCGCGCTGGGCTCCACCAACCTCTACGACAGCGTGGACGCGCTGCAGATGAACGGCGTGAAGCTGCTGAACACCAGCGAGACCTACTACGAGCTGCTACCCCGGCGCATCCCGGGCCTGGCGGAGGACATCGAGGCGCTGAAGCAGCGCAACATCCTGGTGGACGGCACGCCGAACGAGCTGCTGCTGCAGATCTTCAGCGAGAACCAGCTGGGACCGATCTTCTTCGAATTCATCCAGCGCAAGGGCAACGAAGGCTTCGGCGAAGGCAACTTCAAGGCCCTGTTCGAGACGATGGAGCTGGACCAGATGCGACGTGGCGTGCTGGACACGGGCACGAAGGGCTGAGCGCGCCCGCCGGGGCGTGCTACCAGCGCGCCGGCAGCTTCTTCATCAGCGTGATCCGCTTGACGCCCAGCTCCACGTAGCCGCCGCGTTCCAGGTCCTTCAGCAGGCGGCTCACCATCTCGCGCGAGGCGCCGACCTGGCTGGCGATCTGCTGGTGGGTGACGGGCTTCAGCTCGATGGGCTGCTGCGGCTGGGCGGCGCCCTTCTCCTCCAGCGCGTGGATCAGCCGGCCGTAGACGTTCATCAGCGCCATCTGGCGCGCCTTCTCGGTGGCGCCGCGCGCGCGGCGGATCACCTGCGTGACCAGGCGCATGGCGAAGGCGGGCTCGGCCTCCAGGTGCTCCTGCACGCCCTGGCGCGAGACCACCGACACCAGCGTCGGCTCCACGGTCATGACAGAGGCCGAACGGGTGCCGCCATCGAGCGACATCTCGCCGAAGTAGTCGCCGCTGACGATGGTGCCGTAGATGACCTCGCGGCCTTCCTCGTCGGTGGAGTAGGCCTTCACCTGCCCTTGCAGCACCACGAAGAGCGAATCGCCGGGCTCTCCCTCGGTGAGGATGACCGTGTTCTTGCGATAGGTGCGGAAGATGCCCCTGGCCGCCAGCCGGCCCAGGGCCGGATCGAGCTGGGCCAGCAGCTTCTGCTGGTCCGAGGCGATGCGAGTTGCCGTCATGTGCTGATCCTCCGCACGGCACTCTAGCACGACGCCGCCCGAAACGGCAACTTTCGTGTTCAACCTTATGACTTCATCAGATCGAGCGTGGCCTCCACCACTTCAGGGCAGAAGGCCAGGTCCACATGGGCCGCGCCCGGCACCAGGCGGTTGTCGGCGCCAGCCAGCATGGCCGACGAGGTGGGAAAGACGATGTTGTCGCAGTTGGCGTACCAGCAGATGGTGCGCGGATGCGGCAGGCCGCCCTCCTGCTGCGCCAGGGCCTGCAGCCAGCGGCTGGCCAGGCGCATCTGCCGCCCGTTCGTGACCGAGCTCAATCGGCCCAGCCAGGTGCCGCCATGTGGCGAGCCGAGGGTCACGAGCCCGGCCACCCGCTGCGCCGCCCCCGGCGTGCGGGCCAGCCAGTCGCGCGCGGCCAGCCCGCCCATGCTGTGGCAGACCAGCCAGGGGCGCTGGCCCGTGCCGGCCTGCAGGCGCGCGACGGCCTCGTCGACGATGGGGCGGTAGGACTCGATGGAGCCGAACACCGGCTCCAGGTTGACCGCGACGAAGGGCCGCCCCTCGGCGCGCAGTCGCTCCATCCAGGGCGTCCAGAGGCCGCGATTGCAGACGAAGCCGTGGATGAACACCACGCCCGCGGGACCGCCCCCTGCAGCCGGCAGCTGATCCGGCACGCGGCGCCAGGCCCAGGCCATGCGGCCGCCGAACACGACGACGAAGCAGCACAGCTCGGCCCACCAGGCCCGCACGAGTTGCGCGGCCGTGGGCACGGGCGGCGTGTCGGTGCGGGCCACGTGCGCCAGCAGCAGGAACTGCAGGGCCAGCACGGCCGGCAGCAGCAGGACGACGCCGACGATCACGCCCAGCGCCCAGGCCGGCGAACGCGGCCACAGCCCCACGAGCGCCGCTGCGATCACCAGCAGCTGGGCCAGCTGCACACTGCGCAGCAGCCAGGCCAGGCGCGAGACCGGCTTCATGCCGCCGGCGCGCCCAGGGCCACCTGCCGGCCGGTGAGCCGGTGCGCCAGACCCTGCGCCAGCCGGTTCACGATGCCGTAGATCGACAGCTGCGGGTTCGCGCCCACGCTGGTGGGGAAGATGGAACCGTCGTGCACCGACAGGTTACCGATCTGCCAGTGCGTGCCATCGGGCGCCACCACGCCGCGCACGGCATCCGCCGCCATGCCGCAGCCGCCCATGACATGCGCGCTCACCACCTTCGTCAGCAGCGGCTGCATCGGCAGCGCGGCGATGGCCTGCTTCGCCGCCGGCCAGTCGGCGAGCGGCTGCGCGAGCTCGTGCACCGGCAGCACCTGGCGCGCGCCGGCGGCGAACTGGATCTCGGCCATGGCCAGCAGCGCGCGGCGCGCGCCTTCCATCACGAAGTCGTTCAGCGGGTAGTCCAGCTCGGGCGAGCCGTCGGCGCGCAGCCGCACGCGGCCGCCGGGCGACTCCGCGTGGAAGCCATCGCGCAGCAGGGCCAGCAGCACGTGCGTGCGCGGGAACTGGCGCAGCAGCTCGGCCTGCGAGTGGCCCATGCCGACCACGGTGGAAGCGAAGATCACCGGGTGCAGCGGCGGCGCCTCGAGCTTGAAGCCCATGGGGCCGTCAATCGGCTGCGTCTCCAGGAAGTGATCGGTGTAGATCGTCTGCGGCGCGCCCTGCCAGCCTTCCACCTGGTTCGGCATGGTGGCCGCCGACATCACCACCGGGTGCAGGAAGGTGCGGCGGCCCAGCAAGCCATGCGGGTCCGGCGCCTGCGAGCGCAGCAGCACCGCGGGCGAGTTGATGGCGCCGGCGGCCAGCACGTAGTGGGCGGCGCGGATGCGCACCTCGCGCGCGCCGGTGCCCCCCCGCGGCGTGGCGATGAGTGCGCGCACCTGGCCGTTGGCGAGCTCGAAGCGCTCGGCGCGCGTCTCCACCAGCAGCGTGGCGCCACGGTCCAGGGCCACGGGCAGCGTGGTGACCAGCATCGACTGCTTGGCGTTGGTCGGGCAGCCCATGCCGCAGGAACCCAGGTTCCAGCAGCCGTGCACGTTGCGTGCAATGGCCGCCGCCGCGATGCCCAGGCGCGCGGCGCCGCGGCGCAGCAGGTCGTTGTTCTCGTTCGGCGGCGTGAGCCAGGGGCCGATGTGCAGCCGCTGCTCGGCCTGGGCGAAGTAGGGCGCGAGGCGGTCGCTGTCGAAATCGGAGAGGCCGAAGCGCGCCCGCCAGAAGTCCAGCGTGGCCGTGGGCGTGCGGAAGGAACTCGTCCAGTTGACCACCGTGGAGCCGCCGACGCAGCGCCCCTGCAGGATGTTGATGGCCTTGTCGGCCGTCTTGCGGGCCGCGCTCTCCTGGTACAGCTCAGGGTAGGCCACGGATTCGAGTTGGCGGAAGTCGCGGCTGCTGCGCAGCGGCCCCTCTTCCACCAGCACCACCTTCAGGCCGGCCTGCGTGAGCAGTTCGGCGGTGACGCCGGCGCCGGCGCCGGTGCCGACGATGGCCACGTCGCACTGCAGCGTCTCGGGCAGCGGGGCATGCGGGCCGCCGTGCACCTTCCAGCCGCGCTGCAGCCCTTCGGCGATGGGGTCGGGGATGCGGCTCATCTCACAGGCTCCTCGGCCCCGGATAGCCCAGCTGCGCCCAGGTGCGCGGATCGGCGAAGTACGCCCCCGCCACCAGGTCGTGCAGGGCCTGGTAGGCCTGCCGGCGCAGGCTCAGGCGCGAGACGCGCATGCCCTGCAGGCCGGCCTGCACCTGCGCCACCGAAGCCTCGGGCCAGGGGGCCTCCACCCCGGCCAGCCAGCGGCGGCCGGGCGCGGTGCCGAGCAGTTGCAGGAGTTGCGCCAGCTCGCGCTGCGCATGGGGCGGCAGGCCGGCCACCAGATCATCCAGACGGCTCAGCAGGCCCGCCAGGGCGGCGGTGCGCGCCGCGCCCTCGGCCGGCAGGCTGCCTTCGAGGATGGCGGCGCCCACGGCCTGCATGACCGGGCGCGCATCAGGGGACAGACGGGAATCGGTCGCCGGGCCCGGCCACAGCGCCAGGGTGCCCCCGGCCACCGCCAGGACCGCGGCCGAAGCCACTCCCAGCTTCAGCCAGACTCTTCTTTGCATGCGGGCACTATGGCACGCGGGGACCGCGGCGCTGTAGAGGCCCGCGCCTAGATAGACTTGGGGATTGCATGGACACCGCCCAACAGATCCGTGACTGCGTCGCCCGGGTGCAGGCCCTGCGGCAGGAGAGCCTGTCTCAGCCCGGGATCCACGCCGCCGTGCTGCACGTCAAGCGCGTGCAGGCGCGCCGCTTTGCCGGCACCTACGCCGATCTGCTGGCCGGCGGCCCCTACTCGGCGGCGTCGCGCTTCTTCCTGGAGGAGCTGTACAGCGACCGCGACTACGCGGAGCGCGACGCGCAGTTCGCGCGCATCGCGGGCGCGGTGGAGAAGTTCTTCCCCGCCGACGTGGCTGCCACCGCGGTGGCGCTGGCAAGGCTGCACGCGCTGACCGAGTCGCTGGATCACGCGATGGCCCGCGCCTGGCTGGCCGCCGGCGACGAAGCCGGCAGTGACGCACACGCCTACCTGCACGCCTGGCGCTCGGTGGGCCGCCGCGAGGACCGCGACGGCCAGCTCACCACCGTGCTGGGCATCGGCGTGGAGATGGCCCGCCTCACGCGGCTGCCCGGCCTGCGCTTCATGCTGAAGATGATGCGCGGCCCCGCGGCAGCGGCCGGCCTGGACGCGCTGCAACGCTTCCTGGAGGCCGGCTTCGACACCTTCTCCGCCATGGCCCGCAGCCGCCATGGCGCCGACGCCTTCCTCTCCACCATCCGCGACCGCGAGGCGCGGCTGATCAACCTGCTGTTCGACGGCGAGCCTGTCGCCTGCGAGACCGAGCTCGCCGCCACCCTAGGACAAGCCCGCTAGGCCGCGCCCGGCCGCCTTCGCACAATCGCGGCCTCGAAGGAGCAAGCGCGACATGGACCCGAAACCTTGGCTGAAGAGCTACCCCGAGGGCGTGCCCCACACGGTGGAGCCCGGCCAGTACACCTCCCTCTCCCAGCTGCTGGAGGAGTCGTTCCGCAAGAATGCCAACCGGCCGTTCTCGGTGTGCATGGAACGCTGGATGAGCTACCGCGAGCTGGAGGAGCATTCGCGCGCCCTCGGCGCGTGGCTGCAGTCGCGCGGGCTGGAGCCCGGCGCGCGGGTGGCGATCATGCTGCCCAACATCCCGCAGTTCGCGGTCACCATGGCGGCCGTGCTGCGCGCCGGCTACACCTGCGTCAACGTCAACCCGCTGTACACCCCGCGCGAGCTGGAGCACCAGCTCAAGGACTCCGGCGCCACGGCCATCGTCATCCTCGAGAACTTCTGCCACACGCTGGAGGAAGTGCTGGACCACACCGCGGTGAAGCACGTGGTGGTGGCCTCCATGGGCGACCTGCTGGGCTTCTGGTACGGCCGCTGGATCACCTTCGCCGTGCGGCACCTGGCCAAGATGGTGCCGGCCTACAAGCTCTCGCTCGCCAACGGCCGCACGGTCACCCCGTTTGCGCAGGCCCTTCAGCAAGGCGGGCCGCTGCCGCTGAAGCCGAGCCAGCAGACGCTGGACAGCATCGCCTTCCTGCAATACACCGGCGGCACCACCGGCCTTTCCAAGGGCGCGGTGCTCACCCACCGCAACATCGTGGCCGCCATCCTGCAGGCCGAGGCCTGGTTCACGCCGGCGCTGGCCCGCGTGGGGGACGTCTCGCGCGTGAACAGCATCGCCGCGCTGCCGCTGTATCACATCTTCGCGCTGACGCTGTCGCTGCTGGCCATCCGCTGGGGATCGCACCTCACGCTGATCCCCAACCCGCGCGACTTCGGCGCCTTCATCGAGGTGCTCAAGCGCCGCCCCTTCCACATGCTGCCGGCGGTGAACACGCTGTTCAACGCGCTGCTGCAGCACCCGCAGTTCCGCAGCATCGACTTCTCGCACCTGTGCGTGTCGCAGGCCGGCGGCATGGCGGCCTCCGAGGGCACAGCGCGCGCCTGGCAGCAGGCCACGGGCTGCCCCATGGTGGAAGGCTGGGGCATGAGCGAGACCTGCGCCATCGGCACCAACAACCCCATCCTCGCGCGCGAGTTCTCGGGCACCATCGGCCTGCCGCTGCCGGGCATCGACATCGCCATCAAGGACGATGACGGCCGGTCGCTCGCCATCGGCGAATCGGGCGAGATCTGCATCCGCGGCCCGAACGTGATGCAGGGCTACTACCAGCAGCCGGAGGAGAACGCCAAGGCCTTCACCGCCGACGGCTTCATGCGCACCGGCGAC
Organism: Ramlibacter sp.; assembly: GCF_041916345.1. Classification (GTDB taxonomy): domain Bacteria; phylum Pseudomonadota; class Gammaproteobacteria; order Burkholderiales; family Burkholderiaceae_C; genus Ramlibacter. Next base: position 57,307 of record NZ_JAYRZR010000017.1, read on the forward strand.
ATCGGCATCATGGACGAGCGCGGCTACACCCGCATCGTGGACCGCAAGAAGGACATGATCCTGGTGAGCGGCTTCAACGTGTTCCCGAACGAGCTGGAGAACGTCATCTCGCTGTGCCCCGGCGTGGTGGAGTGCGCCGCCGTCGGCGTGCCCGACGAGAAGCAGGGCGAGGCGATCAAGGTGTTCGTGGTGCGCAACGATGCCTCGCTCTCGGAGGAGGACGTGGACAGCTATTGCCGCCAGAACCTCACCGGCTACAAGGTGCCCAAGTACATCGAGTTCCGCGACGAGCTGCCCAAGACCAACGTGGGCAAGATCCTGCGGCGGGAGCTGCGGCAGGCGAAGTAGGGGCGCGGGGGCTGTCCCCAGTAGGCTGGGGTGGAGCGCAGCGCAACCCCAGCGGTTTGCGAGAGCGCCGCCCGAACCGCTGGGGTTGCG
>NZ_JAYRZR010000018.1:0-25064 GCF_041916345.1 Ramlibacter sp.
AGCCGCACCACCGGCCCGCTGGCGGCGGCACGCACCGTGGCCGGCAGCTGCTCCCCCAGCTGGAAGATCTGGTCGGCCTGGCGCATGGCGGCCTCGCCCGCCTCCGTCAGCGCCAGGCCGCGGCCGGCGGGCTTGAGCAGGGCGCAGCCCAGCGACTTCTCCAGTTCGCGCACCTGGGCGCTGACGGTCTGCACCGCCATGCCCAGGCGGTCCGCCGCGCGGGACATGCCGCCCTCCTTGGCGACCACCCAGAAGTAGTACAGGTGGCGATAGCTGAATTCAGTGGCCATGGGCGTGCGGTCGAGGGGGTTATTCCGGTTTTGCCTGAGTGATTTTCTCAGATCCTCTTCTTTTTCAGGAGTTCCCCGGGGCCCACACTCCGGCATCCCCCACCGCCGACATCAAATACACCATGGAAACCGTCGCACCCGCCTGGCTCTGGGCCACCTTCGTGGCCATTGTGCTCGTCTCGCTGTTCGTCGATTTCGTCGTGCTGCGCAAGCAGGGCGCGCACGAGATCGGCGTGAAGGAGGCCCTGAACTGGTCCCTGATCTGGGTCGCGCTGTCGTTCCTGTTCAACGGCCTGCTGTGGTGGGCGGTGAAGGACACCACCGGCTCCACCAACGTGGCGAACGAGAAGTCGCTGGAGTTCCTGACCGGCTACCTGATCGAGAAGTCGCTGGCGGTGGACAACATCTTCGTCTTCCTGCTCATCTTCACCTACTTCGCCGTGCCGCCCGCGTACCAGAAGCGCGTGCTGATGATCGGCATCGTGGGCGCCATCGTGCTGCGCACGGTGATGATCCTGGTGGGCGGCTGGCTGCTGCAGCAGTTCCACTGGATCCTGTACGTCTTCGGCGCCTTCCTCATCCTCACCGGCCTGAAGATGTGGTGGGCCGCCGGCCAGGAGCCTGACCTGGAAGGCAACCCCGCGCTGAAGCTGCTGCGCCGCGTGATGCCAGTCAGCAAGGGCTTCGACGGCGAGAAGTTCTTCACCGTGGAGAACGGCAAGCGCATCGCCACGCCGCTGTTCATGGTGATCTGCCTGGTGGCGCTGACCGACGTGATCTTCGCGGTGGACTCCATCCCCGCCATCTTCGCGATCACCAGCGACCCGTTCATCGTGCTCACGAGCAACGTGTTCGCCATCCTGGGCCTGCGTGCCATGTACTTCCTGCTGGCCGCGGTGGCGAGCAAGTTCCACCTGCTCAACTACGGCCTGGCCGTCATCCTGGTGTTCATCGGCACCAAGATGTGCCTGATCGACGTGTTCAAGATCCCGGCGGCCGTGTCGCTGGGGGTGGTGGTCTCCATCCTGGCGGTCACCATGCTGGTCAGCGTGCGCACCTCGGGCGGCTCCGGCGCCCGCCGCACGGCGGACGAATCCGCCCGCCACTGACCACACCGAGTATTCTTTCCACGCCGTTCCTGAAGGAGGACTACGCATGATGAAGAGCACCCTGGCCGCGATGGCCATCACCCTGAGCCTGGGCCTGGTGGCCCTGGACGCCGAGGCCGCCAAGCGCCTGGGCGGCGGCAAGTCGAGCGGCATGCAGCGCCAGAACGTGACCGAGCAGGCCAAGACGCCGCCCGGCACGCCGGCCTCGCCCAACGCAGCGCCCGCCCAGCAGGCTGCGCCGGCCACCGCGGGTGCCCCTGCGGCGGCGGCGGCGCCGGCGGCCGCGGCGGCCGCGCAGAAGCGCAGCTGGATGGGCCCGCTGGCCGGACTGGCCGCCGGCCTGGGTCTGGCCGCGCTCGCCAGCTACCTCGGCTTCGGCGAGGCCTTCGCCAACTTCCTGATGATCGCGCTGCTGGTGGTGGCGGTGATCGCCGTCATCGGCTTCGTGATGCGCAAGCGCGCCGGTGGCGCGGGCGCGCAGCCGGCCCTGGCCGGCGCGGGTGGCGCACCGGGTGCGCAGGCCGGCGGCTGGGGCGCCCCGGCGCAGCCGCAGAACGCCGCGCAGCCCCTGCAGCGCGGTTCGCTGATCGGCTCGCGCATCGGCTCGGGCTTGGGCGGCGCTGCCGCGCTGCCGACGCAATCGCGCATTCCGGCGGATTTCGACGCCGCCGGCTTCGCCCGCAACGCCAAGAACCAGTTCATGGCGCTGCAGGCCGCCAACGACGCGCGCGACCTGAAGCGCCTGCGCGACTTCCTCACGCCCGAGATGTTCGCCCAGGTCACCCAGGATCTGGCCGATCGCGGTGATGCGCCGCAGACCACCGAGGTCTTCGGCCTCGAAGCCGCGGTGCTGGACGTGACGGAGGAGGCCGACCGCTACATCGTGAGCGTGCGCTTCACCGGCAGTGTGCGCAGCGAGCCGGGCGTGGAGCCCGACGCGCTGGACGAGGTGTGGCACCTCACCAAGACGCGCACCGGCAACGAAGGCTGGGTGATCGCCGGCATCGAACAGGTGGCCTGAAGCCACCCGGCCCCGGCGTTCAGCGCGCCGGGGCGTCCTGCTCCAGCAGGCTCTCCAGCTCGGTGCGGCCCGCGCCGCCCACGCTGAGCTGCAGCGCCACCCAAGCCCGGACCAGCTCGCCCGCGGAAGCGGCGAGCTGGTCTTCGGCCTGCAGCGCTTCATCCATCGCATCCAGCACCTGCAGCTCGCCCACGCGACCGGCCTGCTGCTGATCGCGCAGGTGCTGCCACAGCTGCGCCAGCCGCGCCACGTGCGCGTGCTGCTCGCGGGTGGCGACCGTGGCCGCGCCCAGCTGCCACAGGTGGAACGCCACCTCCTGCCGCGCCTGCTCCATCACCGAGCCGACTCCCGGCCACGCCAGCCGCAGCATGCGCGGCGGCTGTTCACTGGCGCGGATCGGCAGGCTCATGGCCTGCAGGTAGCGCGCCAGGTCGAGTGCGTCGGCGCCCAGCCCGCGCCCGACCGGGGCCAGCGACGCCTCCACCCGCGCCACATCGGGCCGACGGCGCAGCACCACGCCGGGCAGTTCGTCCATCAGATGGAAGCGCGGCAGCAGGACCTGCGTGTCCTCGCTGGCGCCGCGCAGCAGGGGCCCCAGGATCTCGGCGGGATGCCGGCTGCGCAGCCGTGTGGCCACCTCCGCCACGCGCGCCAGCTGCTCGGCCTGCAGCCGCTCCACCTGCTGACGCGCCTCACGCAGCCCGCGGGCCGCGGCGCGCCGGGTCGTGGCCGATGCCTCCTCGGCGGTCTGCAGCGCGAGCTGGCGCTGCTCGGCCACCTGCTGCCGCTGGCGCGCGTTGTGCAGCCGCACGCCCGCCACGCGCAGCAACGCGTAGGCGCGCACCGTGTCTGCCTGGGCCTGCAGCACAGCCGCCGGGTCGCCCGCGGCGGGTGACTGCAGGGGCACCATCAGGGCATCGAGCCGCGTGTCCTCGAACGCGGACCACCAGGGCTGGCGGACGACCGGCGCAGCCGCATCGCCAGAGGGCGCCGTCTCGGCGCCGCTGACCGCGGGTTGGCCGATGGCAGGCTGGGCGAGTACGGGCAGGCCGAGCGCAAGCACGGCAGCAGCCGCCAGGAGCGCGAGCGGGCGCACGGGGCGCAACTGCATGGGGTCTTCCTAAAGTGGGACAGGCGACCATGCTCCCGAGCGCATGTGTCGCGCGGCCATCCGGCACGTCAAGCGCAGGTAAAGCCCGGATCCAGGCCGGCCAGCCGCCGGGTTACAGTGCCGGGTTTCCAACCTTGCCGCCGGCGCGCGAGCCACCCGCCCACGCGACCGGCCCATCGCCATGAAGCCATCCGCCTCACACCGCCCCCTCCTGCTCGCCGGCCTGCTGGCCCTCTGCAGCGTCGCTGCCCAGGCCCAGACCGCCGCGCCCGCAACCGACAAGCCGGCCCCGCGCGTGGCCACCCGCGACGAGCTGCGCGCCTGCATGGACACCGAGGCCCGGCTCGACGCCCGCCGCAAGGAAGGCCTGGCCCGCAACAAGGCCGTGCTGGACGAGAACGCCGCCGTGCGTGCCGAGGCGCAGCAGCTCGACGAGGAGTTCAAGTCCATCCGCGAGGACGAGCACAACAAGAAGGAGCGCTTCAACCGCAAGGTGAAGGCGCACAACACCCGCGTGCAGGCCGCCCAGGCCGCGGCCGCCAGCGTGCGCGGCGAACTCGAAGCGCTGAACAAGGACCTGGTGGCCTACAACGGCTCCTGCGGCACCATCGCCTTCATGCCCGAGGACAAGGAAGCGATCCTGAAGGAGCGCGCGGCGGGCAAGACGAACTGAGGGCGTCGTCCGCGCGGCACCCGTCAGAGCGCAGACCGTTCAGTCCGCCGCCGTTTCCAGCGCGGGCGCCAGCGACTGCAGGAGCGCCAGGCCCAGGGGCCAGTGACCATGCCCGGACGCCACGTTGATGTGCCCCGCACCGGGCACGCGCACGAAGTCGCTGCCCCATCCGCGCGCGTAGGCACCCGCCAGCCGCACCGGACAATAGGGATCGTTGTCGCTGGCCACCACGATGCTGTGGAAGGGCAGGCGCCCATGCGGCACCGGCGAGAAGTCGGCCAGCGGGCCGCGCCGCTCCGGATCCGCAGGGGCGACCAGCAGCGCGCCCGCCACTTCGGCCAGCACGTCGCGCGGCAGATGCGCGACAGCGATGCAGCCGAGGCTGTGGGCAGCCAGGACGACGGGCTTCGTTGCGGCGCGTACCACTTCGCCCAGGCGCGCCACCCAGGCCTCACGCTTGGGCCAGTCCCAATCCGCCTGCTCGACCCGGATGGCCCCCGGAAGTGACTCCGCCCAAAGGGTCTGCCAGTGCCCGGGGCCTGAATTGCGCCAGCCGGGCACGATGACGGGTGTGAAGGCAGGCGTGGCGTCGGACATGCAGGCATTCTCCGGCGGGGCGGCGGCGGCACGAACGACGCATTTGTTGTGTGTTCATGAGGTCGTGGCATAAGCGGCCCCGGGGCCGCTCAGAACCTGGAGGCGTGAGGATCCAACAAATGGTTGGTTGGCGGCGGGGCCAACGGCTGCGAGACTTCAGGGCATCCGAATCCCTTCCAGGTTTGCCATGCCCCGCGCTTTCAGCGACAACTCCCAGTCCATCGGACGCACGCCGCTCGTGCGACTCAACCGCGTGACCGACGGCGCGCCGGCCACGGTGCTCGCCAAGATCGAGGGGCGCAACCCGGCCTACTCGGTCAAGTGCCGCATCGGCGCCGCCCTGGTGTGGGACGCCGAGAAGCGCGGCCTGCTCGGACCCGGCAAGGAGATCGTGGAGCCCACGAGCGGCAACACAGGCATCGCGCTGGCTTTCGTGGCTGCGGCCCGCGGCATCCCGATCACGCTGACCATGCCCGAGACCATGAGCATCGAGCGGCGCAAGCTGCTGCTGGCCTACGGCGCGAAGCTGGTGCTGAGCGAAGGCGCCAAGGGCATGAAGGGCGCGATCGCCAAGGCCGAGGAGATCGCCGCCGGCGACCCGAAGTACGTGCTGCTGCAGCAGTTCAAGAATCCGGCCAATCCGGCCATCCACGAGAGCACCACCGGCCCCGAGATCTGGGAAGACACCGAGGGTGCCATCGACATCCTCGTCTCCGGCGTCGGCACGGGCGGCACGATCACTGGCGTTTCGCGCTACATCAAGAACACGCGGGGCAAGCCGATCCTCTCGGTGGCCGTGGAACCCACCACAAGCCCGGTGCTGACGCAGACACGCAACGGCGAGGAGGTCAAGCCCGCCCCGCACAAGATCCAGGGGATCGGCGCCGGCTTCGTGCCCGACGTGCTCGATCTCTCGCTGGTGGACGCCATCGAACAGGTGAGCAACGAGGAGGCCGTGGACTTCGCGCGCCGCCTCGCGCGGGAGGAAGGCATCCTCGCGGGCATCTCCTGCGGCGCGGCCACCGCGGCAGCCGTGCGCTGGGCGAAGAAGCCCGAGCACGCGGGCAAGACCATCGTGGTGATCCTGCCCGACTCGGGCGAGCGGTATCTCAGCTCGGTCTTGTTCGAGGGCATGTTCGACGCCGCCGGTCAGCCAGTGGCGGCGTCCTAGCCGCCGACGACGCGCCCCACGCCCGCCCGCGCCGTGCGCTGCCCAAGGCGATGGGCGAAAGCGGCCGCCTCGGCCGGCACTGCTCGCGCCGGCACACCGGCGGCCGCATCGGCTGCGAGCGCCCTCAGCAGCCGCGACAAGGTGGCCGGCTCCGGGGTGACGGCTCCCGCGAAGCGCACATCGGCCCCATCGATGACAACGAGCGTCGGAAAGGTCTCCACGTCGAAGTCCCCCACGAGGTCCGCCTCATCCTCGATATCGATCCACGTCACGTGAAGGCGCATGCCTTCGGCCGCGAGGTCCTCGACTACGCCACGCAGCGTGGCCGCGTAGGCATCACAAGTGCGGCACCATGCGGCACACAGGCAGGCCAGTTGAAGCGGGGTGCTCATGCGGTGCCCGAACCTGCGATGGCTCAGAACCCGGGCACCACCGCGCCCTTGAACTCGGAGAGGATGAACTTGCGGACCTCCTCCGACTGGTAGGCCTTCACCAGCTTGCCGACCCAGGGCTTGTCCTTGTCCTGCTCGCGCACCGCGATCAGGTTGACGTAGGGGCTCTTGGCGCTTTCCTGCGCGATGGCGTCCTTGCCCGGATGCAGGCCGGCGGAGATGGCGTAGTTGGTGTTGATGGCCGACGCGTCCAGATCGTCGAGCGTGCGCGGCAGCTGCGCCGCGTCCACCTCCACGAACTTGAGCTTCTTCGGGTTGTCCACCACGTCCAGCGGCGTGGCCTTCAGGCCCGCGTCGGGCTTGAGCTTGATCAGCCCGCGGTCCTGGAACACCAGCAGCACCCGACCGCCATTGGTGGGGTCGTTCGGAATGCCCACCCGCGCACCTTCCTTCAGGTCGTTCAGGCTCTTGACCTTCTTCGAGTAGATGCCGATCGGGAAGTTGACGGTGTAGCCCACGGACGCGAACTTGTAGCCGCGGTCCCTGACCTGCTGATCGAGATACGGCTTGTGCTGGTAGCTGTTGCCGTCGAGATCGCCGGAGGCGAGCGCGGCGTTGGGCTGCACGTAGTCGCTGAACTCGACGATCTGGATCTTCAGGCCATCCTTCTCCGCAAGCTTCTTGACCTGCTCGAAGATCTGGGCGTGGGGCCCGGCCGTGACGCCGATCTTCAGCGGCTTGTCCTGCGCGAGGGCGGCACTGAGGGTAAGGGTGGCGAACAAGCCTACCGACAGGCGGGCAGCGAGACGTCTTTTCATGAAAAGGCTCCTTGGAGGGTGTGTGACAGAGAGGGAGAGGGTCAGCGGTGCGCCAGGCGCCGCACCAGGTGGTCGCCGGCGGTCTGCACCGCCTGCACGAAGACGATGAGGATGAGCACGACGGCCAGCATCACCTCGGGCAGGAAGCGCTGGTAGCCGTAGCGGATGCCGAGGTCGCCGAGGCCCCCGCCGCCGATGGCGCCGGCCATCGCGGAGTAGCCAGTCAGGCTGACGAGCGTGATGGTGAGTCCGCCCACGATGCCCGGCAGGGCTTCGGGCAGGAGGACCTTGAAGACGATCTGCGGCACCGAGGCGCCCATGGCCTGCGCGGCCTCGATGCGGCCGGGGTCCACTTCGCGCAGCGACGCCTCCACCAGGCGCGCGATGAAGGGGGCCGCGGCCACCGTGAGCGGCACCACGGCCGCGGCAGTGCCGATGGAGGTGCCCGTGACGAACCGGGTGAACGGGATGATGGCGACCAGCAGGATGATGAAAGGCGTGGACCGGACCGCGTTCACCACCACCCCGACCCCCTTGTTGAGCGCGCCGTTCGCCAGCACCCCGCCAGGGGCGGTGAGATGCAGGAAGACACCCAGCGGAATGCCCAGCAGCGCGCCCACCAGCCCCGAGAGACCGACCATCGTGAGGGTTTCAACGAGCGAGGTGCCGAACAGCGCCAGCAGTTGCGGTGTGAAGGTTTCAAGCATGCGCGAAGGCCTCCTCCCGCACCCACACGCCGGCGCCGCGCAGATGGTCCACCGCGTCGGCGATGGCGGGGCCGGCGCCCCGCGCATGCACCGCCAGCGAGCCGAAGGGCCGGCCCTGAATCTCGTCCACCTGGCCATGCACGATGTTCAGGTCCACCCCGAAGCGCCGCACCACGTCGGACAGCAGGGGCTGGTCGCCGCCATCGCCGGCGTACGCCAGGCGCAGCAGCCGGCCCGGGTCCGCGGGGTGGGCCGCCATGAAGGTTCGGATGCGCTCGAGCACGCCCTCCGGCAGCGTCTGGGGCAGGATCTCGTCGATCAGGCTGCGGGTGGTCGCATGCTCCGGCCGGGTGAACACGTCGATCACCGCGCCCTGCTCCACGATGCGGCCGGCTTCGATCACGGCCACCTGTTCGGCCACCTGCTTGATCACCTGCATCTGGTGCGTGATGAGCACGATGGTGAGGCCGAACTCGCGGTTGATCTGCCGCAGCAGGCCGAGAATGGACCGCGTGGTCTCCGGATCGAGCGCCGATGTGGCTTCGTCGGACAGCAGCACCTTGGGCTGGTTCGCCAGCGCCCGCGCGATGCCCACACGCTGCTTCTGGCCGCCGCTGATCTGCGCCGGATGGCGATCCCGCAGCGCCGACAGCCCCACCAGATCCAGCAACGCATCGACACGGGCGCGGATCTGCGATCGTGGCACGCCCGCCAGCTCCAGCGGCAGCGCGACGTTGCCGAACACGGTGCGCGAATCGAGCAAGTTGAAGTGCTGGAAGATCATGCCGATCTCGCGCCGCGCGGCGCGCAGTTCGGCCCCCGAGAGCGCGCCCAGTTCGCGCCCATCCACCACCACGCGTCCGCTCGTGGGCCGGTTCAGCAGGTTGATGGTGCGCACGAGCGAGCTCTTGCCCGCGCCGCTGCGCCCGATCACGCCGAAGACCTGCCCACGCGGCACGTGGAGATCCACGCCGCGCAGCGCCTGCACCGGCCCCTGGGCGCCGTGGTAGGTCTGGACGATGCCTTCGAGCCGGATCACAGCTTGGCGATGGAGACTTCGGTGGACTTCACCAGCGCGACCACCTCGGAGCCGACCTGCAACGCGAGCTCGTCCACCGAGCGCGTGGTGATCACGGAGGTGACGACGCCCCAGGGCGTCTCGACGTCCACTTCGGAGACGACGTCGCCGCGGATGATCTCGCGCACGCGGCCCTTGAACTGGTTGCGCACGTTGATGGCTTGGATGGTCATGGTCGATGTCCTTGAGAGAAGGGAAGAGACAGGGCTCAGACGGCCCAGCGCAGCGCGTTCGCCACCTGGCCAGGCCAGAGATCGGCCTCGGCAGGCCCCGCGTCGGGCTTGCGCAAGACCCGATCCAGGATGCGCTTCTCCAGCGCGGCGAAGGCGGGGTCGCCCGTGACGCGGGGCCGTGGCAGCGTCACCCGCTCGTCCAGCGCGACGCGGCCGTCCTCGATCAGCACCACGCGGTCGGCCAGCGCCACCGCCTCGTGCACGTCATGCGTGACCAGCAACGCAGTGAAGCCGCTGGCGCGCCACAGCCCCTCGATCAGTTGCTGCATCTCGATGCGGGTGAGCGCGTCCAGCGCGCCCAGCGGCTCGTCCAGCAGCAGCAGGCGCGGCTCGTGCACCAGGGCACGGGCCAGCGACACGCGCTGCTTCTGCCCGCCCGACAGGCGCGCCGGCCACTCGCTCGCCCGCTCGCCCAGGCCCACGCGGCTGAGCACCTCCTGCGCGGCGGCGCGCCGCTGCTTCGGCAGGCCCAGCGCCACGTTGTCGATCACGCGCTTCCAGGGCAGCAGGCGCGCGTCCTGGAACATGATGCGGGTGCTCTCCGACAGGCCGGAGACCGGCGCCCCATCGGCGTCGATGTGGCCGCCGCTCGACGCCTCCAGCCCGGCCACCAGGCGCAGCAGCGTGCTCTTGCCGCAGCCGCTGCGCCCGACGATGGCCACGAACTCACCGGGCTCGATCACGAGCCGCGTGTCGCGCAGCACCTCGCGCGCGCCATAGCGCTTGGTGACACCGTTGATCACCAACCGCACGCCTCGGTCTTCACGTGTTTCACTCGTCATGGTTCATCCCTCACTGGTAGCCCGGGTGCCAGCGCAGCCAGAAGCGCTCCAGACCCTTGGCGAAGAGATCGGCCAGCTTGCCGAGCGCCGCGTACAGCAGGATGCCCACCAGCACGACATCGGTCTGCAGGAACTCGCGGGCGTTCATCGTCAGGTAGCCGATGCCAGCCTGGGCCGAGATCGTCTCCGCCACGATCAGGATCACCCACATGAGACCGAGCGAGAAGCGCAGGCCCACGAGGATGGACGACAGCGCCCCAGGCAGGATGACCTGGCGATAGAGCTGCCAGCCCGACAGGCCGTAGGTCCGCGCCATCTCGATCAGCCCGGGATCCACATTGCGGATGCCGTGGAACGTGTTCAGGTAGATCGGGAAGAAGACGGAGACCGAGATCAGGAACAGCTTGGCCGTCTCGTCGATCCCGAACCACAGGATCACCAGCGGAATCAGCGCCAGCGCCGGGATGTTGCGGATCATCTGGATGGTGGAGTCCAGCAGGGTCTCCACCCAGCGCAGCGAACCCGAAGCCAGACCCAGCAGCAGGCCCAGGCCGCCGCCGATGGCGAGGCCCAGCAGCGCCCGGCCTGCGCTCACCTTCACGTGCGCCCACAGCTCGCCCGAAGCGGCCAGCGTCCAGGCCGCGCGCGCCACGTCCAGCGGCGCCGGCAGCACCCGCGTGGAGAGCCAGCCGAAGGCGGATGCGGATTGCCAGGCCGCCAGCAGCGCCAGTGGCACCAGCCAGGGGAGCAGCCGGCGCCAGATGGCGTCCAGCCACTCGCTGGGGATGGTGAAGAGATTCGAGACCATCAGGTCCAGCGGGGCCTCGGGCTGCACCGTGGTGGCCAGGCCGGGCTGCAGCTCGCGTGTCTGCGTGTGGGGCATGAGGCCGCTCCTGTTCAACTCTGCGCGGCGCGCAGCGGCGCCGGCACGATGTGGTTGCCGACGACCTCGCCGAACGGGCTGACGAGGTGGGGCCCCGCCGTGGCACGCGCGGGCAGCACGCCCACATGCGGAAACACCAGTTCGGCGAAGCGGTAGGCCTCTTCCAGGTGCGGATAGCCCGAGAGCACGAAGGTGTCGGCGCCCAGGTCCTGGTACTCCTTCAGCCGCCGCGCGATCGTCTCGCCATCGCCCACCAGCGCGGTGCCGGCACCGCCGCGCGCCAGGCCCACGCCTGCCCACAGGTTGGGACTGATCTCCAGCCGGGCACGGTTGCCACCGTGCAGGGCCTGCATGCGTCGCTGGCCTTCCGAATCCATCTTCGAGAACGCCGCCTGGGCACGGGCGATGGTCTCGTCGTCCAGGTAGCGGATGAGATCGTCCGCCGCGGCCCAGGCCTGCTCGTTCGTCTCGCGGGCAATCACGTGCAGGCGCACGCCGAAACGCACCTTGCGCCCGCGCGCCTTGGCCCGGCGCCGCACATCGGCGAACTTCTTCTCCACCTCCGCCGGCGGTTCGCCCCAGGTGAGGTACAGCTCCACCTGCTCGGCTGCCAGGTCGTGCGCGGCGTCCGACGAACCGCCGAAGTAGATGGGTGGGTGGGGCTTCTGCACGGCCGGGAAGAGCTGCCGGGCGCCTTGCACCTTCAGATGCTTGCCGTCATGGCTGACCTCTTCCCCGGCGAGCAGGCGCTGCCAGATGTCCAGGAACTCGCGCGCGTGCTCGTACCGCTCATCGTGCGCGAGAAAGGTGCCATCGGCCGCCAGGTCGCCTGCATCACCACCGACCACGACATTGATCAGCAACCGGCCCGCGCTCAGGCGGTCGAACGTCGCCGCCTGGCGCGCCGCCACGGTGGGCGACACCGTGGTGGGGCGCAGCGCCACCAGGAATTTCAGGCGCTGGGTCACCGGGATCAGGCTGGCGGCCACCACCCACGGGTCTTCGCAGGAGCGTCCCGTGGGGATGAGCACGCCGCCGTAGCCCAGCTCGTCTGCGGCCTGTGCGATCTGCTTCAGATAGGCGTGGTCCACCGCGCGGGAGCGGTACTGGGTGCCCAGGTAGTGGCCATCGCCGTGGATGGGTAGGAACCAGAGGATGTCGGGAGCGGTCATGGTCGTCTCGGGAAGGGTTTGCTCAACGCGCGAAGCGCAGGCCGATGCCACGCCGCAGCCCCCAGGCCGCGGCCGTGGTGAACAGCAGGCGCAGCGCGCGCGGGTTCAGTGAGGTCAGTGCGGGCCGCACGTCGATCACCCCAGGTCCACCGGCGCCGCGTGCAGCAGGTTCAGCTTGCGCGGGATCAGCTTGAGCTCGAAGAAGGTGTCGGCGATCTGCTGCTGCTCGGCCAGGATCTCGCGCGTGACCACGGCGGTGCCGAAGGTGGCGCGCGACAGGTACAGCTCCGTGATCTCCCGGCTGAGGCCGAGCACGCTGGACAACTCCGCCGCGGCGGCCGGCTTGTTCTTGGCCGCCCAGGTGTCGATGGCGTTGACCTCGGCGATGGCGAGCTTCAGCACGTCGGGGTTCTTCGTGGCGAAGTCGCGCGAGGTGAAGTAGTACCCGCGGTTGTTGACGATGCCGGTGGCATCGGCCAGCAGTTGCGCGTCGAGCGTCTTCTGCGCCGCGGCGAGGAAGGGGTCCCAGATGATCCAGGCGTCGATGGCGCCGCGCTCGAAGGCCGCGCGGGCGTCCGGCGGCGGCAGGAAGACCGACTGCACGTCGCCGTACTTCAGGCCGTGCTTCTCCAGCAGCTTCATCAGGAAGTACTGCACGTTGGAGCCCTTGTTGTAGCCAACGCGCTTGCCCTTGAGGTCGGCCACGGTGCGGATCGGTGAGCCCTTGGGCACGATCACCGCCTCCAGCTTGGGGCGCGGCACCGTGGCGCCCGCGTAGACCAGCGGTGCGCCGGCGGCCTGGGCAAAGATGGGCGGCGCCTCGCCCACGTCGCCGAAGTCGATGGCGCCCACGTTGAGCGCCTCCAGCTGCACGGGGCCGGCATTGAACTCCGTCCAGGTCACGCCCACGCCCAGCGGCGTGAGCTTCTGCTCCAGCGTGCCGCGCGCCTTGAGGATCGACAGCCACCCCTTCTGGTGGCCGACGCGCAGCACCCGCTGCGGGCGGACGGGCTGGGCCAGCAAGGCGGTGGCCGCCGCGAGGCTGGCCGAGGCGGCGCCGGCCTGGATCAGCAGGCGGCGGGTGATGGGATAGGGCTTGTTCTTCATGGGTTCATTCCTGGATGGGTGACAGGGCGGGCGGCACGAGGCCACCCCGGCGGCCTGCGTGAAGGCCGCCTGTGCGGATCGACGGGGGTCTTGCGGTGCGCCCGTGCGCGCGGGCGCTCGGGGCCTCAGGCCCTACATCGCCAAGGCTCGGCGTGACCGATGGGCGCGTCGGTCAGAGGACGCAGATGGCGCAGGGGCGGCGACGGCGGATCGATCAAGCCCAGGACGGCCTCGTCGATGCGTTGCGCCACTTCGGGCTGGAGCGCGTGTCCGCCGCCAGGGTGCAGCACCACCTGGGCATCGGAGGCATAGATGCCTGGGAGCACCTGCGAGGCGCCCAGCGCCTGCAGCACCGGCCGCAGCGCATAGTCCAGCGCCAGCATGTGATGGGCGCTGCCGCCCGTGGCCAGGGGCAGAACCGTCTTGCCCTTCAACCCATCCTGCGGCAGCAGATCCAGGAAGACCTTGAGCAAGCCGCTGTAGGCGGCCTTGTACACGGGCGTGGCGATGATCACCACACGTGCACGGCGCACCTGCACGAGTGCCTGCGCCACATTCGGATGTGCCGCCTCGGCCAGCAGCAACGCGTGCGGCGAGAGGTCGCGCACCGCGATCTGCTCGATGGCGGCCTGCTGGCCCAGGTGATGGCGCAGCCGCGCCCCGACGGATTCCAGCAGGGCGCCGGAGCGGGACCGCTCCGAGGGGCTGCCAGCAATGAGAAGAAGGCTCATGGGCTCAGTCGATGTGTCTTCAGGGATGACGGGATGATGCGCGCCATCGCTTCCAACTGGAACGACCGAGTTCTTCCATCTTCATGACCCCCTGTTTGGGTCATGAGCTCATGGCAGTGCCAGATGCCGGCCCTTGGAGGGCGCGGCTACCCGCACACCTTGTAGCCGTTGTCGAACATCACCCGCCAGCTGCCATCCGCCTGGCGCTGCCACGTCGAGTAGAACCGCGCCGCGGACCGACCGGCCGCGGAGGTGACCGGCCCTTCCGTGTAGCCAAGGGTGCCGCCGGCGGCGATCTCCACGATCTCCGGCCGCCATGAGAACGGCGCCACAGGCCCGGTGAAGAAGCGCTCCCAGTACGCCAGGATGGCGGGCTTGCCGCGCAGCGGCTGGCCGCCGTTGATGAACACCGCGTCATCCGCGATGTGCCGGCCGAAGGCCTGCAGGTCCCGCGCGGCCATGGTGGCCGCGAACGCGGTCTCGGCCTCACGCACCTGCTGGGCCACCTCCACGCCCTGCGCCCGAGGGCGCATGCCGGAGCAGCCAGCGGCCGGAAGCAGGGTCGATGCGAGCAGGAGGGTGGAGCGGCGGGTGGGCATGGCGATTCAGGTCATCCGGCAAGGGGCGGCGCGGGCAGGCAGCCCCGTCATCTTCGCACGCGCAAGCCCCATGGACCGCTGGCACGCCGCTCGCTACGCTGACCCCCATGCGCATCCTGCTGGCCTCCGATCTGCACTACCGGCTGCGTCAGTTCGACTGGCTGGCGCGCGCGGCGCCGGATTTCGACGTCGTGGTAGTGGCCGGCGACCATGTGGACAGCTTCCTCGGCGTGCCGGTGGAGGTGCAGGTGGCGGCCCTGGCTGCCACGCTGGGCGCCATGAGCCAGGGCACGCGCGTGATCGTGTGCTCGGGCAACCACGATCTGGATGCGCGCAATGCACACGGCGAGATGGCGGCCGCCTGGGTGCGCCGCCTGGCCGCGCAGGGCGTGGCCGTGGATGGCGACACCGTGCAGGTGGGCGACACGTTGTTCACCGTGTGCCCCTGGTGGGACGGCCCGGCCTCGCGCGCCGAGGTGGAGTCGCAGTTGCTCGCCGCCTCCGCGCACCGGTCGCCTGGCATGCGCTGGGTGTGGATCCATCACGCGCCGCCGCAATGCGCGCTCAGCTGGAACGGCAAGCGGCACTTCGCGGACGCAGCCCTGGCTGCGCTCATCGAGCGGCATGCGCCCGACGTCGTGCTGTGCGGACACATCCACGAGGCACCCTTCCGCAATGGAGGATCGTGGGTGGACCGCATCGGGCGCACCTGGCTGTTCAATGCCGGCCACCAGATCGGCGACGTGCCCGCGCGGGTGGAGATCGATCTGGATGCGGGCGAGGCGCGCTGGATCTCGCTGGCGGGCGAGGAAGTGCGCGCCCTTGCAGTGGAGGGTGCTCAGTAGGGCGGCACGTCCTCGCGCTCGGAGCCGGCCGCTGCCGAGGGCCGCCCCTGCATCGTGATGATCTGCGCCAGCACCTGGTCCATCAGCGCCAGATGCGAATCCGTGTCCGCGTATTGCCGGCGCAGATCCACCAGGTAGGCCGTCACCGCGTGCAGCCGGCGCGCGAGCAGGCGCGCGATGGCCACGGTCAATGCCGGATCCGTCTGCACGCGATGCACCGCATTGGCGATCACGCGCACCACGGTGGGTTCCAGGGCCACCACGCTGGCCGTGGGCGGCATGTCCAGCAAGGCGGCGATCTCGCCGAGAAAGGCGCCCGGCTCGTCGATGCGGACCACCCGCACGCCACCGCGCACCACCTCCACCGCGCCGCGCTCCAGCACGAACAGCGACGCAGTGGGCACGCCCTCTTCCAGCAGCGCCTCGCCGGTGGCGAGTGCGCGCGTGGGGCAGTCGGCCAGGGCGAGGTGGGACGCGTCAGGCATGTCCGTCATGGTGCAACTTCCATGCCGGTGCATGCAAGCACAATCGGCGGGTGACCCTTCCCCGCATCTACCTGGCCGGGCCGGACGTGTTCCGCCCCGACGCCGCCGCCTGGGGCCGGCACCTGCGCACGCTGTGCGCGGCGCACGGCTTCGAGGGCGTGTTTCCCCTGGACGAATCGCTGCCCGGTGACCTGCCCACGCCGCAGGCCGTGGCCCGGCGCATCTACGAGGCCAACATCGCGCACATCGATGCCTGCGATGCCGTGCTGGCCAACCTGAACGGCTTTCGCGGTGCGGAGCCGGACAGCGGCACCTGCTTCGAGGTGGGCTACGCCGTGGCGCGCGGCAAGCCGGTGGTGGGCTACGTGGCGGCGGGAGGCACGCTCGCCGACCGCCTGCGCACGCTGCATCCGGCCCTGGCGGGCCCCTCACCCGACGTCGATGCGGATGGCTGGTCCGTGGAGGATTTCGGCCTGCCGCTGAACCTGATGCTGGCCGTGCCGTGCGCGGTGGTGGTGGGGGATGCAGAGGCGGCCTTGCAGCGGCTGCGTGTTCGCGTGGGCTACTGAACGCCCCCGTAGCCTGGGGTGGCGCGCAGCGGAACCCCAGCCCACGAAGAACAGCGGCGTCGACTCACTCACCGCTCAAGGCTTGCGTTCCGCCTGCTTGATCCGCTGCGTCAGGTAATCGCGGTTCAGGTCCAGCATCTGTCGGCAGATGCTGAACTCGCCCATGAGGATGCGCTCCTGGTTGGCGGGCTGGGTCAGCGTGAGCTTGGAGTACAGGGCGCCCTGCTCCTGCTTCACCGCCGCCAGGCCCTCCTGGCCCATCAGCGCGTGGGTGCCCAGCATGCTCAGGCGCGTGAGCGCGCGCGCGTCATCGCGCAGGTTCAGCAGGCCCAGTTCTCTCGGCGCATTGGCGATCACGTGAAAGGCCGCCGAGCAGTGCGCCAGTGAACGGGCCAAGGTGGCGTCATCCGGGGGCGGCTTGGACACGGGCGCCGATCCGGCGGCGGCCGGCGCCGACGCAGCCGGCGCCGGATCAGCCGCCACCGCGGTCTGGGCCTGCCCGTCAGCAGGCCCGGCCAGTAGGGCACACGCCAGGGCGAGCGCAGCCCATGCGGTCAACGTGGAGCGGGTCATTCGGTTTCCTGTCGATGGCCCTAGGCTAACCCAGGCCGAGCCCTGCCCAGGTGCCGCCGCGCCAGCCGGCGCAACCGGCTGTCGCCGACGGCACGTGCGCCGTGCGGATTGCACGGGCCGACAATTCGCACATGTCCGACTCGGCCGTCCTGACCGCGCCCCCCACCCTGCAGGTCCTGCACGATGACGGGGACCTGGTCGCCATCGACAAGCCCGCGGGGCTGCTGGTGCACGCGAGCACGCTGGACGCGCACGAGGCCCTCAACGCGCTGGATCTGCTGCAGGCCCAGCTGGGCCGCTCGCTGTGGCCGCTGCACCGCCTGGACAAGGGCACCAGCGGCGTGCTGCTGTTCGCGACGAGCGCGCAGGCGGCGGCTCACTGGGGCGCGGCGTTCCGCGAGGGCCGGGTGCGCAAGCGCTATGTCGCGCTGGTGCGCGGCTGGCCGCCGGCACACGGCCGCATCGATCACCCCCTGGCGCGCGACCCGGAGCGGCCCTCGGCCGGCCAGCCGATGCGCGAGGCCGTGACCCTGTTCGAGCGGCTGGCCTGCTTCGAGTGGCCGTTCGCCGTGGATGGGCGGCACGCGACAAGTCGCTATGCGCTGGTGGCCGTGGAGCCGCTCACCGGTCGGCGGCACCAGATCCGCCGGCACTTCAAGCACATCGCGCATCCGCTCATCGGTGACGCCACCCATGGCAAGGGCGTGCACAACCGCGCGGTGGCGCAATGGCTGGGCGTGCAGCGGTTGTGGTTGCACGCCCAGGCGATGCAGCTGCCGCGCGCCGATGGGGGCGCGGTGCGGATCGAAGCGCCATGCGGGGCGGAGTGGGGACGGCTTCAGACCGAAGGCGTCCCCGAGCCGATCCCTACTTGCAGCTGAAGCTGGCCGCCGACTCGATGTCGCCCGTGCCGTTGTAGCGGGCCACCTGCGGATACGGGCACAACGGCCGCGTGCGGGTGGCTGACCACGTCGCGGGCACGTCGGCGTTGACGCCGCCTGCGTTGCCGGCGCCACGCGCCGATGCCGTGAGGCTGGCGGGCGCCTGGCCCTTCTCCACCCAGTCGACGATGGCCGTGATGGCATCGAACTGGTCGGTGGCCGGCCCGCCCGAGCAGTGGCCCATGCCCGGCACGCGGAAGAAGCGCGCGAAGTTCGACGCATCACCGCCGTTGGCCGCCTGCAGCCCCTTGTACCAGGCCTCGGTGTCGTCCACCGAGAAAATCGGGTCGCTCACGCCGTGATAGACGAGGATCTTGCCGCCGCGGTCCTTCAGCGCGCTCATGTTCGTCGGGTTCGGCGGCGTCATGAAGCTCATGGCCGACTCGGTGTAGAGCGTGTTGGTCGCCGAGATCTGCGCGGCCAGCGTGTCCAGGTTCGCGGCGAGGGTGAAGGCCGGGCCGTTGAAGCCGGCGGTGGGCTCGGGCGGCACCTTGAAGATGATGCCGACCGCGCCGGAATCCAGCGCCAGCGGCGCGGTGAACTCCCAGAAGGGAATGCCCGCCCCCGAGATGCCGGCGTCATACGGGAACGACGAGTAGATCCGGCTGCCGTTGGAGAGCGTCGGGCCGCTGAAGATCTTGCCGATGGCCGTCTTCTGCGCGGCGCTCAGGCAGGTGCCGTCACGCGCGCCGCTGCAGGTGGGCACGTCGCGCTGCAGGTCGAAGGCGCCGCGGCAGGCCGCCACATCCTGCACCAGGCCGTCGGTCGCGCCGTCGAGCGCGTCGCACTTGGCGAGCACGGCGCTGGCCACCGTGCGGCGCTCGGCCGTGGTGAAGCCGGTGGAGATGTCGGTGGGCGAAGTGGCCACACTCGCGTAGAGCTGACCGCCGGCGATGTTGGCCAGCGCCGCCTTGGGCAGGTTGTAGCCCGGCGCACCGACCAGCACGCCGTCGTAGTCGGTCGGGTAGCGGGTGGCCGCGACCATGGCATGGCGCCCGCCGTTGGAGCAGCCGGCGAAGTAGGACCGGTCCGGCCCCTTGCCGTACGCGGCCTGGATGACCGTCTTGGCCATGGGCGTGAGCTTGCCCACGGCCTGGTAGCCGTAGTCGAGACGGGCCTGCGGATCGGCGCCGAAGTTCGGCCCCACTGCGGCGGTGTGGCCCGCGTCGGAGCTGAGCACGGCAAACCCCTTGGACAACGCGCTGGTCAGCGGCCCGCCGCCGGTGGCGCTGTTGCCCAGCGCGGTGACCACGCTGCCGTCGATGCCGCCATTGCCCTGGTGCAGGAAGCGGCCGTTCCAGTCCAGCGGCATGCGCATCTCGAACTGGATCGCGTAGGTGTTGCCGTCCACCGGGCTGGTGCGGGTGTGCATGCTGCCCTTGACGAGACAGTGCTCCGGCACCGGCACGCCCGCCACGGTGAGCGAACCGGTGGGCACGCTGGTGGTGGCGCTGATGGCGGTGTTGGCCAGCGTGCCGATCTTGCCGGCCAGGTCGGCGCAGGAGACGGTCATCTTCTGCGCGGTGGCGGGCGCGAGCTGGGGCGGGCCGTCGTCGCCACCGCCACAGGCGGCCAGGGCGGCGGCGCCGACGAGCGCAACGAGCCATGGCGCGCGCTGGCGAGCCAGGTGGGGGAAGGGCATGGTGGGTTCTCCTCGTTCGTCCAGGGGTGGAAGCATGTTGCCGGAAACCGTTAAGTTAATGAACGATCTTGTTCATTCATCCTGGGACTTTCCCCTACAAATTCGCTCGTCGATTCATTTACAGAGTGAACGAATCCGCCATCGCCGTGGTCGGGCGCCGGCCGCGCGGCGCGCTCGCTCGGGCAGAATCGCTGCATGGCCACGCGCAAAACCAGCCCTGCGGAGCTCACCCCTGCCGGCCGGCTCGAGGAGGCCGGCCTCACCGGCGTGCTGGGCTACCAGATCGCCCAGGCGCAGATCGTGACGGACGCGATCTACCGCACCGAAGTGGGTGAGCCCTTCGGCCTGCGGGCGGTGGAGTACACCGTGCTCACGCTCATCGCCGAGAACCCGGGCGGCTCGCTCGCGCGGCTGGCGCGCGCGCTGGCGGTGACGGCCCCCAACATCACCGCCATGGTGGACCGGCTGGAAGGCAAGGGCCTGGTGGAGCGCGCAACCAGCGATGAAGACCGCCGCAGCCACGTGCTGCACACCACCCGCAAGGGCGCCGAGCTGGTGCGCAAGGCCACGCAGCGCATCGTGGCGCGCGAGCAGGCCTTGCTGCCGCTGACCGCGGGGGAGCGCGCGATGCTGCTGGAGCTGCTGCACAAGGTCGCCTCGGCGCGGCCGGCGCGCTGAGGATCGCTGGGATTGCGCTGCGCTCCATCGCCAGCCTACGAAGGGCAGATGCTTCGGCCCCCGGGGATCGCTGGGATTTCGCCTCGCTCCATCGCCAGCCTACGAAGGCGGGCTTCGGTTTCCGTAGGCTGGTGGTGACCGAAGGGAACCCCAGCTCAGCCGCGCTCGCCCGCCACCTCGGCCTGCAACCAGTCCCCGAACGCAACCAGCGCCGGCGACGGCGGGCGTGACTGCAGCGACGTGAGCCAGTAGGCGCCCAGCGAGACCGAGGTCGCGAAGGGCTGCACCAGCCGCTCGGCCCGCAGGTCCGACTCGAAAAGGCGCACCGGCAGCAAGGCCACGCCCATGCCTTGCAGCGCAGCCTGCGCCATCGCGAGCGAGGTGTCGAACACCGGCCCCCGCAAGGGTGAAGGCGCCGGCACGCCCGCCGCAGCAAACCAGCGCGGCCACTCGTCGGCGCGATAGGAGCGCAGCAGCACCTGCGCGGCCACGTCGGCGCGCGTGCGCAGGCGCCGCGCGAGCGCCGGCGCGCACACGGGTGCCAGCGGCGCCTCCAGCACGCGCACCGCGCGCGTGCCGTGCCAAGCGCCGCCGCCGAATCGGATGGCTGCGTCGAGTCCCTCGCCCGCGAGATCGACCCGGTTGTTGTGGGTGGCGAGGCGCAAGTCCACCTCGGGGTGCGCCCGCTCGAAGCGTGGCAGCCGCGGCAGCAGCCAGCCCACGGCGAAGGTGCCCACCACGCCCAGATTCAGCGGTTCGCGCAATCGACCCCCGCGAAACTGGTCCAGCGCGCCCGCGAGCCGCTCGAAGCCGTCAGCCACGCGCGGCAGCAGGGCCTGCCCCTCGTCGGTGAGCGCCAGCCCGCGCGGCAGGCGATGGAACAGCCGCACGCCCAGGCGCTGCTCCAGGTTGCGGACCTGGGCGCTCACGGCCGTCTGCGTGACGTTCAGCTCGTCGGCGGCGCGGGTCAGGCTCAGGTGGCGGGCTGCGGCCTCGAAGGCGCGCAGGGCATTCAGCGGCAGATGCATCCCTCAGATTTTCTGGGGTTTCGGCTGCAAAGAGATCGCTGGTGCGACGGAAACCGCGCCTCTATCGTTCGCGACCTCATCCACCACGAAATCTGCACCATGCAAAGAAGACACTTCCACCGGATGCTCACCGCGTTCGTGGCCGGACCACTCGTGTCGTGTGCCGGCGCGGCCACGCCAATCCGACCGGCAACGGGCGCTTCCCTGGCCGCCTTGTGTGCCGCACTGGAGGCCGACGTGGGCGGCCGCCTGGGCGTGGCCATCCTGGACACGGCCACCGGCGCCCTGCAGGGCCATCGGCTCGACGAGCGCTTCCCCTTGTGCAGCACCTTCAAGTGGCTCGCGGCGGCCGCGGTGCTGCGGCGCGTGGACCAGGGCCTGGAGCAGCTGGACCGGCGCATCCGCTTCGGCACTGAGGCGCTGGTGCCGCACGCGCCAGTGACCAGCCTGCATGCCGGTCGGCCCGAGGGCCTCTCTGTCGCCGAGCTGTGCGCCGCGGCCGTGCTCGAGAGCGACAACCCCGCCGCCAACCTGCTGCTCACCAGCTTCGGCGGACCTGCCGCGCTGACCGCCTTCGCACGGTCCGTGGGTGATGAGTCCACCCGGCTGGACCGCATGGAGCCGGAGATGAACGAATCGCTGCCCGGCGACCCGCGCGACACCACCACGCCGCGCGGCATGGCGGCAGCACTCCAGCGCGTCGTGCTGGGCGACGCCCTTTCAGCGGCCGGGCGCGCGCAGCTCGTGGCCTGGCTGGAGGCGGTGCGCACCAACACCCATCGGTTGCGCGCCGGGCTGCCGCCGGGGTGGCGGCTGGGCAGCAAGACAGGGACTGGCGAGCGCGGCTCCACCAACGACGCAGGCGTCTACTGGCCACCTGGCCGGCCGCCCATCGTCGTGGCGGCTTACCTCACGGAGTGCACCGCACCGATGGCGAAACGCAACGCGGTGATCGCGCGGGTGGGGCACTACGCGCGGCAGCAGGGGTGAGGGGCGGCGGGGAAACGCTGGGATTTCGCTGCGCTCCATCGCCAGCCTACGAATGCCGCGATGGCGTGCGCCCTGCCCCCGTAGGCTGCGGGTGGAGCGAAGCGCAACCCCAGCGACCCCCGCGGAGCGGCACACCGCGGCCGCCCGCAACCTCAATACGTCTCCAGATGCAGCCGCCCCATGCGCCGCAGGTCCGCGCCCACCGTCTCCCAATCCATGCCGGCGTTGGTGGCGATGTCGCGCAGGGCCAGCACCACGCCCTCTTCCATCGCCTTCAGGCCGCACACGTAGAAGAACGCGTTGGGGTCGGCCAGCAGCGGCGCCAGGTCGGCCGCACGCTCGCGCATCAGGTCCTGCACATAGCGCTTGGGCTGGCCGGCCGTGCGGCTGAACGCGAAGTGGATGTCGATGAAGTCCCTGGGCAGGTTCTGCAGCGGGCCGAAGTACGGCAGCTCTTCCTGCGTGCGCGCGCCGAAGAACAGCATGAGCTTGCCGCCCTCGAACTTGCCGCTGGCGCGCAGACGGCGCCGCCACTCCGTCATCGCGCGCATCGGTGCGCTGCCGGTGCCGGTGCAGATCATCACGATGTGGCTGCGCGGATGGTTGGGCATGAGGAAGCTGGTGCCGAAGGGCCCGATCACCTGCACCTTGTCGCCCACCTTCAGGTCGCACATGTAGTTGCTGGCCACGCCGCGCACCGGGCGGCCCTGGTGGTCCTCCAGCACGCGCTTGATGGTGAGCGAGCAGTTGTTGTAGCCCGGGCGCTCGCCGTTGCGCGGGCTGGCGATGCTGTACTGGCGCGGATGATGCGCGCGGCCCTGCTCGTCCACCCCGGGCGGGATGATGCCGATGCTCTGCCCCTCCAGCAGCGGAAAGGGCATGGGCCCGAAGTCGAGCATGACGTGGTGCGTGTCGTACTCCTTGCCGACCTCGGTGACGCGCACGTTGCCCACCACGGTGGCCACGATGTGCTTCTCGGCCGCCTTGGGGCCATAGAGGTTGGTGTAGGCATGTGCGGCCGACCACGGCGGCAGCGTGGCGCCCCAGTCGGCGCTGCGGAAGACATCGGCATCCGGCGCGGGCGCCGCCAGCGCCGGCGGCTCGGCCGGCACCGCCTCGGCCGGGGACACGCCCGCCTCGGCCAGTTGCTCGGCGCTCAGCTCCGCGGGCAGCGAATCCCACGTCAGCTGGTCCGCCACGCTGTAGGCGCGCACGCGCGGCATGGTTCGCCAGTTGTCGATGCTGCCGGTCGGGCAAGGCGGCACGCAGGCCATGCACAGGTTGCACTTCTCCGCGTCGACCACGTAGTTGCGCGAGTCGTGCGTGATGGCGCCCACGGGGCAGGTCGCCTCGCAGGTGTTGCAGCGGATGCAGATCTCGGGGTCGATCAGGTGCTGCTGGATGACGGTAGCGGCCATGTCCATCATGGGTCTCCTGGTGTGCAAAGGGGGCCTCGCGGCCCCCTTCTCATGCGGCTCGCGCCAATGATGCCTGATCAGGCAAAGCGCACGTACTCGAAGTTCACCGGCTGGCGGTTGATGCCCATGGCCGGCGGGGCGATCCAGTTGGCGAACTGGCCCGGCTCCGTCACGCGGCCCATCAGGCTGGCGACGAAGGCGCGGTCCGTGGCGCTGGGCAGCCATTCGTCCTGGCGGGCCTTCCATTCGGCCTCGCTCACCACCTGACCCTCGGGCGACACCTTCACGCCGGCCAGCGTGCCGATGTTGCGGTGGAAGGCCTTGTGCGGCGCCTTCAGGCGGAACGGGATGCCCGCCTTCTCGATCACCTTGTTCCAGCGCTCGATGCCGCCGATGCTGTCCTTGATGTAGTCGTCGCGCAGCACCTCGTTCAGCGCGTTGAGCATCGGCACCTCGCGCTCCACCAGCTGGCCGTCCTTCACGCCCAGCACGCGATACGTGGCGCCCTTGAGCTGATGGTCGTCGGTGCGCTTGCCTTCCTCGTAGCGGCCCTTCAGGCCGGTGCTGTAGAAGGTGGCGGCGTTGCTGGACTCGTCGGCACCGAACAGGTCGATGGTCACCGAGAAGTGGAAGTTCAGGTAGCGCTGGATGGTCGGCAGGTCGATCACGCCGGCGGCGCGCAGCTTGGCCGGGTCATCGGTCTTCAGCTCGTTCATCACCTGGCAGGTGCGCTGGATCACCCGGCTGATGCCCGACTCGCCCACGAACATGTGGTGCGCTTCCTCGGTCAGCATGAACTTCGTGGTGCGCGCCAGCGGGTCGAAGCTGCTCTCGGCCAGTGCGCACAGCTGGAACTTGCCGTCACGGTCCGTGAAGTACGTGAACATGAAGAACGACAGCCAGTCGGGCGTCTGCTCATTGAACGCCTGCAGGATGCGCGGGTTGTCCTGGTTGCCGCTGCGGCGCTCCAGCAGGGCCTCCCCCTCCTCGCGGCCATCGCGGCCGAAGTACTTGTGCAGCAGGTAGACCATGGCCCACAGGTGGCGGCCCTCTTCCACGTTCACCTGGAACAGGTTGCGCAGGTCGTACTGGCTGGGGCAGGTCAGGCCCAGGTGGCGCTGCTGCTCCACGCTGGCCGGCTCGGTGTCGCCCTGGGTCACGATGATGCGGCGCAGGTTGGCACGGTACTCGCCGGGCACGTCTTGCCAGGCGGCCTCGCCCAGGTGGTCGCCGAAGTGGATCTTGCGGTCCTTCTCGGCCGGATTCAGGAAGATGCCCCAGCGGTAGTCAGGCATCTTCACGTGGCCGAACTGCGCCCAGCCCTGCGGATCCACGCTGACGGCGGTGCGCAGGTAGACGTCGAAGTTCTGGCTGCCGTCCGGCCCCATGTCCTGCCACCAGCTCAGGTAGTTGGGCTGCCA
>NZ_JAYRZR010000018.1:25164-57584 GCF_041916345.1 Ramlibacter sp.
TCTTCACGTGGCCGAACTGCGCCCAGCCCTGCGGATCCACGCTGACGGCGGTGCGCAGGTAGACGTCGAAGTTCTGGCTGCCGTCCGGCCCCATGTCCTGCCACCAGCTCAGGTAGTTGGGCTGCCATTGCTCCAGCGCGCGCTGCAGCGTGCGGTCTTCGCTGAGGTTGACGTTGTTGGGGATCTTCTCGCTGTAGTCGATGCTGGACATTACGTGGCTCCTTGGTAAGGCTGCTGGATCTTCACTTCCGGGGGCTGCCGTGGAACCGGCTTTGCCGGGCCACTGGCAGCGCCCCCTTGAGGGGGGATGACGGCCCCCGGGCCGTCAACGGGGGTGGGCGATCAAACTCTGTTGAAATCAAAGGCGGCGCGTTCGCCCTTGCCGTACACCTTGAGGGCGCCCTTGTCGCCCACCGCGTTCGGCCGCTGGAAGATCCAGTTCTGCCAGGCGGTGAGTCGGCCGAAGACACGCGTGAACATGTTCTCGGGGCCGTTGAAGCGCAGGTTGGCCTCCATGCCGGTCAGGGCATCGGGGCTCATGGCCACGCGTTCCTCGATCGCCAGGCGCGTCTCGTCGGCCCAGTCGATGTCGTCGGGGTTGCTGGTCACCAGGCCCACCGCGAAGGCGGCGTCGGCATCCAGCTTCTGGCCCACCTGGGCGCGCACGGCATCCAGCGCGGGCTGCTCGTCATAGAAGCGCCGTTGCAGGCGCGACTGGCCCGTGACCATGGGATAGAAGCCGAAGTTGGTGTCGCCCACCACAATGACCGGCGCGCGCGCGGTGTCGTCCGGCAGCGCCAGGTGGTAGCTGCGGTCGCAGGCCAGGGCCAGCTCCAGCAGGGTACCTGCGAAGCAGGAGCCGGGCTCGATCAGCGCGAACAGGCTGCGCGACGACACGTCGAGCCGGCTGAAGGTACGGCGCAGCAGGCCGATGGTCTCACGCACCAGCCAGTGGCCCTGATGCGCGGCCAGGGTGGCGTCGGTGGCCAGCACGGCATCGACGTCGCCTTCGGTCTGGATCAGCCAGGTGCCGATGTCCAGCTCATTGGTGCGCATGGAGAGGATCGCGTCCTCCAGCTCGCGCGCCATGGCGAGCGGGTACCAGGCGGCGCCCGCGGACTCGATGCCGGCGATGTCGGTCGGCTGCGCACCCTGCGGGCCCTTCACGGTGAAGGTGGCCACGCGGCGGGCGCGGTCGATGGTCACGCTCACGTGGCCGTAGCGCAGCGCGTCCGCCTCGATGGTCCGGTTCAGCGGGGTCAGCGTCACGCCGCGGCCGTCGGCCGGGCGGTCGCTCTTCGCGGCCAGGGCCAGCGCCTTCTCCTTCACCTTGGCGGCCCACTGGGCGGGCTTGGCGATGTCATCCACCAGGCGCCAGTCCTTGGCCTTCTGGCCGCGCACGCCTTCGGCGGTGGTGCAGAAGATGTCGGCCAGGTCATGGCGCACGTGGCGCTTGTCGGTCACGCGGGTCAGGCCGCCGGTGCCGGGCAGCACACCCAGCAACGGCACCTCGGGCAGGCTCACGGCGCTGCTGCGGTCATCCACCAGCAGGATCTCGTCGCAGGCCAGCGCGAGCTCATAGCCGCCGCCGGCGCAGGCGCCGTTGACCGCCGCCAGGAACTTCAGGCCGCTGTACTTGCTGGAGTCTTCCAGGCCATTGCGCGTCTCGTTGGTGAACTTGCAGAAGTTCACCTTCCAGGCATGGCTGGACAGGCCCAGCATGAAGATGTTGGCGCCGGAGCAGAACACCTTGTCGCGGGTGCTGGTGACGACCACCGTGCGCACTTCGGGGTGCTCGAATCGGATGCGGTTGATGGCGTCGTTCAGTTCGATGTCGACGCCGAGGTCATAGCTGTTCAGCTTGAGCTTGTAGCCGGGGCGCAGGCCCGCGTTCTCGTCGAACGACGCCGCCAGCGTGGCGATGGGGCCGTCAAAGGTGAGCTGCCAGTGGCGGTACTGGGACGGGTGGGTCTGGTAGTCGACGCGGGGCGTGGGGTCCAAGGCAGTGTCTCCTGATACGCAGTAAACCGCATGAAACGGCTGGAATGCTGCGCATCATACTGCACTCTTGACGCAGATCAAGAACCAAACTGCACTTTTCGGGGCAATCTAGGGTTTACCCGAGGGCTCTACGCCGCTCGGCCGGAAGAAGTCCTCCAGCGGGCAGGCCAGCGCCTGCGCCACCTGCAGCAGCACGACGATGGAGGCATTGCCCACGCCGTGTTCCAGATTGGCGAGGTGCCGCTCGGACACGCCAGCCATTTCCGCCAGGGTCTTGCGGGTGCAGCCGCGCGCCAGGCGGCGTGCCTGCACACGGTGGCCCAGACTGCGCAGGAACTGCTGCGCCTGCAGGGCGCGCGCGCCCGTCTTGGTGCTGGACCGCGGTGCGGGGATCCGAATTTCATGCACTAAACTGCCATCCACGATGCTTGCTCCGGTTGGTTGAGGCTCTGCACCATATTGCTGCGCCTGCGGCCGGGATTCCTTGACCTTGCTCAACGTGCGCGTCAACGTGCCTGCCCCTACCCCCTCTCCTGCATCCCCCTCGTCGCTTCGGCTCGACATCGAGGCCGACGGGCGACCGCTGCGCATCGAGGCGCAATGGGTCGGCACGGCCTCGCCCGATGCGCCCGTCATAGTCTTCCTGCACGAGGGCCTGGGCTCGGTGGCGATGTGGCGCGACTTTCCGCAGCGCCTGTGCGAAGCCGTGAGGGCGCGCGGTTTCGTCTACTCACGCCCGGGCTACGGCCGCTCCACGCCGCGCGCGCACGGCGAGGCGTGGGCGCCCGACTTCATGCACCGGCAGGCACGCGAAGTGCTGCCGGCGGTGCTGCGGGCCGCGGGCATCGATGGGGGAGCGCGGCCGCCCTGGCTGTTCGGGCACAGCGATGGCGCATCCATCACCCTGCTGTATGCGTCGATGTTCCCGCATGCGCTGGCCGGCGCCATCGTGCTGGCGCCGCACATCCTGGTGGAGGACGTGAGCATCACGAGCATCGAGCGCGCGCGCGAGGCGTGGGCCACCACCGACCTGCGGCAGAAGCTGGCCCGCTACCACGACGACGCCGAGTCCGCCTTCGGCGGTTGGAACGGCGCCTGGCTGGACCCGGCATTCCGCGACTGGAACATCACCAGCGAGCTGCATCGCATCCGCTGCCCGCTGCTGGCGATCCAGGGCGTGGACGACGAATACGGCACGATGGACCAGATCCGCGGGATCGCACGCGAGGTGCCGCAGACGCAGTTGCTGGAGCTGGCCGCGTGCGGGCATTCACCGCACAAGGATCAGCCGGAGGCGGTGATCGGGGCCGTGCGTGCTTTCATGGGCAAGGCCCGGCCTTCGTAGGCTGGTGGTGACCGCAGGGAACCCCAGCGATCCCCTACCCCCGCTTCGCCACCAGCGTCAGGATGTCGTAGCTCGCCACGACCTCCTCGTTCTGGTTCGTGACTTCCACGTCCCAGGCCACCACGCCCTGCCCCTGGCCCTTGGCGTCCTTGCGGTTGCGGTCAATCTTGCGCTTGGCGGTGAGGCGGGCGCGGATGGTGTCGCCGATGCCCACGGGCTTGACGAAGCGCAGGGTGTCCAGGCCGTAGTTCGCCAGCACCGGCCCCGGCGCGGGCGAGACGAAGAGGCCCGCCGCCGCCGACAGCACGAAGTAGCCATGCGCGATGCGCTTGCCGAACGGGCTGTCCTTGGCCGCGATCTCGTCGAAGTGCATGTAGAAGTAGTCGCCCGACAGGCCACCGAAGGCCACGATGTCGGCCTCGCTCACCGTGCGGCGGTGCGTGAGCAGCGAGTCGCCGATCTGCAGGTCCTCGAAATGCTTGCGGAACGGATGCACGCCGTCCTCATTCACCGGCGCGCCGCGCACGTGCTCGCCGGTCACGGCGGCCAGCATGGCGGGTGAGCCCTGCACCGCCGTGCGCTGCAGATAGTGCTTCACGGCGCGCAGGCCGCCCAGTTCCTCGCCGCCGCCCGCGCGGCCAGGGCCGCCGTGCTTGAGCACCGGCAGGGGCGAGCCATGGCCGGTGGATTCGGCCGCGGCCACGCGGTCCAGCACCAGGATGCGGCCGTGCATCGCGGCCGCCGCCGGCACGAAGCGCGCGGCGGTCGTCGCGTCCTTGGTGACGATGGTGCTCACCAGGCTGCCCTTGCCCTTGGCCGCCAGCGCGATGGCCTCATCGAGGCCGTCGTATGCCATCAGCGTGCTCACCGGGCCGAAGGCCTCGATATCGTGCGCGCCGCCATCGGCCTGTGGATCGCGCGCCAGCAGCAGCGTGGGCGAGAAGAAGGCGCCGTTGGCCACGCCCTCGCCTTGCGGCGCGAAGCCGTCGCGCTCGCCGAACACCAGCTCCGCGCTCTGCAGCAGTTCCGCCACCTTGGCGCCCACGTCGCCCTTCTGGTCCTGCGAGGCGAGCGCGCCCATGCGCACCGACTCCAGCGCGGGATCGCCCACCACCGTCTTGGCCAGCCGCGCCTTCAGCCGCTTGGCGACCTCTTCCACGTAGGACTTGGGCACGATGGCGCGGCGGATGGCGGTGCACTTCTGCCCCGCCTTCACCGTCATCTCGCGCGCGACCTCCTTCACGAAGAGGTCGAACTCCTCGTCGTCCGGCGTCACATCAGGGGCCAGCACGGCGCAGTTCAGTGAATCGGCCTCGGCGTTGAAAGGGATCGAATGCCGCACCACATTCGGGTGCACGCGCAGCCGCGCCGCCGTGTCCGCCGAGCCAGTGAACGTCACCACGTCCGCTCCATCGAGCCGGTCCAGCAGATCGCCCGTGCCGCCGATCACGAGTTGCAGCGCACCTTCCGGCAGGATGCCGGACTCGATGACCTTGCGCATCATCAACTCGGTGAGGTAGCTGGTGGCCGTGGCCGGCTTGCCGATGCAGGGCACGCCCGCCAGGAAGCTGGGCGCGAACTTCTCCAGCAGGCCCCACACCGGGAAGTTGAAGGCGTTGATGTGCACGGCGACGCCGCCGCGCGGCACCAGGATGTGCGTGCCGGCGAAGCCGCCCTTCTTGCCCAGCGGGATGACCGGGCCTTCATGCACCACGTTGCCCGAAGGCAGGTCGCCCGCGGCCACGCCCGCGTACGCGAACAGCGTGCCGCTGCCGCCTTCGATGTCGATCCAGCTGTCGGTGCGCGTGGCGCCGGTGTGCGCGCTCTCGGCGTAGAGCGCCTCCTTCTGCTCGATCAGGAACTTGGCCAGGGCCTTGAGCCGCTCGCCGCGCTGCTGGAAGTCCAGCTGCATCAGGTTCGGCACACCGACGCGGCGCGCATGCGCCACGGCCTCGGCGAAGTCGATCTTCTCGGCATGCGTGGCCGCCACCGGCTGGCCGTTGATGGCGCTGCGCAAGGTCTGGGCGGCTTCGGCGCCGATCCAGCGGCCGGCGATGTAGCTTTGCAGGGTGCGGGTCATGTGTGTCTCCTTGAACGATGGAAGGGTTCGCCCCCGTAGGCTGGGGTGGAGCGCAGCGCAACCCCAGCGGTTGTCGGGTGTGCGGCAAGAAACGCTGGGGTTGCGCTGTCGCTCCACCCCAGCCTACGAGGGGGGCAACGGCCTGGGCACCTGCACGGCGCCCAGGCCACCCAGGAACAGGTCGGTCACGACCGGGGCCATGGCGTCGTAGTCCATGGCGCCATCCGGGCGCATCCAGGTGAACATCCAGTTGATCATGCCGAACAGCAGCATGGTGAGCGGCTTGCTGAGCGCGGCCGCCTTCAGGTCCGGCCGCAGCGCGCCGATGACCTGCGCGAAGCCGGCCACCACCTCGCGCTCCTGGTCCAGCACGCGCTCGCGCACCTCGGGCTGCAGGAAGCGCACGTCCTCGGTCAGCACCCGATGCGCGTTCTGCGCGTTGGCGTATTCATCGACGAGCTGGCGGATCATGTGCCGCATGCGCTCGTCAGGGGTCAGGCCCTCCAGCGCCAGCGCCTCGCGCACGATCTCCTGCAGGCGCGCCACATGGCCCTCGGCGATGCTGGCGACGAGCGCGTCCTTGTCGGTGTAGTAGTGGTACAGCGTGGCCTTGGAAAGACCGCAGGCCTCGGCCACCTGGTTCATGGAGGTGCCGGCGGAGCCGCGCTGCGCGAACAGCGCGGCCGCGCGATCGAGAATCATCTCGCGCTGGTCGTCGTAGTTGGCGGCGCGGCCACGGCCCATGGGGTGCGGAGTATGCGCGATCCGCGGCCGTGCGGCTCAGCGGTCGTCGAACGAGATGACCACGCGCTCGGTCGTGGGGTGCGCCTGGCAGGTGAGGATGTAGCCGGCCGCCACCTCCTTCTTCTCCAGCGCGAAGTTGCGATCCATGCGCACCTGGCCTTCCACCAGCTTGGCGCGGCAGGTGCCGCACACACCCGAGGTGCACGAGAACGGCACCTCCATACCCGCGGCAGAAGCGCAGTCCAGGATGCTCGGCTGGTCCTTGTGGAAGACGATCTCGCGTTGCAGGCCGTCGCGGATGATCGTCACGCGCGCCTGCTCCGCGTCGCCCGGCTGCGCCGCATGCACCACCGCGCCCGCGGCCTGCTGCGCGACGCCGAAGCGCTCGATGTGCACCGCTTCCTCGGGCACGCCAGCGGCCAGCAGCGCGGCCTCGGCCTCGTCGTTCATCTGGTAGGGCCCGCAGATGTAGGCGTGGGCGATGCTGTCGGCGGGCACCAGCGTGCGCAGGAACTCGCCCAGCTTCTCGCGGTCCATCAGGCCGTGGTTGATGGGCGCGTCGGTGTGCTCGTCGCTGAACACGTGGTGCAGCACCAGGCGCGTCATGTAGCGGTCCTTCAGGTCCTCGATCTCCTCCTTGAACATCGTGGACTTGAGGCTGCGGTTGGCGTACAGCAGCGTGAAGCGGCTGTGCGGCTCGCGCGCCAGCACTGTCTTCATGATCGAGAGAATGGGCGTGATGCCGCTGCCACCGGCGATGCCCACGTGGTGCCGTGCGGCGGCCGGGTCGAGCGGCACGAAGAAGCGGCCCTGCGGCGCCATCACCTGGATGGTGTCGCCGGGCTGCAGCTGCTCATTGATCCAGTTGGAGAAGACGCCGCCCTTGACCTTGCGCACGCCCACCCGCAGCTCGCCGTCGTCCACGCCGGCGCAGATGGAGTACGAGCGGCGCAGGTCCTGGCCTTCGATCTCCTTGCGCAGCGTGAGGTACTGGCCCTGGGTGAAACCGAACACCGGCCGCAGCTCGGGCGGCACGTCGAAGGAGACGATCACGGCCTCGGTGGTGTCGGGCGTGATGGCGCGCACGCGCAGGGGGTGGAACAGGGTGCTCATATCGGCTTGAAGTGTTCGAAGGGCTCGCGGCAATCGAGGCAGCGATACAGCGACTTGCAGGCGGTGGAGCCGAAGGCGGAGAGGCGCTCGGTGTGGCGGCTGCCGCAGCGGGGGCAGGCCACCAGTGCATCCTGCCGGCGCATGATGCGGATCGGCACGCCGGCCTCGGGCACGGTGGGCCCGGGCGGCGCGATGCCGTACTCGCGCAGCTTGCGGCGACCGTCCTCGCTGATCCAGTCGGTGGTCCACGCCGGGGCGCGCTGCAGCGTGGCGCGCGCCGGGCCCAGGCCCTGGGCCTCCAGGGCCTGCAGGCAGCTCTGCTCGATCACCTCCGTCGCGGGGCAACCGGAATAGGTGGGCGTGAGCACCACCTCCAGCTCGCTGCCGTGGTCGATGACGTCGCGCACGATGCCCAGGTCGCACACCGAAAGCGCCGGCACCTCCGGATCGAGCACCTCGCCCAGCACCGCCCAGGCGCGCTGGGCACGCGGGCTGCTCACCACGCGCCTCCGGGGTAGGTGCGCTGCAGGTATTGCAGCTCGCTCAGGATGAAGCCCATGTGCTCGCTGTGCACGCCCGTCTTGCCGGTGCTGAGAAAGTCCACCGGCCGCGGCATGGCGAGACCCGGCTCGTCGAAGATGTCGGCCATCTCGGCCTGCCAGGCCTCCTGCAGGTCGCCCCAGCGCGGGCCCAGGCCACTCGCATGGGCCGCCTCATCGACGCCGTCGTTGGCGAACAGCTCGGCGCTGTAGTGCCACAGATCGGCAATCGCCTTCTCCACCCGGCGGCGCGATTCTTCGGTGCCGCCGCCCAGCCGCGCGATCCAGTCGGCCGCATGCTGCTGGTGGTAGCGGGCCTCCTTCAGGGCCTTGCCGGCGATGGCGGCCAGCTCCGCATCGCTCGACGTGGCGAGCCGCTGCCACAGCAGCTTGAAGAAGGTGGCCATCATCGCGTTGCGCACGGTGGTCACGGCGAAGTCGCCGCGCGGCAGCTCCACCAGCGTGACGTTGCGGTAGTCGCGTTCCTCGCGCAGCATCGCGAGCTGGTCCTCGTCGAAGCCCGAGCCCTCGATCTGCCCGGCGCGGGTGAGCACCGCGCGCGCCTGGCCCACGAGATCGAGCGCCATGTTGGTGAGGGCGATGTCCTCTTCCAGCACGGGCGCATGGCCCGTCCACTCCGCGATGCGCTGGCCGTGGATGAGGGCCGTGTCGCCGATGCGCAGCAGGTACTGCACGGCGGGGTCCTGCCGGACCTGGATGGAACCTGTGGTCATGCGCCCGCCCCTACATGTGATCGACGGCTTCGGGCAGCTTGTAGAAGGTGGGGTGGCGGTACACCTTGTCTTCCATCGGGTCGAAGTACATGCCCTTCTCGCCTGGGTCGCTGGCCACGATGTGGTCGCTGCGCACCACCCACACGCTGGTGCCCTCCTGCCGGCGCGTGTACACGTCGCGCGCCATCTGGATCGCCAGCTTGGCATCGGGCGCGTGCAGGCTGCCGCAATGCTTGTGGTCCAGGCCGGACTTGCTGCGGACGAACACTTCCCACAGCGGCCATTCGTTCTTCACATCGGCGCTCATGCGGCCTCCTTCTGCGGCTGGGATTGCTTGCGGGCATAGGCCAGCGCGGCATCGCGCACCCATTCCCCGTCTTCATACGCCTTCACGCGCATCGCCAGGCGCTCGCGGTTGCAGGGGCCATTGCCGCCCACCACGCGCCAGAACTCCTGCCAGTCGATGGGGCCGAAGTCGTAGTGCTCGCGCTCGGCGTTCCATTTCAGCAGCGGATCGGGCAGCGTGACGCCCAGCACCTCGGCCTGCTGCGCCGTGGCGTCCACGAACTTCTGCCGCAGGTCGTCGTTGGAGATGCGCTTGATGCCCCAGCGCATGGACTGCGCCGAGTGGGTGGATTGCTCGTCCGGCGGCCCGAACATCATCAGGCACGGCCACCACCAGCGGTTCACCGCGTCCTGCACCATCGCACGCTGGGCGTCGGTGCCCTTCTGCATCATCACCAGCAGGCTGTCGTAGCCCTGGCGCTGGTGAAAGCTCTCCTCGCGGCAGATGCGGATCATCGCGCGCGCATACGGGCCGTAGGAGCAGCGGCACAGCGGCACCTGGTTCATGATGGCCGCGCCATCCACCAGCCAGCCGATCACGCCCACGTCGGCCCAGGTGAGCGTGGGGTAGTTGAAGATGGAGCTGTACTTGGCGCGGCCGGTGTGCAGCGCGTCCAGCAGCTGGTCACGCGAGGTGCCCAGCGTCTCGGCGGCGGAGTAGAGATACAGACCGTGCCCGCCCTCGTCCTGGATCTTGGCGAGCAGGATCGCCTTGCGCTTGAGCGTGGGCGCGCGGGTGATCCAGTTGCCCTCGGGCAGCATGCCCACGATCTCGGAATGCGCGTGCTGGCTGATCTGCCGCACCAGCGTCTTGCGGTAGTGGTCCGGCATCCAGTCCTTGGCTTCCACGAAGCCGCCGGCGTCGATGCCGGCCTCGAACGCCTCTTCCAGCTTCATCTCTTCGGCCGACCGCACCGCCTTGCGGCCGAGCGACGCGTCGTCCTTGCCCATGGTGTCCATGGCCTGGGTGTACATGGCTTGTCTCCTGGTGGCGGGCGGCAGATCCACGTTCTACCGACCGATCGGTCGATATTAGAACAGGCGGCAGGATTGTGCAAGGGGGCATGCCCGCGCAGGCGGGCATCCAGGCGATCCCTGCACGCCAACACCGCCTGGGTTCCCGCCTGCGCGGGAACGACGGGGTGGCGCTAACCCAGCCGCACCACGCGAAGGTCCAGCACCGCCATCCCTGGCATGCCGGCCGCGCGCGCCACCGCCCCTTCGATCCACTCCCCGCGATTGCCGAACACCCCGCCTCCGAGCCGCGTGAGAAACACCGTCGGCGATGCGCCGCGCGCCTGGTTCAGCCGGCCCACGATCAGCGTGGCCTCGTACGCCGCCTCCAGCACCAGCGTGGCGAAGCGGTCCCAGGGACCGTGCGCTTCGCGGGCATAAGCCACCGGCAGCGCCGAGCAATAGACCTGCGTGACCGTCTGGCCGGGCGGCGCGGCAGGGTCCGTCACTTCCACGTCCCAGTGCACGCCCACGCGCAGCAGGCCGCGCAGCGCATCGATCTCCGCCGGCGAGCCACGCGCCAGCCGCTCATCGATGGCCTGCAGGCCCTGGGACGTGGGCAGCAGGTAGCCGTTGCGCAGGCGCCAGAGTGCGCCGTCGTCGTTGCCGAGCGCCGCCCCCAGATCCGCGCTGCAGTCGATCTGCCGCGCGGCCGTCTGCCCCATGCCGCCCGCCACTGGCACGAGGTAGTTGCGATAGAGCGTTCCCGCCCCCGCGGCCATGGCACAGGCCGGGCCCTGCGTGCCATCGTGCGCGTAGCGCGTGACGCCCCGCTCCGGCGTCACCTCGGGGCCCACCATCTCCAGCAGGTTGAACTGCGAGGCGACCTGGAACACGGCCCCGCTGGAGGCTGGCTCGGCATGCAGCGAACGCACGTCGCCGCGGCGCTCGCCCAGGCGGCCTGAACCGCCACGCGCGCTGTCCGCCGCACGTGCACGAAGCTCAAGCAACGTCGGCATCTCCAGCCGGCCCATGCCCCAGCTGCGCTGTCCGTCGGCGTGCCAGAGGCGCCCCTCCCGCGCCTGGGCCTGCAGGCGCGCCTGCGTGGTGGCGTAGTCGGTCTCGGTGAAGCCGGTGATGCGTTCGAACCAGTTCATGCGCTGCAGAATACGCCAGCCCTTGCCAACCCATTCCGACCCGACATGCCCCGCCTCCAACCCATCCCGTACGAACAAGCCAGCGACGAAGTGCGCGCCGTCTATGACGACATCAAGGCCACGCGCAACGTGCCCGACGTCAACAACTTCTGGAAGTACATCGCCAATGACCCCGCCACGCTCCGGCGCACCTGGCAGAGCCTGAAGGAGGTGATGGCGCCCGGCGAGATCGACCCGCTTACCAAGGAGCTGCTGTACCTGGCCGTGAGCGTCACCAACGGCTGCGACTACTGCATCGCCAGCCACTCGGCCGCGGCCACCAAGGCCGGCATGACGCCGCGCATGTTCGGTGAGCTGATGGCCATCATCGGCATGGCCAACGAGACCAATCGCCTCGCCACCGGCTATGCCGTGCCGGTGGATCCGGCGTTCCAGAAGTAGGCGGTCAGACCGCCTCTTCCTGCGGCGCCTGGGCTTCCAGCGCGATGCCAGCCCAGCGCGCGAGCTCGCCGCGGGTGGGGTAGCGGCCGGCCAGCGCGATCTCGCCGTTGAGCAGCACCAGCGGCAGCGCCTGCTCGCCCGAGCGCGCCACGTACAGATGCACGGTGGGGTTGTCGGTGAACACGTCCGGATGCTGGGTCGGGTTGAACCGGCGGATCTGCGCGCCCTGCACGGCAGCCCACTCGGCGTCGCTAGCGAAGGTGCCGCGGTCGCCATGCAGGATGAATCGCGCCGCGCCGGAGGCCAGATCGGGGTCGAAGATTTCGATGATCCTCATGCCGCACATGCTTGTCTCCTGGTTGGGGGGAACGATTCCAGTCTGCGCGCCGGCCCCAGCCGGAACACTGAGATAGATCAAGGACGCGCAGTCGTGGTGCGGCTTCAGGGCGGGCGCTCTAGACTACGCACACCACCAGCGCGCAGGGGAACTCCACGTGGCAGCCACGATCCAGCTCGACCTTGACTTCCTGCGCTGCGTGAGCGCCCGCTTCATCGCCAGCGGCGTGCTCGCGCTGGTGGCGGGCTGCGCCGCACCGCCGCCACCGGCCGTGATCCCGGTTGCGGCCCCGCCCGCCGCGCCCGACGTGCCCGACCGCGCGCTGTTCTTCGCCGACAGCGGCATCCGCAACGCCCACCTCTCGCCCGATGGCCGTTTCCTCGCGTTCGAGTTCCCGCACCAGGGCCGCATGGTGCTGTGGGTGCGCGCGCTGCGCGAGCCGTGGGAAGACGCACGCCGCGTCACCGATCCGGCGCAGACGGTCGACGCGTGGCGCTGGTCGCTCGACAGCCGCGCGCTGCTGGCCCTCGGCGACGAGGCCGGCAACGAGCAGTTCGCGCTGCGCGCCATCGACGTGCACGAGGCGCCCGGCCCCGACGGCCTGCCGCCGGCGCGCCTGCTGGCCGGCGGCAAGGGCATGCGGACGGCCATCGCGCATCTGCCGCGCAGCTCGCCGCGCGGCGTGTACGTGACGACCAACGAACGCGACCCGAAGTGGTTCGACCTGTACCTGGTGGACATCGCCACCGGCGTGCGCACCGAGGTGTTCCGCAACACCGCCCGCATCGCCCGCTATGCCTTCGACACCGAGGACCGCCTGCGCGCCGGCGTGCAGCGCCGCGATGACGGCGGCACGGACATCGTCCGCATCGACGCGGCCGGTGTGCACCCCATCCATGCCTGCGAGCCGCTGGCGCACTGCGAGCTGCTGCGCCGATTCCACCCAGACAACCGCCGCGCGTGGCTGCTCACCAACCAGGGCAGCGACCTCACCCGGCTCACCCTGCTGGATGTGGAGTCGGGCCGCCTGGAGACGGTGGACGCGGACCCCGAAGGCCGTGTCGACGTGGACGCAGTGGGCCTGTCGAACCGTGATGACCGCCTGCTGTGGACGGCCTATGCGGACGACGGCCCGCGCCGCTACTTCCATGACGCCACGCTGGCGGCCGACTGGCGCTGGCTGCGCGAGGGCCTGCCCGGCCTGGTGCCGCAACCGATCTCCACCAATGCGGCCGAGACGCTGTGGCTGATCCGCGCCTGGAGCGACACCGAGCCCGGCCAGGTGTGGCTGTTCGACCGCAGCCGCCGCACGCTGGACCTGCAGTACCGGGAGCGCCCCACGCTGCCACGCGAGACGCTGGTGGCCATGCACCCGATCCGCTATGCCTCGTCCGACGGGCTGATGATCCCTGCCTTCCTCACGCTGCCGGCAGGCGTGCCGCCGCGCAACCTGCCGCTGGTGGTGCGGCCGCACGGCGGCCCCTGGGCGCGTGACGACTGGGGCTTCGACCCGATGACGCAGTTCCTCGCCAGCCGCGACTACGCCGTGCTGCAACCCAACTTCCGCGGCTCGCTCGGCTTCGGCAAGCGCTTCCTGGATGCCGGCCGCAGGCAGTGGGGCGACCGCATGCAGGACGACCTGACGTGGGGCGTGCGGCACCTCGTGTCACAGGGCATCGTGGATGCGCAGC
Source organism: Ramlibacter sp. (assembly GCF_041916345.1). Taxonomy (GTDB): domain Bacteria; phylum Pseudomonadota; class Gammaproteobacteria; order Burkholderiales; family Burkholderiaceae_C; genus Ramlibacter. The sequence goes on from NZ_JAYRZR010000018.1 coordinate 38,646, forward strand.
GGGTGGCCATCTGGGGCCACAGCTATGGCGGCTATGCCACGCTCGCGGGGGCGGCCTTCACGCCCGAGCTGTACGCAGCTGCCATCGCGGAGGCCGCGCCGGCCGATCTGGTGAACCTGATCCGCTCCGTGCCACCGTGGTGGGAGTTCTTCCGGCGTGAGCTGCACCTGCGTGCCGGCGATCCGGAGACGGAGGAAGGCCGCGCGCAGCTGGCACGCCAGTCACCGCTGCACCAGGTGGGCCGCATCCGCGCGCCGCTGCTGCTGGTGCATGGCGCCAACGACCCGCGCGCGCCTCGCACGGACGCAGACGCCATCGTGCGGGGCCTGCACGCGCGGGGTGGGGTGGTCGACTACCTGCTGGCCCCCGACGAGGGCCACGTGTTCGAGCACCCGCTCAACCGCATCGCCGTCACGGCCGCGGCCGAGGCCTTCCTGGCCCGGCACCTGGGCGGACGCGCGCAGTCGGCGATGCCGGCCGACGTGGCCGCGCGGCTGGGCGTGCTGCGGCAGGACCCGGCGATGATCGCGCCGCCAACGCCGGCCACACCCCCCGCACCGGCTGCGTCGTCCGCACCGGCGCAGTAGCGCCCGCTCAGGAGCCGATCACCTCGCAGCTTGGCGTACCGGCCAGCAGGTGGCGCACCTGGCCCGCGATGGAGCCGAACAGGCCGTCGCCATGGGCGGCCGGGTTGCCGAACAGGATGCGGTGGCAGCCCAGCACACGCGCCGTCTCGGCGATGGCCGGGGCGCGGCGCCCCACCTGCATGCGGGTGGTGAAGGGCACGCCCGCAGCCTGCAGCCAGCCGGAGGGCTCGCGCAGTTCCTCCTGCGCCGCCTGCTCCTGCAGGGCACGCAGTTCACCCGCGCCGAAGCACAGGGCCACGTGGCCGTTCACGGCCGGCTGCACGCTCAGCAGGTGCACCGTCACGTCTTCGGCGGCGTGGGTGCGCGCGGCTTCCTGCAAGGCTTCGTGCGTGCGCTCGGGATGGTCGGCATCCACGGGAATCAGCAGGTTCTTCATGATGCGGCTCCGGTTCTCAGGCCGCGGCGGTTTCACCGCCGCCATTGCGCGCCATCAGCCACTTGCCGACGGCCACCACCGCCACCGCGCCAAGGGCCGGGGCGATCATGTGCAGGGTCTTCTGGGTCTCGGCCCAGTCATGGATGGCGGGGTCGGACAGCGCCATCTCGCCGGCCACCCAGCCCAGCAGGGCCGCGCCGAGCGTGATGATGATCGGGAAGCGGCCCATGATCTTCAGCAGGATCTGGCTGCCGAAGATGATGAGCGGAATGCTGATGACCAGCCCCACCACCAGCAGCACCACGTCACCCTTGGCGGCGGCGGCGACGCCGATCACGTTGTCCAGGCTCATCACCAGGTCGGCCACCACGATGGTCTTGATGGCGGAGACGAGGTTCGAATGGCCCTCCATGTGCTCGTCGCCGTCGTCGCCCTTGAGCAGGCCGACGCCGATCCACAGCAGCAGCGCGGCGCCGATCAGCTTGAGGTAGGGCTGCTTGAGCAGGAACACGGCGAAGAAGGTGAGCACCACGCGCAGCACGATGGCGCCCACGCTGCCGAAGACGATGGCCTTCTTCTGCTGGTGCGCCGGCAGCGAGCGGCAGGCCAGCGCGATGACCACGGCGTTGTCGCCGGACAGCACGATGTTGATGAGGATGATCTGCGACAGCGCGATCCAGAATTCGGGCGTGGAGAAGGCCTGCATGGCTCGTCTTTCTCGGGTGGGGCGGCCGCGCGGGCCGGACCCTGCCGAGACTAGGCAGGCGCGCTGACAGGGTTCTGCCGCCCCGCTGTCAGCCAGATGGCGCGAATCTGAACGCCAGCTTACGGTGCCGGCACCACCCCGGCCGCTTCCAGCGGAAAGTGCACGTTGAAGCGGTTGCCCACGCCGTCGTGGTCATCTTCCAGCGCGATGCGCGCGCCGTGCAGCGTGGCGATCTCGCTCACGATGGCCAGGCCCAGACCGCTGCCATCGGCCTGCGTGCCCAGCAGGCGGTGGAAGCGCTCGAAGATGCGCGCGCGCTCCTCGGGCGGGATGCGCGGGCTGTCGTCGCTCACGGACAGCACCGCCTCGGCCGCGCCGTCCGCGAGCCGGGCCGACACGGTGACGCGGCCGCCGCGGGCGCTGTAGCGGATCGCGTTGTCCACGAGGTTGTTCACCAGCTCGCGCAGCCGGTCGGCGTCGCCCGCCATCCACACCGGCGACTCGGGGCCGTCGAAGCCCAGGTCCACGCCCTGCGCCAGCGCCTGGGGCACCCACTCCATGCTCACCTCCAGCGCCAGCGCACGCAGGTCCAGCCGCGTGCGCTGCAGCGCCGCCGCGCCGGGCTCGTTGCGGGCCAGCGCCAGCAGCTGCCGCACCAGCCGCGACAGGCGGTCCGTGCTCACGTACATCTGGGCCAGGGCATGGCGCAGGCGCTCCGGATCCTGCTCGCGCAGGGCCAGCTCGATCTGCGCCTTGAGGCCGCTCACCGGTGTCTTGAGCTGGTGCGCCGCGTCGGAGACGAAGCGCGTCTGCAGGTCCAGCGCGGTACCCAGCCGCGCGAGCAGTTCATTGACCTCCTCCACCAGCGGGCGCACCTCCGCCGGCACACCGGCCAGGTCGATCGGGCTCAGGTACCGGTGCGAGCGGTCGGACACGGCCGCCTCCAGACGCCGCAGCGGCCGCAGCCCGCGCGACACCCCCAGGTACACCGCCGCCGTGGCCAGCACCACCAGCAGCAGCTGCGGCACCACCGCGCTGAACACGATGTCGCGCGCGAGCTCGGTGCGCTTGCCCAGTGTCTCGGCCACCTGCACCAGCACCTGTCGCTGCGGCTGCGCGCCGTCGTAGGGCAGCCAGACCGCCAGCGCGCGCACGGGCTGGCCCTGCAGGGCGGCGTCGTACAGCTGGCCAGACCCGCCGGCACCGGGTGTGCGCGGCGGCGGCGGAAAGCCGTCCTCGCCGCCCAGCCGCGTGCCGTCGGCGAGCGTCACGCGGTAGAACAGCCGGTCGTCCGCATCGCCGAGCAGGATGCGCTCGGCCGCCGGTGACAGCTCCAGCCGCGCGGTGGCGCCGTCGGATCGCACCTGCAGCGCGAGCTCCCGCGCGATCTCGCGCAGGGAGCGGTCGTGCGCCACATCCGAGAAGTGCCAGGAGATGGCGTAGGTGACCACCGCATCCAGCACCAGCAGCACCAGCAGCGGGCCGAGCAGCCAGCCCAGCAGCTGCCGCTGCAGGCGCGGCTCACCCCGCGGGCGCATGACTGCGTTCGACCAGGTAGCCCATGCCGCGGATGGTGCGGATCTCGCAGCCATACGGCTCCAGCTTCTTGCGCAGGCGGTACACGTACACCTCGATCGCGTTGGCGCCCACTTCGTCGTTCCAGCCGTACAGGTGGTTGACGATGTGCTCCTTGCTCACCACCCGGCCCTCGCGCAGCAGCAGCAGCTCCAGCAGGGCCAGCTCGCGCGCGGACAGCTCCACCGGCTTGCCGGCGTGAAACACCCGCCGCGCCACGGTGTCGAACGTCAGGGCGCCGTGCTCGATGACCGGTGTGGTCTGCGCGCCGCGGCGCAGCAGGGCGCGCACCCGCGCCTCCAGCTCGGGCAGGTCGAAGGGCTTGGCCAGGTAGTCGTCGGCGCCGAGGTCGAGGCCGCGCACGCGGTCGGCCAGGGTGTCGAAGGCGGTGAGCATGAGCACCGGCATCACGGAGCGGCGCGCGCGCAGGCGCTTCAGCACCTCCAGCCCGGTCATGCCGGGCAGGCCGATGTCCAGGATGGCAAGGTCATGCACCTGGGCCGCCAGCGCCTGGTCCGCCTGCTCGCCGGTGGCCACCACGTCCACCGCGTAGGCCGACTGCACCAGCGCGCGGGTCAGCGCGTCGGCCAGCACCTTGTCGTCTTCCACCAGCAGGATGCGCATGATGCGTGCAATGCTACGCCAGCCGGGCGCCGCTTCGTCGTCATGCCCGCGCAGGCGGGCACCTCGTCATTCCCGCGCAGGCGGGAATCCAGTTGCCGGTACGCCGGCCGCGCGCCGCTGCGCCAGCACCTGGGCACCGCGGCGCAGCGCGTCGGCCACGGCGGTGGCGCGGATCGGCTTGGCCATGTAGTCGTCCATGCCGGCGGCCATGCAGTCGGCGCGGTCGCCCTCCAGCGCGTTGGCCGTCATCGCCAGCAGGTAGGGGCGGCGGGCCGCATCAGGCTGGCGCGCACGCAGGTGCCGCGCCACCGACAGGCCGTCGAGCACCGGCATCTGGATGTCCAGCAGCACCAGGTCAAACGGCTGGCCGGCGGCCTCGGCGGCCTGCAGCGCATCGAGCGCGCGCTCGCCGTTGTCCACGATCTCCAGCTCGTAGCCCATGCCTTGCAGGATGAGGGCGGCCACGCGCTGGTTCAGCTCGTTGTCCTCGGCCAGCAGCAGGCGCAGCGGGTACTGCGCCGCCAGCCGCGGCAGCGTGTCGCCCGCCGGGGCGCCCGTCGGGGCCGGCGTCGCCACGGGCCCGGGCGCCAGCAGCAGCGCCACGGCCTCGCGCAGCGCACGCTGCTTGACCGGCTTGCGCAGGGTGCGCAGCACGCCCAGATCGGGCCGGGGCGCATGGCCCGCGCGCGGCGCCAGCAGGATGAGCGGCAGCGACTGGCCGCCCGGTCGCGCCCGCAGGGCCGTCGCCAGGGCCCAGCCATCCTGCTCGGGCATCACGGCGTCGATCCAGGCGAGCTCGAAGCCCTCGCCGGCGTCGATCCAGGCCAGCGCCTGCGCGCCAGTCCCGGCCGCATGCGGCGTGAGTCCCCAGCGCGTGGCCAGGGCGGCCAGCTCGGCGCGGGCGCCCGCGTGGTCGTCGACGATCAACACGCGCGCGCCGGGCCAGCGCGGTGCTTCCACCGGCACGGCGGGCGCCGGGCGGCAGGGCAGCTCGAACTGGAAGTCGGAGCCCTCGCCTTCGCGCGAGGCCACCCAGATGCGCCCTTCCATCACCGCCACCAGCCGGCGGCAGATCGCGAGGCCGAGACCGGTGCCGCCGAACTGGCGCGTGGTGGAGGTGTCCACCTGGCTGAAGACCTGGAACAGGCGGTCCAGCCGGTCCGGCGGGATGCCGATGCCGGTGTCGCGCACCGACACATGCAGGCAGGGCTCGCCGCTGGCGCCCGTGCGCACGGTCACCCGCACGGCCACCTCGCCCGCCGGCGTGAACTTCACGGCGTTGCTCAGCAGGTTCACCAGCACCTGGCGCAGCCGCGTCGCGTCGCCCAGCACGGCAGGCGGCACGTCGTCGGCCACCTCATGCAGCAGCTCCAGGCCCTTGGCAGCCGCCTGGGCGGCAATCAGGTCGAGCGCACTCTCCACGCAGTCGAGCACGTCCACCGGCACCTGCTCCAGCGTGAGCCGGCCGGACTCGATCTTGGACAGGTCGAGGATGTCGTTCAGCAGCGCCAGCAGCTGGTCGCCGCTGGTGCGGATGGTCTCGGCGTAGTCGCGCTGGGTGGCGGTGAGCGGCGTGTCGAGCAGCAGATCGCTCATGCCGATCACCGCGTTCATCGGCGTGCGGATCTCATGGCTCATGTTCGCCAGGAACTCCGACTTGGCGCGCTCGCCCGCCTCGGCGGCCTCCTTGGCGGCGATCAGCGCGGCCTCGGACTCCTTGCGCGAGGTGATGTCGCGCGCGATGCCCAGCAGGCCGGTGGCGACACCGGCCTCGTCGCGCATCGCGATCTTCAGGATCTCCACCTGCTGCCAGGCCTGGCGCGCGTGGCTGTAGATGCGGTCCTCGTAGACCAGCGGCGCGTCGCTCGCCATGGCCTGCGTGTCGGTCGCGCGCTGGCGCTCGCCTTCCGCATCGCCGAACAGCTCCCCCGCGGTGCGGCCCACCACCTGCGCTTCGGTCAGGCCGTAGTGCCGCCAGTGCGCGGGGTTGGACAGCAGGTACACGCCCTCCGCGTTCTTCAGCCACACGCGATCCGGGATGTTGCTCACCAGCGCCGAGAGCTGGGCCTCCTTCTGCGCCAGCGCCTCCTGGGCGCGCACGTAGGCGGTGACGTCGGTGAACGTGCGCACCAGCCCGCCGTCCGGCAGCGGCCGCGTGAGCACCTCCAGCGTGCGGCCGTCACGCGTGCGGCGGGTGTAGGTCTCCGGGCCCTGCAGCGCAGGCACCTTGTCGCCCACCGACACGTAGCCGCGCGCCAGCGCATCGACGAAGCTGAAGTTCTCCCCGAAGTCGCCGCGCTCGATCTGGAAGCGCACCAGCTGCTCCATGGTCGGGCGGCTCGCCATCAGGTCGTCCGGGAAGGCCAGCAGCTCGCGGTGTCGGCGGTTGGACATGATGGTGCGGCCCTCCGCATCCAGGATGGCGATGCCCTGGCTCATGTTGTCCAGCGCGATCTGGAGTTCGTTCGTGCGCTGCGACGGCGCCTCCTGCGCCTGCACGTAGGCGGTCACGTCCGAGTAGGTGCGCACCAGGCCGCCATCGGGCAGATGCTGGGTGGTCACCTCGATCACCAGCCCGGAACGCGTGCGCCGCAGGTAGCGCGGCGTCGAGGACAGCACGTCCACCGGCGTCGCGGTGCGGTCGCGATCGAGCAGCTGGAGCGTCTGCGCGTCCAGCAGGTCGGCGTTGGTGCCGAAGTCGCCACGGGCCTCCTGGAAGCGGATCACGTCGCGCATGAGCGGCTGGCTGGCGATCAGCGCCTCCGGCAGGTTCAGCAGCTCCAGAAAGCGCCGGTTGTACAGCACCACGCGGCCTTCGGCGTCCACGCGCGCGATGCCGCGGCCGGCGTTGTCCAGTGTGAGCTGCAGCGCGATCTCGGCCTGGCGCTGCTCGGTGATGTCTTCCACTGTGCCCTCGTAGTAGCGCACCGCGCCGGCGGCATCACGCACGATGTGGGCGTTCTCGCGGATCCAGATCCGCGAGCCATCCGCGGGCCGGGTGAGCTCGGACACGAAGTCGCGCAGCGAGCCATGGGTGTCCAGCAGGCGACGGAACTCCGCCCGGCGGCCCGGCTGCACATACCAGTCGCGCGGGGCGTCGTTCACCGCGCGACGCATGTCGGCCTCGTCGTCGTAGCCGAACATGCGCACCAACGCACGGTTGGCGCGCAGGTGGCGGCCCTGCGCATCGGCCCGGTACGCGCCGATGGGCAGCAGCTCGAACAGCGATGAGAAGTCGTCGCCCTGGGGCATGGGTCGCCAGATTATCGGCTTCGGCCGCGCCGGGGAGCGGCGGCCGGCGGCGCAGGCGGCAGCAGGGGCAGGCGCGTGTCGGCCTTCACCTCCTTCAGCACCACGCTGGAGCGCACGTGCGTCACGCCGGGCAGGCGGAACGCCACCTCGTGCAGGAAGGACTCATAGCTCTTGATGTCGGGCACCAGCACCTTGATCACGTAGTCGGCCTGGCCGGTGGTGGCATAGCAGCTCACGATCTGCGGCGTGGCGGCCACGGCCTGCTCGAAGCGGCGCACGTCGTCCTCGTTGTGGCGGGTCAGGTTCACCTCCGCCAGCACGCAGAGGGCCAGACCCACCCGCTCACGGTCCACCAGGGCGGTGTAGCCGCGGATGATGCCGGCGGCCTCCATCTCCTTCACCCGCTTCCAGCAGGGCGTGCTGGAGAGCCCCACGGCCTCGGCCAGCTGCTGCACGGTCTGCCGGGCGTCGCGCTGCAGCTCCGCGAGCAGCAGCACATCATGGCGGTCCAAGGTTTCCATTTTCTGATCAGCGCATTCTGGAGAAGATCATTCTCCATCCTATCCCTCGCAGCGGAAAAGAAGAATCCATTTCTTCACCCTGGCGCCTAAGCTTCACCACCCTGGCCCGCCCCCCGGAAACGACTGCATCCGCAATGACCGAAACCGCCACCCTCTCCACTGCCACCCCGCAGGATGCGCCCTCGCCCCTGCTGCGGCCTGACTACGAGCTGTCGCACAGCCTGTGGGCCACCGGCGGCTCGGTGTTCCTCACCGGCACGCAGGCACTGATCCGCCTGCTGCTGATGCAGCGCCAGCGCGATGCGGCCGCCGGCTGGCACACGCGGGGCTTTCTCAGCGGCTACCGCGGCTCGCCCCTGGGCATGGTGGACCAGCAGGTGTGGAAGGCCGGCAAGCGCTTCGAGGAGGCCGGCCTGCGCTTCCTGCCCGCCATCAACGAGGAGCTGGGCGCCACCGCGGTACTGGGCACGCAGCGGGTGGAGGCCGATCCGCAGAAGACCTGCGACGGCGTCTTCGCCATGTGGTACGGCAAGGGCCCGGGCGTGGACCGCGCCGGCGACGCGCTGAAGCACGGCAACGCCTATGGCGCCTCGCCCCGCGGCGGCGTGCTGATGGTGGCGGGCGACGACCACGGCTGCGTGTCGTCGTCCATGCCGCACCAGAGCGACCAGGCCTTCCAGAGCTGGCACGCGCCCGTCGTCTCACCAGGCAACGTGGCGGAGTACCTGGAGTTCGGGCTGTACGGCTGGCAGCTCTCGCGCTTCTCGGGCAACTGGGTCGGCTTCACCGCCTTGTCGGAGGTGGTGGAGAGCGGCGCCACGGTGGACCTCGACCTGATCAACGCCCGCGTGGCCACCTGGCAGGACGCCGACACGGTGCGCAGCCTCACCAGCTTCGTGCCGCCGCCCGGCGGCCTGCACTACCGCTGGCCCGACCTGCCCTCGCTCGCCATCGAGCAGCGCCTGCACGCCAAGCTGGACGCGGTGCGCGCCTTCGCCCGCATCAACAGCATCGACCGCGCGGTGGTGACGAGCGAACGCGCCACCGTGGGCATCGTCACCGCGGGCAAGGCGCACTACGACTTCCTGGAGGTGCTGCGTCGCCTCGACATCTCGCTCGACACCCTGGCCGCGCACGGCGTGCGCGTGCTGAAGCTGGGCCTGACCTACCCGATCGAGCCGCTGCGCATGCGCGAATTCGCGCGCGGCCTGCGCGAGATCCTGGTCATCGAGGAAAAGGGCCCGGTGGTGGAGGAGCAGCTGCGCTCGCTCTTCTACAACGCCACCGAGCGGCCGGTGATCGTGGGCAAGCGCGACGCGCGCGAGCAGCCGCTGGTGAGCGCCCTGGGCGAGCTGCGGCCCTCGCGGCTGATCGGCATCGTGGCCGAGTGGCTGAGCAGGCACTTCGCTGACCTGGATCGCCGCCACCTGGTGCGCGACTTCACCCCGCCCGAGCTGCTGGCCAACGCCAGCGACAGCGTGAAGCGCCAGCCCTACTTCTGCGCCGGCTGCCCGCACAACACGTCAACCAAGGTGCCGCAGGGGTCGCACGCGCAGGCCGGCATCGGCTGCCACTTCATGGCGAGCTGGATGGACCGCGACACCGAAGGCCTGATCCAGATGGGCGGCGAGGGCGTGGACTGGGTCTCGCACGCGATGTTCACGCAGGTGCCGCACATCTTCCAGAACCTGGGCGACGGCACCTACTACCACTCAGGCTACCTCGCCATCCGGCAGGCGGTGGCGGCGAAGGCCACCCTCACCTACAAGATCCTGTTCAACGACGCGGTGGCCATGACCGGCGGCCAGCCGGTGGACGGCATCATCAGCGTGGACGGCATCGCGCGCCAGGTGGAGGCCGAGGGCGTGAAGCAGGTGGTGGTGGTGTCCGACGACATCGGCAAGTACGACGCGATCCACGGCCGCTTTCCGGCGGGCACCACCTTCCACGACCGGGCAGAACTGGATGCCGTGCAGCGCCGCCTGCGCGAGCTGCCGGGGGTGACCGTGCTGATCTACGAGCAGACCTGCGCGGCCGAGAAGCGGCGCCGCCGCAAGAAGGGCGAGCTGGCCGACCCCGACCGGCGCCTCGTGATCAACGACCGCGTGTGCGAAGGCTGCGGTGATTGCACGGTGCAGAGCAACTGCGTGGCGGTGCTGCCGCTGGAGACACCGCTGGGCCGCAAGCGCCAGATCGACCAGTCGGCCTGCAACAAGGACTATTCCTGCGCCAAGGGCTTCTGCCCCAGCTTCGTGGGCGTGGTGGGCGGCAAGTTGCGCAAGCGGGCGGGCGCGCTGGCAGCTTCCCCCTCCCCCTCCGGGGGAGGGCCGGGGTGGGGGCGCTCGGCGGAGCGCTTCCACTCGCACCTCGCCCCCCAGCCCCACCCCCCCCCCCACACCTGGACCGGCCCCTACGACCTGCTGGTCACCGGCGTCGGCGGCACCGGCGTGGTGACGGTGGGCGCATTGGTCGCCATGGCCGCGCACCTGGAGGGCAAGAGCGCCAGCGTGCTCGACTTCATGGGCTTCGCGCAGAAGGGCGGATCGGTGCTCTCCTTCGTGCGCTTCGCCGACCGGCCCGAGCGGCTGAACCAGGTGCGCATCGACACCCAGCAGGCCGACGCCGTGCTGGCGTGCGACCTCGTCGTGGGCGCCTCGCCCGACGCGCTGGTGACGGTGCGCCATGGCCGCACGCGCATCCTGGCCAACACGCACGAGGTGCCGGTGGCCGAGAGCCTGCGCAACCCCGATGCCTCACTGAAGACGCCGCTGCTGCTGGAGAAGCTGCGCTTCGCGGCCGGCGCCGAGCGAGTGGAGACACTGGATGCGCAGGCGCTGGCCGAGGCCTTCCTGGGCGACTCCATCTATTCCAACATCGTGGCGCTGGGCGCCGCGTGGCAGCGCGGCCTGGTGCCGCTCAGCCTGGCAGCGATGCAGCGCGCGATCGAGCTGAATGGCGTGGCCGTGCCCAGCAACCGCCTCGCCTTCTCGCTCGGGCGGCTCGCGGAGGCCGACGCGGCCGCGCTGCACGCGCTGCTGGAGGACGACGCTTCCCCCTCATCCACCACGCAACCCGAGCCGCTGGACAAGCTCGTGGCCCGCGCGATGGCGCACCTCACCGCCTGGCAGGACGCCAGCTGGGCGCGCCGCTACGCCGATGTGGTGGCGATGGCGCGTGAGCGTGAGGAGGCCCTGGGCACGGACGAGAGCCTGCCCTTCACGCGTGCCGTGGCGCAGGGCCTGCTCAAGCTGATGGCCTACAAGGACGAGTACGAGGTGGCGCGCCTGTACACCGACGGCGAGTTCCTGCACCAGCTGCAGCACCAGTTCGAAGGCGACTTCCAGCTCGAATTCCACATGGCGCCCCCGCTGCTCTCCCGCCCGCGCGAAGGCCAGCCGCCGCGCAAGCTGCGCCTGGGCGGCTGGATGCTGCCAGCGATGCGCGTGCTGGCGCTGGGCCGCCGCCTGCGGGGCACGGCGCTCGATGTCTTCGGCCGCACCGAAGAACGGCGCACCGAGCGCGCGTTGATCGAGACCTATCGCGAGCGCGTCCTCTCGCTGCTGCCCGCGCTGACGCCCGAGCGGCTGAAGACCGCGACCGAGATCGCCCTGCTACCCATGACCATCCGCGGCTTCGGGCATGTGAAGCTGGCGAACCTGGCGCTGGCCCGCGCGCGCGAGGCGGAGCTGCTGCATCGCTTCGACCCGGCGCAGTACCCGCAGCCTGAGCGCACGCGCGAGGCGGGGCAGATCCGCGGGATCCGCGTGACGGCGGGGTGAGAGGGCGTCGCAGCTGGGGTTCCCTACGGTCACCGCCAGCCTACAAGGAGCGTGCAACTGGGATCCTCGTAGGCTGGGGTGGAGCCCCAGCGCAACCCCAGCGATGCCTCACCTCGGCGGCACAAACCCCGCCGCCGGCCAGGTACTGGGCCCGATGCGCTGCAACGTCATCTCGAACGTGCGCTGCGGCGGCTGGCCTTCCACCAGCCGCTCCCCGTACTCCTGCCACTGACCATCGACCACCCGTAGCGTATAGCGCAGGCGCGCGTTCGGTCCCGCCTGCACCGACCAGACAAAGCCGTCGGGCAGCAACTCCATCGCATGGTCACCCTCGAAGCCCATCGCGTAGGAGTGGAAGCCGTAGGCCTTCTGCATCGGCCGGTACGAGATCACGCCGAAGGCGTTGAAGCGCAGCTGGCCCTGCGCGTCGTAGCCACGGCCTTCGATCACGCGCAGGGTGCCGTCGAGCATCGGCCCCACGCGCTCGGTCTGCGTCAGCTCCATCCACTGCCCTGAGGGCAGCAGCGTGCGCGCCGTGCCGCGCCACTCGCCATCGAACACGGCCAGCGGCGCCAGGGCCTCGCGCTGCGCCTGCTGCAGGGCGACCGGGTTGAAGCCCTGGGCGTGCGCCAGGGTCCAGCCGAGGCCAAGAACGATGAACAGGCGGTGGGCGAATGACATGGACGGTTCCCTCTGGATCGCGATGCACCGGATCTTCGCCCGTCAACCCCTCACCGTCTTGAACAAAAGTGACGGGCGGACGCACACTGCGGCCAGCCGCCACACGCCATGCACTACCGCGAACAGCCCCCGCCGCCTGCCCTGGCCCGCCACATCGCGGCCTTGTGGTCGTTCCGGCTGGCGCCGGGCGACGCAGAGGTGCCGCAGCATGCTGTGCCGCCAGATGGCGGCGCGCTGCTGGCGGTGGCCCTGGCCTCGGGCCAGGTGCGGCATGTGGCACTCGTCGGGCCCACGCTGAGCGCGCTGCGTGTGCCGGTGCAGCGCGGCGTGCTGTACCTGGGCCTGCGCGCCACGCCCGTGGGTGCCACGCTGTTCCTGCCCGGCCCGGCGAACCGCTGGCGGGATCGTCGCGGCGTGATGGACACCGAGGACCCTGCCCGCGCCGCGGCCCTGCGGGCCGCGCTGGCGGGTTGCGACGAGGAAGGCCAGGCGCTGTCAAGGCTGGCGGAGCAGGCCGCTCAATGGCTGGCGAACGCGCCGCCCCTCGACACCGCCGTGGAAGCCATGGTGGCACGCATCGTCCACGCGCACGGCCGCCTCGCGGTGCAGGCCCTGGCCGCGGAGGTGAACCTGGGCTACCGCCAGGCCCTGCGGCGTTTCGAGGCGGCCGTGGGCCTGCAGCCCAAGGAGCTGGCCCGCCTGCGCCGCCTTCGGCATGCGTGCCTGCTCGCACTGGCGCGCGGCGCGCCCGGTGCGGCGGACATTGCCGCCGGGGCCGGCTTCGCTGACCAGCCGCACATGAGCCGCGAGTTCATGGAGTTCTTCGGCTGGCCGCCCGGGCTGACGCTGGCCTACCTGCGCCGCATCGAGCATCTGGGGGTGGCGTGATCGGCTGGCCTGGCGGGGCGGTAGGCGCGCATCGGGGGGAACGCTGGGGTTGGGGGGGGGGGGGGGGGGCGGGCGCCGCCCCCCCCCCCCCCCCCACCCCAGCGTTTCGCAGCTACCGCCCCAGCGCCAGCGCCTTGCCCTCCGACAGCGCCGGCACCGGCACGCCGAGCAGGCCGGCCAGCGTGGGGGCGATGTCCACCACCTCGGCGCGCGCCTTGCGCTCGCCGGGTGCCACCCACTTCGGCCCCCAGAACAGCAGCGGCACATGCGTGTCGTAAGGGTGCGGCGAGCCATGGGTGGCGATCGACGAGCTGGAGCCGAACATCCAGTGCGGCGCCAGTGCCATCTGCACATCGGCCGACAGGTCCTTGTGCCAGCTGCGGCGCATGGCGTCGAAGTAAGGTGCGCCCGCGCGACTGTTGCTCTCCAGCTCGCGGCGCGTGTACGCCGCGGCGATGAAGGGCTCGGCGCTGATGTGCCGGCGCACCGCGTCGGCCACGGCGTCGAAATCCTTGCCGGCGGCGGTGATCGCCAGCCGGTCCAGCGCCAGGCCCGAGGCGGAGATGAAGCGCACGGCCTTGGGCACGCCCAGCTCCTTCTCGACCGCGGCATTCACCCGGCCCAGCAGTTGCGTGCCGGATGCGCGGCCGGCGTTGTGGCCGCGTGACTGCACCACCTCCACCGCCGGCATGAAGCCGTGATCGGCGGTCAGCACGGCGAGATAGTTGTCACGGCCGACCTTGGCGTCGAGATCGCGGAAGAAGGCTTCCAGCAGGCGGTCGAGCTGCAGCAGGTGGTCATGCGAGATGCGCGACTCGGCGCTCCACGTGTGGTTGACGTAGTCGTGGCCCGAGAGGCTGACGGACAGGATGTCCGGTGCATCGTCCTGGCCCAGCTGCTCGCCCGCGATGGCGGCACGCGCGAAGTCGAGCGCGAGCGCATCGGCGAACGGGCTGCGCAGCAACGCGTTGTAGAAGGCCGGGCCGGGCTTGTCGTCGGCGGCCACGCCCATCAGCATGGGCAGCTTGCCGCCGCGCGGGCCGAACCAGGGCTGGCTGTCCGGCACCGAGCGGGCGTAGGCCGCCTCCGGCAGCAGCGGCTTCCACTCGGTCTTGAAGTAGCGATCCGCCGGGCGGGCGTCGTTGTACGCCTTCACCCACGCCGGATGCTCCTTCATGTAGTAGGTGGTCGAGGCGAACTGCCCGGTCTGCCCCATGTACATGTACGCGGTGCCGGTATGGCCCGCGGGCAGGATGGCACCGCGGTCCTTGCCCGAGATGCCGATCACCCGGGAGGCCGGCTTCACACGGCGCAGCACGTCGCCCACGGTCTCGGCCTTCAGGTTGCGCGGGCTGGTGCCGTCGAGCGCGTTGGTCTTGTGGCCGATGTAGGTGTGGGCTGTGTCGCCGGTGTTGTAGACGGCATCCCCCGTGCGGATGTCGCGCCACTCGTTGCCGATGATGCCGGTGCGGCTGGGCGTGGCACCGGTCAGCATGGTGGCATGGCCCGCGGCCGTGACGGTGAAGGCGTAGGGATAGTGCGTGTTGGAGAACCAGGCGCCGCGCGCCAGGAAGCGCGCGAAGCCATCCGCGGCCAGCTGGTCGCGGTAGTCCATCACCTGCCGCATGGGCAGGCCGTCGATGACCAGGAACACCACGAGCCTGGGCGGTGGCGCCGCGGGTGCGACGGGACCCGTGGAACAGGCGGCGAGGGCCAGCGCCGCCGCGGTCAGGCTGAGTCGGATGCGGAAGGTCATGGCCCCAGGGTAGTGCGCGAACCCGAAGAGCGTGTGGGGGTTTTTGCGGAGGCGACGACACGAGCGGTTCCCATCACCCCGTAGGCTGGGATGGAGCGCAGCGCAATCCCAGCGCTTTGCGCCTCATGTGCGAGATGCAGCAAGGCCCAGGCCCGGGAACTGGCAAGACGAGTCGGCAGAGGAAGTAGAGTAGCGGAACCGCCCAAACCTGCCCGCCACCTGGGCCAAAATGCAGCGATGAGCCTCGTCAAGTCCAAACAACGCGTTGCCGACCACGGGGAGGTCTTCACCCCCGCGTGGATGGTCGAGGCGATGCTTGACCTGGTGAAGGATGAAACCCAGCGGATCGACGCCCGCTTCCTGGAGCCCGCCTGTGGCAGCGGGAACTTCCTGGTCAAAGTGCTAGCGCGCAAGCTGGTCGCCGTCGAACACAAGTACGGCAAGTCGGACTTTGAACGTCAGCACTACGCGTTGCTCGGCTTGATGTGCATCTACGGCATTGAACTGCTGCCGGACAACATCGCCGAGTGCCGCGCCAACCTGCTGGACATCTTTGCCGAGTACCTGGGCCTGGAAGAGGACGCGGATCTGTATCGCGCGGCCTCCCATGTGCTGTCCGTCAACCTAGTGCATGGTGACGCCTTGACCATGAAGGACAGCGGCCATGCGCCGATCACCTTTGCGGAATGGGGCTACCTGGGCAAGGGCAAGTTCCAGCGCCGCGACTTCCGCTTCGACATCCTCACCCACTCGTCGGCGTTCAGCGCTGAGGACTCGCTCTTTGCGCACCTGGGCAAGCACGAGATCTTCACGCCGGCGAAGACCTGGCCACCCATGAGCGTCACTGATCTGGCAGCACGGTGCGCGCCTGCAGCGCCCGCGGCTTTGCCCCAGGCCGAGGCATGACGAAGATCGCCGCGTCCATTCCTGTCCTGCGTTGGGCAGCAGCACGCGCGCGCTTGACGAATGAAGAGCTCACGGCCCGGTTTGCCAAGTGGCCCTTTTGGCTGGCCGGTGACGCCCAACCCACGCTCAAGCAGTTGGAAGACTTCGCGCGACTGACGCACACAGCCATCGGCTACTTCTTCCTGCCCCAGCCGCCGGTGCTGGCGCTGCCAGTGCGGGACTTTCGCACCCTGCGAGACAAGGAGCTGGCTGAACCCAGCAGCAATCTGCTGGATACGCTCTATCTGTGTCAGCAGCGGCAAGACTGGTACCGCGATCACGCGCGCCTACATGGCCTGTCTGCTCTGCCGTTTGTGGGCAGCGCCAGCCTGCAAGACGCTCCCGAATCCGTGGCACAGCACCTTCGGACCACTTTGGGGCTTTCTGCCGCGGCTCGCCGCCAACTTGCCACCTGGTCGGACGCGCTTCGCGATCTCATCACCAAGGCAGAGGACGCCGGCGTGATGGTCATGGTCAGCTCGGTAGTCGGCAGCAACAGCCACAGGAAGCTGGACGTAGGTGAATTCCGCGGATTCGCCCTGACCGATCACTTGGCCCCCCTGGTCTTTGTGAACGGCGCAGACAGCAAGGCGGCGCAGATGTTCACCTTGGCACATGAACTGGCCCATGTCTGGCTGGGTGCAACCGGCGTCTCTGACGCCCAGGCAGGCGAAGTGCCTGAGCAGGACACCGAGCGCTGGTGCAATCAGGTGGCAGCCGAACTGCTGATGCCTATGGCAGAACTGCAAGCCACCTACAGGCCCAACGCGCCGATTCTCGATGAGATTCAGCGGTTGGCTCGCGAGTTCAAGGTCAGCACGCTGGTCGCCTTGCGGCGCCTGTTCGATGCTGGCTACATCAGCCGGGCTGCACTGTGGCAGCACTACCGCGAAGAGCAAGAACGTCTGCGGCAACTGAAAGAACGTGCAAGCTCTGGCGGTGACTTCTACCGTAGCCTGGGGGCCCGCACCAGCAAGCGGTTCGCCCGCGCCATCGTGGCGAGCACGCTGGAAGGTCTGACCTCCTTTCCGGAGGCCTACCGCATGCTGGGCCTGCGCAAGACGGCCACCTTCTACCAGGCGGCGCAAGAGTTGGGGGTCACTGCGTGAGCTACCTGCTGGATGCCAACGTCTTCATGTCCGCCAACAACCAGCACTACGGCCTGGACTTCTGCCCCGCCTTCTGGGATTGGCTGGTCCACAACGGCAACGCTGGCGTCGTGTTCAGCATTGACAAGGTCGCCGACGAGATCGAGGCCGGGCAGGACGACGTTTCAGACTGGGCCAGCAAGCAAGGCCAATACCTGTTTCGTCGCACCCCGGCATCCCTCGCCCCTCAGTTCACCCAGGTGAGCACCTGGGCAGCGGGACAGCAATACACCCCAGCCGCCGTCAACCAGTTTCTGCAGGCCGCCGACTTCTACTCGATAGCGCATGCGCTGGCGGGCCAGCATGTCGTGGTCACGCACGAGGTGGTGGCCAACTCACCTGCACGCATCAAGATTCCCAACGTCTGCCTCGGCCTGGGCGTCCGCTTCATGCAGCCCCATCAGATGCTGCGCATCGAACGCGCCCGTTTCGTTCTGGGAGCCCACCTATGACCGAGCAAGCCAGCTTTGCGCTGCGCGGGCGCAACCCGGACGTGCTGACGTGCATTGCCAACCTGTCGAACGACGAGGTGTTCACGCCACCGGAGTTCGCCAACCGCATGCTCGATACGCTGGCCGAAGCATGGGCGGCCGACCACAAGGGTGCGGAGCTGTGGGCCAACAAGTCCGTCAAGTTTCTGGACCCGTGCACCAAGTCCGGCGTGTTCCTGCGCGAGATCACCAGCCGCCTGACCCGGGGCCTGGCGAAGAAGATTCCTGACCTTCAGGAGCGCGTCGACCACATCCTGACCAAGCAGGTGTTCGGCATTGGCATCACCCAACTGACCAGTATGCTGGCGAGGCGCAGCGTTTACTGCACCAAGCACGCGAACGGCAAGCATTCCATTGCGCGGGGATTCAAAACCCAGGCCGGGAACATCTGGTTCGAACGGATGCAACACACCTGGCTGGACGGCAAGTGTGCGTACTGTGGTGCCAGCCAGAAGACGCTGGACCGCGGCGACGGCCTGGAAACGCATGCCTACGCGTTCATTCACAACGACGATATCCAGGCTCGCATCGGCGAGATCTTTGGGGGCAACATGCAGTTTGACGTGATCATTGGCAACCCACCGTATCAACTGGATGACGGCGGCTACGGCACCAGCGCCGCGCCGATCTACCAGCTGTTTGTCGAAAAGGCACTTGATCTCGACCCGCACTACGCGGTGTTCGTGACGCCATCACGCTGGATGGCAGGCGGCAAAGGCCTCGACAAGTACCGCGAGCGGATGCTGTCAGACAAGCGGATGCGCCGCATCATGGACTATCCCAAGCTCTACGAGGGCTTCCCCGGCGTCAAGATTCGCGGTGGCATCTCGTACTTCCTGTGGGATCGGGAACATCATGGGCCTTGTGAGGTGCAGACGATCTGGGATGGTCAACCGACGGGGCCCGCTGTCGCACGCCACCTTGACGAATACGGCATTCTGGTGCGGCGGAATGAGGCCGTGCCGATTCTGGGGAAAGTCAAGGCGAAGAAAGAGGCAACTCTTGATGAGCGAGTGTCCAGTCAAAAGCCTTTCGGACTTCGGACGTTTTTCCACGGCAAAGCGGACAAGAAAGGGTTGAAGAAGCCCGTCAAGCTCTTTGGCTCGCAGAAGATCACCTGGGTCGAACGCTCTGCGATTCCAGCGAACTCGGCTTGGGTAGACAAGTGGAAGGTGCTTATGACTCGCGTCCAGGGAACAAGCGCAGCAGTCGAAACCAAGTTTCTCAGTAAGCCGATCGTTGCCGAGCCCGGGTCTGCCTGCACCGAGAGCTATGTTGTTGCGGGCGTATTCGACTCTGAGATTGAAGCGAAGAACTACGCGATGTACCTGCGAACACGTTTTGCTAGGTTCCTCGTTTCACTCCGAAAGTCCACGCAGGATGCCCCGAAGAACGTGTATGCCTTCATTCCTGACCTTCCGCTTATTGATCCGGCAACAAATAACTTGAACTTTTGCGCCCCGCCATGATCCACCAGTGATGGAAACAGCCGACATGAGATCGCTGCCGCGCGAGGCGCGGCACGAAAGACGAGTTCAGGTCATCCGCCT
>NZ_JAYRZR010000019.1:0-57197 GCF_041916345.1 Ramlibacter sp.
GGCGCGCAGGGTGTGCCGCTCACGCCGGGCCGCTCGATCGCGGTGGATCGCGAGAGCATTCCCTACGGTACCCCGGTCTGGCTGGTGTCCGCCGGGCCGGTCGTCTCGCTGCAGCGGCTGGTGATGGCGCAGGACACCGGCAGTGCCATCGTCGGCGCGGTGCGGGCCGACTACTTCGTGGGCTGGGGCGATGCGGCGGGGGAGATCGCCGGGCGGCTCAAGCAGCCGCTGGCGCTGTGGGTCCTGTGGCCCCGGCAGCCCTGACGCACGGATGGCTCAGCGCGCCAGGTGGCCCAGCGGCCAGCTCGCGCCGGCCTTCACCTCGCCCAGCGAGAAGCTGGTGTGCAGGTCCTTCACGTTCGGCAGGTTGATCAGCACCTTGCGGGCGAGCTGCGAGAACGCCTCCAGGTCGGGCGTCACCACCTGCAGCTCGAAGGTGCCGGCGCCGCTGATGTAGTGGCAGGAGACGATCTCCGGGATGCGGCGGATCGCCTCCTCCATCTCCCGCGTGCGCTCGCCGGTGTTCTTGTCCGCATCCACCCGCACGAAGGCCAGCACGCCCAGCCCGATCTTGTGGCGGTCGATCTCGGCGTGATAGCCCTTGATGTAGCCCGCCTCCTCCAGCGCCCGCACCCGGCGCCAGCAGGGGGCGGCCGACAGGCCCACGCGCTGCGCGAGTTCGGCGTTGGTCAGGCGCGCGTCGGCCTGCAGTTCGGCCAGGATCTGCAGGTCGTACCGGTCCAGCTTGGTCATGGTGGCCCTGAAAAGGAAAGGATGTTGCTCATCCTAGGCCTATTCGGGCACAAAAAGCAAAGACATATCCAGACGCCCGGCCTACACTGCGCAGCTATGTGGAGACATCGCCCTACCCGGGCGCCGCCTCCTTCTGCCGCGTGCCCACAAGGCTGCGCCCCCTCGCCCGCACTGGAGACCGATCCGTCATGAACGCACCCCTGCCCGAACACATCCGCCGCGCGCTGGAGACCGTCACCCTCGACGACAAGTACGCGCTGGACTACGGCCGCGCGTTCATGAGCGGCGTGCAGGCGCTGGTGAAACTGCCCATGCTGCAGCGCCAACGTGACGCGCTGGCCGGCAAGAACACGGCGGGGTTCGTCAGCGGCTACCGCGGCTCCCCGCTCGGCGGCTATGACCAGGCCCTGTGGAAGGCCAAGAAGTACCTGCAGGCGCAGAACATCGTCTTCCAGCCCGGTGTGAACGAGGAGCTGGCCGCCACCGCGCTATGGGGCACCCAGCAGCTCGGCTTCACCCCGCAGGCCACGCACAAGTTCGACGGCGTGTTCGGCATCTGGTACGGCAAGGGCCCGGGCGTGGACCGCTGCTCCGATGTGTTCAAGCACGCCAACATGGCCGGCACCACCCCCTGGGGCGGCGTGATCGCGGTGGCCGGCGACGACCACGTGGCCAAGAGCTCCACCGCGGCCCACCAGAGCGACCACATCTTCAAGGCCTGCGGCCTGCCGGTGTTCTTCCCGGCGACGGTGCAGGAGATCCTGGATCTGGGCCTGCACGCGTTCGCCATGAGCCGCTACGCCGGCGTCTGGGCCGGCATGAAGACCATCCAGGAGATCGTGGAGTCGAGCGCCACCGCGATGATCGATCCGGAGCGGGTGCAGATCGTCATCCCGCAGGATTTCCAGATGCCGCCTGGCGGCGTGCACATCCGCTGGCCCGACCACGCGCTGGACCAGGAGGCGCGCCTGTTCGACTACAAGTGGTATGCCGCGCTGGCCTACATCCGCGCCAACCGGCTGAATCACAACGTGATCGAAGGCCCGAACGACCGGCTGGGCATCATCGCCAGCGGCAAGGCCTTCAACGACACCCGGCAGGCCCTGCTGGACCTGGGCCTGGACGACGACACCTGCCGCCGCCTCGGCATCCGCCTGCACAAGGTGGCGGTGGTCTGGCCGCTGGAGGCGCAGATCACGCGCGAGTTCGCCCAGGGCCTGCGCGAGATCCTGGTGGTGGAAGAGAAGCGCCAGGTCATCGAGTACCAGCTGAAGGAGGAGCTCTACAACTGGCGGCCCGACGTGCGGCCCAACGTGCTGGGCAAGTTCGAGGAGCAGGAGGGTGACTATTCCGGCGGCGAATGGTCGTTGCCCAACCCGACCTCCCACACCCTGCTGCGCGCCAATGCCGACCTGTCGCCGGCGCTCATCGCCCGCGCCATCGCCCGGCGCCTGAAGAAGATGGGCCTGGACGCCGACATCGCCGCCCGTCTGGACGCGCAGCTCGCGATCCTGCAGGCCAAGGAGCAGGCGATGCAGGTCGTCGAGGTCAAGGCCGACCGCATGCCCTGGTTCTGCTCGGGCTGCCCGCACAACACCTCCACCGTGGTGCCCGAGGGCTCACGTGCGATGGCCGGCATCGGCTGCCACTTCATGGCCACGTGGATGGACCGCTCCACCGTCGGCTTCACCCAGATGGGCGGCGAGGGCGTGCCGTGGGTCGGCCAGCAGCCGTTCTCGACCGAGCAGCACGTGTTCGCCAACCTGGGCGACGGCACCTACTTCCACAGCGGCTCGCTGGCGATCCGGCAATCCATCGCGGCGGGCGTCAACATCACCTACAAGCTGCTCTACAACGACGCGGTCGCCATGACCGGCGGCCAGCAGGTGGGCGAGCGGCCCGAGGGCCACTCGGTGCTGCAGATCGCGCACAGCCTGGTGGCCGAGGGCGTGCGCAAGCTCACCGTGGTCACCGACGAGCCGCAGAAGTACCGCGGCGCGGCCTTGCCGCCCGGCATCGAGGTGCGCCACCGCGACGAGCTGGACCGCACCCAGCGCGAGTTCCGCGAGATCAAGGGCACCACGGTCATCCTGTACGACCAGACCTGCGCCACCGAGAAGCGGCGTCGCCGCAAGCGCGGCACGATGGTCGATCCGGCGGTGCGGGTCATGATCAATGACCTGGTCTGCGAGGGCTGCGGTGATTGCGGCGTGCAGTCCAACTGCCTGTCGGTGGAGCCGCTGGAGACCGAGTTCGGCCGCAAGCGCACCATCAACCAGAGCACCTGCAACAAGGACACGAGCTGCCTCAAGGGCTTCTGCCCCAGCTTCGTCACGGTGGAAGGCGGCAGCCTGAAGAAGAAGGCCAAGGCGCAGGCCGCGGTGAGCCCGGCGCAGCTGGGCGAGCTGCCCGAGCCGACCGTGCCGTCCACGGCCGGCGGCGCCTTTGGCATCGTCGTGGCGGGTGTCGGCGGGACCGGCGTCATCACCATCGGCCAGCTGCTCGGCATGGCCGCCCACATGGAAGGCAAGGGCATCGTCACCCAGGACGCCGCCGGCCTGGCGCAGAAGGGTGGCGCCACCTGGAGCCACGTGCTGATCGCCGACAGCCAGGAGGCGATCCGCACCACGCGCGTGAGCATGGCGGCGGCCGACCTCATCATCGGCTGCGACCCTATCGTCACCGGCGGCAAGGAGACCGTGCTGCGCATGCGTGCCGGCCGCACGCGCGTGGCGCTGAACGGCCATGCCGCGCCCACCGCCGCCTTCGTGCGCAACGCCAACTGGGCGGATCCGTCCGAGGCCTGCGTCGCCGAGATCGCCAAGGCCGTCGGCCCGGAGGCGGTGGCCGCCTTCGACGCCGACACGGCCGCCGCCAAGCTGATGGGCGACAACATCTTCACCAACCCCATGATGCTGGGCTTCGCCTGGCAGAAGGGCTGGGTGCCGCTGGCGCGCGCCTCCATCCTGCGCGCCATCGAGCTCAATGGCGTGGCGGTGGAAGCCAACAAGACGGCGTTCGAATGGGGCCGGCAGGCCGCCCACGACGCCGCGCGGGTGCGCGCCCAGTTCGCGCCGGCGCAGGTCATCACCTTCAAGCCGCGCGAGACGCTGGAATCCATCGTCGCGCGCCGCGTCGAGTTCCTCACCGCCTACCAGGACGCTGCGTATGCCGAGGGCTACCGCGCGTTCGTCGAGCAGGTCCGCGCCGCCGAGGCGCCGCTGGGCCGCACCACCCTGGCCGAGGCCGTGGCGCGCAACCTGTTCAAGCTGATGGCCTACAAGGACGAATACGAGGTCGCCCGCCTGCACGCCGAGAGCGGCTTCCGCGAGCGGGTCGCCGAGCAGTTCGAGGGCGACTTCCGCATCCACTACCACCTGGCGCCGCCCCTGACGGCGAAGCACAACGAGCGCGGCGAGCTGGTCAAGCAAAAGTTCGGCCCCGGCACCATCCACCTGTTCCGCCTGCTGGCGCGCCTGAAGGGCCTGCGCGGCACGGCGCTGGACGTGTTCGGCCGCAGCGAGGAGCGCCGCACCGAGCGCGCCCTGATCGGCGAGTACCGGCAGACGGTGCAGGAACTGCTGGGCACGCTGGATGCCGACCGGCATGCCCTGGCGGTGGAGATCGCCCGCCTGCCGGAGCAGATCCGCGGCTTCGGGCATGTCAAGGCGCGTCACCTGGCGGCGGTGCGCACCCGCTGGACCCAGCTTCAGCAGCAGTGGCGCGGGGGTACCGGGGGCATCCAGCGCGCCGCCTGAGGCGCCGCATACAATCGCCGGTTCATCCCGTGGCACCGGCGCGGCCGCCGTGCCGGAATTGCTGCGGGCGTTCCTTTCTCGCTTCGGCCTTCGAGCCCTGGAGTCACCGTGCTGATTTCTACCGCCTACGCCCAAGCGGCGCCAGCCGCCGGCGGCGACGCGCAGTCGTCGTTCATGAGCCTGCTGCCGCTGGTGTTGATGTTCGTGGTGCTTTATTTCGTGATGATCCGCCCCCAGATGAAGCGGCAGAAGGAGCATCGCGCCATGATCGACGCGCTCGCCAAGGGCGACGAGGTCGCCACTGCCGGCGGCCTGCTGGGCAAGGTCAGCAAGCTGGGTGACGTCTACATCAGCGTCGAGCTCGCCACCGGCGTCGAGGTGCAGCTGCAGCGTACCGCGGTCGTGCAGGTGCTGCCCAAGGGAACCATCAAGAACTGAGGGGACGGCGCGGCCGCGCATGCGCGCGGGGCGCCCTGCCGATGAACCGATATCCAATCTGGAAGTACGCGACCTTGCTGGTCGCGTTGCTCATCGGGGTGCTCTACACCCTGCCCAACTTCTTCGGCGAGGACCCCGCGGTCCAGGTGTCGCCTGGCAAGGCCAGCGTGCGCGTGGACGCCGGCACGCTGGCACGGGTCGAGCAGGCGCTGGCCCAGGCCAGCCTGAAGCCCCAGTCCATCGTTCGTGACGCCACGTCGGTGAAGGCCCGCTTCTCCAACACCGACGAGCAGCTCAAGGCCAAGGACGCCATCCAGCGCGCCCTGGTGCCCGATCCGGCGGACCCGTCCTACGTGGTCGCGCTGAACCTGCTGTCGGCCACGCCCTCCTGGCTGTCCAGCCTGCACGCCGCGCCCATGTACCTGGGCCTGGACCTGCGCGGCGGCGTGCACTTCATGCTGCAGGTGGACATGCAGGCGGCCCTGGCCAAGAAGGCGGAGTCGTTCACCGGCGACCTGCGCACGGTGCTGCGCGAGAAGAACATCCGCCACGCCGGCATCAGCCGCAACGGCCAGTCCGTCGAGGTGCGCTTCCGCGAGCCGAAGTCCCTGGCCGACGGCCGCAAGCTGATCGCCGAGCAGTTCCCGGACTGGGTGCTGGTCGAGGCCGCTGAGGCCGACGTCACGCGCATCACCGGCAGCCTGAAACCCGAGGCTGCGCGCCTGGTGCAGGAGCAGGCGCTCAAGCAGAACATGGTGACCCTGCACAACCGCATCAACGAGCTCGGCGTGGCCGAGCCCGTGATCCAGCAGCAGGGCGTCGACCGCATCGTGGTGCAACTGCCTGGTGTGCAGGACACCGCCAAGGCCAAGGACATCCTGGGCCGCACCGCCACACTGGAGGTGCGCCTGGTCGACGAGTCGACCGAGGCCGCCGCAGCTGCCAACGGCACCGGGCCGGTGCCCTTCGGCACCGAGCGCTACGTGGAGCGCGGCGGCGCGCCGCTGATCCTGAAGCGCCAGGTCATCCTGACCGGCGAGAACCTGACCGACGCGCAGGCCGGCTTCGACAGCCAGACGCAGGAGCCCGCCGTCCACCTGACGCTGGACGCCAAGGGCGCCCGCATCTTCCGTGACGTGACGCGGGAGAACGTGGGCAAGCGCATGGCCATCCTGCTGTTCGAGAAGGGCAAGGGCGAGGTCGTCACCGCCCCCGTGATCCGCACCGAGATCGGCGGCGGCCGGGTGCAGATCTCCGGCCGCATGACCACCACCGAGGCGAATGACGTGGCGCTGCTGCTGCGTGCCGGCTCGCTGGCCGCGCCGATGGAGATCATCGAGGAGCTGACCATCGGCCCGTCGTTGGGCGCGGACAACATCAAGCGCGGCTTCCAGAGCGTGGCCTGGGGTTTCGCGGCGATCTGCGCCTTCATGGCCGTGTACTACATGCTGTTCGGCGTGTTCTCCAGCATCGCGCTGGGGGTGAACCTGCTGCTGCTGGTGGCCATCCTGTCCATGCTGCAGGCCACGCTCACGCTGCCCGGCATGGCCGCCATGGCGCTGGCGCTGGGCATGGCGATCGACTCCAACGTGCTGATCAACGAGCGCGTGCGAGAGGAGTTGCGCAACGGCGCCTCGCCGCAGGCGGCCATCAACGCCGGTTATGACCGTGCCTGGGCGACCATCCTGGACTCGAACGTGACCACGCTGATCGCCGGTCTGGCGCTGCTGGCGTTCGGCTCGGGCCCGGTGCGCGGGTTCGCCGTCGTGCACTGCATCGGCATCCTGACCTCGATGTTCTCCGCCGTGTTCTTCTCGCGCGGCCTGGTGAACCTCTGGTACGGCCGGCAGAAGAAGCTGAAGTCGGTTTCCATCGGCACGGTCTGGCGGCCGGGCGCGGATGGCGCTATAACCAAGCCGGAATAAGGGACGGGCAGTTCATGGAGTTCTTCAAGATCCGGCGCGACATTCCGTTCATGCGGCACGCGCTGATATTCAACGCGATCTCGATTCTCACCTTCGTGGCGGCGGTGTTCTTCCTCGCCACGCGCGGCCTGCACCTGTCGGTCGAGTTCACCGGCGGCACCGTCATGCAGGTGCAGTACGCCCAGCCGGCCGATGTCGAATCGATCCGTCGCACCGTCTCCAGCCTCGGCTACACCGACGTGCAGGTGCAGAACTTCGGCACCGCGCGCGACGTGCTGATCCGCCTGCCGGCCCAGAAGGGTGTGACGTCCGCCCAGCAGAGTGAGCGCACGCTGGCCGCCTTGCGCACGGGGGACCCCACGGTCACCCTCAAGCGCACCGAGTTCGTCGGACCGCAGGTGGGCGAGGAACTCGCCGTCGACGGCATGAAGGCGCTGGCCATGGTGGTGGTGGGCATCATGATCTACCTGGCGATCCGCTTCGAGTGGAAGTTCGCCGTGGCCGCCATCTTCGCCAACCTGCACGACGTGGTGATCATCCTGGGCTTCTTCGCCTTTTTCCAGTGGGAGTTCTCGCTGGCGGTGCTGGCGGCGGTGCTGGCGGTGCTGGGCTATTCGGTGAACGAATCCGTGGTCATCTTCGACCGGATCCGCGAGAATTTCCGTCGCTACCGCAAGATGAGCACGGTGGAGACAATCGACAACGCCATCACGTCGACGATCAGCCGTACCATCATCACCCACGGTTCCACCCAGATCATGGTGCTGTCGATGTTGTTGTTCGGCGGCGCCACGTTGCACTATTTCGCCTTGGCCCTCACCATCGGCATCCTGTTCGGCATCTATTCCTCGGTGTTCGTCGCCGCGGCCATCGCCATGTGGCTCGGCATCAAGCGCGAGGACCTGATCCGCGCCGCGCCGAAGCGCGAGGGCGACCCGAACGACCCCAACGCCGGCGCCACCGTCTGACCCCATCGCCATGAGCAGCTCGCCCCCCCTGTCCGCGGCGCCTCTCGCGCGGCAGGCGCGCGAGCGCTTCGTGGCGCACATGGAAGGCGTGCTGGGGCCGATGACCGAGGCGCTGCGCACGGCCCTGTCCGAGCAGCTCTCCAGCGCCCAGAGCAGCCGCGAGATGCAGGTGCGGCGGGACAACCTGGTCACCTACGAGCGACACGCCGCGCGCTGGGCCGACGGCACGGCGAAGGCCTGGCGTCGGGCCCTGCTGCCTGCCACCGCCACCGCCAAGGTGCGGATGGAACTGGGCAGCATGGCCCTGATGGGCGACGACGTGGTGGAGAACAAGATCCTGTCGTCCCGCCTGGCGATGGCGATCCAGGAAAAGGGCATGTGGGACCTGAATGACCTGAAGCTGCGGGTCACCCACCTCGAAGGCGGCGACGACCTCGCCTCCGAAGACATCCTCCGGCCCGAGGCCCTGTGCCTGGCCCTGGTCGAGCAATGGACGATGGCGGGCCTGGACCGCGAGGTCTGGACCTCCGTCAAGGACGTGATCCAGGGCAACATCGTGCCCAAGGCCCTGGAAGGCTACAACGCCGCCAACGCCTTCCTGGTCGAGCGCGGTGTGCTCCCCGAGATCAACCTCAGCTCTCGCGTGCGGCGTCCGGCGGCAGGTGCCCCGCGACCCGCCGGCGCGCCGGCCTCCGAAGGGGCCAGCTCCTCTTTCGCCCCCGTTTCTGGCGCCGGCTCGGCCGGCGCCGGGGGAGGGGGCGCGGGTGGGGCCGGCGGGGGCGGGGCTGGCGGGTTCGCAGGGAGCGGCTCGGGTGGCTTTGGGGGCAGTGGTGGTGGCGGGCTGGGCGGCAGCGCCGGCAGCGCTGGCGGTGGATACGGCGCTTCGGGTGGCGCTGCTGGCGGCGGCGGTCAGGCCCGCGGCGCTGGCGGTGGCAGCGCGGCCGGCAGTGCGGGCAGTGGTGGTGCGGCCGGCGGTGGTGGCGGGGGCTGGTCCTCCGGTCGCGGAGGTCCCGTCGGCGCCGAAGGCGGCGAAACGCGTTCCGGCGTCGCGGGTGGTGGCGGTGGTGGGGGCGGCGGCAGTGGCACGGGCTACGGCGGCGTCGCCGAGGAAACCCGGATGATGACCGCCACCTCCCCGCTGGCCAGGGCGCGCGCACGAGCGAGCGGCGTGCTGGGCCAGCTCAAGCGGCTGCTGACCGACAAGGTCGCCGGTTTCAGCACCGAGGCGGGGGCGGTGCACCCCTCGCCGGCGCTGGCCGAGGCGATGTCGATGCACGCCACGCACGTGCAGACCCAGGTGCAGACCCGTGCCCAGGAGGCACTGGCCACCGGTGACATCGTCATCTTCGACGATGATGCAGTCGAGCAGGTGGCGCACGATCTTCGCGCGCGCACCCAGGACCTGAAGAAGAAGGCCTCCACCCAGACCGAGAAGGCCACCATCGAGATCGTCGCGCTCATGTTCCAGAGCATCCTGGCCGAGGAGCGCATTCCGCCCGCCGTGCGCGTGTGGTTCGCCCGGCTGCAGATGCCGGTGCTGCGCGTCGCCCTGGCCGAGCCGGAGTTCTTCGGATCCCTGGAGCACCCGGCGCGCCAGCTCATCGACCGCATGGGCTCCTGTGTGCTGGGCTTCGACGCCGCCGCGATCTCGGGCAGCGCGCTGGAGACGGAGATCAAGCGCGTGGTGCAGGTCATCGAGCAGTACCCCGAGACCGGCCGGCGCGTGTTCCAGCTCGTCTACGAGGAGTTCCAGCGTTTCCTGGCCAAGTTCCTCACCGAGAAGGGCGCCACCCAGAAGCTGGTGAGCGTGGCGCAGCAGGTCGAGCAGAAGGAGACGATGGCGGTCCAGTACACCATCGAGCTGCGCAAGATGCTCAGCGACGTGCCGGTGCGCGACGAGATCCGCGAGTTCCTGTTCAAGGTCTGGGCCGAGGTGCTGGCCGTGGCCGCCGTGAAGCACGGCCCCCAGCACCAGGAGACGCTGGCCCTCAAGAAGTCCGCCGGTGATCTGGTCTGGGCCGCCAGCGCCAAGCCGAACCGCCAGGAGCGCGCCAAGGTCATCCAGGATCTGCCCGGTCTGCTGGAGCGGCTTCGCCGCGGCATGACGCTGCTGGGCCTGCAGCAGTCGGACCAGGAGTTCCACATCAAGGTCATCGGCGACACGCTGGCCGACGCCTTCATGTCCAAGACCGAGGCCATCCCCTACGCCCGCATCGAGTCGATGACCAAGCGGCTGGCCAACCTGGAGGACTTCGTCAGCGAGGACGACGCCGGGGAGCTGCCGCTGGACAAGGAGAACATCGAGCTCATGCTCGGCATCGACGCCAGCATGATCGAGGTCATCAGTGCCGGCGGCTCCAACCCCACCGCCGCCATGCTGAGCTGGGCGCGCGAGTTGCAGCCCGGCACCTGGTTCACGCTGGATCACAACAGCTCGGTCGTCCAGGTGCAGTACGTCTGGAAGAGCGAGCGCGGTCAGCTCCACCTGTTCGCTTCGCAGGACGGCCGCAGCTACATCGTGCAATTGCGGCGTCTGGCCTCGTACCTGCAGGCCGGTCTGCTGGTGCCCACCGAGGAAGAGGCGCTCACCGTGCGGGCCACGCGCCAGGCGCTGGCCAAGCTCGACGCCAATCCCGAGCGGCTGCTGAAGTAGGCCCCGGCCGTCGCGGGGCGCCGGCGGTCAGTGCGCGAGCCGGCCGTCCGTGTCGTCGCAGAGTTCGTCGAGCACCAGGGCGTCGGGCTCGTGGCCGAAGCGCCAGTACACCATCAGCACGATGATCTTCAGCGCATCCAGCGACACCGGGTCGCCGGGCGCGGCCATGGCGCGGTCGATGACGATCTCGCGCAGGGGGGCCGGCAGCACGCCGGCGGATTCGAGGAAGCTGATGAAGCCCAGGCACTGGGCGCCCAGGTGGTCCTGCTCGGCGATGGAGTAGACGCGCAGGCTGTCGGAATGGGCCACCGGGTCGCAGGGGGGTGGCTCCACCTCGCCGAGGTGGATGCCTTCGGCCGCGGTGTTCAGGCCGTCGAGCCAGACCAGCGCGTCATGGATCTCGTCCGGCTCGAAGCCATGAGCGCTCAGCTTGCGTTCCAGCTGATGCAGCTCGGGGCATGCATCCGAGCGCCAGTAGTTTTCATAGAGGAACACCAGCACTTCATACATGGGCCCAATATAGCCCACCGCCGTGCCGTCGCCATGCCGCCTGGCGCGGCTGTTGCGCGCAGGCCTCAGGCGCTGGCGGTGCGCTGGTACTGCCCGCCCGGAAGGCGGCCGATCCGGCCGCCGAGCTCCAGCTCCAGCAGCCGGGCCTGCAGCTGCTCGGTCGGCCAGCCCGTGCGGGCCTGCAGGGCATCCAGCCCGACCGGGTCGAAGCCCATGGCCTCCAGCAGGGGATCACCCGGGTGCCCCGCGGGGGTGGCGGCCTCGGCGAGGGCGGCTTCCCCGCTGCCCGGTACGCTGGCGCGCAGATCCTCCAGCACGTCCTGCGCGCTTTCCACCAGCTTGGCGCCTTGCCGCAGCAGCTGGTGGCAGCCCCTCGACTGCGGGGAATGGATCGAACCCGGGATGGCAAAGACCTCACGGCCCTGCTCCGAAGCCAGCCGCGCCGTGATGAGCGAGCCGGATTGCAGCGCGGCCTCGACGACCAGCGTGCCGTGGCTCAGGCCCGCGATCAGCCGGTTGCGGCGGGGGAAGTTCTCCGCCAGGGGTGGCGTGCCCAGTGGGTACTCGCTCACGAGCACGCCGTGTTCCGCAATGGATCGAGCGAGTGCGTGGTTCTGCTTGGGGTAGACCCGGTCGAGCCCGGTGCCGACCACGGCCACGGTGCAGGCGCGGCCGGGCTGCCGCCCAACGAGCGCGCCTTCATGGGCGGCGGCGTCCACGCCCAGCGCCAGGCCGGACGTCACCGTGAAGCCGGCCTCCGCCAGTGATCGTGCGAAGGCGCGTGCGTTTTGCGCGCCCTGGGGCGTCGGGTTGCGGCTGCCAACCACCGCCACGGCAGGCTGGGTGGGCAGGTCGAGGGCGCCCATGCGGTACAGCAGCAGCGGCGGGTCCTCGATCTGCAGCAGCAGGGCGGGGTAGGCCGTGTCGGCCAGATGGGTCACGGCCCGGTGCGCGGGGTCCTCTTCGAGCCAGGCCAGCGTGTGCGCGAGCTGCTCGGCGAAGCCGGGCGGACCGGTCTGCACGGCCGGTGCCAGCCGCGGGCCCAGCACCTCGGCCAGTGCGGCCAGACTCTGGGAGAAGATGCGCTCAGGCGGCCCGAAGGCCGCCAGCAGCTGGCGCGCGCCCTGCGGGCCGAGCCGAGGCACGAGCGCGAGGCGCAGCCACGCCGCGAGCTCGTCGCGATCCATCGCGCGGTGGTGCCGCGCCTCAGCGCGGGGCGGTGAAGTGGTCGCCGATGGAGATCGGCTCGAGGATCTCGAGCACGAGCGCGTAGGACACCTTGTCGAAGGTGCGGAACACCATCATGACGCCGTTGCGCTCGTCGGGCAGCTTCAGCTCGGTGCGCTCATTGGCCTGCGAGCGATCGACCACGCGGCGCCCGGCCTTCTGGATGGCCAGCACGTGGCCTGGCTCCAGGCCGTCCTGCGTGCCGCGGTTGATGGCGACGACATAGTTCTGGCCGGCCAGCGCCACGGCATTGCCGTACACCGAGATGATCGACCCCGCCGTGTCGGCCTTGGGCGCACGCGGCACGTAGCTCATGAGCTGGCGCGGAGGCTGACGCATCAGGCGGTCGCCGACGCGCATCTCTTCCTTGGCCATCACGATGTCCACCGTGGCTGGCACGGTGACCGGTTCGTCCTTGCCCTCGCGCGACTTCACCGTCTGCACGGACTCGCTGCGCACCAGCTCGGCCACGCCCAGGTACTGCGCCTCGTAGCCCAGCACGGCGCCGGTGCCGGGGTCCTTCAGCGGGCGGGCATTGCGGAACACGCGGTAGGCGTCGATCTGGCGCGGGTCGCGCTCGACCAGCGGGGCGCCGTTGCGGCCACGGGCGTAGGCGCGGTCACCGCGGGTCAGCAGCACGCGGTTGTCCTGGCCGGCCACGAGGCGCGGCGCGGCTTCCAGTTCGCCCTCGCCGACGATGATGCCCTCTTCCAGGAAGGGCTCGATCGCGCCAGGCGGCAGCGTGGGAATGGAGGTGTCGGGCAGGCCGGCGATGCGGGTGCGCGGCGAGACCTTCACGGTCTGCGTGGGCGCGCCCACGGGCGCCTGACCCATGCGCAACCGGGCCAAGCCGTCCGCTTTTTCCAGGTAGAGCTGCTGGCCGGGGTAGATGCGGTGCGGGTTGCGGATCTGCTCCATGTTCATGCCCCACAGCTCGGGCCAGCGCCACGGGCTCTTGAGGAACATGCCGGAGATGCCCCACAGCGTATCGCCCGACTTCACGGTGTAGTTGTCGGGTGCGTCGGGCGCCAGCTCCGACAGAGGGATGCCGCCCACGGCCACCTGTTCGGCCGTGGCCCGCTGGGCCGGCGTGATTGGATAATTCTGCGCCTGCACCGGCGCCGCCGCCAGGCTGGCGGCCAACGTGACCACCGCCCAGGCGGCCGCGGTAACGTGTGCCATGCCAGGGAAAGCCTTGGAATGCGCCATCATGGGATCGTCCGCTCTTGACAAGTTACTGGCGATTCTGCGCTCAAGCCCTTGATTGATCAATGAATATTGGCTTTGTCCAGATGTCGGGCACCGAAAAGTAGCGAAAATAGCGACACTCGCCCCCAACTGCGTCACATGGCCTTGCTTCCCATCCTCCGCTATCCCGATCCGCGCCTGCACACCGTGGCCCGCCCGGTGGCCACCGTCGACGACCGTGTCCGCGCCCTGGTGGACGACATGCTGGCGACCATGTACGACGCCGAGGGCATCGGCCTCGCCGCCACCCAGGTGGACGTGCATGAGCGCGTCATCGTCATCGATGTCTCCGAGCAGCGGGACCAGCCGCTGGTGCTGATCAACCCCGAGCTGACCTGGGCCAGTGCCGAGACGCAGGTCGGCGACGAAGGCTGCCTGTCGGTGCCCGGCATCTACGACGGCGTCGAGCGCGCCCGTGCCGTGAAGGTGCGGGCACAGGATCGTGCCGGCACGGCCCGCGAGATCGAGGCCGAGGGCCTGCTGGCGGTGTGCATCCAGCATGAGATGGACCATCTCATGGGCAAGGTCTTCGTCGAATACCTCTCGCCGCTCAAGCGCAACCGCATCCGCGGCAAGATGCTCAAGGCCCGCCGAGAGGCCGAGCGGGCCTGAGGACGCGACCGTGCGACACCTCGCCTGGCTGGCGCTGGCGGCCCTGGTCGCTGGTTGTGCCAACCCCTGGCACGCGCTGGACATGGCCCCCGGCACCCCGCGCGACGAGGTGCTGGCCCGCGCCGGCCGGCCCACGGCCGAGGTGCCCCTGCCCGGTGGCGGGCAACGCCTGCAGTATTCATGGCAGCCGATGGGCCAGCACGCAGTGATGGTGGATCTGGATGCGGGTGGTCGCCTGGTGCAGGTGCGCCAGGTGCTGACGGCGGAGGACTTCGCGCGCATCCAGCCGGACGCCTGGACGCGTGCCGACGTGCTGCGCGCCTTCGGGCCGCCTGCCCGCGAGGACCGCGTCGCCAGCTGGCCGGGCCCCGTGCTGACCTACCGCTGGACGGACGGCAGCGACATGTTCTACTGGATCTATCTCGACGCCCAGGGCGTCGTGCGCCGGGCGCATCCCGGCATGGAACACGCCAACAGCCCCGCCGATCGCGACTGACGACTTCCCATGCGCATCCTTTTCGCGGGCACGCCCGAATTCGCCCGCGTGGCCTTGCAGAGCCTGCACGCCGCCGGCCACACGGTGGCACTCGTCCTCACCCAGCCGGACCGCCCGGCCGGCCGGGGCCTGAAGCTGCAGCCTTCGCCCGTGAAGCAGTTCGCAGAGGCCCACGGCCTGCCCGTGGCGCAGCCGCGGTCCCTGCGCCTGGAGGGGCGCTACCCTGAAGACGCTGCCGCGGCCCGTGCCGCCATCGAGGCCGCCCAGGCCGACGCGATGGTGGTCGCCGCCTACGGGCTGATCCTGCCGCAATGGGTGCTGGACACGCCGCGCCTGGGTTGCCTGAACATCCACGCCTCGCTGCTGCCACGCTGGCGCGGCGCGGCGCCCATCCACCGCGCGGTGGAGGCGGGTGATGCCGAGACCGGCATCACCATCATGCAGATGGATGCGGGCCTCGACACCGGGGACATGCTGCTGATGGAGGCGGTGCCCATCGCGCCGACGGACACCACGGCCAGCCTGCACGACACGTTGGCGGCCCTGGGAGGCCGGCTGATCGTGCAGGCACTGACACTCGCCGAGGCAGGCCGGCTGCAACCCCGGAAGCAACCCGAAGCCGGCGTGACCTATGCGCACAAGATCGACAAGGCCGAAGCCGCGCTGGACTGGCAGCAGCCAGCGGATGTGCTCGCCCGCAAGGTGCGCGCCCTGAACCCGGCTCCGGGCGCCACCGCCCGGCTGGACGACGAGACCTTCAAGATCTGGCTGGCCCAGCCGGTGGTGGCGGCGGCTGCGCCGGAGGCGACGCCCCCGGGCTCGGTGGTCGCGGCCGGGCCCACGGGCATCGACGTGGCCTGCGGCGCCGGCGTGCTTCGTCTGACCGAACTGCAGCGTCCCGGCGGGCGCCGCCTGCCGGTGGCCGACCTGCTGCGCGGCCTGGCCCTGGCGCCGGGCGCGCGCTTCGCGTAAAGGGGCATCGCGGTGTTCTTCCTGCGGTCCGTCCGCACGCCTCCCGGTTTCCGCGAAGGCCTGCGCGCCTCCGCGCCGGTCGCGCCGGGCATCGCGGCCTGGGGCCTGATGACCGGCGTGGCGATGGTCAAGTCGGGCATGAGCGCCATCGAGGCGGTGGCGATGACCCTGTTCGTCTACGCCGGCAGTGCGCAGCTCGCCGCGATCCCGCTGCTGATCGCCGGCGCACCGGCCTGGGTGATCTGGGCCACGGCCTTCTGCGTCAACCTGCGCTTCGTGGTGTTCAGCCTGCACCTGCGTCCCTACCTGATGCACATGCCGCGCTGGCGGCGGTTGGTCAACGGCTTCCTGACCGCCGACATGACCTATGCGCTGTTCACCGCGCGCCATCCGAAGCCGGCCGAAGACGCCGCCGGCCGCGCCGAGCAGGAGGCCTACCTCGCCGGCAACTACTGCATGACCTGGTGGGCCTGGACGGGTGCCAGCCTCGCCGGTGTGGCGCTCGGCAACCTGATCCCCACCTCGTGGGGCCTGGGCTTCGCGGGCGTGCTGTGCCTGGTGGGCATCCTGTGTTCGCTGGCCAACTCGCCGCTTCGCGTGCTGGCCATGCTGGTGGCCGGGGCGGCCGCCGTCGCGGCCTACGCCCTGCCGCTCAAGCTGAACATCGTGGTGGCGATCGCCATCGCGGTGATCGCCTGCTTCTGGCTCGAAGGCCGGCTACCGGCGGCCGCGCGTGAGGCGACGCGATGACGGGCCAAACGGACCTCTGGACATTGGGCGTCATCGTCGGCCTGGCCGCCGTGACGGTGCTCACGCGCTGCTTCTTCTTCATCCTGGACAAGCCTTGGAGCCTGCCGGCCTGGGCCCATCGCGCCCTGCACTACGCACCGGTGGCCGCACTGGCCGGCGTGGTGGTGCCCGAGGTGGTGATGACCCAGGGCCACCTCGTGGCGACCTGGGCCGATGCACGCCTGTTCGCCACGGCGACCGGTGCCGCGCTCTATTTCTGGCGGCGCAGCGTGCTCCTCACGCTGCTGGGCGGCATGGCGGTCTACCTGCCGCTGCACCTGGGCCTGGGCTGGTAGGCGCGTCGATCACTGTCGTGCGCGGCGTCAGCGGGCGCGCAGCCGCGCTTTCTAGAATGTCGGGTTTCGCCCTCCACCGCCCCTCATCATGAAAGTCCTGCGCTTTTCCGATCTCTGCGACCAGGGTCTCGCCCGCGGCCGCCGCGTCTTCATCCGTGCCGACCTGAACGTGCCGCAGGACGACGCGGGCCACATCACCGAGGACACGCGCATCCGCGCCTCGGTGCCCTGCATCCAGATGGCCCTGGCCGGCGGTGCGGCGGTGATGGTCACCTCGCACCTGGGGCGCCCGACCGAAGGCGAATTCAAGCCCGAGGACTCGCTCGCCCCCGTGGCTGCCCGCCTGTCCGAATTGCTGGGCCGCCCGGTTCCGCTGAAGGCGGACTGGGTGAACGGCGTCGACGTGCAGCCCGGTGAGGTGGTGCTGCTGGAGAACTGCCGCCTGAACAAGGGCGAGAAGAAGAACAACCCCGAGCTGGCGCAGAAGATGGCCGCGCTGTGCGACATCTTCGTGCACGACGCCTTCGGCACCGCGCACCGTGCCGAGGCCTCCACCTACGGCATCGCGCAGTACGCGAAGACGGCCTGCGCCGGCCCGCTGCTGGCGGCGGAGATCGACGCCATTTCCAAGGCGCTGGCCAACCCGAAGCGGCCGCTGGTGGCCATCGTGGCGGGTTCCAAGGTGTCGACCAAGCTCACCATCCTGCAATCCCTGGCCAACAACGTCGACCAGCTCGTGGTGGGGGGCGGCATCGCCAACACCTTCATGCTGGCCGCTGGCCTGCCGATCGGCAAGTCGCTGGCCGAGCCCGACCTGGTGGGCCAGGCCCGCGCGGTCATCGCCGCCATGAAGGCGCGCGGCGCCGAGGTGCCGATTCCGACCGACGTGGTGGTGGCCAAGACCTTTGCCGCCGATGCGCCTGCCACCGTGAAGGCGGCCGCGGACGTGGCGGCGGACGACCTGATCCTCGACATCGGCCCGCAGACGGCGGCGCGCCTCGCGGCGCAGCTGCGCCAGGCGGGCACCATCGTGTGGAACGGGCCGGTCGGCGTGTTCGAGTTCGACGCCTTCGCGGGTGGTACGGAGGCGATCGCCCGCGCCATCGCCGGCTCCGATGCATTCAGCATCGCGGGCGGCGGCGACACGCTGGCGGCCATCGCCAAGTACGGCATCGAGAAGGACGTGGGCTACATCTCCACCGGCGGCGGTGCCTTCCTGGAAGTGCTGGAAGGCAAGACCCTGCCCGCGTTCGAGATCCTGCAGCAGCGCGCCGCGGCCTGACGGGATCGTTCCGCCGCGGGCGCGGCGGAAGGGAAGACCGCCCCCGCCGCGAGGACGGGGATCCAGGCCAAGGGCCTGATGAACCTGGATTCCCCGCCTTGCGGCCGGGAGCGGTGAAAAACCTCAGCCGGTGACCGCCGCCGTGCGAACCGGGCTGGTGGGCCGGCCCGCGTAGTCGGTCCAGCAGTGGCGCGCGAAGTCGTACAGCTTGCAATCGCGCGCGGTCTCGAAGTACCAGCGCCACGAGAATGGCTGCACCACGATGCGGCCGGGCAGGCGCTCTTCCAGCAGAGACTGCGCGTTCTTCAGCCGGTACAGCGGGATGCTCATGTCCACATGGTGGGCCGTGTGCTCCATGATGTGATGCAGCACGGCGCCGATGGACAACGGGAACGTCAGGTGCACCGTGGTCGAGACGAAGGGGCTTGCCTTGGACCAGGCCGTGCGTTCGTCGTGCCAGCTCACCGCCGTGTGGGTGTGATGCACGTAGACGACGAAGCCGATCATCGCGCACCAGAACAGGAACGGCACCACGAAGCCGGTCAGCAGCACCAGCAGGACGGACTGCCCGGTGGCGACGGCCGCGGCCACGAGCGCACCCGCCCACAGCAGGCCGAAGGCCGAGACCAGCAGGTTGTCCAGCAGGAACACGCGGCGGCGGGTGGGCATGTGGCTCGTGTTCGGGAAGAACATGCGCTTCCACCAGATCTCCACCATGTAGTAGAGGCCCGGCGCCCAGCCGCTGCGGTAGAGGCGGTCCATGCGCTGCTGCATCGGCGTGAGGCGCGCGAACTCCTCCGCCGTGTAGGGGGCCCAGACGAAGTCAAAGCCCTTGAGGTTGGTGTAGCCGTGGTGCACCACGTTGTGGCCGACTTCCCACAGGCTGTAGGGGGTGATGGAGGGCAGGAAGGCGATGCGGCCCAGCCAGTGGTTGAGCCGCCGGTTCGGGGTGAGGCTCTGGTGGCACGCGTCATGGCCGATGATGAACAGCCGGCCGATCACGAAGCCGGCGGCCAGCCCGCACAGCAGCTTGAGCCACCCGGCGGCGAAGAGCACCGTGCCCGCGAGCGCGGCGGCGAGCAGCGCGTAGTCGAACAGCAGCAGCACAATCGGGTACAGCGTGGCGCGGGAGGCCAGCGGCTCCAGCCACTGGCGGATCAGCTTGCGGTGCGGCAGCGGGGCGGACGGGTCGATGGGGGCGGTGGACGCAGACATGGCGGCGATGATGCTAGACACTCATGACAGCTTGCGTACTGACCTGGATCAAGGCGGGGGCGCCTGCGGTCCGGTTCCGGGCCGGTAACGCCTTCATGCAAGAATCCGAAACTTAATTACAAGGAGTCCGCACCATGGCCCGTCGTGCCACCAAGATCGTCGCCACCCTGGGCCCGGCTTCCAGTGACCCGGCCGTGCTGGAGCAGATGATCCTCGCGGGCGTGAACGTGGTGCGCCTGAATTTCAGCCACGGCAAGGCCCAGGACCACATCGACCGCGCCCGCCTGGTGCGCACCGTCAGCCAGAAGGCCGGGCGCGAGGTGGCCATCATGGCGGACCTGCAGGGCCCCAAGATCCGCGTCGGCCGCTTTGCCGAAGGCAAGGTGCACCTGGAGCCCGGCGCCGCCTTCGTGCTCGATGCCGCGCGCACCGAGCTGGGCGACGTGGACGGCGTCGGCCTGGACTACAAGGAACTGCCGCGCGACGTGAAGGCGGGCGACCGCCTGCTGCTCAACGACGGCCTGCTGGTGCTGCAGGTGGACGCGGTCAAGGGCGAGCAGGTCCACACCACGGTGGTGCTGGGCGGCGAGCTGTCCAACAACAAGGGCATCAACAAGCTGGGCGGCGGCCTCACGGCGCCGGCGCTCACGGCGAAGGACATGGAGGACATCCGGACCGCGATGAGCTTCCAGGCCGACTACGTGGCCGTGAGCTTCCCGAAGACCGCCACCGACATGGAGATGGCGCGCCAGCTGTGCAACGTGGCGGCCGCCGAGTTCCGGCACAAGCCGGGGCTGATCGCCAAGATCGAGCGTGCCGAGGCCATCCCCAACCTCGAATCCATCCTCAAGGCCAGCGACGGCATCATGGTCGCGCGCGGCGACCTGGCGGTGGAGGTGGGCAACGCGGCGGTGCCGGCGCTGCAGAAGCGCATGATCCGGCTCGCCCGCCAGCATGACCGCGTGGTGATCACCGCCACCCAGATGATGGAGTCCATGATCACCAACCCCGTGCCGACCCGCGCGGAGGTGAGCGACGTGGCGAACGCGGTGCTGGACGGCACCGACGCCGTGATGCTGAGCGCCGAGACGGCCTCCGGCCGCTACCCGCTGGAGACGGTGCGCGAGATGGCCAACATCTGCGCCGAGGCCGAGATGGCCGAGGATGTGATGCTCGACGCCGACTTCAGCGGCATGACCTTCTCGCGCATCGACCAGTCCATCGCGATGGGCGCGCTGTTCACCGCGCACCACCTGGGCTGCAAGGCGATCGTGGCGCTGACCGATTCCGGCTCCACCGCGCTGTGGATGAGCCGGCACCGCATCCACATCCCGATCTACGCGCTCACCCCCAAGCTGGCCACCCAGCGCAAGATGGCGCTGTACCGCAACGTGCGCCCTCTGCTGATGGACCAGAACGCCGAGCGTGACATGGCCCTGGCGGATGCCGAGGGGCACCTCAAGCAGCGCGGCATTCTCTCCGCCGGCGACATCTACGCCATCACCTGCGGCGAGCCCATGGGCGCGCCGGGCGGCACCAACATGCTGAAGATCTGCCGGGCGGAGTAGGGCGGGCTGGCAGCTGGGGTTTCGCTGCGCGCCACCGCCGGCCTACGAGGCGCGGCAGTCCGCCGCCAGTGCAAGCGCCAGCCGGTTGTGCCGCTCGACCAGCGGGCCCAGATCTACGGTCGTGAGCTGGCCGTCTTGCACCACCTGCCGGCCGTGCACGAACACGTGATCGGCCTGCGGGCTGGCGCAGAGCAGCAGCGCCGCCACCGGGTCATGCACCGCGCCGCCGGCCATGGCCAGCGTGTCCAGGCGGAACAAGGCCAGGTCCGCGCACCAGCCCGGCGCGATGCGCCCGATGTCGTCGTCGCGGCCCAGCACCTGGGCGCCGCCGCGCGTGGCCAGCGCCAGCGCGTCGCGCGCGGTCATCTCCGCCGGACCCAGGTCACAGCCGAAGAAGCGGCGGCCCTCGTGCACCTGCGGCGGTTGCAGGGCCCGGCCCACGCGCGCCAGCAGCATCGCCTGCCGCGCCTCGTGGACCATGTGCGCGGCGTCGTTGCTGGCGCTGCCATCCACACCCAGGCCCACCGGCACGCCGGCATCCATCATGCGGCGCACGGGCGCGATGCCGCTGGCCAGGCGCATGTTGCTGCAGGGGCAGTGGGCCACCCCGGTGCGGCTGGCCGCGAACAGCGAAAGGCCTTCGTCGTCCAGCTTCACGCAGTGGGCATGCCACACGTCGTCGCCCAGCCAGCCGAGGCCCTGCGCGTACTGGGCCGGTGTGCAGCCGAAGCGCTCGCGGCTGTAGGCGATGTCGTGGTCGTTCTCGGCCAGGTGCGTGTGCAGGCGCACGCCATGGGCGCCGAAGCGCGCACCGTAGGAGCGGGCCAGCGCTGCCGTCTCGCGCATCAGGTCCTGGCTCACGCTGAAGGGTGAGCAGGGCGCCAGCGCGATGCGCACCATCGCGCCGTGCGACGGGTCGTGCCAGGTCTCGATGAGCCGCTGGCTGTCGGCGAGGATCGCGTCTTCGCGTTCCACCACCGAATCCGGCGGCAGCCCCCCGGCACTGGCCCCCACGCTCATGCTGCCCCGTGTGGCCACGAAGCGCATGCCGATCGCCTGCGCGGCGCGGATGCTGTCGTCCAGCGTCACCCGGCCTTGCGGGCCGCTCGGGTAGATGTACAGGTGGTCGCTGCTGGTCGTGCAGCCGGAGAGCAGCAGCTCCGCCATCGCCACCTGGGTCGAGACGTGCACCATCTCGGGCGTGAGGCCCGCCCACACCGGATACAGGCCGCGCAGCCAGCCGAACAGCTCGGCGTCCTGCACCCCAGGCAGCGCGCGCGTCAGGCTCTGGTACATGTGGTGGTGCGTGTTCACCAGCCCGGGCACGACCAGGTGGCCCCGCGCGTCGATCACCGTGTCCGCGGTGGCGGGCAGGTCCGCGGCGGGGCCTACGGCCTCGATCAGACTCCCGCGGATCAGGATGGACGCATCGCGCCATTCACGCCGGTCATCGTCGAAGGTCGCGATGGCGCGGGCATGGCGGATCAGCAGGGTGGGTTCGGCGGTGGACATGGGCAGGATGATGCCTGGGGATCGCCAGCAGGATCGGTGCCAACCCGCCGGTCAGGTGGGTGAAATCCCCCCGGCTAAAATTCAGGCAGTTACCAAGCGGTTACAGCCGACTCCCGGCACGCCCCTTCCCCCTTCTCTTCGTCTCTCCAGGATCCACCATGCCTCTCGTCTCCATGCGCGAACTGCTGGACCATGCCGCCGCCAACGGCTATGGCATTCCGGCCTTCAATGTGAACAACCTCGAACAGGTGCAGGCCGTGATGGAGGCTGCCAAGGAAACCGGCGCGCCGGTGATCCTGCAGGCCAGCGCCGGGGCGCGCAAGTACGCGGGCGAGGCCTTCATCAAGCACCTGATCTCCGCCGCCATCGAGGCCTATCCGTCCATCCCGCTGGTGATGCACCAGGACCACGGCCAGAGCCCCGACGTGTGCCAGGGCGCCATCAACCTGGGCTTCTCCTCCGTCATGATGGACGGCTCGCTGGAGGCCGACGGCAAGACCATCGCCAGCTACGACTACAACGTGGACGTCACCCGCAAGGTGGTGGACATGGCGCACAAGCTGGGCGTCACCGTCGAGGGCGAGCTGGGCTGCCTGGGCAGCCTGGAGACCATGAAGGGCGACAAGGAAGACGGCCACGGCACCGACGCCACCATGACGCGCGAACAGCTGCTGACCGACCCCGAGCAGGCTGCCGATTTCGTCAAGCGCACGCAGCTCGACGCACTGGCCATCGCCATCGGCACCAGCCATGGCGCCTACAAGTTCACCCGCAAGCCCACCGGCGACATCCTGGCCATCGACCGCATCAAGGAAATCAACCGCCGCATCCCCAACACGCACCTGGTGATGCACGGCTCGTCTTCCGTGCCGCAGGAGCTGCTGGCCATCATCCGCCAGTACGGCGGCCAGATGAAGGAAACCTATGGCGTGCCGGTGGAGGAGATCCAGCACGCCATCAAGTACGGCGTGCGCAAGATCAACATCGACACCGACATCCGTCTGGCCATGACCGGCGCGGTGCGCAAGTTCATGGCCGAGAACCCCGAGAAGTTCGACGCCCGCGAGTGGCTCAAGCCGGCGCGCGAGGCCGCCAAGCAGATCTGCAAGCAGCGCTACATCGAGTTCGGCTGCGAAGGCCAGGCCGGCAAGATCAAGGGCGAGAGCCTGCAGGTCGTGGCTGCCAAGTACGCCAAGGGCGAGCTCGCCCAGGTGGTGAACTGAAGCCCGCGCCAGCCGCCTTGCGATAATCCCCGGGCCCGCCGCGAGCGGGCCTTTTTTCCGTCTGGAACCGCCCATGTCCGCCGCCCTGCATACCTCCAACCTCACCTCGCTGCCGCTGCTCGCGCGCGGCAAGGTGCGTGACAACTACGCGGTGGGCACGGACCGCATCCTGATGGTGGCGAGCGACCGACTCTCCGCCTTCGACGTCATCATGGGCCAGCCGATCCCGGGCAAGGGCGAGATCCTCACGCAGATGGCGCTGTTCTGGTTCGCCCGCCTGGGCCACCTGTGCCCGAACCACCTGACCGGCGACGCGCCGGAAAGCGTGGTCACCCCGGCCGAGGTGCCGCAGGTGCAGGGCCGCTCCATGCTGGTGAAGCGCCTGAAGCCGATCCCGGTGGAGGCGGTGGTGCGCGGCTACCTGGCCGGCAGTGGCTGGAAGGAATACCAGGAGACCCGCGCGGTCTGCGGCGTGCCGCTGCCGGAGGGCCTGCGCAATGCCAGCAAGCTGCCGGCGCCAATCTTCACGCCGGCGGCCAAGGCGGCGGTGGGCGAGCATGACGAGAACATCTCGTTCGAGCAGGTGGTGGCCGTCGTCGGCGGCGAGCTGGCGGCGAAGATCCGCGACACCAGCATCGCCATCTATCGGGCCGCGGCGGACTTCGCGCTCACCAAGGGCCTGATCATCGCCGACACCAAGTTCGAGTTCGGCCTGGACGAGCAGGGCACGCTGGTGCTGATGGACGAGGTGCTCACGCCCGATTCGTCGCGCTACTGGCCGGTGGAAGGCTACGAGGCTGCCTTCGCCGCCGGCGCCAACCCGCCCAGCTACGACAAGCAGTTCGTGCGCGACTGGCTGGAGCAGGTGCGCATCGACGGCAAGCCCTGGGACAAGACGCCACCTGCGCCGCATCTGCCCAAGGACGTGATCACCAAGACGGCGGCGAAGTACCGCGAGGCGCTGGAGCGGCTGACGGGCTGAGCGGCCCGGAGCCTTCATCCCCGCCCGCGGAAGCTTTCTTCACAACGGCCCCAGGGGGATCCGGCCGCGCCTATCCTGCGAGCATCACTCAACCGGATAGGAGCTGTCACACATGCGTTTCAACCGTCTTTTCATCGCCCTCGCGCTCGCGGCCACTGGCGTCGCGGCGCACGCCCAGGCGCCCGCCGACGCCACCTGCATCCTCGCCGGACGGCTGTCCGACGACGGCCGCTGGGCACCGCGCTTCGAAGGGATTCAGCTGCTGGGCGACAACGGCCAGCCGATCGCGGCGCGTGGCAAGCCGGCGCTCGATCAGGTGCGGCAGGCGCGCCTGGCCGAGCCGGCGCTGCTGTCCGCGTGCAGCGGCGGTCAGCCGCTGCATCGCGCGGACGACGAGCCGTCGTCGCCCAAGGCTGCGGTGCCGGCGCTCTCGGCGGGTCTGGTGGAGGTGGAGGCCGTGGCCCTGCCGCCCTTGCGCACCGGTGGCACGCTGGTGGAGCTGAAGGTGCGGGTGACGGAAGACCGCGTGGTCATGCTCACGCGCTGATCGGCGCCGCGCCCGGGCAGCCGGTGCGGGCGGAGAGGCTGCAGCCGCGAGGCGGCAGCCAGGGGGCTCAGCTCAGCACCGCGCTCGACAGGCGCCGGCGATAGGTGGCCACCAAGGGGTCATCCGGGGGGATCTGGCCCTCGGCCACCTTGGGGCGAGGCTGCTCGATGATTTCCAGGATGCCGATGTAGGTCTTGCGGGCGAGGTCGTCGCTCCAGGCCTTGTCGC
Source organism: Ramlibacter sp. (assembly GCF_041916345.1). Lineage (GTDB taxonomy): Bacteria > Pseudomonadota > Gammaproteobacteria > Burkholderiales > Burkholderiaceae_C > Ramlibacter. Next base: position 25,203 of record NZ_JAYRZR010000019.1, read on the forward strand.
GCATCAGGATCTCCAGCAGTTCGTCCATGGCCGCGGTCCACTGGCCATGCGCCATCAGCAGGCGCGCACGGTCGTGGCGGGCCTCGAAGTCGCGGCGGTTGGCGGCGATGCGCGCATCGCGGTTGGCCAGCGCCACCACGCCATCACCTTGCGCACGCGCGAAGTCCAGCGCGTCCAGCCAGCGGGCCAGGGCGTCGATCTTGCGGACCACGCCCGCCTTGGGCGCCAGCGGCTCGAAGGCGCGGCGGGCCTCTGCCTCGCGCCCGGCGGCCAGCAGCGCCTTCACGTAGTCGCAGCGGGCATCGTCGTTGGAGGGGTCGGTGGCCACCGCGTGCTGCAGCTTCTCCAGCTTGGCCTGCGGGTCGTCGGCCAGGGGGTCGTCCGCGGGCAGGGGTTCTTCCTCCGGCTCCTCGGGCGGCAGGGCCTGCACGTGCTTGTCGAGGAACTCGCGCACCTTGCCCTCGGGCAGGGCGCCCATGAAGCCATCCACCGGCTGGCCGTTCTTCATCAGCACGATGGTCGGGATGCTGCGGATGCCGAAGGCGCCGGCGAGCTGCTGCTCCTCGTCGGAGTTGATCTTGGCGAGCTTGAAGGCGCCGCCATACGCCACCTCCAGCTTTTCCAGGATGGGGCCGATGGCCTTGCAGGGCCCGCACCACTCGGCCCAGAAGTCCACCAGCACCGGCTGGCTCATGGAGGCGGCGATGACCTCCTGTTCAAAGTTCTCGATGGTGACGTCGATCATTGGGGGCAGCTCGGGTTGAAACCGTAGAATTCAATCTTTGGGAGCGCGTCTTTGAGCTCAGTCCAGATCGGCGTGGTGATGGGGTCCAGCAGCGACTGGGAAACCCTGCAGCACGCAGTGCAGATTCTCCAGGAATTCGGCATCGCCCACGAGGCCCGCGTGGTCTCGGCCCACCGCATGCCGGACGACATGTTCGCCTACGCCGAGGCCGCCGCCGGCCGGGGCCTGCGCGCCATCATCGCCGGCGCCGGTGGCGCCGCCCATCTGCCGGGCATGCTGGCCGCCAAGACCACGGTGCCGGTGCTCGGCGTGCCGGTGGCCAGCCGCCACCTGCAGGGCGTGGATTCGCTGCACAGCATCGTGCAGATGCCCAAGGGCATCCCCGTCGCCACCTTCGCCATCGGCACGGCCGGCGCGGCCAACGCCGCCCTGTTCGCGGTGGCGATGCTGGCCGTGGATGACGCCGCCCTGCGTGCGAAGCTCGATGCCTTCCGGGCCCGCCAGACCGAGGCCGCGCGCGCCATGGCGCTGCCGCCAGTGGCATGAGTGCGGGCCTGACTTCATCGGCGGTTGTCGCCCCGCCCCCCAAGCCCCTGCTGCCGGGCGCCACGCTCGGCGTCATGGGCGGCGGCCAGCTCGGCCGGATGTTCGTGCACGCGGCGCAGCGCATGGGTTACTTCACCGCGGTGCTGGATCCGGATGCCACCAGCCCGGCCGGCCGCGTGAGCCACGTGCACGTGGCGACCGACTACCTGGACGAGAAAGGTCTCGCGCGGCTCGCTGCCGAGAGCGCGGCCATCACCACCGAGTTCGAGAACGTGCCTGCCGCGGCCATGGATCGGCTCGCGCGGGAGCGCTTCGTCGCGCCCGGCGCCGCAGCGCTGGCCATCGCGCAGGATCGCGCGCGGGAGAAGGCGCACTTCACCCGCTGCGGCGTGCCTTGCGCGCCGTATGCGGTGATCGAGACCGAGGCGCAGCTCGCCGCCGTGCCGGATGCGCTGCTGCCCGGCATCCTGAAGACGGCGCGCCTCGGCTACGACGGCAAGGGTCAGGCGCGCGTGGCGGACCGCGCCGCGCTGGCCGTCGCGTGGGCTGGCCTGGGCCGTGCCCCTTGCGTGCTGGAGCAGATGCTGCCGCTGGCCTTCGAGTGCTCGGTCGTGGTGGCCCGTGGTGCGGATGGCGCCATGGTGCATCTGCCCGTGCAGCGCAACCTGCACCGCGAGGGCATCCTGGCCGTGACCGAGGTGTTCGAGGATGCGGTGCCGGCGTCCACCGCGGCGCAGGCCATCGAAGCCACGCGCGCGATCGCCGAGGGCCTGGGCTACGTCGGCGTGCTGTGCGTGGAATTCTTCGGGCTCAAGGACGGCCGGCTGGTCGTCAACGAGATGGCGCCGCGGCCGCACAACAGCGGCCACTGGAGCATCGAGGGCGCCGACGTGTCCCAGTTCGAACTGCAGGTGCGCACGCTCGCGGGCCTGCCGCTGGTGGCGCCACGCCAGCACAGCCCGGCCATCATGCTCAACCTGCTGGGCGACCTGTGGTTCCGTGCCGGCAGCGAGGCCGTCACGCCCGACTGGGCCTCCGTGCTCGCGCTGCCGGGGACGCATCTGCACCTGTACGGCAAGGCCAGCGCCCGCCCGGGCCGCAAGATGGGCCACCTCACCGTCACCGGCGCCAGCGTGGCGCAGGTCCGCGCCACCGCGCTGCGCGCGGCGGACCGGCTGGGCATCGCGCCTTTCTGAAGCGCCATGATCCTCGACGGCCAGGCCCCGGCTGCCATCGACCAGGCCGTGCAGGCCCTGGCCGCTGGCGGCCTCGTGGCCTTCCCGACCGAGACGGTCTACGGCCTCGGGGCCGACGCGGGCAGCGATGCCGCCGTCGCCGGCATCTTCGCGGCCAAGGGCCGGCCGAGCGACCACCCGCTCATCGTGCACGTGGCGGATGCCGCGGCGGTGACGCACTTCGCCGCGGCCGTTCCCCCGGTCGCGCAGCGGCTCATGGCGGCCTTCTGGCCCGGGCCGCTCACCCTGATCCTGCCGCGCCGGCCGGGCGTCGCCAGCGCGTCCGCCGGCGGGCAGGACTCGATCGGCCTGCGCTGTCCGGCGCACCCCGTCGCGCATGCGCTGCTCACCGCCTGTGCCCGTCATCAGCCGCCGGTGGCGGGCCTGGCCGGGCCCAGCGCCAACCGCTTCGGCCGCGTGAGCCCGACCACCGCGGCCCATGTGGCGCAGGAGTTCGGCGACACCTTGCTGGTGCTCGATGGCGGCGCCTGCCAGGTGGGCATCGAATCCGCCATCGTGGATTGCACGCGCGGCATGCCGGTGCTGCTGCGCCCGGGCGTGCTCACACGGGAGCGCATCGAGCAGGCCGCGGGCGAGCCGCTGCGCCTGCCCGGCGAGATGGCGGCGCCCGACCCGCGCGCGTCCGGCACGCTGGAGGCGCACTATGCGCCGAACGCGAAGGTGCGCCTCATGGATGGCCGCAGCCTGCGCACCGCGCTCGACGTGCTGGGCAACGATGCCGCCACGATTGCCGTCTATGCCCGCACGCCGGTTCGCAACCGGGCCTGCCGTCTGCGCCGCATGCCGGATGACGCCGCCGAGACCGCGCGCCAGCTGTTCGCCGTACTGCGTGAGTTCGACGAGGCCGGTGTTCGCCTGATCTGGGTGGAGGCGCCGCCCGATGACCCCGAATGGGATGGCGTGCGGGATCGCCTGCGCCGCGCCGCCGCGGCCTGAGCGGCGGCATCGCCCCGGCCCGCGCTCGTTAAACTACCCGTTTCTCCCGAGAGGACGTTCATGCTGACTTCCTGGATGCGGCTCGGCACGCGGCTGGCCGCCGTGTGCGGCCTGCTGGCCCTGGCGGCCTGCGGTTCCGGCACCATCGAATCACGCCTGCAGCCCACCCGCGTGGTGGCCTTCGGCGATGCCTTTGCCGACGCCGGGCAGTCCGGCGCGAAGTACACCGTCAACGACTCCACCGTCGCCAACTGGACGCAGGTGGTGGGCCTGGCCTTCGCGCAGAAGATCGAGCCGGTGTCGGCCGGCGGCCTGTCCTATGCCACCGGTCTCGCGCGCGTCACGGCCAAGCCGGATGCCGGCGGCGGCACCGCCACGCTCACGATCACCGAGCAGATCGATACCTTCCTGGCCAGCCGCAGCTTCACCGCCGGCGACCTGGTGATCGTGGGGGCCGGCCTGGCCGACGTCACGGTCGAGGGCCAGGCCGCCATCACCGGCGCGAAGACGCGCGAACAGATGCTCACGGCCGTGGGGCAGGCCGGGCGCGACCTGGCCGCGCAGGTTCGCCGCCTCGTGCAGGCCGGTGCCACCCACGTGGTGGTGATGGGCACGTACAACCTGGGCCGCTCGCCCTGGGCGATCGCCACCAAGCAGGAGTCGCTGCTGCAGGAGGCCTCCAGCCGCTTCAACGAGCAGCTGCTGGTCAGCATCGTCGACCTGGGCGCCAACGTGCTGTACATCGACGCGGCGCTGTATCTCAACCTCGTCACCGGCACGCCGGCAGCCTATGCCCTGAGCGAGGCCAAGGTGCCTGCCTGTTCCTCCGTCGACGCGGGCGCGGGCATCGGCACCGGCACCGGCCAGGTCAACTCTCGCCTGTGCACGCCCAGCACCATCGTGACCGGCGCGGACTACAACAGCTACCTGTTCGCCGACCGCATCCACATCACGCCGGTGGGGCATCGCCTGCTGGGCGACTACGCCTACAACCGCATCCGCGAGCGCTGGTAGGCCAGGGCAAGCCCGCACCAGCAAAAGGGCCGGCATCTGCCGGCCCTTTTGCTTCGGGGCGATGAACCTGGCGGTGCCAGGTTCAGGCCATCACTTCACCTTGTCGAAGGTCGCGCGGGCCGCGACATGGCAGAACGGCGGCTCGTAGGTGCCGTGGTAGTTGCCATAGTAGGTGGCGAAGGCGGCACTGGTCGGATCGGTCGGGGCCTTGCCGCCCACGCCGTACACGGCCTGGACCTGGGCGTCGACGTCCACCGTGGTCACGTTCGTGAGGTTGCGGCTCGCGAAGTCGGCCTTGGCCACGTTCATGTGAACGGCCGGCGGGACGGTCGGGTCACCGGCGCCGCCGCACAGCAGCGTGGCGGCCTTCGGATTCCAGCCCAGCAGGTCGTTGCGCTTGGCCGCCTGCGCCAGCGGATGGTTGTCGTTGGTCTGCGCCGCGGTGAGGTAGGCCGACTGGAAGACCGCATCACGCGCCTGGTTGGGCGTCACCGTCGGGCCGCCGGGCAGCTGGCCCGAGGTCACCAGGGTGGTGTAGTTCAGCGTCGGGCTGGGCAGCAGGTTCTCGATGTAGCTGGCGTAGGGCGCCTTGAACACCTCGCTGGCGGTGGTGTAGAGGTTGCCGTAGACCTTCTGCCAGCTCGTCACCAGGTAGGGCACGAAGAACTGGTAGCCCGCGATCGCGTCGGGCAGCTTGAACGAGCCCGACAGGTTGTACGGGCCCGCCAGGTGCGCGCCGGCGACGAGGTTGATCTCGCCTGCGTGGTCACGCTCGATGGCGCGGTGCGCAGCCATCGACGAGTGGCCGCCCTGCGAGTAGCCGGTGACCATGACCTTGCCGCTCAGCGTGGCGCCGGCCGTGGTGGCCGCATTGCGCGCCGCGCGGATCGCGTCGACCATGGTCGTGGCCTCGCTGTCGGCGTGCAGGTAGGGGTGGTAGCTGTGGGCCGACTTGGCGAAGCCCAGGTAGTCGGGCGCGACCACGGCGTAACCCTGGGCGGCGTACATGGCCGCCAGCAGGAACGTCTCGCCGTCCTGCGGGTTGGCCAGGGTGCGCGGCTTCTGCACGTCGGTGCCCTTGGCATAGGCCACCAGCGGGGCGGCCTGACCGGCGCAGGTGCCGGCCGGCACCAGCAGCACGCCGGAGGAGTTGCTTTCCTCGCCCTTGGCGCCAGGGGTGCGGTAGTTCAGCGCCACCACCTTCACGTCGCACTTGGCGGTGCCCGACAGGGCCTGCAGGCCGCTGCTCTGCGTGCCGGCGTTGATGGTGGCCGCGGTCAGGGTGGTGACGGTCGCGGGCGTCTCCAGCAGGGTGCCGCGCCATTCGTCGTCGCCGCCGCCGCAGGCGGCCACCAGGGCTGCCGCCGCCACGGCGGTCAGCATGAGCCTTCTTTGCATCATCGTGTTGTCTCCGGGTATGGATGAGCCCCTGACGAGGGGTCGCATGCATGGTAGCGACCCGACGGCCAGCCGCCACGGGGTCGTGCCCCGGGGTTTACCCGTGCTGCGTCGCTCAGGTGACGCCGCGCGTGCGGCCGTAGCGCAGCTTCATGCCCAGGATGGTGCAGGCGAGCGCCAGGGTGATGGCGTTGGCGACGACCACCGGCCAGGCCCCGAGCAGCAGCCCGTAGGCCAGCCACAGGGCGACGCCGGCCGTGAATGCGCCGTACATGCCCAGCGAGATGCCGCTCACGTCGCGCGTGCGGAAGGTCAGCCAGGCCTGGGGCACGAAGCTGGCGGTGGTCAGGCAGGCGGCGAGGTAGCCGATGAATTCGGTCGCGGAGGGCATGGGGGATCTCAGGGTTCGCGGGCCGTCCATTCGACCAGGGCGTCGATGACGCCGCGGAAGGCGACGGCCTGCGGATGGTTGGCGACGGCCACCAGCACATAGCGGCGGCCCGAGGCGCCATGCACGTAGCCGGCCACCCCGGCCACGTCGCGCAGGCTGCCGGTCTTCAGGTGGGCCAGCCCGCTGGTGCGGCGGGCCCGGCGCAGGGTGCCGTCCACGCCCGCCAGGGGCAGCGAGGCGGCCAGGTCCGGCATCAGCGCCGACCCCCAGGCGGCCTGCAGCAGATCGGCAAGCTGGCGGGCCGTGGCGCGTTCGCTGCGTGACAGGCCGGAGCCGTTGTCCATGGCGGGCGGTTCGCCGCCGATGCGGTCACGCCACCAGGTGCGCACCGCCTCGCGCGCCGCTTCCGGCGTGCCACGCCCGCGCTGCTGCAGCCCGAGGCTCAGGAACACCTGCTGCGCCATCACGTTGTTGCTGAACTTGTTGATGTCGCGCACCACGTCGGCGAGCGGCGGCGAGGGCCATTCGAGCAGTGGCTTCAGGCCGGGCGGCACGCGGCCGTCCCGCACCTGCCCGCTGAGCTGGCCGCCGGCCTCTCGCCACAGGCCGGCCACCGCGCGCGCGGCGTAGCTCGCCGGCTCGGCGAAGGCGAGCGGCCAGGTCTGCGCGCCGCAGCCGGCCGGATAGGCGCCGTCGAAGCGGGGGCGGGCCGGGTCGGCCACGTCCAGGCGCAGCGCCGCGCGCCAGTCGGCGCACTCGCCGGCCGCCACCGGTACGGTCGCCGGCCACTGCACGCCCGCCAGCGGGGGCTCCACCTGCAGCCGGGCGGTGCCGGCCTCGGGCGTGAACGTCAGCAGCACCGACTTGTAGTTCACCAGCAGGGCATCGGGCCCGGCGTTCTGCGGTCGCAGCGGCTCGCCGTCGAAGGCGGCCGGGTCGTGCGCGGGCAGCTCGAACGCCGAGCGGTCCAGCACGATGTCGCCCGTGATCTGCCGGATGCCCAGCGCCTGCACCCGCCGCAGCAGCAGCCACAGCCGCTCGGTCACCAGCTTCGGGTCGCCCTGGCCCTTGAGGTACAGGTTGCCGCGCAGCATGCCGCCTTGCACCGGGCCGTCCACGTACACCGGCGTCTGCCAGGTGAAGGCCGGGCCTAGCAGCTCGAGGGCGGCGAAGGTGGTGGTCAGCTTGGCGAGCGAGGCCGGGTTCACCGGCACGTCCGCGCGGTGGGCGAGCCGGGGCGCACCGCCCACCGGCGCCACCAGCACCGTGATCGCATCGCGCGGCAGGCGGCTGCGGGTGAGGGCGGCCTCGACCTCGGGTGGCAGCGGGTCGGCCGCGGCCAGGCCGGCCGCCAGCGCGAGCAGGCCCCAGGCGAGTCGGATCCGGCGCGGCATGGGCGGATTATGGCGGCGCCGATAATGCCGGCTTTGCCGCCCGCCCCTTTGAACCTGCTCGCCTTCGACACCAGCACGGAGACGCTCTCCGTGGCCCTGCAGGCCGGCGCCGGTGCGCCGCTGTGCCATGTCGCGCCCGGCGGCGCCCACGCCTCGGCCACGCTGATCCCGTGCATCGAGGCGCTGCTGGCGCAGGCCGGCCTGTCCCTGCGCGCCCTCGACGCCATCGCCTTCGGTCGCGGGCCGGGGTCGTTCACCGGCCTGCGCACGGCCTGTGCCGTGGCCCAGGGCCTGGCCTTCGGCGCCGACCGTCCGCTGCTGGCCCTGGACACCCTGCTGGCGGTGGCCGAGGAGGCCCGCGCCCAGGGCGCCGGCGGGCGCATCGTGGCGCTGCTCGACGCGCGCATGGGCGAGGTCTATGCCGCCCGCTACGCCCACGAGGGCGGAGCTTGGCGCGTGCTGCAGCCGCCCTGGCTGGGCGCGCCGGAGGCGGTGGCCGCCGAGCCGGGCGAGGTGCTCGCGGGCAATGCCTTCGCGGCGCTGGGTGACCGGCTGCCCCCCGGCGTGCCGCGCGTGGAGGTCCTGCCCGCCGCGACCGCCCTGTTGCGCCTGGCCCCCGCAGCCCTTGCCGCTGGTCAGGCCGTGGCCGCCGCCGATGCGCTGCCGCTCTACATCCGCGACAAGGTGGCCCAAACTACCGCCGATCGCGAACAGGCGCGTGCCGTCCCGGCGCGCGCGAACGCACCCGACCGATGAGCGCAGTCTTCAAGACCCTGGAGGCCGGCTTCGAGCCCATGACGGAAGCGCAGCTCGACGCCGTGATGGCGGTCGAGCGCGAGGCGTACGCGCACCCCTGGACGCGCGGCAACTTCGCCGACTCCATCCGCTCCGGCTACCAGGCCCAGATGCTGTGCGCCGGCCCCACGCTGCTGGGCTACTTCGTCGCCATGAAGGGCGTGGACGAGGTCCACCTGCTCAACATCACGGTCGCGCCGCCGTACCAGGGGCAGGGCTGGGGCCGCGTGATGCTCGACGCGCTCGCGCAGTGGTCGCGCGGCCAGTCGGCCCAGTGGCTGTGGCTGGAGGTGCGCACCAGCAACCAGCGCGCCCAGCAGGTGTACCTGCGCTACGGGTTCCGGCGCGTCGGCGAACGGCGTGCCTACTACCCGGCCGACCATGGGCGCGAGGATGCCATCGTGATGAGCCTGCGGCTGTGACCCTGCAGCTCGATGATCGCCAGCGGGCGATGCTGGAGGAAATGGGGATCCGGCTGGCCTGGCTGCCTCGCGCCGGCACGCCCGCGGTCGAAGCCCCAGCGCCTGTGTCGGCCCCGGCCCCGGCCGCCCGCGCGGCCGCTCAACCTGCCCCGCCACCTGCCGTGCCACGCGTGGTGGTGCCGCGCGCGGCGGCTGAACCGGTCGTCGCCCGCATGGCGCCCACCGCCGCGCCCGGCCACCGGCCCGAGGGCATCGCCACCATGGACTGGCCGAGCCTGGCCCAGGCGGTGGCGGGCTGCCAGGCCTGCGGCCTCTGCGCCAGCCGGCGCAGCACGGTGTTCGGCGTCGGCCCGCTCGACGCCCGCTGGATGGTGGTGGGCGAGGCGCCGGGCGAGCAGGAGGACCTGCAGGGCGAGCCCTTCGTGGGCCAGGCCGGTCGCCTGCTGGACAACATGCTCGCCGCGCTGGGCCTGGACCGCCAGCGCAGCGTCTACATCGCCAACGTGCTCAAGTGCCGCCCGCCCGGCAACCGCAACCCAGAGCCGCAGGAGGTGGCGCAGTGCGAGCCCTACCTGCGACGCCAGGTCGATCTGCTGCGCCCCCGCATCATCCTCGCCATGGGCCGCTTCGCGGTGCAGTCGCTGCTGCAGACCACCGAGCCGATCGGCCGCCTGCGCGGCCGCGTGCACCACTACCAGGGCGTGCCGGTGGTGGTGACCTACCACCCGGCCTACCTGCTGCGCAACCTGCCCGACAAGGCCAAGGCCTGGGCTGACCTGTGCCTGGCCCGATCGGTGCATGACGCCGAGGCGCCGCCGGGCTGAGCACGCGGCGCCCGGTCAGCCCGCCCGCGGCCGGAAGGCCTGGGGCGCCAGCGTGCGAGCGGTGTAGTCGATGCCGCTGAAGGCGGCGTAGTCCGCCAGCGTGCGCACCGTCCCCAGGCCGTAGGCGCCCAGCGGCTGGCCACTGACCAGCGCGGCGAGTCGCTGGCGCGAACGCCGCTCCAGCGTCCACCAGTCCGTGTCGCGCTGCCGGTCCACCTCGGCGTCCCAGTGCAGGGGGCGCGGCGGCGCACCCGAGGCCGCGTTGTTGTACAGGTGGTGCAGCGGCAGGCCGGGCACATGGACGATGTCCCAGCCGTGGGTGAACAGGCGCAGGGCCAGGGCCTGCTCCTCGCCGTGGAAATACAGCCACGGGTCATAGGGGAAGGCCTGCACGAACGTGCCGGGCGCGAACAGGCAGCCGGCGCCGAGGTGGAAGCCGGCCAGCGGCGCGTCGGTCTCCACCGGATGCGCCTCGAACCCCAGCACCGGGTGCTCCGCCTCGAAGGCCGCCCCCGGCTTGACCACGTGGGCCAGCACGCCTTGCGTCGTGGGCCGCCGCACCACCAGGCCGTTCTCGAAGCTGAAGGCGTTGGGATAGGAGGAAATCACCAGGCCGCGCTCGGGGGCGCCCAGTGCCCGGGCCTGTCGCACCAGGGTCGCATCCCAGCCCGGGTCGAAGTCGGTGTGCGAGTCGATCTGCAGGAACCAATCCTCGCCGTCGTGCAGGCTCATGGCGATGGCACGCGCCCAGCAGGGCCCCCGGGCGTCCACCGGGTCGATGCGCACCTGGCTGAGCCGCGCCCCGCGGCCGGGCGCCAGCAGCCGGGGCTGGCCGGCGGGCGACTGGTCGACCACGCCGAAGTGCAACCGGCGTGGATCATCGGCCATGGCGGCGGCCTGCCGCAAGGTGAAGTCCAGGACGGGATCGCAGTAGGAGGCGATGCTGACGAAGATGCGCATGAAGCCCATGCCCGGCGACCCGCCGGAACGATTTCACGGCATGTTAGCAAGCGCGCCACGCACGCCCGCGCAACCGGGCCGTGACATTTGACGCAGCACGGTCACACGGGTAGCCCGCCGGTGCCCGGCGGCGGCCGCGATTCGTTGCGGCGCGATAGGGGGTGTGCTACCTTCAATCGGGGGCCATGGAGCCTCCGGGTCGGCGCCATGGCGCCACGCCCTCACGTTTCCCTGGATACGAGCATGTTGAACACCTCCCCGACCGGGGTCATCTTCGCAGGCAGCATCTTTCCGGCCCTGACGGGCCGGAGGGGCGCGCTTGCGTCACGTGCCAGGGACTATGATGGTCGCAGGGGCTGCGGATCGACGCCGCAACCCTGGGCGCAGGCGCGTCTGTCGGCCTGCGTGGACAGCGTCCCTGGGGACCGGCCATGATCAAGCAACCCATCCTTGCCGACGGCACCCCGTGCCGGCCGGCCAACAGCCCTGCCGTTGCCGGTTTCCGGCCGGCAGCCATGGCCCTGGCCGTGGCGGCGGCCTTCAGCGGCTGGCTGCCGCAGGCGTGGGCGCAGCCCGCGGGGGCGCAGGCCATCCACGGCACGGCTGCGCTGCAGCGCAACGGTGCCAACCTGCTGGTGACCACCGGCAATGGCGCAGGCACCAACCACTCGGCGATCAACTGGCAGAGCTTCTCGGTGCCGGGCGGCAGCGTCACGCACTTCGCGCAACCCAACGCGACCAGCACTTCGATCAACCGGGTGGTGGGCAACGACCCGTCGGCCATCTTCGGCACCTTGAGCTCCAACGGCCGGCTGGTCCTGGTGAACCCGGCGGGCATCGCCGTGGGGGCGGGCGCGGTGGTGGACACCGCGGGCTTCACGGCCTCCACGCTGAAGATGAGTGAGGCCGATGCGCTGGCCGGGCGGCTGCTGTTCGGCGAGGGCGGCGGCGGCGGCGCGCTGAGCGTGGCCGGTCAGATCGTGGCGCGCTCGGGTGATGTGGTGCTGATCGCGCCGAACGTGCAGACGGGCGCGGAGGCGGTGATCCGCAGCGAAGGCGGCGCCACGGTGCTGGCGGCGGGCCAGAAGGTGGAGATCACGGGCCGGGGCCTGGAGGGTATCCGGCTGGAGGTGGCCGCGGGTGGCGAGGCGGTGAACCTGGGGCAGTTGAAGGGCGACGCGGTGGGCATCTTCGCCGGCACGCTGAAGCACTCGGGCCTGATCAGCGCCAGCGCCGCCACGGTCGACGGCGGCAAGGTGGTGCTCAGGGCACAGGGCGATGCCCTCGTGGGCGGCGGCGTCGTGGCCAGCCGCGGCGACAAGGGTGGCCAGATCGATGTGCTGGGCCAGCGTGTCGGCCTGCTGGCTGGCGCCTCGCTGGACGCGAGCGGCGCCGCCGGTGGCGGCCAGGTCCGAGTGGGTGGCGACTACCAGGGCGCCAATGCCGCCGTGCCGAATGCGGCGCGAACCTACGTGGACGCGCAGGCGCGCATCGCGGCGGATGCCACCGCCAGCGGGGACGGCGGCCGCGTCATCGTCTGGTCTGACGAGGCCACCCGCATGCACGGTCAGATTTCGGCACGTGGCGGTCCGCAGGGCGGCGATGGCGGCTTTGCCGAGGTCTCCGGCCGGCAGTACCTGCAGTACACGGGCCGTACGGACCTGCGTGCGCCCCACGGCAAGGCCGGCACGTTGCTGCTGGACCCGAACGACATCTTCATCAACTCGGGCGCCACCAACACCGCCAGTTCGGTCGGCATGTTCGGCGGCGGTGCCGACGTGGCCACCGTCAACGCAAGTGACCTGGCCGCCCAGCTCGAACTGGGCCATGTGCTGGTCACCACCACGTCGTCGCCTTCGAGCACCGCGCCCGGCGGCGGTCAGATCACGCTGCAGTCCGACGTGAGCTGGAGCGCGCCCACCACCCTGGGCCTGCAGGCCGACAACGGCATCTTCCTGAGCGGCAACATCAACGCCGCGAGCGCCGGCGTGGCCAGCGGCCAGGTGCACCTGTTCACGGCGAACGGCAACATCACGCAAGGGGCGGGCAACCACATCCGCGCCACGACGCTGAATGTCAGCGCCGACAACGGCAGCGTGCAGCTGCCGGGCGACAACGCCGTGGGCGTGCTCGCAGGCTACGCACCCCAGATTGCCGGCACCTTCCAGTTCAAGAACACATCGGCGCTCACCGTCGGCAGCGTGAGCGACGGTTTCGGCAGCTTCGGCGGGGTCTACAGCAACGGCTCGCTGCAGATCGACACCACCAGCGGCGACCTCACCATCAACGCCAGTGTCTCCTCTTCCAGCGGCATGCCGTTGACATTGCGCGCGCTGGGCGCGGGTTCCAGCCTGTACCTGAGCACCTACCTCAGCTCAAGCGGGCTGGCCACGCTGCAGGCTGCGAAGGACGTTGTCCTCAGTGGTTTTGCGTCGGTGTATGGCAACGGGGGCATCAGCATCACGGCCACCAGTGGCGACGTGGACCTGGGCACCTCCTCCATCTACGCCTATCACGCGCCCATCTCGGTCACCGCGGGGGGGTCCATCCTGGGCTCGGCCAGCCTGTGGTCCGGCGGCACCGTCAACGGCACCATCCAGCTCACCGCCTCCACCGGCAACGTGTCGATCGGCTCTGCCTCGTCCAACGGGTCCTACGCGCCGCTGGCGAGCGGCAACATCCAGATCATGGCCGCGGGCGACGTGGTCGCAGGCTCCCTCAACACCTACGGCACCTCCTCCTACGACGGCAGCACGGCCCTGGCCGGCGGGTCGGTCCATGTCACCAGCAGTGGCGGTAACGTCAGCATCGGCTCCATCAACGCCCATGGCGGCAGCGGCTACACCATGGGTGCCGGCGGCAGCGGCGGCGCCGTCACGATTTCCGCGCCGGGCGCGGCCGTGGGCAAGGGCAACGTGGTCGTCGGCGACATCGACGTCTCGGGTGGCGATGCCTATGCGGGCGCCAGCATCGCGTCCGGCAATGGCGGCTCGGGTGGCGTCCTGCAGATTTCGGCCCATCGTGACATCACCGGCGCCAGCAGCGAGCTCTACCTCAGCGCCTATGGCGGCACGGCCTATGCGTCGTCGGTCGGGTCTCCGTCCGGCGGTTCGGGCGGCAACATCATCCTCAACAGCACCGCCGGCAACGTGGTGCTCGGCTCCAGTGCCTACATCTCGGTGCCCGGTGGCTCCGGCGTCTCGGGTGGGCCGGGCGGTTCGATCCAGGTGCAGACGCCTGGGGGTTCTGCCACGCTCGGCTGGCTGGAGGCCCATGGCGGTGACAGCAACACGGGTGTGGGCTCGGGTGGCAACGGCGGCGCGATCAGAGTCAACGCGTCCGGCCCCATCACCTTCCTGGGCTATGGCAACGCAGCCAACGCACGCGGTGGTGATTCCACCGCCGGGCCTGGCGGGCAAGGCGGTGCGGTGACGCTGGCTTCCAGCGGGGGCAGCGTGTCGCTGGGCGCGGGTGGCGTCGAGGTCGATGGCGGCAATGGCTCACCCGGCGGCAACGGCGGGGTGATCCAGATCAACGCGGCCCAGGACCTGACCGGCTCCTGGTTCTCCGCGGAGGGCAGTGACGGCGCCAGTCTGGGTGCCAGCGGTGGCAACGGCGGATCGATCCAGGTCAGCTTTGGCGGCAGCCTGGGGGTGTACGGCGGCTTCAGCGTGGAAGGTGGCTGGGGTGCGTATCCGGTCACGGAGGGGCCGGGCGGTGATGGCGGCAATGGCGGCGTGATCCAGATCACGCGTACCAGCACGGGCGATCTCACGCTGCCGGACTACATCGAAGTCATTGCCGACGGCGGCATCGGCCGCAGCGCCAACACCGCTGGCAAGAGTGGCAAAGGCGGGAATGGCGGATCCATCACGCTCACGGCCACCGCGGGCAACGTGGTGCTGAACAACGTGAGCCTGGGCGCGCATGGCGGTGACGGCGGTGCCGGCGTCGGCACCGGCCTCGGCGGCGCGGGCGGCGCGGGCGGGCAGATCACCATCAGTGCCGTGGGCGGCACGGTCACGATGAATTCCCCCAGCCTGGGCGCTGCGGGCGGCTGGGGCGGCCTCAACGGGGACACGCTGGCGTACGCCGCGGACGGTGCCACGGGCATCCTGAGCACGGCCGGTAGCACGGTGAACGTGGCGGGCGATGTGGAGCTCGATGCCATCTGGACGAACACGGGCACCGTCAACGTCGCCGCGAACGCGGGTGTCTACTCCTATGGCGTCGGCGTGTTCCGCAACAGCGGCGTGGTCAACCTGCAGGGGGCGGGTGCCTATCTCGGGGATTCCCAGTACCCCATGCCGGTGGAGAACCTTGCCGGCGGTACGCTCAATGCGCAGGCGGCGCCCGTCTACGCCACCGTCACCCTGAACCAGGGCCTGATCGACGTTCAGGCCGGCGCCACGCTGGTCGCGCCAGGTTTCCTCACCAACAACGGCACCGTCCGTGTAGGCACAGGGTCCACGCTGGAGGTCGGGCCTGGTGGCGGCCCGCTGGAGCGGGCGGCGCTCGCCTTCGGCGGCACCACGTTCAGCAATGCTGCAGGCGGCGTCCTGACCGGAACGGGCACCATCCTGGTGGATGGCGGAGCGGGGGGCATCAGCAACTCGGGCACGGTGCAACCGGGCGGCGCCGGCACCGTGGGCACCCTCACCATCAACGGTGGCTTCGTCAGTGAGCCCGGCTCGGTGCTGGCGGTCGACGTGGCCAACAACAGCGGCTTCGACGTGCTCAGCGTCACGGGCACCGCCGTCACCGGTGGCTCGATCGCGATCAACTACCTCTCCGGGGCCACCCTGGCTACCGGCAATGCGCTCAACATGATCCAGGCGGGTACGCTGGATGCCACCGTGCTGCCGACCTTGAACGTCTCGCAGTTCGACGTGTCGTTCACCGGGACCGGCTTGGTCCTCACGGCGAACGCGCCGTATCCGCCGCCGGCCGCGCCGGCCCCGGCCCCGGAGCCTCCAGCCCCGACGCCCGCCCCCACGCCCGCACCGCCGAGCCCGGCGCCGCCCAGTCCGGCGCCGCCGTCGCCCGCCCCACCGGTGCCGGCTCCCGAGCCGCCACCGCCGCCTCCGCCTGCGCCGAGTCCGGCCCCCACGCCGGCGCCAACGCCCGCGCCAACGCCGGCTCCATCGCCGCCTGCCCAGGCCCCGGCTCAGCAGCAGGTGGACAACCAGGTGGTGCTGTTCGCGCAACTCTTCGTCCAGGAGGCAAGCCGCCAGGAGGAAGAGGATGAAAAGAAGAAGGGCAAGGACGACATCGTCCTGACCGACACCCAGTGCCGGCCATCGGGGGGCAACTGATGCAGTTGCCTTGCCGTCGGCCGCACGGGGGATTGATCCATCTGCCGCAATCCGCACCGGGTTGCGGCGTCGGGCCGTTCGCGCGGCCCCCTATGCGTGCATGACACGATGGCAGGGACCATGAAGAAGACGATTCGCAGCAGCACCAGCCAGACGCAACTCCGCGGCCGCACGACCCCAGCGCCTTCGCCGGCGGCGGCCGGCTTCCGGCCCGCCGGCGCCGCGCTGGCCGTGGCGGCGGCCTTCAGCGGCTGGCTGCCGCAGGCGTGGGCGCAGCCCGCGGGCGCGCAGGCCATCCACGGCACGGCCAGCCTGCAGCGCAGCGGCGCCAACCTGCTGGTGACCACCGGCAACGGCGCGGGCACGAACCACTCGGCCATCAACTGGCAGAGCTTCTCGGTGCCGGGCGGCAGCGTCACGCACTTCGCGCAACCCAACGCGACCAGCACCTCGATCAACCGGGTGGTGGGCAACGACCCGTCGGCGATCTTCGGCACCTTGAGCTCCAACGGCCGGCTGGTGCTGGTGAACCCGGCGGGCATCGCCGTGGGGGCGGGCGCGGTGGTGGACACCGCGGGCTTCACGGCCTCCACGCTGAAGATGAGCGATGCCGATGCACTGGCCGGGCGGCTGCTGTTCGGTGAGGGCGGCGGCGGTGCGCTGAGCGTGGCCGGTCAGATCGTGGCGCGCTCGGGGGATGTGGTGCTGATCGCGCCGAACGTGCAGACGGGCGCGGAGGCGGTGATCCGCAGCGAAGGCGGCGCCACGGTGCTGGCGGCGGGGCAGAAGGTGGAGATCACGGGCCGGGGCCTGGAGGGCATCCGGCTGGAGGTGGCCGCGGGCGGCGAGGCGGTGAACCTGGGGCAGTTGAAGGGCGACGCGGTGGGCATCTTCGCCGGCACGCTGAAGCACTCGGGCCTGATCAGCGCCAGCGCCGCATCGGTCGACGGCGGCAAGGTGGTGCTGAAGGGCGGCGAGCTGGCGGAGATCGATGGCTCGGTGTCCGCCACGCGCGGTGAGCTGGGCGGCCAGATCCAGGCCACGGCCAGCAAGGTCATGCTGCGCAGCGGCGCCGTGATCGAGGCGAGTGGCGCCCGCGGCGGCGGCGAGATCCTGGTGGGCGGCGGCTGGCAGGGCCAGGATGCCCGCGTCACCAATGCTCAGACCACCACGGTGGAGGCGGGCGCCCAGCTCAAGGCCAATGCGGGCGATCAGGGCGATGGCGGCACGGTGGTCGTGTGGGCCGATGGCAGCACGCAGTTCGCGGGCGCGATCCAGGCGCGCGGCGGCGCGCAAGGCGGCAACGGCGGCAAGGCCGAAGTCTCCGGCAAGGGCGATCTGCAGTTCCGCGGGACGGCCGACCTGTCGGCGCCCAAGGGCCGCATAGGCAATCTGCTGCTGGACCCGACGGACATCGTCATCCAGGGTGGCACGGGCGACAGCGCGTCCGACGGCACGGGCACCTTCATGGGCAGCTCGGTGGGATCGGCCGGCTCCGTCTTCGCGGCGGATCCGCTGACCACCGTCTACGAATCCGAACTCGAGGGCGTGGCCGCCAACGTCTTCCTGCAGGCGTCCAACAGCATCACCACCTCGGGCACGTTCACGGGCAACGAGATCACGCTGTTCGCAGGGGCCTCGTTCCAGCTGGAAACCAATGGCCCGAGCGGCGCCGGCATCAACATGAATGGCGTGGGCGTGCGCACCAGCGGCGCCGGCATCGTCACCATGTCGACCGTGGCCTCGCCCACGCAGATGATCCATCCCGGCCCGATCACCACGGCGGGCGGAAGCGTCACGCTGGCGGCCAACCAGAGCAACGTGGTCATCCAGCATCCGATCTCCACCAGCGGCGGCAACGTGCAGGTGTTCGGCATCCCCTACGTGACAGGCGCGGGTGTCGAGGTGCTCGGCACGACCATCAACGCCGGCACCGCCGGCACCATCAGCCTGACCGGCTTCTCGCAGGACTACAAGGGCGTGCACCTCAATGGCGCCACGCTCATCGGCAACTCGATCCCCATCGTCGGCACCACCTATGGCACCAGCCTGCCGGGTGTGTATGTCGGCGGCGGCTCCACGCTGCAGGCCGGGGGTGGAAGCGTCAGCCTGACGGGTGACCTCTCGGGCGTGAAGTCCGGCGTCTACGTGGCGAGCTCATCCATCAGCAGCACCGCCAGCAACGTCACCATCACCGGCGGCGGGCCCACGTACAACGGGACCACCCCGGTGCAGCTGCTGACGGCGACCATCAGTGCGCCAGCGGGCACTGTCGCCATCTCGGGCGACACGGCCACGGGCACGGCCGTGAACATCGGCAGTGGCTCGATGATCAGCGGCAGCACCATCAACGTGCAGGGCCTGACCGACACCCCGTCGGGCATCGGCGTGCAGGTCAGCTACTCGCACCTGCAGGCCGGCTCCGGAAACCTGATCATCGGCGCCGGCAATGGCGGCGCACGGCCGAGCGGCGTGGATGGCGACAACGCCACCTTCGGCAGCACCGGGGGCAACATCACCATCACCGGGGGTGGTCCCACCTACACGGGGACGGCGGTCTCCCTCTACCAGTCCGACGGCATCGCGCCGAACGGCACGTTGTCGATCAGCGGCACCACCAACGGGGCGGGACCCGCCGTCTACATCGACGGGTATACCGGTGGGTTGACCTACACCGCGAAGAACATCAACATCACCGGCAACTCGGTGTGCGGCTGCACGGCCATCGACCTCTACGATGAGACGCTCAATGGCACCGATGGGGTGAGCCTGACGGGCGTCCAGGGTGACATCGTGCTCGACGGCGTCTCCGTCTCCAGCAGTGCAGGCCCGGTCACCGTCAGTGCGCCGCAAGGCGGCGTCTACCTGACCTTCAGCAGCCTGCAGGCTGCCGGCAACATCAACGTCGGTGGCGGTGCAACGCTCGCCCCTCCCTTCGGCTATGAAGGCGTGGCGATCGATTCGAGCACCATTGCCTCCAGTGGCGGTGGCGTGAACATCATGGGCCGCAGCGATGGCGGCCATGGCGTCAACCTCTACGGCCCGGTGACGATCTCGTCCTCCAGTGGCGCCACGGTCACCGGCGAAAACGTGTCGCTGGGTTCGCTGGCGGCGGGTGTCACGTTGTACAGCACGACCGTGACGGGCAGCGGGCCGCTCTCGATCATGGGGACCGGCACCAGCGGCCCAGGCGTCGAGCTGTCCTATGCCAGCCTCACGCGCACCGGCGCGGGCAATGTGAGCGTGACGGGCACATCGGGCGGCTCCACCGGTATCGACCTGCAATCGTTTGGGCTGAACACAGGCGGTGGCACGCTGAACATGACCAGCAGCCAGCGGATCATCGGTGGGACCACCTCCCTGCTCACCGGTGGTGGCAACGTCGTCATCCATGGCGGCAGTCCCACCCTGACGGCCGAGGGCGTGTATCTGGATGGCACGACCATTGCCGCCGGCGCCGGATCGGTGGAGATCAAGGGCGAGAGCGGCTCCGCCTCGTATGGCCTGGTGATGGGCAGCGTGGCCGGCTCGGTCAGCGGCGGCACGCTCGATATTGGCGGGCGCACCTCGCTGGGTTCCGGCTCGCCTGCGCTCGTGCTCGTGAACCAGACGCTCACGGGCGCCAACGGTGTCATCCTGACGGCCGAAAACGGTGACCTGAACCTGACCGCGACGACGGTCACCGCGACCGCCGGCATGGCCAACCTCGAGGCGCGCACGACAGCGCCTGCCCCTGAGCCGATGCCCGGCATCCTTCTCGTCTCTGGCGCCGCCGTCAACGCCACGGCCAGCGCGGGCATGGACGGCGTCATGCTCACGGCCGACTCGATGGACCTGGCGGGCACTGTCAATGCGGGCGCCAAGCGCGCGGTGATCCTGCCCAAGACGCTCACGCGCCCCATTGCGCTGGGAGGCATGGTCGAGACGGGCCGGCTGAACCTCACGTCCACCGAGCTGAACAACATCACGGCCGGCGTCATCGTGGTCGGCCGCAGCGACATGAGTGGCGGCATCACGCTGGAGAGTGGCACCCCGATGGGCATCGCCGCACCTCAGCTGAGCCTGATCCAGGCCAGTTCCGCTTCCATCACCCAGGTGCCCACCTCGGGCCTGAGCGTGGCCGGCCTGAACGCCGATGCCGGCTCGGTGAGCCTGATGGCCACCAACAACAGCATCGGCGCGATCAGCGGCAATGCCACCACCCTGTTCCAGATGGCGAACATGGGGCCCATCACCATCGGTGCGGTGGATGTGGTCTCCGGCATCAATGCCGCAGGGGGTTCGACCGCGTCGATCAGCCTGTTGTCTGGCGCCGGCGGCATCACCCAGCTCGCGGGCAGCCCGCTCGTGGGCGGCGCGGTCACGCTGTCGCCGGGCGTTGGCCAGAGCGTGGTGCTCAACGAGCCTGGCAACAGCATGACTGGCCTGTCGGCGCTCGCCACCAGTGGCGGCAACATCTCGATCGTCAATGCCAACACGGGCACGACGAGCCTGCAGCTGGATGCCAACGGGACGGTCAGCTACAAGGGGGCAGGCGCACTCCACTTGGCCCAGGCCAATGCCGGCAGCACCGCCACCGGCCTGACCTTCGGCACCGCAGGCGTCTCGATCGAGGCAGGGTCCATTGTCAGCACCGGTAGCGGGGCCACCAGCGGCGGCACGATGTACCTCGCCTCGACGACCGGTGGCATCGGCGCGCCGGCGACACCCTTGCCCGTGACGGCGCCGGGGGGCATGAAGATCCTTGCACCCAGCGCGGGGGGCGTCTACCTGGTGAGCACCGGGCCCTCATTGCTCGTGCACGACATCACCGCAGGTTCGGCCAGCTTCAGCAACCCTGGCCCCGGCGCCGTGCTCGATCTGCGCAACGCCACGATCACAGGCGGCGGCCTGTCGTGGGCCGCTGGCTTCTCATCCGCCACATTGGGTTCGGGGGGGGGCACGGTCGGCGCCACGGGCGTCATCTCTGCCCCGACCGACGTGGTGCTCGCCGGTACGCTCGCGCCGGGGGGCATCGGTGGCGTGGGGAGCATGACCGTCGGCGGCAACCTCGACGTGCTGAACGGCGCCACGCTGCACTTCGACTTCAACGGGGCGTCCAACGACTCGATCTCGGTCACTGGCAACACCAGCTTCCCCGTGGCGCCGCAGACCAGCAACGTGGTGGCCAACGCCATCGTGCAGCCGCCGAACGCGAACTACACGCTGCTCACGGGCACAACCACGGGTGACACGCCAGTCCTGAACCCTGGCAACGTGGTTGGCATGACGATCGCGCTCGGCTCCATTGTCGCGACGGTCAACGCGCCGGTGCCGCCGCCTCCGCCACCGCCGGCCCCCGTGCCGGCGCCAGCCCCAACGCCGGCGCCTTCGCCCGCGCCGCCGCGCCCCCCCCCCCCCGCGCCGGCGCCCGTGCCTGCACCGCCCCCGCCCGCGCCGGCACCCGCACCGGAACCGCCGCCGCCACCACCGCCGCCTCCGGCACCTTCGCCTTCACCGGCGCCGGCGCCCACCCCGGCACCCTCGCAGCCGCCTGTCTCGGCGCCTGAGGTGGTGGAGTCCATCCAGCAGGTGGACAACCAGGTCGTGACCTTCGCCAAGCTGTTCGTCCAGGAGGCGACCAAGCAGGAAGACGACGACAAGAAAAAGAAGGACGGCATCGGCAAGGACGACATCGTCGTCACCGGCACGCAGTGCAAGCCCTCGCAGTGAAGCGCGCCTGACGAACCCTCGGCATGCGCCCCGCCGAACGGCAGGGTGCATGCCGCATCAGGGCCGGATCAGAACCGCGGCAGCTCCGGGTGGGCGAGCTGCCCGCCGCGCACCAGCATCTTCCCGTACTCGGCGCAGCGCTGCAGCGTGGGAATGACCTTGCCCGGGTTCAGCACGCCCTGCGGGTCGAAGGCGCGCTTCACGCCGAACAGCTGCTCGCGCTCCTCGGCGCTGAATTGCACGCACATCGAGTTGAGCTTCTCGATGCCCACGCCGTGCTCGCCCGTCACCGTGCCGCCCATGGCCACGCTGGTCTCCAGGATGTCGGCGCCGAACAGCTCGCATCGGTGCAGCTGGTCGGGGTCGTTGGCATCGAACAGGATCAGCGGGTGCAGGTTGCCGTCGCCGGCGTGGAAGACGTTGGCGCAGCGCAGGCCGTACTTCTTCTCCATCTCCTGGATCGCCAGCAGGATGTCCGCGAGGCGCTTGCGCGGGATGGTGGAGTCCATGCACATGTAGTCCGGGCTGATGCGGCCGGAGGCAGGGAAGGCGTTCTTGCGCCCGCTCCAGAAGCGCAGCCGCTCGGCCTCGTCGCGGCTCACCGCGATGGCCGTGGCGCCGGCCGCGCGCAGCACCTCGCTCATGCGGCCGATCTCCTCTTCCACTTCTTCCGGCGTGCCATCGCTCTCGCACAGCAGGATGGCCTCGGCGGTGAGGTCGTAGCCGGCGTGCACGAAGTCCTCCACCGCGGCCGTCATGGGCTTGTCCATCATCTCCAGCCCGGCGGGGATGATGCCGGCGGCGATGACGGCCGCCACCGCGTCACCCGCGCGGCGCACGTCGTCGAAGCTGGCCATGATGCACCGGGCGAGCTGCGGGCGCGGCACCAGCTTCACCGTCACCTCCAGGGCGACGGCCAGCATGCCTTCACTGCCCACCACCAGCGGCAGCAGGTCCAGGCCGGGGGCGTCGAGTGCGTCGCCGCCGATGGTGAGGGGCTCGCCGTCCGCGGTGTAGCCGCGCACCTTGAGCACGTTGTGCAGCGTCAGCCCGTACTTCAGGCAGTGCACGCCGCCGGAGTTCTCGGCCACGTTGCCGCCGATGGTGCAGGCGATCTGGCTGGAGGGATCCGGTGCGTAGTAAAGGCCGTGCGGCGCGGCCGCCTCGCTGATGGCGAGGTTGCGCACGCCGCACTGCACGAGCGCCGTGCGCGCCACCGGATCGAGCTTCAGGATGCGGTTGAAGCGTGCCAGCGACAGCGTGACGCCGTCCGCGTGGGGCAGCGCGCCACCCGAGAGGCCGGTGCCCGCACCCCGCGCGACCACCGGCACGCCGATGCCGTGGCAGGCTTTCAGCACCGCCTGCACCTGCGCCTCGGTCTCGGGCAGTGCCACCACCAGCGGCCGCTGCCGGTAGGCGGTGAGGCCATCGCACTCATAGGGCGTGGTGTCCTCGGGCTGCCAGATCAGGGCGTGCGCGGGCAGCACGGGCTTGAGGGCGCTGACCACCTGCGCCTGTCTCTCGGCGCGTCGGGCCACGGCGGGTTCGAGCGGGGCGTTCATGGTCCGGGATGATGGCACGCTCGGGGCCACTCGTGCGTGGCCGGCGGATGAACGCTTTTCACGCCCCGCGCAAATTTCGCTCAGGCGCGGCTGACCCCGGCCAGGCAGAGGTTGAACCACGCATGCAGGCCCGCGCACGCGGCGAGGCTGCGGTGGCGTCGCCATGCCTCGCCCAGCAGGACGGCCGGGGCGAGCCACCACAGGGCATCCCAGCCGCGGCCCGGCACGTGCAGCGCAACGAACGCCAGGGCGCTGAACAGATTGGCCGCATGGCCTGGCCACGCTGCAGCAGGTCGGGTCAACGCCTGCATCCGGTCCCACAGGCCCTGCTGCAGCAGGGGGCGGAGCACGGCCTCCTCGATGAGCGGCGCGACGGCCAGTGCCCAGGCCCAGGCCCACCCGCCTTCAGGCCGCAACGCGAGGCCCAGCGCGGCATGGGCCAGCCAGGCGCCCGGCAGCGCCAGCGCCGCCATCCCACCCAGCGCGGCCCAGGGCCGTGCCGCGCCCAGGTTCACGGCCGGGCCAGCGCCCGGCGCCGCAAGGCCATGCCCACGAGCGCCAGTGCGAGCAGCAGGGCCAGGCTGCCATCGCGCCCGGTCGTGGTGGCGACGCAGCCGCCGCCGCCGTCCGTCGCGTCAGCGGCTGGCGTCGAGCCGCCGCCCGGGGCCGCCTGCATCACGCCGGGTGCCGCGCTGTCCAGCGCGAACACGACCTCGGCCACGCGGACCAGCAGATCCACCGGCGCTTCCTCGTTGCGGGCGCCCTTGATGAGGGCGCCCAGGCTGGCGATGCGCGAGGCAGCGGTCGTGCGCGCCTCGACGATCGCGAAGTACTCGCCCGCTGGCAGCCGGCCGGCCAGGCTCACGGCATAGAGGCCGTCTCCGGCACGGTCGTCCGGGGCGGTTCCGTCGTCGCGCAGTTCCACACCGCCCAGGGCCAGCGAGCCGTCCTCCTGGTAGATGTCGGCGGTGACCACGGCATCGCGGATGCTCTTCTCGCCCCCCAGGCGCACGCGCAGGACCGGTGCGCCCGCGGCGCCGGCCGTGCCACCGCTCACCGCGCCGGCGAGGACGATGGCCGAGTCGGACCTCACGTCGAGTCCGATCCCATCGCTCATGGCGCGCGAGGCCTGCACGGCCACCTTCCAGTTGCCGGCGCGGCTGGCCAGGCTCGATTCGAGCAGGAAGCTCGCCACGCCATCCGCCGCGTCCAGATCGAACTGCACGCCCTGCGGCAGGGTGCCGGGCGTGATGACCTGCCCGGAAGGGTGCACCAGGCTGAAGCTCAGCGCCGACGCGTCTGCGGGATCGAAGAAGAGGTCGATCTGCACATTGCCGTCCGCGGTGCCGGAGGCCACCCGGACGGATCGCTCGACGCGTCCGCCGGCCGGCAGGGGATCGGACCCGTCCATCTGCAGGATGGCGTGGGCCTGGGCATGGGCCTCCTTGATGCCCCGCAGCAGGTCGCGCGCGGCGTCCGCGCCGTCCCGCGAGGCGTTGTACGCGCCACCGGACGCGAGCGCCAGCTGCGACAGGTTGATGGCCGTACCCGAAACGGAGGCCTTGAGCGCGCGCTCCCGGATGGCCGCCCGCAAGACGCCGCTGCCGCCCGTGAGCCCCAGTGCGTTGACCACCACCTGCGCCCCGCGCACGGTGGCCTGCACTTCCTGGGGGACGCTGGTCTCGGAGCCCGTGAGCAGGTGCACGGTGGCCACGTCGCCCGGCTGGCGGGCGCCCCGGATCAGCCCGATCGCCTGGTTGAAGGCGGTGGTCGCATCGAAGGCGCCCGCGGTGGGCGTCACGCTGTCCAGGGCCGCGAGCACGCTGCGCTTGCCCTCGTCGTTCGCCGTGGTCAGCGCCACGACGGCCTCGCTGCCCACGGGTGGCGAGACGACGATGCCGAACTGCGTGTCCGCACCCGCCTGGCTCACCACGGCACGGACGGCCTGGATGAGCTGGCTGTACCGTTCGGCGGGCAACGTGCGGTCCAGCACGATCACGTCACGGAACACCGGGTTGGGGACAAACACGATCTGAAGCGCGGCGTCGAACCCGGCCGTGGGCTGTGTGAGCCTCAAGGTCGCCGGATCGATGCCGGCAAAGGCCTCGAAGAAGGTGCGCGCGCCGCGCACGGCCTCGGGATCCTGCGCCGCTGGCCGCGTGAGGGTCTCCCAGGCAGAGCCGCCTGACTGGTCCGGGCGGGTCGCGTAGACCCGCGCCTGCGCGGTCTGGCGCTGGGAGGGGTCCGCGTAGTCGGCGGGCGTGGAGAGGGTGGCCCACTGCAGATGGTCGTTCATGATCGAGTTGCGCGCGGTGTCGACCTCCGAAGGGGCGCCGCGCGCGGCCAGGTTCAGCGGCGTGCCGGCCTCCCGGTACTCGTCATACAGGCCGTAGGTGTAGTGCCCGATCTCGTGGGCGATCACCCGACCGAGCTGGAACACGGTCTCCGGCCGGCCCTCGAAGGTGAGGTGGTTGTAGCTGGTCGATCCCCGTTGGCCCCAACCGGCCACGTGCGCCGAGGAGCGGCCGTCGGTGTTGATCAGGCGGATGTCCACGTTGTCGCCGAAGCGGCGGTTGCCGTACACATGGATCGCGCCGACCCGGTGCCGGCCCTCGGTCATGGTGAACTTCGTCTGCGCGAAGCTGCGCAGGACCTGGGTGATGTAGTCGCGATCCAGCCGCTGCGCGGGGTTTCCCACCTGCGTCGGCGGGTTGTCGAAGTCCCAGTCGACGTTCACCACATAGTTGATGGTGTTCACATCCGGCAGGTGCGTCAGCGGATGGTTGGCGGCCCACGTCGCCATCGGGCCGGGCAGGCTCAGCGTGAAGGCCAGGGCCGCGGCGACCAGACGGCGCCAGCGTGCCGGGCGCCGGGGAGGGGAGAGGTCACTGAAGCCTGCATGCATGCTGTCTCCTTGCGGTCGTGGCGGGGGGCGAGACGGATGCCGTCCCCATCAGCGCCGTTGTAGCGGAGTCAGCTCATCCGTACAAGAACGAGGCGGACTGGTCGTTTCGGGGCCGTGAAGGAATCGACGCCGGGTGGCCGCAGGATCACGGCAACGTCGACTCCGGCGCATCCGATGGGGGGTTTTCGCGGTCCGCGGGGTCGGCGGCCAGGTGGTGCACGACTTTTCGGCCGCTCTCCAGCACGCGGTCCAGCGCCAGCTGCAGCCGCAGCAGCAGGCGCTGTTCATCGGCCGTGCCGTCCTCCGCCAGCGCCATGGTGCCGTCCGGCACCCAGGCCGAGACGACGCGGAAGCGCAGGCTCAGGTGGGGCGGCAGCGGCGGCACCGGCTCCAGGCCGCGCGCGACGATCAGCTGGGCGAGCTGGCGCCGGGCGTCGTCGGGCTGCGGGCCCTCCAGCAGCAGCGCGAAGCGGGTGTCCTCGATGCGGCACACCGTGTCCACCTCGCGCACCACGCCCGACAGCCGCGAAGCGGCCACCACCAGGGCGCGGTCGCCGGCCTCGCGCCCCTCGTCGGCCACGATGTCGGCGTGGTTGGCCAGTTCGACCAGCATCACAGTGCAGCGGTGGCCCGAGCGGCGCGCGCGCCGCAGGGCATCGCGCACGCGCAGGCGCAGCACTGGCGCGATGGTCAGGCCCGTCAGCGGGTCGGTGCTGTCCAGTGCGCGCAGCCGCACGCGGTTCTCGCTGAAGTCCTTGGCGCGCCTGTGCAGGATGAACAGCAGCAGCGGGATCTCCAGCGCCGAACCGATCAGCACCGCGTACTGCGTGAGCCAGCTGTCGGGCAGCACGCCGGCGGCGCGCAGGGCGGGGAAGGGGTAGGTCAGGTGGATGGGCAGGAAGCCCAGGAACAGCCAGCCGGAGTAGGCCTCGCCGCGCCGCCACGTCCACAGGCACAGCGTGATGCTGAGCACCACCGACAGCAGGCCGTAGACGTTGAGCACGGCATAGGTGACGCCGTTGTTCAGCAGCACGTAGGCGACGGAGAACAGCGGCCCGAAGAGCGAGAAGGCGAGCGCGCCGCGATCCGCCAGGCGGCTGTGGCGCGGCAGGGCGGTGGCCTCGCGGATGAACCAGATGCCCGAGGCCACCATGTTCAGCATGAACAGCGCCGGCGCGGCATCGTTGAACCACGCCCACTGCGGCCACAGCAGCAACCCGCCCATGCCGGTGAAGGACAGCTGGAACAGCAGCATGCAGGCCACGTACGCGCAGTAGGCATGGAAGGCGCGGTCACCGTACAGCCGCGCGTGCATCAGGCCCACCACGAAGACCAGCAACCCGAAGCCGATGTAGCCGCCCACCAGGATCAGCGTCCAGCGCGACTTCTCCTGCAGGCTCGACTCGGTGAGCAGCTGCACGAACGGGCTGGCGGGCGCAGGGTGGTTCTCCAGGCGCAGCCAGACGGCCTGTGCCTCCGCCGTGGGGGCGGCGAGCAGCGGCGCGAAGTGCGGCAGGCTCCACTGCGCCACCGGCACATGGTCGCCTGCGCGCTGCACCACCCAGCTGCCATCCGGCGCCTGCGTGTACAACATGGCGCGGTTCAGGAACGCCGCGCCCGTGAGCAGCAGGTACCAGCGCTGGCTCGCGTCCAGGGCGGGCAGGTCGAAGCGCATCCACAAGGCGCCGCTGCCCAGCGGAATCGACTGGTAGCGATCGAAGGGCTGCAGACGGGCCGGGTCCGCCGCAGCCTGGCGGATGTCGGCCTGGCCGGTCGGATCGATCCAGTAGCGGGCCCGCAGAGTGATGTCGCCTTCGGGCGGTTCGGCCAGCGCCGGCTGCATCCACAACACGGCCAGCAGGACCATCGCGAGGGCCCGGATGAAGTTCACCGGACGGCCTTCCACGGACCGACGGTGGTCAGCCGGTCTTCCAGGTGATGGGCCCAGCGGGGCGCGTGCGGATCCTGGTGCCAGCCGGCGATGGTGTCGTGCATCGGATCGAGCAGGGCTTGCGGCAGGTTGAGCGGCCGGGTCTGGTCGAGCAGGAAGCGTGACATCAGGTGGTAGCCCACGGCCCGCGTGAACAGGCGCACGAGCGAGAAACGCGGCCACACGATGCGCAGCAGGCCATCCACCCCGCGGGTGAGGGCCAGGCCCGTTGCGAACAGCATGCGCGCCGGCAGGCCGACCCGCTCGTCGGCGCCGATGGCGGCGGCCGTCGCCGGGCCGACCAGCCAGCGGGTTATCGGCACCGGCAGGCTGCGCAGCACGGGCACGCGGATCGAGCGGGCCATGGCGTCCATCAGTGCACGGCCCAGGCCGGGGCGCACGTCGCGGCGGGCCGGCTGCGCCAGCGTGAGCGCCTGGATGGTCTCGAACATGCGCTCGGCCTCGGCCATGTCGGCCGGCATCAGCTCGCTGCGGATGCCGAGTACATGGCCGGCCACGTTCCAGGCGTGCAGGAACGCGGTCTCGTCCTCGGGCGGGATCGGCTCGTGCAGCTGGCGCAGGCCGCGCAGGAAGACGTAGTGGAAGGTGAGCAGGGTGTAGGCCAGCTCGGTCTGGCTGCAGGGCACGCCCTGGCGCGCCACGCTCCAGCCGTGGGCCACCAGGGCCTGGTGCATGCTGGCGCGGGGGCCGGGGTGGGGCCGCGCGCCGACCTCCCCGTGCACCGTGCCCGGCTCGCCGCGCAGGATGAGATGGCGAATGGTGGCGTGGATCAGGCGCACCTTCAGCACCTGCGCCACGCCGCAGCCATCGGGCTGCAGCAGGCCGCCCTTCATCATCACGGGGAACACCATGGCCGCAGTCTGGCGGATCCGGTGCTCGGTGTGGGCTTCCAGTTGTCCGGCGGCGTGAAGCACTTCCGCCAGATGTGGCAAAACGTAACATTCCGGCAGGCTGGCGCAGAAGAGCAGGGTGCACGACAACGGTCCGTAGGCCATGAACAGCGCCTCGGCCCGCTCGATGTCGGCCGGGCGCACCCACTCGGGCAGGCGGCGGCCCTCATCCAGATAGGCGGCCAGGATCGCCGCCACCTCGGGATCCGCATCGGGTGGCGGCGCCCAGTCCGCCAGGCTGGCGTTGGTGGTCCACGTGGCCATGAGGCGCGTGGCCGCGGCCAGACGTGCCGCGCCCGGGCCGCTGACCGCGCCGTCCGTATCGGTCCACGGGCCGACGAGCACGGCGACCGTGCGGTCCGCCAGCGGGTCCGCCGTGCGGCCCATGGCCTGCCAGTGCGCGGCGTCCGGTGTCGTCATGAAGTCTCTCCGGGGGTGTGGGTCCACAGGTGCCAGGCCACCGCGGCCACGAGCGCCGGAATGCCCATGGCGAAGAACGCGACCACGCGCAGCGCGATGGGCTGCGCCTGCGTG
Source organism: Ramlibacter sp. (assembly GCF_041916345.1). Classification (GTDB taxonomy): domain Bacteria; phylum Pseudomonadota; class Gammaproteobacteria; order Burkholderiales; family Burkholderiaceae_C; genus Ramlibacter. The sequence continues at coordinate 54,753 of NZ_JAYRZR010000019.1, forward strand.
ATCTGGAAGGCGATGAACCCCGCGTACAGCCCCACCGGCAGCAGGGCCGCGCGATGCAGGCGCGGCAACGCAACGGCCGCGAGCACCGGTCGCGCCCAGAGCTGGAACAGGCAGACGATGGCAAAGCTCACGATCAGCCAGCCCTCGAAGCCGCGGATCGTCTCGCCGAACCAGCCGCCATCCTTCTTCGTCATGATCCAGGCCTGCAGCACGTAGACGAAGTACGGGTCCGCGCCCAGGTCGAACGCCGTCACCAGCAGGGCAGCCAGCACGGCGGTGAGCACCCCCGCCGGCCAGCCCCAGCGCGGCGCGACCGGCGCACGCCACAGCAACAGGCAGGCGAGCACCCAGCCCACATGACAGAGGCCGAACCACATCAGCGGGATCACCATCGGCACCGCGCCCAGCTTCGGGCCCAGCACCTCGGTGTAGGTGTACGAGCCGAACAGCCAGCCCATCGTGGCGCCGGCCTCTTCGGCCAGCCAGCCCAGCACCACGCCGCAGGCGAGGAAGCGTCGCGCGGCGGACGTGCCGTACAGCACGCCGCAGGACCAGTAGCTCGCCGCGGCGAGCAGCAGCGAAGCCGTGACGAGCGCGAACGAGAGACCGCCCCAGCCGAGCGCCGTCCAGGCGGCCAGCCCGACGGCCAGCACAACGCCCAGCCCCAGTTCGAGGCGCGAGAACGGCTCGGTCGGCAAGCTCCCTCCTATGCCCGTGCGCGGGCGGCACCGGTTTGTAACATCGAACCCAGGGCCCGGTGCAATCGGGACCTCCACGCAGGCGCGGCGCTACACCAGGCTCTTCTTCAGCCAGTCGGCGAAGGCCGCGCACTCCCAGCGGTCCATGACGCCGGTGCGCCAGCACAGGTAGTGCGCATGCGGGCTGGGCACGTTGCGATCCGACAGCCGCTCCAGCGTGCCGTTGTCCAGCCAGGGATGGCCCAGCTTCAGCCGCACCAGCGCGATGCCCAGGCCCTGCGCCGCCGCATCGCACATGAGGCCGATGTCGTTGAACGACGAGCCCTCGGGCGGTTCGGGCACGTCCAGCCCATGCGCCAGGAACCAGGTGCGCCAGGGCTCCAGCGGGCTCTTGATCAGCTTGGCGGCCAGCAGCTCCTCGGGCGTGTCGAAGGGCCCGTGGGTGCGGATGAACGAGGGCGCCGCCATCGGCGTGACCTCGTCGGTCATGAGGCAGGTCGACTCGACGTCGGCATAGCGGCCGGTGCCGAAGCGGATCATCAGGTCCGCGTCTTCCGCCACCACGTCCAGCAGCGGGATGGACACCTGCAGCGTGAGATCGATGTCCGGGTAGGCCTCGATGAAGCCGCGCAGCCGCGGCATCAGCACCGAGCGCGAGAAGGTGGGCGTGACGGCCACGCGCAACTTGCGCTTGGCGCCACCGACGTCACGGCCCGGGAAGCGCCCCAGCACCGTGAGCCCCTCGCGCACGTGCGCCAGGTACTCGCTGCCGTCGGTGGTGAGGGAGAAGTCCGCGCGGCCGAACAGGCGCGTGCCCAGCACCTGCTCCAGCTGGCGCACGCGGTGGCTCACCGCGCTGGGCGTCACGCACAGTTCCTCCGCCGCGGCCGTCACGGAGCGCAGCCGCGCCAGGGCCTCGAAGGTCACGAGGCACTGGATCGGCGGGATGCGCGGGTTCATCGCACAGGCGCTGCGCTGCCGCTAGCGGAACACCACCGTCTTGTGGCCGTTGAGCAGCACGCGATGCTCGCTGTGCCACTTGACCGCGCGCGCCAGCACCATGCTTTCGGTGTCGCGGCCGGTGGCGGTAAGGTCCTCCACGGTATAGCCGTGGTCCACGCGCGCGACGTCCTGCTCGATGATCGGGCCCTCGTCCAGATCCGCCGTCACGTAGTGCGCGGTGGCGCCGATCAGCTTCACGCCGCGGTCATGCGCCTGGTAGTAGGGCTTGGCGCCCTTGAAGCTGGGCAGGAAGCTGTGATGGATGTTGATCGCGCGGCCGGCCAGACGCTGGCACATGCCGTCCGACAGGATCTGCATGTAGCGCGCCAGGACCACCAGCTCGGCGCCCTCGGCCTCGATCACCTCCAGCTGCCGGGCCTCGGCCTGCGCCTTGTTGTCCTTCGTGAGCGGGATGTGGTGGAAGGGCACGTTGTAGCTGGCGGCCAGCTGGTAGAAGTCGCGGTGGTTGGAGACGATGGCGCGCAGGTCCAGCGGCAGCAGCCCGCTCTTCCAGCGGAACAGCAGGTCGTTCAGGCAGTGGCCCTCTCGGCTGACGAAGATCACGGTGCGCATCGGCTGCTCGCTCGCGTGCAGCCGCCAGTTCATGCGCAGGGGCTCGCCGAAGGCGGCGAGCTGCTCGCGCAGCGCCTCGGCCGTGAGCTGCGCGCAGGCGAAGCGCACGCGCATGAAGAACAGGCCGGTGTCGTGGTCGTTGTACTGCGCGGCTTCCTCGATGTTGCCGCCG
>NZ_JAYRZR010000020.1:0-55873 GCF_041916345.1 Ramlibacter sp.
CCGGCGTGGGAGCCGGGGTGGGTGCCGGTGTGGGCGCGGGCGTCGGCGCCGGAGTTGGTGCCGGTGTGGGGGCGGGCGTCGGCGCAGGCGTCGAACTCACCACCATGTCGCCCGGCACCAGCGTCACCGTGTAGTTGCCGGGCACAAACCCGGCGCCGCCGACCGGGCTGGCGATGGTGATGGGATAGGTGGCTGGCGTGGCGGCGGCCGGTGCGCCGGTGCTGGCGAGCGTGACGCTGGCCACTGTCTCGCTGCCCACGAGGCCGCTGGCACTGAACTCGGTGCCGGTGAAGTTGAAGGTGGTGCCCTCGGTCTTGGTCTGGTTGTTCGCGGTCAGCGTGAGCGCGGCAGGCGTGATGTTGGCGGTCAGGCCGAGGGGCGGCGTGACCGTGTAGTTGCCGGCGTCGGCACCCACCAGCGTGACGCCCGACACGGTGACCGGCTTGCCGGTGCCGGCGTCCTTGTCGGCGAAGGTGCCGGTACCGCCGGAGGCCGTCACGACATCGGTGAGCAGGATGCCGCCGAGCGTGGGCGTGCCGGCCAGCGTGGCCGCCGTCGTGCCGTCGTAGACCTTGTTCGAGGCAGTGAGGCCGCTGACCGTGAGCGTGGCCGGCGTGATGTTGGCACTCAGGCCCGAGGGCGGCGTCAGCGTGTAGTTGCCCGCGTCTGCGCCGGCCAGGGTGATGCCGCTCACGGTGACCGGCTTGGCGGTGCCGACGTTCTTGTCGGCGAAGCTGCCCGTGCCGCCGGAGGCCGTGACCACATCGGTGAGCAGCACCCCGCCCAGGGTGGCGCTGCCGCTCAGCGTGGCGGCGGTCGTCGCGTCGTAGACCTTGTTCGCGGCGCTCAGGCCGGTCACGGTCAGCGGTGCCGGCGTGATGTTCGCGGTCAGGCCGATGGGGGGCGTGACGTTGTAGTTGCCGGCGTCCGCGCCGCCGAGCGTGATGCCGGAAACGGCGACTGGCTTGGCCGTGCCCACGTTCTTGTCCGCAAAGCTGCCGGTGCCGCCGGAGACGGTGACCACGTCGCTCAGCAGCACACCGCCCAGGGTGGCGGTGCCGCCCAGCGTGGCGGCGGTCGTTGCGTCGTAGACCTTGCTGGTGGCGCTCAGGCCGCTGACGGTGAGCGAGGCGGGCGTGATGTTGGCGGTCAGGCCGACCAGCGGCGTGAGCGTGTAGTTGCCCGCGTCCGCGCCGGCGAGCACGACGCCGGAGACGGTGACCGCCTTGCCGGCGCCCACGTTCTTGTCGGCGAAGCTGCCGGTGCCGCCCGAGGCCGTGACCACGTCGGTCAACAGGATGCCGCCCAGCGTGGGCGTGCCGGTCAGCGTGGCGGCGGTGGTGGCGTCGTAGACCTTGCTGGGGGCCAGCAGGCCGCTCACGGTGAGCGACGCCGGGGTGATGTTCGCGGTCACGCCGGTCGGCGGGGTCAGCGTGTAGTTCCCCGCATCGGCACCGGACAGCGAGAGGCCGCTGATCGTGACCGGCTTGGCGGTGCCGACGTTCTTGTCGGCGAAGGCGCCGGTGCCGCCGGTGGGGGTGACGACGTCGGACAGCAGGATGCCGCCCAGGGTGGGCGTGCCGGTCAGCGTGGCGGTCGGGGTGGCGTCGTAGACCTTGCTGGCGGCGCTGATCCCACTGACGGTCAGGGTCGCCGGCGTGATGTTGGCGGTGAGGCCCGCGGGGGGCGTCAGCACATAGTTGCCGGCATCCGCGCCGCCCAGCGTCACGCCGGTCACCGTGACGGGTTTCGCGGCGCCCACGTGCTTGTCGGCGAAGTTGCCGGTGCCGCCCGACACGGTGACCGTGTCGCCACCGATCACGCCGGAGAGCAGGGGCGTACCGCCCAGGGTGGCGGCGGGGGTCGCGTCGTAGACCTTGTTGTTCGCGGCGAGGCCGGTCACGAACAGCGTCGCCGGGCTGATGGTCGCGGTCAGGCCCACCGGCGGGGTCAGCAGGTAGTTGCCGGCGTCCGCGCCGCCCAGCGTGTGCGCCGACAGTGACACGGGCTTGCCCGCGCCCACGTTCTTGTCGGCGAAGCTGAAGCCGACGCCGCTGAGCGTGACCGTGTCCCCGCCCAGCACGCCGCTGACGAAGGGCGTGCCCGTGTGGCCGGTGGTCAGCAGGCCGTCATAGACCTTGTTGCTGACCGAGAAGCCGGCGAGCGTGAGGCTGGCCGGCGTGATGCTGGCGCTCAGGCCGGTCGGCGGCGTGAAGGTGTAGTTGCCGGCGTCGGCGCCGCCCAGCGTGAGGCCGGTGACGGTGACGGGCTTGGCCGCGCCCACGTTCTTGTCGGCGAAGCTGCCGGCGCCGCCGGAGACGGTGACCACGTCGCTCAGCAGCACGCCGCCCAGGCTGGCCGTGCCGCTCAGCGTGGCGGCGGTCGTGGTGTCGTAGACCTTGCTGTTCGCGCTCAGGCCCGCGACGGTGAGGTTGGCCGGGGTGATGTTGGCCGTCAGGCCCGCCGGCGGCGTGAACGTGTAGTTGCCGGCATCGGCACCGCCCAGCGTGAGGCCGGTGACGGTGACGGGTTTCGCTGCGCCCACGTTCTTGTCGGCGAAGCTGCCGACGGCCCCCGAGACGGTGACCGCATCGGACAGCAGCACGCCGGCCAGGCTGGCCGTGCCGCTCAACGTGGCGGCCGTCGAGGCGTCGTAGACCTTGTTGCTGGCGCTGAGGCCGGTGACGGTCAGGCTGGCCGGCGTGATGTTGGCCGTGAGGCCCACCGGCGGCGTGACCGTGTAGTTGGCCGCGTCGGCACCACCGAGCGTGACGCCGGTCACGGTGACGGGCTTGGCTGCGCCCACGTTCTTGTCAGCGAAAGTGCCGGTGCCGCCGGAGACGGTGACCACGTCGGACAGCAGCACGCCGCCGAGGCTGGCAGTGCCTGTCAGCGTGGCGGCCGTGGTGGCGTCATACACCTTGCTGGAAGCGCTCAGCCCGGTGACCGTGAGCGTGGCCGGCGTGATCGCGGCATTCATGCCGGATGGCGGAATGACCGTGTAGTTGCCCGCGTCGGTACCGCCCAGGGTGATGCCCGAGACGGTGACGGGCTTGCCGCCGCCCACGTTCTTGTCGGCGAAGCTGGCGGTGGCGCCGGTGAAGGTGACGTTGTCCGTCAGCAGCACGCCGCCCAGGCTGCCGATGCCGGTCAGCGTGGTGGCGGCGGTGGCGTCGTACACCTTGCTGGACGCGCTCAGGCCGCTGAGCGTGAGCGAAGCCGGCGTGATGGCGGCCGTCAGGCCCACCGGCGGCGTCACCGTGTAGTTGCCCGCGTCCGCGCCCGTCAGCGTGATGCCCGAGACGTTCACGCCCTTGGTCGGCCCGACGTTCTTGTCGATGAAGGCCGCGGTGGCGCTGCCGAAGCCCACCACGTCGGACAGCAGCACGCCGCCCAGCGTGGGCGAGCCGCCCAGCGTGGCGGCGGTGGTGGCGTCATAGACCTTGCCATTGGCCGTGAGGCCGCCGATCGTGAGCGAGGCTGGCGTGATGGCGGCGGTGATCCCCACCGGTGGCGTGACGATGTAGTTCGCGGCATCGGCCCCGGTCAGGTTGACCGTCGTCACGTTGACGCCCTTGGTCGGCCCCACGTGCTTGTCGATGAACGAACCGGTGGCGCTGCCGAAGCCGACCACGTCGGAGAGCAGCACGCCGCCCAGCGTCGGCGAGCCGCCGAGCGTGACGGCCGTGGTGGCATCGTAGACCTTGCCACTGGCGGTGAGGCCGCTCACCGTCAGTGAGGCCGGATTGATGTTGGCTGTCACGCCCACGGGCGGCACGGCGTTGTAGTTGCCGGCGTCTGGCCCCGAGAGCGTGACGCTCGAGACGTTCACCGCCTTGGCCGGGCCGGCGTGCTTGTCCGCGAACGCGGCACTCACGGCGCCGATGCTGACCGCATCCACGCCGATCACGCCGCCCAGCGTGCCGGAGCCCACCACGACCGCTGTGGTCGCGTCGTAGGTCTTGTCCGAGGCCAGCAGGCCGGTCACGGTCAGGTTGGCCTTGTTGATGTTGGCGGTGAGGCCGACCGGCGGGGTGACGACGTAGTTGCCGGCATCGGTACTGCCGAGATTGACGGCCGAGACGGTGACCGGCTTCGCGGTACCGACGTTCTTGTCGGCGAAGTTCGCGACCACGCTGGCCACGACCACGCTGTCCGAGAGCAGCACGCCGGAGAGCGTGGGTGAGCCGGTGAGGGAGGCCGTCGTCAGGCCGTTGTACGTCTTGGGCGCGGCGACCAGGCCGGAGACGGTGAGCGTCGCCGGCGTGATGTCGGCCGTCAGGCCGGTCGGCTGCACGACGGTGTAGTTCGTCGCGTCGGGACCCGTCAAGGTGTAGCCGGACACCGTCACCGGCTTGGCACCGCCCACGTTCTTGTTGGCAAAGGTCGCCGTCGGCGTGCCCGTCACCGAGACGATGTCCGCGCCGAACGGAACCACGCCCGCGGTGCCGGTCAGCGTGGCGGCCGTGGTCGCGTCGTAGACCTTGTCTTGCGCGGTCACGCCGCTCACCACGAGTGGCGCTGCCGTGATGTTCGCCGTAAGGCCGGTGGGCTGCACGATCGCGTAGTTCGGCGCGTCCGCGCCGCTCAGGCTGAAGCCCGTCACCGTCACGGGCTTTGCCGTGCCCACGGTCTTGTCGGCGAACGAGCCGATGCCCGGGCCGACGACGGTGACGGCGTCGCCGCCGATCGGCGTGACGGTCGGCGTGCCGGTCAGCGGGGCCACGGTGGACGAGTCGTACTGGCGGCTGACCGCGGAGACGCCGTTCACGGTCAGCACGGCCTGATTGATGGTGCTCGTGTTGTTGGGCGCGTAGGTCAGCGAGTAGTTGCTGCCGCCGTTGCCGTCGTTCACCGTCACGCCGCCGACGTTGACGGTCTTGCCCGTGCCCGCGTCCTTGTTCGTGAAGGCGAAGGTGCCGCCGCCGAGCGTGTCGCCGGAGAACAGGGTGCCACCGGTCACGATGGCCGTGCCCGCCGCGGATGTGTTGCCGTCGTACGACTTCGTCACGCTCGTCGTGCTCACCGTCAGCGGTGCGGGCGTGATGGTGGCGTTGGCCGAGATGAAGTTGCTCACGTAGCCGGCCGGCGGCGTGAGGGTGCCCTGGTTGATGGCATAGATGCCTGCATGCTTGGCGGGCGTGTTCACGCCGAGTGCGCCGGTGAACGTGTCCTGCAGGAACACATTGCCGTGGGCGGCGGCGTCGATCAGGCCGCTGGGCGTGAAGGTCAGGCCGCTGAAGGTGGCCGTGCCGTCGTAGGCGCGCGAAGAGGGGTTCGCCGTGATCGTCACCGTCGGCTGCAGCGCGAACACGTAGCGGTTGCCGGCCGGGATGGTGCCGGGCGGGTTGCCAGCCAGGGAGGCGTTGTAGATTGCGCTGTTGCCGGAGGTCAGCCCCCCGTACGAGTTGGCGCCGGGGTTGCTGGTGTAGACGATCCACCGCCCGCTGCCGGCCGAGATGACGCCCGCGCCGACGCCGTTGGCGATGCCGCTGCCGCTCAGCACCACCGCGTCGCCCGTGGCCGTGGTGGTGATGGTGCCCGACAGGGTCATGGCGTCCGGCGTGGTGATCCGCACCGGGCCCGAGCCGCCATTGACGGGCCCGCCCACCAGGAGGCCGCTGTTGCTGTCGACGATGTTCACCCCGCCGGCAGCGCTGATGGCGTTCAGGCTGCCGATCGCGTTGAGATTCGTGTCCAGCGACAGGGCGCCCGTGACGGTGCTGGCACCCACGCCCGCCGCACTGATCGCCGTGCTGGCCTGCTGCGTGACCGCGCCACCGATGCCGTTGAAGCTGAGGTTGCCGGAAGTCGACACGCCGCCGACGCTCACCGAGGTGGCGTTGCTGAAAGTCACTGCGCCAGACGCCAGGACCGAGCCCGAGCCCGTGTTGATGGCGCCGGTGCCGGCACCGTTCAGATTGACGGTGGGCGCGATGACCTGCTTGCCGCTGGCCAACGTGATGCCCGCGCCCGTGAGGCTCATCGTGCCGCCGGGCGTGTTCATGTTCTCGTTCACGGAGACGAGACCGGTGGCATTGATCTGCACGTTGCCCGAGCTGCTGGCGGAGACACCCACCACGCCATCCACCGTGCCCACCTGCACCGGCCCGTTGGCCGCGAGGTTGAAGCCCGCGTTGAGGGTCTTGCCGCTGACGACGCCGATCTGGTTGTCCCCGTGGTTCAGCACGACCGAGCCGGCGTCCACGTTCAGCCGCGCGATGTTCATCGGCGCGGTCTGCGTGATGCTGGAGGAGAGGCCGGTGACGAGGCTGAGCGGCTGGCCGGCGCCTAGCACCACGGCGCCGCCCACGTTGCCGACGGTGATGCCGCCGCTGTGCGTACTGCTGCCGATCACGTTGGCCTGGCCGCCATTCAGGAAGAGCAGTTCCGCGGCGGAGAGGTTCATCGCCGTCGTCTCGGAGATGCCCCCCAAAGTGATCGATCGGCTGGCCGTCGTCGGTGACACGTTGACGCGGCCTGTGCCGCTGGTGGCGACGGGCGACGCCACGTGCACGCGGTCGCCCTCCAGCTTCACCGTGCCGCCGGCGCTGCTGACGGTGGTGCCCGCCACGCGGACGTCGTGGTTCGTGGCGGCCGTGACCACGCCGCTGCCCGTGATGGTGATGGCCGAAGCCGTGGTGGTGCTCAGGCTGCCGGCCAGGTTCACGCCGGTGGCGGCGACTGCGCTCGGCGCGTTGACGGTGCCGGTGATCGTGGCCATGCCCGATGTGGTCAGCGAACCGCTGAGGTCGGCCGCGATGAGGCCGGTGGCCACGTCGGCCGAGTTCACCGTACCGGCGACCGTGAGGCCGGCCGTGCCGGCGGTCACCGTGGCGCTGGAGCCGACCTCGATGCCGGTTCCCGTTCCGCCGCCCGTGGTGAGCGTTCCCGTGAGCGAAACGGAACTTGTCGTTCCCGACTGCACGTTGCCCAGCACCTGCAGGCCCGTCCCTGCGCTGGAACTGGCATTGTTGTTCGTGCCGTTCAGCGTGATGTTGCCGGCGGCAAACACGCTCGCGGCGGACTCGATGCTCAAACCCGTGCTGCCAGAGGCCGCGCTGCTGCCGGAGCGCCCGGTCACCTGCACGCTGGCGCCCGAGACGCTGGCGCCGGTCCCCAGCCTGACGCCGTGGGAGACCGGCGTCACGCCACTGGGCCAGCCTGCGTCACCCTGGATCGTGGTCGAGCCGGTTCCCGTCGTCTGCACCGTCGAGGACGTGATCACCACGCCAGCCGCCGAAGGCCCCGCACTGGCGCCGCCTGAGACCAGCACGCCGGTCAGGTTGATGCTGCCGGAACCGCTGTTGGTGATCGTCGTGCCGGTGACGTTCGGGCCGATCTCCAGCGCGCTGTAGTTGCTGGTGGCGATGGTCCCGATGTTGATCGCGCCCCCGCTCGAGCCGACCGTGGCACCCGCCAGACGCACGCTGGATGTGCTGCTGTTGACGGTGAGGTTGCCCGTCCCGCTGGTCACCACGGCACGATCCAGCAGCACGCCGCGCCGGTCCATGCTGGCGTGGCTGCCGAAGAGGCCGAGCGTGCCGCCCGATGAGGACAGCGTGGCCTGGTCGATCCAGATGCCGTCCGTGTTGGTGAGCGCGGCGCCGCGGCCCTCCAGTGTGAGGCTGCCGCCGTTGGTCTGCAGCGTGGCGCCGGGGCCGACGATGACCGAGCCGCCCAGCAGCGAGGACACCAGGGAATCCGCGGAATAGCCGGCTTGCAGGTTGATGCTGAGCGGGCCGCCCGTGGAGCGGATCGACACGCCCGGATCCACCGTCACGTCGCCGTGCGCCGCGAGCTTGAGCGTGGCCGCCGAGGCGCCGGTCATCGTCACGTTCTCGGCCACGCGGATGCTGGTCTCGTTGGTGGGCAGGGCAGCCACCCCCGACGTCTTGACGACGACGTTGGCGCCGTTGTTGAGCACCGCCTCGATGACCGAGGGGGAGATGTAGGAGTTGAGGATGCCGGCGAAGCCGCCGAAGGTTTCCGTCGTCGTCGGCGCCGGCAGCGGGGAGGGCGCCGCGGTGACTTGCGGCTCGATGGACGGCGGCGGTGCCGTGCCGATGATGATCTCGGTCGGGTCCAGCAGCCACTCGCCGCCGCGCCCGCTGCCGGAGCGCGCACCGACCTGCGGCGCCACGCGCGCGTCGAGGTGCAGCTTGCCGGAGGTTTCCACCTGGCCGCCGTTGCCGCCCTGCGGCCCGCCCTGGGCGGAGATGGCGGCCTCGGTCCGCGTGGATCCGTCGGACCACAGCACGACCGTTCCGCCGTGGCCCGAAGCCATGGCATCGGCCGTGATGCGGGCGCCGGCCTCGGCCGTGGTGTTGCGTGCGTTGGCAAGGCGAGCATCGCCACCCTGCCAGCCGCCGCCCACGAGCACCTCACCGCCACCGGAAGGTCCGCTCGCGTCGATCTGCGAAGCCGCGCGCAGTTGCACCGCATCGGCGGTCACGTGGACGGAGCCACCCTGTTCACCCTTCGCCGCCGTGATCGTGCCGGCCACCTCGGCCGACTTCGCGCCCTTCAGGACCACGCGGCCCCCCTCGGTGGTGACGGCGGTGGCCTGGATGGCACCGGAGTGACGCAGGGTGGAGGCGAACATGCCCACGGCGTCGCCGGACAGCTTGCCCAGGTTCACGGCCTGGTCCGCCGGCGCCTTCACTTCGAGCTGGATGCCTTCGAGCCCGCGGCCCGTGACAGCCACCTTCTGGCCGGCGGCGAGCACGGTGGCGCCATCCTGCGCCTGCACCACGGCCGTGGCGTCGGTCTGCACGTCGGGTGCGATCAGCACGATGTCGCCACCGCGGGCGATCACCTGACCGGCCACGCGCAACGGGCCCGCCGTGCCATCCGATGCGAAGTTCAGGCGGCCCGCCAGGGCGTCGGCCTCGGTCATGCGCAGCGTGGACGCGGTGAAGCCCGCGGTGTCCACCACGGCGCCGGCGCCCACGGCGATGCCCGCCGGGTTGACCAGGACCAGCCGGCCGTTCGAGGACAGCGTACCGAAGATGGATGAGGGGTCTGGCCCCAGCACGCGGTTGATGGCGGTGCTGTTCGCGCTGGGCTGGTTGAACTGCGTCACCGTGCCGGTGGGCACCGAGAAGCTCTGCCAGTTCAGCGCCGAGTGCGCGCTGCCCGGCCCGTTCTGGGTGGTGACGGTGGTGCGGTTGCCCTGGGTGGTGACCGTGGCAGCGCCATGGATCGCCTGCAGGCCGGAGGGCTGGGCCCAGCTGCCGCCGGTGGAAAACGCGCCGGCCAGCGCCAGCGCGGCCAGCCGCGGCTGGAAGCCCGCGGCGGCAGGGGTGGCGGCAACTTTTCGGCGCCCGCGGAGGGCGACACGGGGCGAGGCGGCAGGACGAGGCATCGGCGTTCTCCCGGCGAAGCCCTCCCAGCGAAGGCCCCAACGGCAGCGGGGAAAAAGACTGGACTGACACCGTAGCACACGGTTACAGGCTTTGTAAGCAGAAGGCACGCCAAAGGTTGCCAATCAGCGACGAAGTTCACGACCCCAGCGCTCCGTGATGGCCTGCAGCCGATCCGCCCAGCGCCGATAATCCGCGCTGCCCCGATGACCGTTCCTGCCACGCCCTCGCACTCCATCTGGTCACCGCTGCGGCTGCCTGCCTTCCGCGGGCTGTGGACGGGCAGCGTCGTCTACTTCACCGGCAACGCCATGCAGGTCATGGCGGCGTCCTGGCTGATGGTGGAGCTCACCGGCTCGTCGTTCCTGGCGGCGCTGGTGCAGACGGCGGTGTTCCTGCCGATGTTCCTGCTGGCGCTGCCCGCCGGTGTGCTGGCGGACACCACGGACCGGCGGCGCCTCATCCTCTCTGCGCTCGCGGTGCAGACCGGTGTCTGCGTGCTGCTGGCGCTGCTCGCGATGGCGGGCTGGGCGGGTCCGGCCTCGCTGCTGCTGTTCACCTTCGCGGCCGGCTGCTGCACGGCGGTGCTGTCGCCGGCCTGGAACACCACGGTGGCCGACTCGGTGCCGCGGCAGGACATGCCGCAGGCCATCACCGCCATGTCCATCGCCTGGAACAGCGCGCGCGCCGTCGGCCCCTCGGTGGCGGGCTTCGTGTTCGCCTGGCTCGGCGCGGGCTGGGTCTTTGCGGCCGCCGTGGCCAGCACCATCGCGATGTGGCAGGCCGTGCGCCGCTGGCCGCCGCGCCCCCACCCGGAGACACGCTTGCCGGCCGAGCGCCTGTGGGGCGGCACGCTCAGCGGGCTGCGCTACGCACGCCACTCACCCATCATCCTGGCGCAGCTGCTGCGCGCCATTGCGTACACCGGTGCCGGCTCCGCGCTGTGGGCGCTGCTGCCCGGCATCGCGGCGCAGCAGCTGAACACCGGTGCGGCGGGCTTCGGCATTCTCATGGGTTGCCTCGGCACCGGCGCCGTGGCCGCCGGGCTGGTGCTGGGCAAGGTGCGTGCGCGGCTGGGCCTGGAGCGGCTGATCACCGTGGGCTGCATCCTGTTCGCGCTGGCCATGCTCGTGGCGGCCTACGTGCGCGTCCATGCCGTGGTCTATGCATCCCTCGCGGTGGGGGGCGCCGCCTGGATGGCGGTGATGGCCACCTTCAACACCGCCACGCAATCGAGCGCGCCGCCCTGGGTGCGCTCACGCGCGGCGGCGCTGCACACCCTCAGCTCGCTGGGGGCCTTCGCCATGGGCTCCGCGTTGTGGGGCGCCATTTCCGGCATCGCCGGCCTGCCGATCACGCTGACGCTGGCGGCGCTGGCCATGGCCGGGGGCATCTTCCTGGCGCGGCCGTTTCCGCTGCGCATGGGCGACGCGCACGAGATCACGCCCGCCACCGGCCTGTGGGAAGAGCTGCACATGCAGGACCCGCCGGCGCCGGAAGACGGCCCGGTGGCGGTGGAGCTGTCGTACCGCATCCGCGACGGCGAGGCGCAGGAGTTCCTGCATGCCGTGACGCAGCTGCGCGCGGCGCGCCGGCGCGATGGCGCCACCATCTGGCGGGTGTATCGGGACCTGGGCGACTCGTCGCGCTACGTGGAGCGCTTCATCGTGGCCAGCTGGGCCGACTACCTGCACCAGCGCGCCCGGGCCACCATGGCCGACCAGCAGCTGGAGGCGCAGGTGCGAGAGTTCCTGCAGCCGGGCGAGCAGGTCGTGATGCAGCACTACCTGGCCGAGCGCTGACGCTGAATGGCCCGGGAGGCCCGCAGGGGGCAGGGTCTTTGGCGCTCGGCTACCTTCAGCGCCATGCGAACCCTCGTTGCCCTTGTCCTCGTGCTTCTGGCAGGGCTGCGGCCCGCGGCCGCTACGACCTCCGCGCCCGACGTGTGGGCCGAGCTGCGCAAGCCCGGCGCCATCGTCCTGATCCGCCATGCGCTGGCCCCCGGCGTGGGCGACCCGCCTGGCATGCGCATCGGCGACTGCGCGACGCAACGCAACCTGAGCGACGAGGGCCGCGCCCAGGCACGACGGCTGGGCGAGCAGTTCCGTGAGCAAGGCGTGCGGGTGGGGCAGGTGATCAGCTCCCAGTGGTGCCGCACGCGGGAGACGGCGCGGCTGGCCTTCGGCAACGCGGTGCGCGACGAGCCCGCGTTCAACTCCTTCTTCGGCAAGGATGGCGCGGCGCGTGAGGCGCAGACGGCGCGGGCGCGCGAACTGCTGGCGCGCTGGAAGGGCCCTGACACGCTGGTGGTGGTGACGCACCAGGTCAACATCACCGCGCTCACGGGCCTGGGCGCGGCTTCGGGTGAGGCGGTGGTGCTGGCCCGTGACGCGCAGGGCGGCTGGAAGGTGCAGGGCAGCTTCACACCCTGAGTGGGCACTCAGGCCGCGGCCGGCGTCCCTTGCGCGCCCGCCTCGGCCGCCAGGATGCGGCGCACCTCGGCGTGGATCGCGTCGGCCAGTTCGTCGTTGCCGGCCATCGCGCGCAGCTCCTCGCGGGTGACCCATTGCACGCTCTCGCGCCAGGCCATCTTGAAGGCGTGCTGGCGTTTTTGCACGGCCAGCAGGTCGTCCGCGCTGCGCACCGGCACGGCCTTCGCGCCGCCGTGCAGGCGCCGCGCCAGTTCGGTGACATGGCGGTCCAGTAGGGCGGGCAGCGGGGTGCCGAAGGGCAGGAACTGGCCTTCCATGAACGGGGGCTGCGCCAGCAGGCCGGCCACCTGCGCATTGCTGGTCTGCAGGAAGCGGCCGTCGTCGAATTCGGTCTCGACATCCACGCACTGGCGCAGCGGCAGGTTCTGCGCGAAGGTGCGCGGCGCATCCAGCCAGCGCAGGTTGAGCAGGCCCTTCAGCAGCATGCGAAGGAGGCGGCCCATGCGGGGCTTCACCTGGTAGTAGCTGACCACGCGGTCGCCGTTCTCCGACACACAGCAGCGCACGAAGGTGGGCGCCAGCAGTGAGGTGGGTGAGCTGTTCACCGCCTTCTGCTCGAAGTCCCCCAGCATGCGAAAGCCGCGACGCTCCATCGCGGCCTGGTAGGCGTCATAGCGGGCCAGGTCCAGGTGCGGGTAGCGGCTGGCCTGAGTCGGCTCCATGAACTGCGGCGTGCCGAAGTTGCGCCGCATGTCGGCGAGGACGGAGCGCGCCGCCTCCGTCACGCCCGGGGGCACGCCGGGCGGGGCCGGGCCTTCGTCGGCAGACGGGCCCGCCCCGCGGCCGCGCAGGCTCAACAGCCCCTGCACCAGCCACCACACCCCCAGCACGTCCCTCAGCAGGATCCACCAGCCGAACACGCCGAGAAAGAGCGAGCGCCCGGTGACGAGGCCGATGCCGATGAACAGCGCGCCCCAGATGATGTTCTTCATGTGATCCTGCTCCCGTCTGTCTGGCCGGCAGGTTACCCGAGGGGCGACACGGAATCTGTGCGGTTGGTCACAGGTTGGTGGCGACGGTGCAGGAAAGCCGCACGTCCTGACGGGCAGCGGCCACCGGCTCGCGTCCATCGTTTCTCCATAGTGGTTCGATAACTTGCGGGCTTCTGCCAAGGAGATGCCCATGTTCCTTCGATCCGCACTGGCCGCTCTCGCTGCCTTGTCGGCCTGCGTCATCGCTCAGGCGCAGCCGCAAGGGCAGGGCGATCGCCCTGCCGGCCCGCCGCCCGAGGCGATCAAGGCGTGTGAGGCGAAGAAGTCGGGTGACGCGTGCCACTTCACCACGCCGCGCGGCAAGGAAGATGGCAGCTGCTGGGCGCCCGAGGGTCGACCGCTGGCCTGCCGGCCCAAGGGCGCGCCTGCCGGCGGGCCCCGAGGCGGCGCGCAGCCGCCACAGAAGAAGTAGGCGCAGGCGCCCGAGCGCTTTCGGACCGCACACGGGATGCCCGCCCGCGGCGCATCCCCCCTTCGGGCTAGCCGCCTCGCACCATCTGCGCTAGATTGCACCGATCCCCCGCCGCCCCCGCCGCGGGCCTCGCACCAGCCCTGCAGTCCGGAGGCGCACCGTGCAAAGAGAACTGGTTCCCGCCTCCCGCTCGCTCGGTGGCACGAGTGACCTGACGCTGCTCGCGCCCATCCGGCCGGGCTTCGTGCCCTCGCTCGAATCGGTGACCTACACCACGCGGGTGCGGCGCACGCTCGACGCGCTGCATGGCGCGCGGCAAGCGGCGCATGAGCACGCGCTCGCGCGGCTGCTCTCCGACGCGGTGGAGCGCGTGGGCGTGATCCACTCGGTGCGCGTGGCCGTGCTGGCGCCGCAGGGCCAGGTGCTGCTGGCTGTCACCTTCGATGGCAGCCACGATGCCTACATTCGCGTGCTGTGGCAGGAGGTGGGGCCGCTGCTGGACCTGATCTTCTGCAGCACGGTGGACTACGTGACTTCGCACGACCACGGCTTCGAGGCCTGGCTGGCCTGGGCGAGGCGCGTGCAGGTGGAGACGGGCTTCTTCTACGGCCCGCCCGACGCCACCGCGCGTGATGTGGTGGTGCATCGCCGGCTGGAGCGCATGCGCCGCCGCGGGCCGACCCACCCCGCAGACGAGTGGACGGCCGTGGCGCCCTCGGCCGAAGCGGCGGTGCGCAACCCCTACGGCGCCAGGCCGGACGATCCGCCGGTGCCGCCGCTGGATGAGTATGCGCAGGCGCGCGAACTCTCGGAGCAGACGCGCCATGGCCTGCAGGCGCTGGCCGGCCTCTATCGGCTGACCGATCTGTACCGACCCGGCACGCCGGATGGCATCACGCTGCGGCTCGCGGGCATCAACCTGCTGCGCGAGTTCGTGGCGCTGTACGGTCGCGGCCTGCCTGACGACAGCCGGCAGGAGGCCCGAAACCGATTCGCGCGGCAGCTGGACTGGCTGTTCCCGCCCTTGCCCGACGGCGCGCCCGGCGGCGCGGACCGGCATGACGTGGAGCCACGGCGCGAGCGCCCCCCGCTGCAGCCGCTGGACGAGGCCAGCCGTGCGGACATCCAGGGCGGCATCCTGCGCGGCTACGAGGGCACGACGCATGGGCTGCTGGTGCTGCTGGCCTTCGACCACGCGGAGGCCGCGGCCCGCTTCATCGACGCGGTGCGGCCCACGCTCACGGCTGACGCGCACGATCACGCGGCCCGCGCAGGCACCGTGTTCGCCAACCTGGCGTTCACCCCGGCCGGCCTGCGCGCCTGCGGCCTGGACGACGACACGCTGGACCTCTTCCCGGAAGACTTCCGCCAGGGCATGGCGGCGCGCGCCGGTCTGCTGGGCGATGTGCGCGTGAATCACCCGCGGCGCTGGCGGCTGCCGCGCGTCTTCATCGCGGCGGATCAGCCGCCGGGGGAGGCGCAGGTGGATCTGGCCGCGGTGCATGCCGTGCTGCAGTGGCGTTGCTTGGCGGCGCCAGAGGCGCAAGAGGCCGTGCACCACTGGGACGCAGGCCATCCGCTGCAGGAACTGCTGCGCCGGCTCGCTGCCTCAGGCATCGCAGGCCTGCGCATCCTGGCCGTGCAGTCGATGAAGCGGCAGCAGATCGCCGTGGATGGTGAAGGCGCCCCGCGCGTGGTGGAGCACTTCGGCTACGCCGATGGCGAGGGCCAGCCCGACGTGCTGGGCACCCGCGCCGATCCGCTGCAGCGTGTGCCGCTGGGCGAGGTGCTGGCCGGCTGGCACAACGTGGCCGATGTGGTGCCGCTGCCCGATGACCCGGGGCTCAGCACCGTGGCGGCCACGCGTCTCGGCTGGCTGCGCAATGGCAGCTTCCTGGCGCTGCGCCAGTACCGGCAGGACGTGGCCGCTTTCCGCGCGGCCGTCCACGCCGCCGCGCAGGTGCTGCACGCAGAGGCAGGTCTGCCGGACCTGGCGAGTGCGCGGGAGGTGGTGCTCGCCAAGCTGATGGGCCGCTATCCGGACGGGCGTCCGCTCGTGCCGAGGCGCCGGCCGGGCGGGCTGAACGACTTCGACTACCGCTCGGATCCGCATGGCGAAGCGTGTCCGCTGCATGCCCACATCCGCCGTGCGCATCCGCGCGAGGCCATGCCGCCCGGCGCGCGGCCGCCGCGGTTGATGCGCCGCGGCATGTCGTGGGGGCCGTCCTTCGAGGCCGATCCGCAGGCCGAGCGCGGCCTGGTCTTCATGGCCTACAACGCCAGCCTGGGCGAGCAGTTCGAGGTGGTGCAGCGCTGGCTGGTCGGCGGCAACAGCACGGGCGCGTCGTCGCGGCAGGCCTGCCCCATCGTGGGCGTGGCGGAGAGTGGCGAACCGCGGGTCTTTCCCTTCGTGCAACGCAACGGCGCCGCACGAGTGGTCGGCACCGTGCGCTTCGAGGAGGTGACGCCCCCCTTTGACGAGCCGGCCAGCGTGACCCGGCTGGACTGGGGGCTGTACCTCTTCACGCCGTCCCTGGGCGTGGTGGCGCGTCTCGGGCAGAGTGCCTGGCACGCGGCGCGGCAGCGCCCGGCCGCAGTCGGCGTACCGTGGCAGATCGCGCGCGGGCGGGCCTTGCTGGCGCACCTGCAGCGCGTCGGGGCGGAGGCGGACGCGGCCACCGCCATCGAAGCGTGGAAGGCCGCCATCGAGGACCCGGAGGCCATCGACCGGCTGGAGGCGGCGGCCCTGTGGGCCGCGATCCGTGAGGACCACGGCGGGGTGCTGCGCACGCCGTATGGCGTGCTGGTCGCGAGCCGCGCGTTGCTGCAGCAGGTGTTCCGCGATCGGGATCGCTGCTCGGTTTCGGGGCAGCGGCGGCGCATGCAGCGCAGCATCGGCGACATCGCGCTCGGCTTCGACGGCGGCAGCGCCGATGGCCACGCGTACTGGCGTGCCGCCGATCCCATCAACGCCGCGATTGCCGCTCTGGACCCGGAGGGCGTGTTCCAGCTCGCGCGCGCGGCCGCGACCCACAAGCTCGACGCCATCGTCGACGAGGCCCGGCGCCAGGCCCAGGACACGGGTGCGCCGTCGTTCCAGGTGCAGTTCGATGCGCGCGAGGTGGTGGACGAGGTGCTGGCCGATCTGGCCGAGGCGTGGTTCGGCCTGCGCGACGGGCCGCATTTCGCGCGGGGCGGTACCGACTGGGCGTGGCGCGAGGGGGAGCGGCCGCTGTACCCGGGCCACTTCACCGCGCTGTCGCGCTACATGTTCCAGCCGCATCCGGGGCCCGTGCCGCGTGAGCTGGGTGAGCGATACGGTCAGGCGTTGACCCGAGCCATGCGCCAGTGGGTGGACGCGCATCGTGCGGCAGGCACCGTGCCGCAGGCGCCGGGCGGCGGCGACGCGCCCATCACGGCGGCGGCCTGGCGGCATCCGCATCACGCGGACGACCCGCAGTTCATCGCCAGCACGCTGGTGGGCGTGCTGATGGGCTTCACGCCCACGATCATCGGTGCGGTGCTGAACGTGCTGCGCGAATGGCATCGCGACGGCGCCTTTGCGCGGCTGCGCAGCCTGCACGCCGGGCAGGCGATGGCGACGCTCGCGACGCTGGCCGATGCCCGCGCGCTGCTGCATGAACCCATGGCCGCCGCCGCGCGCATGCGGCCCATGCCGCAGATCGGCTGGCGTGAGGCGCGGCAGGCCTTCGTGCTGGGCGAGGGCGCCCATGCGGTCACCGTGCAGCCGGGCGAGCGCATCGTCACGGCCATGGTGTCCGGCACGCAGGAATCGCTGGTGGACGGCCTGCCGGATGGGCGGTTGATGTTCGGTGGCGTGCGCGAGGAGGGGCCGGGCCATCCCACCCATGCCTGCCCCGGCTATCACCAGGGCATCGCCGCGATGCTGGGCACGCTGGCGGCGCTGGTGGGCCGCGCGGAGGATCTGCGTGCGCTGCCGCAGCCGCAGGTGTTCGAGGTCCGGGGGGAGCTGCGGCGACGCGCGTCCCCGCTTCCATCCCCCGGCGACGACGACAAGCGCCTGTGGGAAAACGCCGCGGCCTGCCCGGTCCCCTTGCCGGCGCCCGGCACGCGACAAGGCCTGGTGATCGCTTGGGGCGACTCGTGGCTGGGGTATGTGCTGGGCCGCATCGATCTGCAGGACGCCCTGCGCGACTTCGGCTACGACGCGCCCGACGACTACTGCCGCCCGGCCCGCTGGCTGCGCGTGGCCG
Organism: Ramlibacter sp.; assembly: GCF_041916345.1. GTDB lineage: Bacteria > Pseudomonadota > Gammaproteobacteria > Burkholderiales > Burkholderiaceae_C > Ramlibacter. The sequence goes on from NZ_JAYRZR010000020.1 coordinate 17,497, forward strand.
ACATGGCGGCGCGCATCGCGGACTTCAGGCAGGACCTGCAGGATCGCTACCTGCCGGAAGGCCTGCGGTCTATCGTGCTGTCAGGCGGCGGGAATGACTCGGTCAACAGCGTGCTGAAGCAGCTGGTGCGCCCCTGCGGCACGCCGGGCGCCGCCGTCGATCGCGCTGCGCTGCGCGTGCACCTGGAAGGCATCGCCGCGCACTACCGCACGCTGATCCGCGGCATCCGCACCTTGCCGAACGGCCAGCCCTGCCGGGTGCCGGTGCTGCTGCACGGCTACGACCATCCGGTGCCGGTGGACAAGGGCTTTCCGCAGTGGCTGCGGCACCCGTTCCACGACCTGGGCTACCGGGACCCGGCGGCCCCGGACGACCGGCGACGGGTGGACGTAGCCGCCACCGCGCGCATCATGCGCACGCTGATCGACCGGCTGAACATCACCTTGATGAGGGTCGCGCGCGAGTTCGACAACGTGCACCATGTGGATCTGCGCGGCACGGCCGCGCGCCTGGCACCCGCGGATCCGGCGGCCGGCTGGCTCGACAACATGCATCCCTCGGCAGCGGGCTTCCGCTGCATGGCGGCCCGCATCGCGGAGGTTGTCGAGGCCGCGCCGCCCGCATGAATCGTCGGGTGCCGGGCGAACCTGTTCCATCCAACTTCAGCGCCCATGCACCTTTCGCTCTGCTACAGCCCGCTCAGCCCCTTCTGCCGCAAGGTCCGTCTGGCCATGGACCACAAGCAGCTCGCCTTCTCGCTGGTGGAAACCGACAGCCTGCAGGACCTGCCGGTGTGGAATCCGCGCGCCGAGGTGCCGATCCTGCTGCACGGGGACTTCGCGGTGTTCAACTCGCCGGACATCCTGGCGTATCTGGACCGGGCGTATCCTGATGCGCCGATCTACCCGAGCGAGGCGCGTCGCCACGCCGAGGTGCGCGCCTGGGAGCGCCTGGCCGACACGCAGCTCGACGCCATCGTCACCGTCATCGGCACCTGGTCGTTCGCCGACCTGCCGCCCATGCCGCCGGGCCTGTTCGACGCGGCGCAGAGGGACATCGGCGTGATCTACGACCAGTTGCAGGCGCAGCTGGCCGATGGCCGGGCCTGGGTGGCCGGAGAGATCGGCGCCGCGGACTACGCGTTGTACCCGCACGTCGCGGCCGGTAGCGCACTCGGCCTGAAGTTCGATCCTGAGCGTCACCCCGATGTGCAGCGCTGGTTCAAGGCCCTGCGCGCCCGCCCCGAGGCACGCATCGACACCGCCGCCGTGCGCGACTGGTGGGCCCAGCGCGAGCACAAGGACGTGGACACGACCCGCGTCAACTGGGGCACCCACCGCCTGGAATGGCTGCTCGCCAATGGCCACGCTGACTGGTTCGCCGCGCAGGTGCGCCAGGGCAAGGTGCTGTGGTCCACCGGGCCGAAGAACAATGCCTACAACAGCCCGCTGGCGCCCGCGTGGGCGCGGGCGATGGTGGCGCGGCAAGCCGTTGGCGACGCGAATTCAGCCTGAATCGGCCTGCGTCCGGGTACGGGGGCTCACAAGCGCGCCAGCCACTCCCGCGCGCGGCTCGCATGCCACGGCATGCCCATTCGATCGAAGCGTTCAGCGGCGGACTCGGCCAGTGCGCGGGCCTCGGGGAGGGCATCCCAAGTGGACAGCACTTCGCTGCGGGCGAGGTCGTTCACGGTCTGCTCGCGCGGGGAACTACGCAGCGCCGCGGAGGCATCGGCCTGCTGCAGGTATTGCAGGGCGCGAGGCCGGTCGCCCCGTGCCGCGGCGAGACGGGCGAGCGCACGGCAGCCCATCGCCTCGCCATGGCGGTCGGCCGCGCGGACGCGCCGCATGAGCTGCGCCGCATGGCGCCGTGCCTCGGCCTCCAGGCCCAGGCTCGCGGTCGCCTCTACCAGCCAGCCGTGGTTGAGCGAGGTGGAGACGGCGCCGCCGCGCTCCTCGATCCACTGCGTCGCCTCGCGCAGCAGCTGCAGCGAGGCGGGGTCCCCGTTCAGGGCCCAGCCGCCACACGCGCCCAGCGCGCGACCCATGGCGGTGAGGTAGCGGCTGCGGCAGCGCAGGGCCAGCTCCGCCCCTGCAAAACCGATCTCGCGCGCCTCCGCCCAGCGGCCCTGCCACAGGTAGGCCACGCACATCAGCTCCCGCACCGAGGCGCCGACCGAATGGTCCTTGTCGCCGAGCAGCCGCAGCGACTCTGCGAAGGCCTCATGCGCCTCGTCGAAGCGGCCCAGATCGGCCAGCGTGTAGCCGGTGCGGCCCAGGGTGTAGGCCGATCCGATGGCGGTGCCGCTGCCGGGGCGGCTCTGCGCGCGCTTGCTCTCCACCGCGCGGGTGAGCAGCGGCAGCGCGCGCCCGTACAGGCCGGCCGAGGCTAACGACTGACCCAGCGTTGCCTCCACCTGCGCCACCAGCTTGGCGTCGCCGCAGGCCTGGGCATGCACCAGCGCCTGCTCCGCATGGCGCACCGCCTCGCGCGGGCGGCCACGGCCATAGTTGACGTAGGCCAGCCAGTACTCGGCCCGCGCGATCGCATCCGGATCGCCCGTCTCGCGCGCCAGCCGCGCCGCACGCCCGAACTGGCCGAAGCCCTCGCCCATGTCGATGGGGTCGAACACGCAGGTCTGGCCCAGCCGCTGCGCGATGCCGCACCAGCGCAACTTGAGCGGCGCCGTCAGCTGGGGCAGGGCGTCCAGCGCACGCAGCGCGGTGAGGTAGTGCGCCCGTGCGCGGTCCAGCGCCATCGCGGCCAGCGCCTTGTCGCCCGCGGCCTCGGCGTAGTGCGCGGCCTTGTCGCTGTGGCCGGCGGCGTCGTAGTGATAGGCCAGGGCCTCCAGGCGCTCGAAGGCGTCGGCCCCATCGGCGCCCGGCTCCAGCGCCTCGGCCACGCGCAGGTGCAGGGTCTTGCGGTCGGCGGGCTGCACCGTGGCATAGACCGCGTCTCGCGTCAGCACATGGCGGAAGCGCAGCAGGCCCGGCGTGGTCGCCGGTGCGATGAAGTCCGTGGCGGCCAGCGCATCGGCCAGCGTCTGCGGTGAGTCGAAGCCGGCGAGCTGCTGCAGCAGCCAGTCGGGGAACGCGTGGCCAGCCACCGAGGCGGCACGCAGCAGCTCCGCCTGCGTGGCAGGCAGGCGCGCCAGCCGCGAGGCCACCAGGGCGCTGATCCAGGCCGTGCCGGAACGCCGCGCACTGGCGTGAAAGTCGCCTTGCGCCGCCGCATGGCACAGCTCCTCGATGAAGAGCGGCGTGCCGCCGGACTGGCGGTGGATCTCCTGCGTGATGAAGGGCTCCGCGCCCGGCAGCCAGGCCGCGATGGCGGCGGCGGACTGCCCTGCATCCAGCGGCGGCAGGGCCAGCACGCGTGCATCACGAAGCATTGCATCCTGCTCGGGCACCGGGCGGCTTGCCACCAGCACCATCAACGGCATGCGGCGCGCCAGCAGCGTGTGCAGCGCGGTGCGGCTCGCGTCGTCGGCCCATTGCCAATCGTCCAGCACCAGCACCAGCGTACGCTGCAGGGCCAGCACGGAGATGAGCTCCACCAGCGCACCCAGCAGCACGGCCGGCGGCGGCGCGCCACGACCGTCGCGGCCCGCCAATGTCTGGGCCAGCGGCTGCACGTCGGCGGCGGCGCCGCGCCCCAGCGCCGAGCGGATCCATTGCATGAAGGGCTGCAGCGGCTCGGCGCCGAGGTAGCCCTCGCAGTAGCCATGCAGCACCTCGAACTCGGCGGGGGCCAGGCGGCGCTGGAACTCCTCGATCAGCCGCGTCTTGCCGATGCCGGGTTCACCCTGCACCAGCACCAGCGGTGACTCCCCGCGGCGGGCCCGTTCGGCAGCGGCCAGCAGTTCGGAGAGGGCCGCCTCGCGCCCGACGAAGGGCAGCGCGCCACGGCGCGCGGCGGCGTCGATGCGCCGCTGCACCGCCGCGCGGCCGTCGATGCGCAGCACGTTCAGCGGCTCGGCGCGGCCCTTGATGGGCACCCGCCGCAGCGGCGTCACGTCGAAGAAGTGCGCCTGCGGCCCCAATGTCTCCTGGCTGACCAGCACCTGGCCGGATGCGGCCAGGCTGCACAGGCGCGCGGCGGTGTTAGGCACCTCGCCCACCACGTCGTAGCGGCCGCGCTCGATGTCACCTTCGATCACCAGCACGAGACCGCCATGGATGCCCGAATGCATTTGCATGCTGGTCGCCGCGAGGCCTTCGCCGGCGCGCAGCCGGCCCACCGCTTCATGCAGCTCCAGCGCGGCCTCGGTGGCGCGGCGGCCATCGTCTTCCTGGGGTTGCAGATGGCCGAACAGCGCCAGGATGCCGTCACCCTGCAGCCGCGCGATGCTGCCGCCGTGACGCGGAATCACTTCGCGCGCGATCTCGCGGAAGGCGGCCAGCAGTTCGGAGTAATCCTCCGCCTCCAGCCGCTCGGCATGCTCGGACGAGCCCGAGACGTCGGCGAAGAGCACGGTGACATAGCGGCGCTGGCCGCTTGCGTGCGCGGGCCCGGTGCCCGGTGGTCCCTCCCGAGTGGACGTCATGGCCGGCGATTCTGCATGAGGCCCCGCGCCGGGGCAACGGCCCTCCGCGCGCTCAGCGTCGCCAGGCGCGCACGCCGGCCAGCGCGGCGCGCGAGGCCCACGGCAGCAGACCCAGCAGCAGCAGGGCACCGATCACCGGCGGCGACCACAGCATGTCGATCGAGCGCACCGCGGCCAGTTGCGTGCCGGCGTTCACGTACACGGCCGTGCCGGCCAGCATGCCGAGGTAGCTGACCCACGCATAGGTCCACACGGGCATGGTCGTCAGGCCCATCAGCGGATTGAGCACGAAGTAGGGGATGACCGGCAGCATGCGCAGGCTGAACAGGTAGAACACGCCGTCGCGAGCGATGCCGCGGTCGACCGCGTCGAGGCGATGACCGAGCCACCGCCGCACGGGGGCCTGCAGCAGATGGCGGGCCACCGTCATGTTGAGCGTGGCCCCGACGGTGCATGCGGCACAGGCGAGCAGGGTGCCCCACCACAGCCCGTAGCCCGCGCCCGCGGCCAGGCACAGCACGCCGGCGCCCGGCACGGGCAGGGCGCTGACCAGCACGAAGAGCAGCAGGAACGCCGCGGTCACGGCCAGCGGCTGTTGCATCAGCGCGTGGTGAAAGGCCTCATGGCCCTGCTGCAGCACCCGCAGGTTCAGGTGGTCGTGCAGGTTGAGCTGCCACGCCGCGAGGGTTGCAGCCACGAGGGCACCGGCCCATGCACCAGCATGGAGGATCTTCATGGCGTCGCACCCGCTGCGCGGGCGTGAAACTGCCGCAGTTCAGCGGCCCTGGCCTGGACAAAGGCCGCGCCCACGCCCATGGCGTGCCGGCGGTAGTCGGCCGAGAAGCCCGCGTAGTAGCCGCTGTCCGGGTGCAGCAGGAGATCGGCGGCCCGGGCATCCGGCTCGGTCAAGGCGCGCTTGCGCAGATCCCCAGGGCGCCACTTCTCCGTGCCGGGAGGCGCGTTCCACTCGTGCGCCGACGCGTCCATGGCCAGCACGCGCACCGCGCCCAGCTCGCGCGCGGCGTGCACCGGCAGCGGCATCACCAGATCGGCATCCATCGCGCGGCGGTTGCCCAGGCGCACGGGCGCAAAACGGCCCTCGATCGCGCAAGAGGCCTGCACGGCCAGGCCGATGTCGCCATGGTCGAAGACCAGCGGCTCGCGCGTCTCGGCGTCTGCCGCGACCACCGCGCAGGGCGTAGGCAGCTGCTGCAGCTCGCGGGCTTCGACCGTGCCCCGCAGCCAATCGATCAGCCCGCCGGCGTCCAGCCAGGGCGGGCCCAGCACGGGCCGCACGGCGTCGAGCATGCCGATCTCCAGCGCCAGGCTTTCCAGCCGTTCAGCCGGCAGGCGGGCAGCGACCAGGCACGCGACCACGGCGCCGATGGAAGCACCCATCACCAGATCGGGCCGCAGGCCCAGCCGCAGCAGGCCCATGGCCATGCCCACGTGGACGAAGCCGCGCGGCCCGCCGGAGCTGAACACCCATGCCGTGCGAAACGGGCCGCGCCCGCCGCGTCGCGCGGGCAGGTGGCCTGCCGCACCGGTACCGCGCCCGCAGCCACCCAGCAGGGCCACGGCCGAGGCGGTGAGCCACGCGCGCCGCGAGCAGCGCCCGCGCGCAGGGTCCACCGGGCGGGTCATGGTGGCGCGAAGGGGGACTGGCGGCACGATGCCCTCAATCCGCCAGCACGATCGGCTCCAGCGCCTCGCCCTGGGGCAGGATCTCGCCGATCACGCAGGCGTGCGGATAGCCCAGCGCGTGCAGCTCGCGCAGACAGTCGGCCACGCGGTCCGCCGGCACGCTGGCGAGCAGGCCGCCGGCCGTCTGCGGATCGAACAGCAGCGGGTAGCGCGGGTGGTTCACGTAGTCGGCCTGGTTGCGCAGCGCGCGCCGCAGCCGCACGTTGGCGGGCTGCAGGCTGCTCAGGATGCCTTGCTCGACGCATTCCTGCGCGCCCGGCAGCAGGGGCAGCGCATGCAGGTCGATGCGCGCGTCCACCTCGGAAGGCCGCGTCATCTCCACCAGGTGGCCCAGCAGGCCGAAGCCGGTGAGATCGGTACAGGCGGTCGCGCCATGCGCGAGCAGGCAGCGCGCGGCGGCCTGGCTGGACTGCATCATCGAATCGAGCGCGGCGTCGATCCAGCGGCCCCGCGCCACACCGCGCGGGTGCGCCGCGAACAGCGTGCCGGTTCCGATGGGCTTGGTCAGTACCAGGGCCTGGCCGGCCTGCATGCCGCCCTTGCGCAACACGCCGGTCAGGCCCTCTGGAATGAGGCCGTTGATCGCGAAGCCGAGCGCCAGTTCGCGGCCCTCGCCCGTGTGCCCGCCCACCAGCGCGCAGCCGGCGGCGTTGAGCACGTCCACCGCGCCCGCCATCATCTGGCGCAGCAGGTCCTCCACCTTCGCCTCCAGGCCGGGCGGCACGGTCACGATGGCGGTGGCGCTCTGCGGCTGCGCGCCCATCGCGAAGATGTCGCCCAGCGCGTGATTGGCCGCCACGCGGCCGAACACCCAGGGGTCGTCGATGAAGGCACGGAAGAAGTCCACCGTGTGCACCATCGCCATGCCGGGCGGCACGCGCACGATGGCGGCGTCGTCGGGTGCATGCAGGCCGATCAGCACGTCGTCGCGTTCCACCGGCTGCAGGCTGCCCAGCGCGCGGGAGAGCACGTCGGTGCCGACCTTGGCGCCGCAGCCGCCGCAGCGCATGGCAATGGCGGAGATGGCCTGCCGCGATTCGTCGGCGTCGAGCGCGAGGCTGCTTGTGTCGGGCGACGGCGAAGGCGCAGCTGACGCCTGCATCGGCGGCAGATCGTTGAAGCGGCGCATGAACCGGCGGTCGATCCAGTCCTTCCATTGCCAGACCCAGTCGCCCGCGAAGCCGAGGGCCCCGCGCGAGGCCACCGCGTGCCGGTCGCCCGTGGTGATGAGCGCGAGCCACCGGCGCTGCGGTCGGTACGGGCGCAGCGGCTGCTCCTGCACCGACCGGCGCAGGTTCTCCGCGAGCGGGCGGCCCTGCCGCACCGCGAACACACCGGCCTTCTCACGCGGGTGGTTCACCATCGCCGCCACATCTCCGGCCGCGAAGACATGGGGGTCGCTCACGCTGCGCAGGCAGTCGTCCACCTGCACGAAGCCCTGCGCGTCCAGGGCCAGGCCGGTCTCGCGCAGCCACGCGGCACCCCCGGCGCGGGTGACGAAGATGATCTCGTCGGCGTCCAGCCAGTCCGCGCCGAGTGCGCTGCCCGCATTCAGGGCGCGCGTGGTCCGCAGCGCGCCGGGCTGCACCTCCACCACCTCGGCCCGCGTGTGCAGGCCCACGCCGCGCGCCGCGAGCGCCGCCTCGAAGTGGCGCCGCACGCGCGCGTTGTGGGTGGGCAGGATGCGCTCGTCCGCGGTCAGCAGATGAAAGCGCAGTTCGTCCGGGTCACGGCCGGCCGCCTGCAGCTCCCGGCGCAGGCGGTACTGCATGGCGAGCAGCGTCTCGACCCCGCCCGCGCCGCCGCCGGCCACCGCCAGCGTGGTCGGACCCGCGTGCGTGCGCACGCGGGCCAGCAATCGCAGCCAGCGATCATTGAAGCGCACGATGGGCTTGACTGGCACCGCGTGGTCGGACGCGCCCGCGATCTGCGCCACCTGCGGCGTGGAGCCGATGTTGATGGACACCCGGTCGTAGGCGAGCGGCGGGCGGTCGCGCAGCAACACGTGCTTCTGCCCGCGGTCCAGCCCGGTGACCTCGGCGCGGATGTAGCGCGCACCCGCCCAGACGCACAGGCGCGAGAGGTCGATGTGCACGTCGTCGTAGTCGTAGTGGCCCGCGATGTAGCCCGGCAGCATGCCGGAGTAGGGGGTGTGCGTGTCGGTGCAGATCAGCGTGAGCCGCACGCCCGGCTGCGGGTTCATGGCGAACATGCGCAGCACGCCCACGTGGCTGTGCCCGCCACCCACCAGCACGATGTCGCGCAGCACCGGTTGTTCGGTTCCTTGCATGGAAGCTTGCAGTCCTTGTTGTTCGTTCACTCGCTGCGCAGCAGGTCGTCCACCAGGCGCAGCAGCGCCGCGCGCTCGCGCGCCGGCTCGAAGAGGGGCGCGCGAGCGGCGCACTGGCGCGTGAGTTGTGCCAGCAGCCCGTCGGCGTTGTCGTTGGCGAGGGCGGCCGCGCAGCGCCGCAGCAGCGTGGCCAGGGCAGGCGCGTCGCCGGGCTCGAAGCAGCCCGCGTAGTCATCGCCCAGCATCCCCAGGTTGCCGTCGATGCGCGAGGCGAGCACGGGCGTGCCGCTGGCCACGGCCTCCATCACCACATGGGCGCCGCCTTCCATGCGGCTCGCGTGCACCAGCACGTGGGCGCGCTGGATGCGGCGGCGGGTCGCCTCGTGCGGCAGTCCGCCCAGCCAGCGATAGCCGGGGCAGTCGCGGGCGGTGGCCCGTGCCGCCTGGCCCAGGGCCGGCTCCAGCGCCTCGCCGATGTGGTCGATGAACACGGGCACGGCCGGGCGCGGGCCATCCCGCAGCAGCCGGGCCGCGCTCATCAGCGTGAGGGGATCCTTCTCCGCTCGGAGGTGGCCCACCATCACCGCGCGCAGATGGCGCGTGGTGCGGGGCAGGGTCAGGCGTGCGGTCGTCGATTGCAGGATCACCCGGGCGCGCGCGCGCAGGCTGGCGGGCAACTGCCGCGGCCCCAGGTCCTGCAGCGTGACCAGAACCTGGGCGAGGTCCAGCGTGGCGCGGGCCTGGGGATCGGCATGGATGTCGCGATAGAGGTCGGTGCCGGTCAACACCACCGCCAGGCCGCGGCCGCCGTGCGCGCGCGACCAGGCCTGCGCGGAGGCGGCGGATTTGCGCGCATGCAGGGCGAGCAGCACGGCGTCTCGCTCGCTCGCTTGCGCGTCGGGCCATTCACGCACGACCCGCACGGCATGTTGCGGCGCCAGCATGTGCTGCCAGCGGCGGGCCGTCTGCCAGTTCCCGTTGTTGGCATCGGCCAGGGCGGGGCTCACAATCACCACCGATGACGACTGCATGGCCTTCATTGTCCCCGAGCCCGTTGGCCGCCGCCCGTTGGCGCGCCGCTGCCCGATTGCGCGCTGGGGATGCATCGGCGCTGGCCGAGGGCTTGCGGCAGACCCGTGCGCGCACGCTGGCCCTGGCAGAAGCCTGGCGGGCGGCGCTGGGCGAAGACCTGCGTGTGCCACACTCGCCCGGGTTGAATCCGCCGCTTTGGGAGCTGGGACACATCGGCTGGTTCCAGGACTGGTGGATCGCCCGCAATCGGCAGCGCGAACGGGGCGTGGAGGCCGAGCCGGACCACGCACGTGCGCCATCGCGCCTGGCTGGCGCGGACGGCTGGTACAACTCCAGCACCGTGGCGCACGCGACCCGCTGGCAACTGCCGTTGCCTGGCTGGGACGAGACGCTGGGCTACCTGCGGGCCGGCCTGTCGGACACCTTGATGCTGCTGCACGACGCGCACGGCGGCGACCCCTACTTCTGGCAACTGGCACTGTTCCACGAGGACATGCACAACGAGGCCTGGGTCTACATGGCGCAGGCACTGGACATTCCCCTGCCATCGGACGTGGCCGAGCCGGGCGGCGTCACCCCTGGTCGGGCCGAGGCGGCCAGCGCTGCGGAGATCGACATCCCCGCGTGCACGTGGCAACTGGGCAGCGAGGTCGATGCGGGCTTCGCCTTCGACAACGAGCAGGGTGCCCATGCGGTGACGCTGCCCGCCTTCCGCATCGACGCGGCGCCCGTCACCTGGGCCCGCTGGATCACGTTCGTGCAGGCGACCGGCCGCAGCCTGCCGCCCTTCCTGCGGCAGGTCGATGGCGCCTGGGAGGCGCGTCGCTTCGGCGGCTGGCGGGCTTTGGACCTGCAGGCCGCGGCACGGCATCTGAGCCTGCCCGACGCGCTGGCCTGGTGTGCCTGGGCCGGGCGCCGCCTGCCCACGGAAGCCGAGTGGGAGTGCGCCGCCATGACGCAGCCCGGGTTTCGCTGGGGCGAGGTCTGGGAATGGACCGCGACGCCGTTCGAGCCGTACCCCGGCTTCCGGCCGCATCCCTATGTGGACTATTCGCAGCCCTGGTTCGGCAGCCGCCAGGTGCTGCGCGGCGCCTGCACCGCAACGGCGCCCGGCATGCAGCATCCGCGCTATCGCAACTTCTTCCAGCCGGAGCGGACGGACATCTACGCCGGCTTTCGCAGCTGCGCCGTCTGAGCCCCTGTCAAGGGGGTGGTCGGCCGGAACCTCATAGATGCCTGCCTGCGCGGGCATGACGGCGGTGCGGATCAACGCCCAGCCCAGAACACCGCGAAGCGCGCATCCGCATCCAGCCAGTGGCGCGGCGCGCTGAACCCAGCGGAAGCCAGCAGCTCGGCAAACCGCGGCACCGTCCACTTGTACGAGTTCTCGGTGTGGATGCGTTCCCCGGCGCGGAAGGTGCGCGGGCCTAGCGGCGTCTGCACCACCAGGTCGCCGCGGGCCTGCAGATGCATCTCGATGCGGTGCTGCGTCGTGTCGTACAGCGCCACGTGCTGCCAGTCGCGGACGCGGAAGTCCGTGCCAGCCAGCCGGTTCACATGCAGCAGCAGGTTCAGGTTGAAGGCCGCGGTCACCCCCAGCGCGTCGTCATAGGCCGCCTCCAGTTCGCCGCTGTCCTTGACCAGGTCCACGCCGATCAGCAGCCCGCCGCCGATGCAGGCCTGATTCGCGCGGCGCAGGAAGCCCAGCGCTTCCTCCGGCGTGAAGTTGCCGATGCTGGAGCCGGGATAGAACAGCACGCGCGGGCCGCCCTCAGGCTCATCCACGGCGGCCGGCAGGTCCAGCGCCTGCGAGAAATCCAGGCCCACGCCCACCATGTCCAGCGCCGGATGCTGGCGCTGCAGGCATTCCAGCGCGGAGCGCAGGAAGTCGACCGAGATGTCCACCGCCACATAGCGGCGCGGCGCGATCAGGCCGAACAGGCTGGCCGCCTTGGCGCAGTTGCCCGCGCCCAGGTCCACCAGCGTGCAGGCCGGCGGCAGGCAGGCGGCCATCTCGGCGCCATGTGCCTGGAAGATCGCGGCCTCGGTCCGGGTGGGGTAGTACTCGGGCAGCTCGGTGATGGCCTCGAAGAGCCGCGACCCCAGCGCGTCGTACAGGTACTTGGGCGAGCAGTGCGCAGCCGGCGCCATGAGCCCGCGCAGGAGCTCCTGTCGCACCGTGTCGCGGTTTTCGTGATGGAGCTGGATGAATCGGGGAGTCTTCATGCGCGGATCCGTGGCTTCGACGGAGAGTCGGCCCGGTCACACAATACCTTACCGGGGCGCGGGCGCATCGCCGTCAGGTATACGATGCCGCGCAACATGCAACGACGCCATCTCCTGCTGGCAATGGCCGCCTGCGCCGCGCCGGCCATGGGCGCCTCTCGCGTGGACCCGTGGCCTGCGGACAAGCCCACGCCGCCCCTCGAACTGCAGGATCTCGACGACCGCCCGTGGCGCCTGGCCGATCAGGCCGGCCGCGTCACGGTGCTCAACTTCTGGGCCACCTGGTGCGAGCCTTGCCAGGCCGAGATGCCCTCGCTGCAGGCGCTCGCGCAACGCCACGCGGCCAGTGGCCAGCTGCAGGTCATCGGCGTGAACTACCAGGAGGGCGCGATGCGCGTACGCCGCTTCGTGCAGCGCCACGACCTTCGGTTTCCCATCCTGCTGGACGAGCAGGGCACTGCCGCCCGCGCGTGGACGAGCCGCATCTTCCCCACCACGGTGCTGGTGGATGCGCGCGGCAGGCCCCGGCTTTCGGTGCTGGGCGAGTTCGACTGGGCGTCCGCCGAGGCGGGGGCCCTGCTGGCGCCGCTGCTGGCACGCCCGGGCCGAACCTAGCAAAATCCATCCGTTTCTTCCGCCAATCCAGGGGTCTCCCATGAACCAGCCTTCCCGCCGCCACTTCATCGCCTCCGGCGCCGCCCTCGCCGCATCCGCCGCGCTGCCGGCCACGGCCTTCGCGCAGGAGCGCCGCTTCGAGCCCCAGCCCGGCACCTGGCGCACCTTCGAGTTCACCACGCGCGTGGAGGTGCTCAACCCCAAGGGCGCCACGCGTGTCTGGCTCCCCATCCCGTCCATCCAGTCCGACTATCAGCAGTCGCTGGACAGCAAGCATGAGGGCAACGCCACCTCGGTGCAGCAGCTGGCGGAGCCGAAGTACGGCGCGCGCATCTTCATGGCGGAGTTCGCCGATGGCGAGGCGCGGCCGACGGCGCAGCTCACCAGCCGCGTGCGCACGCAGAACCGCGCCATCGACTGGAGCCGCAAGGTGCCCTCGGGCGAAAGCCCGGCCGCCCTGCGCATGTGGCTGGAGGCGACGGACCTGATGCCCACGGATGGCATCGTGGCGCGTACCGCCTCGGACATCACCCGCGGTGCCTCCACGGACCTGCAGAAGGTGCAGCGCATCTACGACTGGGTGGTGGAGAACACGCATCGCGAGCCCAAGGTCCGCGGCTGCGGCGTGGGCGACATCAAGGCCATGCTGGAGACCGGCAACATGGGCGGCAAGTGCGGCGACATCAATGCCCTGTTCGTCGGCCTCTGCCGCGCGGCCGGCGTGCCGGCGCGTGACGTCTATGGCATCCGCCTCGTGCCTTCGGCGTTCGGCTACAAGGAGCTTTCCGGCAACCCGGCCAACCTGGCACGCGCGCAGCATTGCCGGGCCGAGGTGCACCTGGCCGAGCACGGCTGGGTGGCCATGGACCCGGCCGACGTGGGCAAGGTGATGCGGCTGGAGACGCCCGAGTGGGTGAAGACGACGAAGCACCCGGTCGTGGCTCCGGTGAACAAGGCGCTGTTCGGCGGCTGGGAGGGCAACTGGATGGCCTTCAACGTGGCGCACGACGTGGCGCTGCCCGGCTCGCGCGGGCCCAAGCTCGGCTTCTTCATGTACCCGATGGCCGAGAACGGCAACGGCCGGTACGACGAGCTGGAGCCTGACCAGTTCAAGTACACGATCACCGCGCGTGAAGTGACGGCTTGACGCGCCGGGCTGCCCCGTGACCACCGCCGTGCGCGCATCCGGGTCCGGCTGGGGCCGCATGACATGGCTGCGCGCCCTGTGCCTCGCCTGCACGGCCTGGCTGCTCGCCGGCTGCGGCACGCCCTGGGCCACCGTGTCGGACGCGCGTGGCGACCCCGTCATGCTGCTGGGCCACGACCCGGTGGCCTACTTCACGCAGGGAAAGCCGCTGCGGGGCTCGCCCGAGCATCGCGTGAGTCTGCCCGAGCGCACCTACTGGTTCGCCAGCGCCGAGCACAAGCGCCTGTTCGAGGCCGAGCCGGCCCGCTACGAGCCGCAGTACGGGGGCTTCTGCGCCAGTGGCGCGGCCTTCGCCGTCAAGCTGGGCAGCGACCCCACGGCCTGGCAGATCCATGGCGGGCGCCTGTTCATCTTCGGCGACGTGATTGGCCAGACGGCGTGGAACCTGGAGCCGGAGTGGAACATCGCCCACGCGGATCGCCTGTGGCCGGCCATCGCCGCGCGCGGCTGGCGGGCGCAGTCGCTCGCCGCCTACGCGAACAAGGTGCCCCACTACAAGACAGGCGCGCAGATCCGCGCGGAGTGGGAGGCGCGGCATCCTGGGCGCACCTGGCCCGCCTATGACCCCGGCGGCATGGTGAGCAACCTGTTCCTCAAGCCGCCCGGCTGGCGCGCGGCCGAGGGCTTCGGCCAGCCGGCGCTCGGCTACCCGCGCTGACGCTACTTCTTCGCCTTCGCCTCCGCGACCATCTTCGCCAGTTCCTCGCCGCTCTTGTAGTGCGGCACCTTGAACACCAGGCGGCGCGTGCGCTGGATGAAGCTGTTGCTGCCCTGAACCTCTTCCTGCCAGTACTTGCGCGCGAGCTGCAGGTTGCTCGGCTCGTCCAGGTTCCAGGCGTCCAGCGAGCCCTGGCCGCCGAAGATATACAGCTTGCCCTCGATCAGCTTGAAGCGGTCTGCGTCGCCGCCCCAAGGAATGCCGTAGGCGATGCCGTTGGCGCAGTAGCCGCCGAACTGCGGCAGGTAGCGGGCAGGCTCCTTGTCGAACAGGGCCTTGTGCTCGGCGCTGGCGAAGCGGAAGTCCACGCCCTCGTACTGGCTGCGGAACTGCGGCTGGCCCTGCACGTAGCGGCCCTGGGTGAAATAGGCCACCACGTCGGCACCCTTGAGCATCAGGCGGCCCTCGGGGTTGTCGGCGACGGCGTTCACCGGCTTGAGCGTGCCCGACGGGTTCTGCGCCACCATGGCGCCGCAGCCGGCCAGGCCGATGACGACGAAGCCCGCCACGGCGGCGGTCCGGGCAAGGCGCAGGGCGGAAGCGTTGACGCTCATGGGGTCTCCTGTTGGGGGGTCATGCGTGTGGATGGATCCGCGGGCGCGGCCACGAGTTCCTGCAGGCTCTCCAGCGGGGCCGGCCAGCCCAGCAGCGTGCTGGCCACCTCGCAGCGGCGCAGCAGGTCGGCCCAGTCGGCGCCGCCCAGGTGCAGGATGCCGTAGCGGTAGCTGCCCAGCCACTTGTAGTCGCGGGTGATCGAGCCGGCGTCCTTGGGAAACAGCAGCAGCAGCGCATCCGGGTACGCTTGCTGCAGCACTTGGCGCTGCAGGCGGTCGGGCATCGCCACGCGGCGATGCACATCGAAGAGCCGGTACACGAAGCTGGAGGCCACGCCGGCCGTCGGCGCGTGGCGGGGCAGGGTGGCCGGGTCGATGCCGTGCGCGAGCGCGAAGGCGTACGCGTGCAGGTCGATGCCATCCACCCGCCGGTACAGATCGGAGAACTGCGAGGCAAGCCGCGGGTTGAACTCCAGCACCGTGAGGCGGTCGGTGGCCGGGTCATGGAAGAACTCCATGTTGAACAGGCCGTGCGTGAAGCCGATGGCCTTCAGGAAACGCCGCGCGATGTCAGCGGCGCGGGCCTGCACCGCAGGGGCCAGCCGGCTCGGGTAGTCGAAGCCCTGGAAAGCCTGCGTGCCCGGGTACATGCGCACGTCGACCACCCCCAGCGTGTGCATCCGGCCGTCCAGCACGTAGCCGTCCAGGCAGTATTGCGGCCCGCTCACCGGCTGCTCCAGCATGAGGGCGTGTGCAGTGCCAGCCTGGGGCAGGCGCTGGCGGGCAATGCGCTCGAACGGCTCCACCAGATGGCGGATCACCCACAGCTCCCAGGCGCCGAAGCGGGTGTGCGTGTGCAGTTCGGCCTGACTGTGCACCTCGCGCGCCAGCACCGAGAACGCGGCCTTCACCGGCTTCACGAACTGCGGATAGGCCAGGCCCTGCGGCACCGGCCCGCCATACGCGGCGTCCAGCCGCGAGAACGGCAGGTTCGCCTCGGGGCAGACCTCGGCCAGCACCGTGCGCGCGTGCAGCTTGTGCTGGCAGGCCAGCACCGCCTGCACCGGCGTGCCGGGCCAGCCCATGCGCTCGGCCACCAGGGCGGCCGCCAGCGCGCCGAACTGCTCGTGGTTGGAGACCACGCCGTGCAGGTCGCGGCGGCGGATGCGGCGCACGCAGGCGTTGGCGAAGCGGTCCATGTCGAACCACGCCAGCCGCGCATTGCTGGGGAAGCTGAACAGGTCGAAGCCGGCGCTCTCGTGCGGCCAGTGCGGCGCCAGCCGCGCGAACGCCTCGCGGTCCCAGTCGTGGTTGAACAGCACCAGGCTGCGTCGCTCAGCGTCCCATGTCATTGAGGGACCAATCGTAGTCCAGGTGGCTGATCGGCACCTGGCGCGCGCGCAGCCGTTCGCGGTCGGCCGGCGCGTCGGTCAGCGCGTCGGCGTAGCGGGCGAACACGTCCTCCACCTTGCCGAAGCCCTTGTGGCCCTGCTCGAAATCGCCCTTGAACCACTTGAAGATGCTGGAGACCTGCAGGCGGCCCTCTGCCAGGCGATTGCGCGTGCGGTCGCCCAGGAAGCGCAGCATGCCGTCTTCGAGCTGCGCCTCCAGCCGCGCGGCGGTGAAGGCCTCCGGCCGCAGCGCCGGGCAGCCGATGCTGGCGCACACGATGGCGGCGTGGATGCGCGGGTCCGCATAGCGCGGTCGCAGCTGGTCGTGCTCGATCCAGTCCAGGTGACGCTTCTCGCCCAGCAGCGTGAAGAACTCGTTCTTCCAGGGCGAGCGCAGCAGCGAGCCCAGGTCCTTGATGGACTTCAGGTCCGGGTAGCGGGTGAGGATCAGCTCGATGGTGAAGCCGTTGTAGGCGTTGATGAGAAACGCCATCTGCTGCTCGCGGCTGAAGGCCGCAAAGGCCGCTGGCGTGACCGCGGACCAGCCGGCCAGCACCGCCTGAAGCGCGGCACGATCGGCGGTGAAGCCCTTGTAGTCCACGCGCGATTGCTTGCCATCCGGCAGCCAGCGCACATGCTTGCGAAGCAGCGCCTCCCAGGTGGCATACGAGTGATCGTGGGGCGCTTGCGCCCAGGCCGGCCAGGCTGCGGCGGCCAGCAGGGCCACCAGGGCGTGGCGGCGGGGCTGGGGTTGGGTCATGGCATCCACTTTCATTCGCCGCGGCGGAACGCGTGATACCGCGCCACCCAGCGCAGCACGGATTGCGGCGCGTGCGCGCGCTTCCATTCCCCGGCCGCGTACTTGTTCGCTTCCGACAGCGTGGGGTAGGTGTGGATGGTGCCCAGGATGCGGTTGAGGCCCAGGCCGTGCTTCATCGCCAGCACGTACTCGGCCAGCAGCTCCGCCGCGTGGGTGCCGACGATGGTGACGCCCAGGATCCTGTCGCGGCCCGGCACGGTGAGCACCTTCACGAAGCCATGCGCCTCGCTGTCGGCGATGGCGCGGTCCAGGTCGTCGATGCCGTAGCGGGTGACCTCGAAGGCGATGCCTTTCTCGCGCGCCTCCTGCTCGTTCAGCCCCACGCGCGCCACCTCGGGGTCGACGAAGGTGGCCCAGGGGATGACGCGGTAGTCGGCCTTGAACGATTTCAGTCCGCCGAACAGCGCGTTGACGGCCGCATACCAGGCCTGGTGCGCCGCCGTATGCGTGAACTGGAAGGGCCCGGCCACGTCGCCAGCCGCGTAGATGTTCGGGTAGATCGTCTGGAGGTATTCGTTGGTCTGGATGGTGCGTTCCACCGGAATGCCCAGCTCCTCCAGCCCGTAGCCTTGCAGGCGCGCGACGCGGCCCACGGCGCAGATCAGCTCGTCGAACGCGATGCGGACCTCCTGGCCGTCGCGTTCGACCACCAGCGTCTTGCGCTCGCCCGCCCGTTCGCAGCGCAGCGCCTTGTGGCCGGTGAGCACCTGCACGCCGTCGGCGGTGAGCGCGTCGTGCACGAACGCGCTGACCTCCTCGTCCTCGCGCAGCATCAGGCGCGGCGCCATCTCCACCTGCGTGACCTGCGCGCCCAGTCGCGCGAAGGCCTGCGCCAGCTCGCAGCCGATCGGCCCGCCACCCAGCACCACCAGGCGCCGGGGGACTTCGTCGCGGGTGGCGAAGCGCTCCCACAGCGTGTCGCTGGTCACCGGGTCCACCTCGGCCAGGCCGGGCAGTGGCGGCACGAACGGTCGCGCGCCGGCGGCGATGACGATGGCGCGGGTGGTCAGTGTCTGCTGGCCGCCGTCGTTCAGCGTGACCTCCACCGTCCACGGGTTCACGATCTTCGCGTGGCCCTGCAGCACTTCCACCCCCAGGCCGGTGTAGCGCTCGATGCTGTCGTGCGGCTCGATGGCGCGGATCACCTCCTGCACGCGCTGCATCACGGCGCGGAAGCTGAAGGCCGGTTGCGCATCGGCCAGGCCGTAGCGGCCGGCATGGCGCATCTGGTGCGCGAGCTTCGCGCTGCGGATCAGCGCCTTGCTGGGCACGCAGCCGTAGTTGAGGCAGTCGCCACCCATCTTGTGCGCCTCCACCAGCGTGACCTTGGCCTTCACCGCGGCCGCGATGTAGGCCGAGACCAGCCCGCCCGCGCCGCCGCCGATGACCACCAGGTTGCGGTCAAACCGGCGCGGCCGCTGGCCGGCCCAGCGCGCGAAGACCCGCCGCGCCTGCACCTCGGCCACGATGCGCCGGGCGATGAGCGGAAAGATCCCGAGCAGCACGAAGCTGCCCAGCAACGCGGGTGAGAGGATGCCCTTCAGCGAATCGAGCTGGGCGATCTGGGTGCCGGCGTTGACGAACACCGCCGTGCCGGCCAGCATGCCGACCTGGCTGACCCAGTAGAACGTCCAGGTGCGCATGGCCGTCAGGCCCATGACCAGATTGATCACAAAGAAGGGCACCAGCGGGATCAGCCGCAGCGTGAACAGGTAGAACGGGCCGTCGCGCGCGACGCCGCGGTCGATCTCCGCCAGCCGCGCGCCGAAGCGAGCCTGCACGCTGTCCCGCAGCACGAAGCGGGCGGCGAGGAATGCCAGCGTAGCGCCCAGCGTGGACGCGAATGACGTGAGCACCAGGCCCCACCAGAAGCCGAACACCGCGCCGCCCGCCAGGGTGAGAATGGCGGCGCCCGGCAGGGACAGCGCCGTGACCGCGATGTAGATCGCCAGGTAGGCCGCACTGGCCATGCCGGGGGCGGCCTGCACCTGCTGCGCCAACTGCGCCTGGCTGGCCTTCAGGTACTCGAAGCTCAGGAAACGGCCCAGGTCCAGCGCAAAGAAGGCGGCGACGGCCAGGGCCATCACCGCCAGCAGGACAATCTTCTTGGAACTCATCATGCCTCCGGCCCGTGCGTCGGCGCAGGCCGGGGGATTCTTACAGAAGCGCTGGCGACCCGTCGGGAGCGGGATGGCCGGCCCTGGCCAAGGCACGGCGCAGCTCGTTGGCGCGCACCGGCTTGCACAGCACCTGGTTCACGCCGGGCGGGAGCTGCCCGGGCGCATCTGGTTGACGACCCGTGAGCACGATCGTGTGGACGCCCGGTCTGGCCTGCCGGGCCGCCAGCGCCACCTGCGGGCCCTCGACGACCGGCATCGACCAGTCGGTGATGACGACGTCATAGGCACGCCCGGGCTCGGCGAGCCGGGCCAGTGCGGCCGCGCCATCCGCGAGGGTGTCGACGACGTGCCCGTCGCGTTCGAGCAGGGCGCGCAAGGTACCCAGCACCCAGGCGTCGTCGTCGACCACCAGGATGCACAAAGGCGGGCCGGCGGGTCCAGGCCCGGCGCCCGCCGGCGTGGCCGCGGGCGGCGGCTCCGCCGGTGGCGCCGCCGGGTGGTCGACGCGTGCGCCCTCCGGCAGCCGCAACGTGAACACGGCGCCGCCCGCCGGTGAAGTGCGTGCCGTGACCGAGCCGCCGTGCCGCTCGGCCACGGCCTTCACGATGGCCAGGCCGAGGCCATTGCCCTCGAACGCAGATGCCGGATGCAGGCGCTGCAGCGGCTGGAACAGGCGGCTCGCCGCCGCAGCTTCAAAGCCCACGCCGTTGTCGCGCACCTCGATCGCGCAGCCGTCCCCTGCCGGCCCGGTGGTGACCTCCACCCGGGCCTGCGGCTGGTCGCGCGTGAACTTCACCGCATTGGCCAGCAGGTGCCGCAGGGCCAGCGTGAGCAGGCCCGGATCGCCGGTCACGGTGGGCAAGGGGCCGAGGTGCCACGTCAGCGGGCGGCCGGCCGGCGTGAGCTCGGCGGCGAGCTCACGCGCGATGGCGCCGATGTCCACGGCCGAGGCCTGCGCGCGGCCCACTCGCACACGGCCCAGCATGGCCAGGTCACGGACCAGGCCGTGCGCCTTCAGGGCGGCCTCCCGGATGTGGCGCAGGTGCTCGCCCTCGGCGGGGCCGAGCTTCTGACCGACCACGCCTTCCAGCGCCTCGGCCGAGCGCGCCATGTGCGTCAGCGCGGCCTGCAGTTCGTGGGACAGCTGGTCGCCGAGCGTTGCGACTTCCGCTCGCGCCTCTTCGAGCGCGAGTTGCAGGTCGTCGCACTCCCGCTGCAGGCGCGAGAGGCGGTCCTGGTCCGCCTCTCGCGCGGCCAGTTGCGCCATGACCGCAGCGATCCCGGCGTCGTCGGGCCAGGCCTGACCCAGCTGGCGCAGGCGTTCGGCCATCGCCGCCACCGTCTGGCAGGCGCCAGCAGGCACGACGAAGCGCTGACGCGATTGCTCCGATGCATGGGTCATCCGGTTGCTGCCTGCCGCGCGCTGCACGGGTGAGGGAGTATGCGGCCCGCCACGGCCGCCGGCTTACGGAATTTTCGTAAGGGGCGCCGGATGCCCGGACTTAAGATCGCCGCCCCTGCCTGCAGGAGGGAAGGTGCGACGCCCGTGACCGAAAGCCCGCTGGAACCGCAGCCCGACCTGATGCGGGGCCGCTTCGACACGCCCAGCCGGTTCCTGGATCTGGAGCGGCCGATGCGGCAATCGGCCGCCTGGGTGACGCCGTTGCTCATGGTGACGGTCGCGGTCGTGCTGATGGCGGCCGCGGCGCGCGGCATCGGCGGTCTGCCCGCCTTCGTGACCTCGTCCCTGCCCGTGCCGTCCACCCTGGTCGCCATGGCCGTGCTGGCGGTGGCGCTGGGCGCGCTGCGCACGGGTCGGCCGCTGGCTGCCGGGTTGGCCGTCATGGTCGCGGTGGCGGGCTTCGTCAGCCTCGGGTGGCAGGTGGTGGCACCGACGGCGGGGCTTGCCGCGGGTGTCGTCGCGCTCCCGCCCGCCGATGCCTTTGCGCTGCTCTCCCTGGCCGCTGCCACGCTGCTGCTGGCGCCCGATCGGGCCAGCGGCATCGCGCTGCAGGCCGCGCGCGCCCTGGCGGGCACCGGTGCGGGCGTCCATCTGCTGCTCGCCACGCCGCCCTGGGCGCCTGCCGCGGTCCCGCATCTGCTCGGCGCCACCGCGGCCGTCGGCACAAGCGTCGTGCTCATCCTGCTGGCTGTCATCGTGCTCGGCCTGGCTCGCACCGAGGCCGGCCCGGGCCGACTGGCACGGCTGGACGCCTATGCGGCGTGGATCCCGGTGCTGCTGGCAGCGCTCGTCTTCGTGGCGTGGCTCAAGCTGGAGGACAACCACCGCAGCGAGCAGGCCGTCGACCTGCGCAGTGCGGTCGACACCGTGCGCCGTGACGTGTCGGACCGCCTGTCCGCCCGGGCGCTGGCGCTGCAGCGCCTGGCGCAGCGCTGGCAGGTCTACGCGCCGGTCTCGGAAGCGCAGTTCCAGCATGAGGCCGGCACCTACCTGCGCGACTTCGCGGATCTGAGCGCCATCCATCTCGTCGACACGCAGCTGGCCGTGCGCTGGTGGCGCACGCGGGCGGGCGGTCGTGCGCAGGGCGGGGACACCCTGGCCGCCGAAGACGGCCGCATGGCGGCGTTCGAGGCGGCGGCAAGGTCAGGCAGCGTGCGGATCACGCCGGCCGTGCCGCTGGGGGCGGGGGGCGCCGGGCTGATCCTGGTCGCGCCGGTGCAGCGGCGCGGGCAGCCGGAGGGCTTCATCGCCGCCACGCTGCAGGCGGCCGACGTGCTGGCGCTGATCGACGCGCCGGCGCTGCGCAACTACAGCGTCGCCCTGCGTGATGGCGGCGTGCTGCTCGGCGCCTCCTCGGCGACGGCCGCGCCGGGCCCCTGGCCCGGCCTCGGCGAGGTGGTGAACGCCTTCGGCCGCGAATGGTCGCTGGAGGTGCGGCCGAGCCGCGGCTACCTGCAGCGGATGCGTTCGCGCCTGCCCGAAAGCGTCTTCCTGCTGGGGATGCTCGCCTCGGCGCTGCTGGCCGCCTCGCTGCTGCAGCTGCGGCGCTCGGTGGCCGGCGCCCTGGCCACACAGGCACTTTCCACGCGCCTGTCGACCATGCTGGAGACCATCACCGACGCCTTCTTCACCCTGGACCGCGACTGGCACTTCACCTACGTCAACCGCGAGGCGGGCCGCGTGCTGCAGCAGGCGCCGTCGCAGCTGCTGGGGCGCAACGTGTGGGAGGCCTTCCCCGAGGCCGTGGGCTCGGTGTTCGAGCAGCAGTACCGCGACGCGCTGCAGCGGCAGGTGACGGCCCACTTCGAGGCCTACTACCCGCCGCTCGGGCGCTGGTTCAGCGTGCGGGCCTATCCCGGCGACCAGGGGCTGGCGGTGTACTTCCAGGACGTGACGGAGCTGTTCAACAGCCGGCAGGCCGTGAAGGCGCGCGAGCAGGAACTGCGCGCGCTCGCCGAAGCCATGCCCCAGATCGTGTGGATGTCCGACACGCAGGGCCACCTGAGCTACCTGAACCAGCGCTGGGTCGACTACAGCGGCATGCCCCTGGCGGCCAGCATGCCGGACGGCTGGCTGCGCTGCGTTCACCCGGACGACCGGCGCGCGATGCGGCGCGCCTGGCACCATGCCGGCGCGCACGAGGTGCCTTTCAGCGCCGAGGTGCGGCTGCAGCGGCAGGACGGCCAGTGGCGCTGGATGCTCACGCGCGCCGTGCCCTATCGGCCGGCGCCGGCCGAGGCGGTGAAGTGGATGGGCACCTGCACCGACATCGACGACCTGAAGCGCTCGGCCGAGGTGGTGCGGGCCAGCGAGGAGCGCTTCCGGCTGGTCTCCGACGCCACCCACGACGCGATCATCGACGTCGATCCGCGCGCCGGCCCGCTGTGGTGGAACGAGAACTTCGAGCGCCAGTTCGGCGCGGTCGACGCCTCACAGGCACCGACCTTCGGCGACTGGATCGAACGGGTCCACCCCGAGGACCGCGCCGCGCTGCTGGAGATGATCGAGGGTGACCGGCAGCCCGGCACCCACGTTTGCTCGCTGGAGCACCGGTTCCGGCGCGCCGACGGCGAGTGGGCGCGCGTGCGCACGCGCGGGCACGTGATGCGCGACGGGCTCGGCCGCGCCGTGCGCCTGCTGGCCTCGATGTCCGACGTGACGCGGCAGCTCGCACTGGAGGAGCAGCTGCGGCAGCTGCAGCGGCTGGAGTCGCTGGGCCAGCTCACCGGCGGCGTGGCCCACGACTTCAACAACCTGCTGACCATCATCATGGGCAATGCCGAGGTGCTGGGCGACGCACTGGAGCGCGACGCCACGCTGCAGCCGCTGGCCCGTGTGCTGGTGAGCGCCGCCGAGCGCGGCGCACAGCTCACGCAGCGCCTGCTCGCGTTCGCGCGCCGGCAGGCGCTGCAGCCGCTGGCGGTGGACGTCGGGCGTGCCCTGCAGGACCTGCGGTCGATGCTGCAGCGCACGCTGGGCGAGCAGATCGGGGTGCAGGTGCGTGTGGCCGACGGCCTGTGGCGGGCGCTTGTCGATCCGGGGCAGCTGGACAACGCCTTGCTCAACCTGTGCCTGAATGCGCGCGACGCCATGCCGCACGGCGGCCGGCTGGTCATCGAGGCCACGAACGCGTCGCTGGACGATGCCATGGCGGGCGCGCACCCCCAGCTGCGCGCTGGCGACTACGTGCGCATCGCCGTGCGCGACACCGGTGTCGGCATCGCGCCGGAGGTCCGCTCCAAGGTGTTCGAGCCGTTCTTCACCACCAAGGAGAAGAACTCCGGCAACGGGCTCGGGCTCGCCATGGTCTATGGCTTCATCCTGCAGAGCGGCGGGCACATCGAGCTGGAGTCCGTGCCCGGGCGGGGCACCGAGGTGGTGGTCCTTCTGCCGCGTGCCGCCGCGGGCGCCGCGACGCCGCCCAGCGGCCCGGACGACGGCGCCGATCTGCAGGCCCGTGGCGAGGCCGTGCTGCTGGTGGAAGACGACGACCTGGTGCGCGAGTACGCCACCGACCAGCTGCGTGCGCTGGGCTATCGCGTCACCGCCGCCGCCGACGGCGCGCAGGCGCTGGCCCTGCTGGCCACCGGCATCACGGTGGACCTGCTGTTCACCGACGTCATCATGCCCGGCATGAGCGGCCCGCAGCTGGCCGAGGCGGCGCGCGAGCTGCACCCGGGCCTGCCGGTGCTGTATGCGTCGGGCTATACCGGCGACGCGCTCGCGCGCCACGGCGAGCTGGCGCCCGACGTGCTGCTGCTGCTCAAGCCCTACCGCGCCCGCGAGCTGGCACGGGCGCTGCGCCGTGCGCTGCGTCCGCCGGCGGCGGCGGTACGCTGAGGCAGGCGGCGTTTCACCCCCTCAGGTGGCCGCGGCGGCGGACTCGCCCACCCACATCGGTACCACCGGGGGCAGGGCCGCTACACGCTGCACCAGCAGGCGCATGCTGCCGGCGCCGGTCTTGTCGCGCAGGGAGCGCACCTGGGTGCGCACCGTGTACTCGGTCACGCCATGGGCGACCGCGATGTCGCGCACGTCCAGGCCCTCGCACAAGGCCTTGAGCACCGCCTCCTCCGCCGGCGTGAGGCCGTGCGAGCGCGCGAAGAAGGAGAGGGCGAGGTTGCCCGTGTCGGGCTGGCGCGCCAGCATCACCAGCACCGGGGACCGCCGCAGGTCGTCGGCCTGGCCACTGAGGGGCACGCAGGCCACCGGCAGCGTGGCGTCGTCGTTGCGCAGGCTCAGCATCTGCCGCCGGCCCTGCGAAGCCGCGCTCACCGCGCGCCGCAGGGCCTCGGTCTGCAGGGCAGTGGGCGTGGCCACGCCGTCGCCGTCCGGCCGCAGGAAGCGCCCCCGCGCCAGCTCGCGCTGGGCGATGTGGTTGGCGTGCTGCAGCACGCCGGTGGGGCCGAGCAGGATCAGCCCGTAGTCGATCTCCTCCAGCACGCGCCATGCGAATTCGGTGGCAGGCGGCTGCCTGCCGGCGGAAGGGGCGGAAGGCCTTGCCGCGGCGGGCGGCGGGGCCAGGTGGCGCTCAGGGGCGAGCAGCGTGGGTGACATCGTGAACCTCCTGCATCAGGCGGTTTCGAGTCTAGGCAGGGGGCACGCGCGCCGCGTGGGCGGCTGGCACAGAAAAGTTGTGATGCGCGTCACAAGGCCAGCAGGCCCAGCAACCGTTCGTTGAAGGCTTGCGGCTGCTCGAACTGCACCCAGTGGCCCGCGCCCTCGATCACCTCGAAGCGGCCGAAGGCCGGCGCGGCCTGCAGGGTGGCCCGCACGACATCGAGATGGCCCACGTACAGCGCGTCATGTTCGCCCCAGAGGCCGTGCACCGGGCAGGCGAGGGCGGGCAGGGTGCGCGCCAGAATGTCGGTCAGCGCGAGCTTGCGGCGCAGCATGCGGTCGCGCGCGGTGTTGGCAGCCTGCAGGGCCACGGCGAGATCGTCAGCGGCGGCCGGGTCGTGCAGCATCAGCACGCGCAGATTGTGGCGGTGCGCCTCGGTGGCGGCTTGCGCCGGCAGGCCCCGCCAGCCGCGCAGCGCGAGCCGTGCGTCGCGCTGGATGAGCGCCGGTGCGCCCACCAGCACGAGCCGCGCCACGCGCTGGGGGGCCTGCGCCGCCATCAGGCCCGCGGTGAGACCGCCGAACGAGAAGCCGACCACGTCGCACGGTGTGTCGCCCACGAGCTGCTGCAGGGCCTGGGCCAGCGGGCCGGCGATGCCATCCGCGTCCTGCACGCCGGGCAGCCGCGCGGAATCGCCGAAGCCGGGCAGATCCGGCACCAGCACGCGGCGGCCCGCGTCGGCCAGGGCCTGCACGTTGCGCAGCCAGTGCGTCCAGCTGCCGCTGCCGCCGTGCAGCAGCACCAGCGGCCGGCCTTCGCCCCAGGCGTGCCAGACCAGCTCGCCGCCGTCGGCCGGGGTGCGCAGGGCTTGCGCCGCCGCGAGCACGCGCAGCGCCTCGGGCGGCAGTTCGCCGGCCAGCGGGGGCAGGCCGGAGGGCGCCGGGGCGTTCATCGTTGCGGCGGCCGCGTGGCGCGCAGGGCTTCCAGGGCGCGCCGGGTGGCGTCGACCTCGGGCTTGAGCGCCAGCACGGCGGCCTTGCGCGCCTGCGCGGGCGATGCCTGTGCCTGGGCGTGCTCCTGCTCGCGCGTGGCGGCCCGGGTGGCGGCCGGCAGGGCCGGTGCCAGGCCGAGCGAGCGCGCCGACAAGGGCGCGATCTCCTCCAGCTTCAGGCCGGTGAGGGCATAGCAGGGCGAGAGGCTGGTGGGGTTGCGGTAGGCCAGGTAGTAGCAGCCGTTCAAGGTGGACGGCGTGGTCAGGTCGAACGTGTAGAAGTCGTCGAACGTGTCGCCGCTGGCCAGGATCACGTGCTGGTTCAGCTCCGGGCTCCACGAGCCGAGCGCGAGCGCGTCGTACTGGTTGATGCCCCACACGTTGTAGATGCCCGGGTAGATCTCGCTCTCGCGCACCTCGTTGAATAGGAAGAAGTCCTGCCAGGTGCTGACGATGGTGTAGTCCATCTGCCAGATGCCGACGAGCTTGGCGGTGAGCACCTGGTTGAGCGGCATCACCACGCCCGGCGCGCTGGCGCCGATGCGGAACTTCTCCAGCGGGATGGTGCGGCCGCCGGGCAGCGTGAGCTCCGCCGTGGCGGTGTCGATGAAGCGCAGGCTGACACGGCCGATGTTCGGCTGGCTGATGGTGGGGGCCCGGTAGGCGCCGGTCAGTGTCTGGCCGCCGGTGTACTGCGTCAGCGGGGCGCTGAAGGTGGTGGCCGACGACATCGGCCCGGCTGCCAGGTGCCAGGTGGGCTGGCCGCTGCCGTCGTACATGAAGCCGGCGACGAAGGCCCAGCCGTCCTGCACCTCGATGGCGAAGCCGCGGCCCGATTCGGCCGGGTTCCACCACACGCCGCCTTCGGGCGCGAAGCTCGCGACGCCGCTGCCCGCGGGCGCGAAGCGGAAGCGCTGGATCGGCACCGTTCCGCCGGGCCAGGTGAAGGTGGCGGTGGTGGCGCTGGTGAAGTCGATGGTGACGTTGCCCAGGGTGCTGCGGCCGCTGGGTGCCTGGTAGGCGCCGCCCAGCGTCTGCCCGCCGCTGAAGGCCTCCAGCGGGCCGCTGTAGCGGGTGGCGGCCTGCATGGCGGCCGGCCCGGACACGACCCAGGTGGCGCGGCCGTCCGCGTCGTACAGGTAGGCGCCGAATTGCAGCTTGCCGTCACGGAACTCGATGACGTAGCCGCGGCCGCTCTCGGCCGGGTTCCACCACACGCCGGACTGCGGGGCGGCCGCCACCGGGGCCGCCGTGGCATTGGCGGCCGCGCGGACGGCCGAGCCGGCGTTCACGATGCCGGCGCCGCAGGTGGCGGTGGTGCAGTCGCGGCCGGTGCCGGTGGGGAAAGCGCGCGCGGTGGATTGCAGCAGCACCTTCACCTCGTCCGGGCCGAGCGCCGGGTTCACACTGAGGATGAGCGAGACGACGCCGGCCACGTGCGGCGCGGCCATGCTGGTGCCGTAGGCGGCCAGCAGGCTGCTGTCGTTGGCCGGGCGCTGCGAGCCGCTGTCGCCGAGCGACAGCACGCCCGAATCCTGCCCGGGGTCGCCCCCTGGCGCGGCGATGGTGACCACGCTGCCCCAGTTGGAATAGCTCGATCGCTGCCCGCGCGCACCGACGGCGGCGACCGCGATCACGCCCGGGCAGTTGGCCGGCTGCGCCATCGAGGCATTGATGCCGTCGTTGCCCGCGGCCACCACCACCACGGCCCGCTGGCCCAGTGCGAACTGGATCGCGTTGCGGGTGGTCTGCGAGCAGTTGCCTTCGCCGCCCAGGCTGAGGTTGATCACGCGCGCCGGCGTGGGGTTGGCCGGCACGCCCGAGACCGTGCCGCCGGCGGCCCAGACGATGCCGTCGGCGATGTCGGAGCTGTAGCCGCCGCCCTTGCCCAGCACGCGGATGGGCTGGATGCGCGAGCGCCAGTTCACGCCCACCACGCCACTGCCGTTGTTGCCGGTGGCGCCGATGGTGCCGGCCACGTGGGTGCCGTGCCACGAGCTGGCGCGTGCCGTGCGATCGAGCTCGGCCGCCTCCGCGTAGGTGAGCCAGTCGCCCGGGTCCGCCGCGTCCGTGTCGCGCGCATTGCCGTCGTTGGCGTTGAAGGTGTTGGCGATGAAGTCGTAGCCCGCCATCAGGCGGTTGCCGAATTCGGCATGCCGCAGCACGCCGCTGTCGACCACGGCGATCACCAGGTTCGGATCGCCGGTGGTCAGGTCCCAGGCGTCCACGGCATTGATGCCGCCAGCGGCCACTGACGATTCGCGCAGGTGCCACTGCTGCACGAAGGCCGGATCACCCGGGATCAACGTGGCCTGCAGGAGGGTGTCGGGCTCGGCATAGGCCACGTCGGTGCGGCGGGCCAGGCGGTCGGTCAGCGCTGTCACCTCCTGCAGGCGCATCGGCGCGGGCAGCGCCAGCACGTGGGCGCCGGCGTGGGTCTGCCGAACGGCGGCGAGCGGCAGGCCGGCTTCGGCCGCCAGGGCGCGCGCGAACTCGGCCGAGCGCGACTGGTAGGCGCGCACCAGGGCGTCGTCCGCCGGCTGGACGATGATCTGGTCCGTCATGCCCCGGGCGGTGACGGTGGGCGCGGCAGGCGTCGCCTCGCGGTCGCCGCCGCAGCCTGCGAGCACCGCCAGCAGCAGCGCAGCGGCGCCGCGCAGGGCGGCTGCGAGGGGGGCGGGGGGGCGGTGCGGCAAGGCGGGCTCTCCGATGTGGCAAGGAGCGTACCGCAAAGCCGGGCAGCAAGCCTTGCACGCTGCCCCGCTTCCCTTAAGGCCGGCTTATCCGAGCGCGCGCCTGCGGCGCTGCTTGCCGGGTGGCGATGAGCCTGCCAGACTGCCCCATGGTCGAGGGAAGGACTGCATCATGTTGCTGAAGAGATGGCATCGCCTGCTGCTGGCGATTGCGCTGCTGCCCCTGGCCGCGCCTGCACAGGAGGGCGTGGCCCGGCGCGAGCTGCTGGTGGGCCAGTCGATCGCGTTGCAGGGCGGCCGCAATGCCTATGCGCAGGCCGTGCAGGAGGGCGTGCTGGCCCACCTGAATGCCGTCAACGAGCGCGGCGGCGTGCACGGCCGCCGCATCGTGCTGAAGACGCTCGACGATGACAACAAGGGCTCGCAGGCCGAGGCCAATGCCCGTGCCCTGGTGCAGGAGCACAAGGTGTTCCTCCTCTTCGGCTCCATCGAAGGCGGGCCCTCCACCGGCGTGATGAAGGCGGCCGTGGAGCTGGGGGTTCCGTTCTTCGGGCCCATGGCCGGCTCGCCCACGCTGCGGCGGCCGCATCAGCCGCTGGTGTTCCCGGTGCGCGCCGAGCACCGCGAGGAGTTCCGGGCGCTGCTCGAGTACGCGCGCCGCACCGGCGCCAACCGGGCGGCCTTCGTCCGGTCGGATTCCGAGACCGGCCTGCAGCACCTGGAGAACGTGCGCATCCTGTGCCGTGAACTGGGCATGGAGCTGGTGGCTGACCTGCCCTTCAAGGGCGACATCACCGACGCGCAGATCGGCGAGATGGCGCAGCGCATCGGCCAGTCGGGCGCGCAGGTGGTCATCAACCACGGCAGCCCCGCGATGTACGAGAAGCTGATCCGCCGGGCCAGGGCCGCCGGCGTGCGGGCTGCCTTCAGTGCCGTCAACTCGGGCTCGGCCCAGATGGCACAGCAGCTGGGCGAGCTGGCGCATGGCATGGTGTTTGCGCAGGTGGTGCCCGATCCGATGGAGCGCAAGACCGAGATCGCGCGCGAGTACCAGCAGCAGTTCGCCAAGGCGTGGCCCGGCAAGGCCTTTTCCTACGGCAGCCTGGAGGGCTACATCACGGCCAAGGCGCTGGTCGCGGCGCTGCAGCTCGCGGGCCGTGACCCGACGCGCGAGCGTTTCGTCAGCGCGTTGCAGAAGGCGGGCGGGCTGGATGTGAACGGGCTCAAGCTGCGCTACGAGCCGGGCGACCATGCCGGCCTGTCGCTGGTGGACCTGTCGATCTACTCGCGCGAGGGGCGCTTCCGGCATTGACGCAGGTCATGCGCGGGCCGCCTACGGCGCGGCCGCTGGCGGCACAATCGGCAGGATGAACCGCTCTCCCTGTTCCCCGTGGACCGTGCTGGCGCGTCGCGCAGCCCTCGGTCTGGCCCTGGTGGCCTCGGCCGGCGCGCAGGCGCAGGCCGACCCGTCCGTCGAGCGGGGCCGCCTGCTCTACGCGAACCACTGCGTCGAGTGCCACAACCGCGAGATCCACTGGCGTGAGCAGCGCCGCGCCGCCGACTGGGAGAGCCTGCGCGTGCAGGTGCGCCGCTGGCAGGGCGAGGCGCGGCTCGGCTGGTCCGACGACGACATCGAGGCGGTCACCCGGCACCTGAACGACTCGGTGTACCGCTTCCCCCGCACCCAGGCGCGGGCACGCTGAGGCAGCGGAGTCTCGACGTGGCCTCCCGACCCGCCGCGAGACCGGCTGCCACCGGCCTGGTCTATTCCACGGAGGCGGGCCGCATGTGCCCGGACTGCCGCGAGCCGGTGGCGCGCTGCCGCTGCCGTGCGGCGGCGCCCGTCCCCGCCGCCGCGGACGGCGTGGTGCGGGTGCGCCGCGAGACATCCGGCCGGGGCGGCAAGACGGTCACCGTCGTGTGGGGCCTGCCTGGTGACGCGGCCCGGCTGCAGCAGACCGCGAAGCAGCTCAAGGCCCTGTGTGGCAGTGGCGGCACCTTCAAGGAGGGTCGCCTGGAAGTGCAGGGCGATCACGCCGACCGCGTGGTGGCCTGGCTGCAGGCGCAGGGGCTCACGGTGAAGCGGGCGGGCGGCTGAGCATCAGCTGGCGCGCGGGGGTGCGCATCAGGCGCCGCCCAGACCCAGGGCGTGATACACCCGCAGCGCCGCCCACGCATCATTGGCCGCGTACAGCACCTGGGCCTCGGTCAGCCGCTGGCTGGCCCAGTTCGACGTGGTGGCGCGATGGCTCTTGGTGAACCGCTGGCCGAAGAGCACGGCCACTGCGGTCTTCACGCCCACCTGCCGGCGGTAGCCGCGCTGGCGGAAGGCGTGGTCCAGGTCCAGCAGGCCGGTCGGTTCCAGCCCCAGCTTGCGCACGATGTGGCGGCGGTCGTCCTGCAGGCCGAAGCCGGCCTTCACCACGCCATGCCCGCCCATCAGGCCGGCCACCACGGCCCGGCAACCGGCGTCGTGCAGCTGGAACAGGTACGCGCGTTCCAGCGTGGCGAGCTGCAGCAGGTGCGGGCCGTCCGATGTCTCGCCGGCCCGGAAGGTCGGCCGCGATTCGGTGTCGAAGCCCCAGACGTCATGGGTGCGCAGGTCCTCCTCCGCCCGGCGCGCGGCGGCTTCGGAGGCGATGATCTCGATGCGATCCAGGCCCAGCCGCTCGAACGGTGGCAGCAGGGCGATCTCTTCTCGGGTGGGCAGGGCATCGGCGGGCATGCGCCAGCATAGCCGCCCGCGGCCGCGCCGGGGCGTTCGTTCCGCACAGCGGGCGCGCGGATCAGGCACAGGAGCATTCACGCCCGCGCCAGCGCGCCCCAGAATGGTTGGCATGCCACCAGGCCGCCGACGCGGCCCGCCCGTTCCATCCATCAGGAGACCGCCCCATGCCCACGCCCTCCCGCCTGCGCCTTCGCCTGCTCGCCGCCGCCCTGCTGGCCGTGCCGATGGCCGCCATCGCCCAGTCTGCCAGCGCCCCACCGGCCAGCGGCGCGTGGCCCACGCGGCCGATCCGCATCGTGGTCACCTTCCCGCCCGGCGGCGCGCCGGACACCCTGGCGCGCGTGCTGGCCGACAAGTGGGCGGCGCTGGGCCAGCCGGTCACGGTGGACAACAAGCCGGGCGCGGGGGGCAACATCGGCGCCGACCTGGTGGCCAAGAGCGCGCCGGACGGCCACACGCTGGTGGTGGGCACCGTGGGCACGCACGCCATCAACGCCGCGCTGTACGAGAAGATGCCGTACAACCACCTGAAGGACTTCACGCCCATCAGCTTCCTCGCGGCCACGCCCAACCTGCTGGTGGTCAACAAGTCGGTGCCGGCCGCCACGGTGAAGGAACTGATCGAGCTGGCGAGGAAGCAGCCGCTCTCGTTCGGCTCCTCCGGCAGCGGCACCTCCATCCACCTCTCGGGCGAGCTGTTCAACACGCTGGCCGGCGTGAAGATGCAGCACGTGCCGTACAAGGGCCGCGCCCAGGCCATCCCCGATCTCCTGGGCGGCCGCATCCAGATGATCTTCGACAACATGCCCTCGGCGCTGCCGCTGGTGAAGTCGGGCGAGCTGAAGGCCATTGCCGTCACCAGCGCCAACCGCTCGCCGGCGGCGCCGCAGATCCCCACCATCGCGGAGTCGGGCCTGCCCGGCTTCGAGGCCACGAGCTGGTTCGCCCTGTACGGGCCGGCCGGCATCCCGCGGGAGGTGCTGCTGCGCATCCACGCCGAGACGCAGAAGGCGCTGGCGGCGCCCGACGTGAAGGAGAAGCTCGCCGGCCTGGGCCTGGAGCCCAACCCGGGCACGCCCGAATCGCTGGCCGCCTTCATGCAGGCCGAGACGACCAAGTGGGCCAAGGTGGTGAAGGATTCGGGCGCCAAGCCGGATTGAGGACTGTCGCGACGGCCCCTTGAAACGGTTTCCGGCGCCCCCAATATCCCGCGCGAACTGGCCGCCCGGTCCGCGATGCGCCGCGGGCCGGGCGGTCCCCGTCCGTCCCCTCAAGGAGGTCCTTCCGCGTGAAACCGTCTGCCCTTGCGCTTGCCGCCGCCCTGTTGCCCCTTTGCCTGTCCGCCCAGCCGGCCGGCTTCGACGTGAGCTGCCTGCCGGCCGCCCAGCAGCAGGAGGCGCTGACGCGCGCACGTGCCATCACCACCGACATCGAGCAGCGCCGGCCCCAGGTGGAGGCGGCGCTGAAGAATGGCTTCACCCTGGCCGACGCGCAGTCGCGCCAGGATGCCGTGACCGTCCAGCTGCGCGAATGCACGGTCGAGGCCCGCCGCAGCGGCCGATCCACCCTGGAAGCCTGCGAGCGCCAGCTGGTCGAACTGCGCGTGCTGGCGGACGTGATCGTCGATCTGTCGAACGACCCGAAGAAGCCGGTCGCGCTGCTGGAGCGCGAGCAGCGCCTGCGCCTGGACAGCCTGCGCACCGCCTATCCCGGCTGCAGCCCGGCGGCCACGGCCCAGCGCTGAGCCCGGCTTGTCCCCCGCGCGGCAGCGCCGCGCGGCGGCATCAGGTATCTTCGACCGGTTCCAAGTACCCGGAGACAACGATGCTCACCCTGCATGGCTCGCCCATCAGCAACTACTACAACAAGGTCAAGCTCGCGCTGCTCGAGAAGGGCCTGCCCTTCCAGGAGAACGCGGTCGGCACCAAGAGCACGGACGAAGCCGTGCTCGCCGTCTCGCCGCTGGCCAAGATCCCCTTCCTCACCACCGACGAAGGCGGTCTGTGCGAGAGCCAGGTGATCCTGGAGTACCTGGAGGCGAAGTACCCGCAGCCGCCCCTGCTACCGGCGGACGCGTTCGCGGCCGCCAAGGTGCGTGAGCTGGTCACCTTCCTCGACTGGCACCTGGAAATCTGTGCCCGCCAGCTCTATGGCGCGGCCTTCTTCGGCGCGGCGCCGCTCTCCGAGGGCAATGCCGCGCGCATCCGCAAGGAACTGGACAAGCACATCGCCGCCTTCAAGCGGCTGGCGAAGTTCTCGCCCTTCGTGGCCGGCGACACCTTCACCATGGCCGACTGCTCGGCCTACTGCAACCTGCCGCTGGTGGGCATGGCCACCAAGGCCGTCTACGGCGAGGACCTGCTCACCGCCGCCGGCGTGGACCACCGAGCCTACGTGAAGTTCATCGGTGAGCGCGCCTCGGCGCAGCGCGTCGCGGCCGACCGCAAGGCGGCCACCACCAAGGGCTGAGGGTGAGCAGCGAGCCGCGCCGCGTCGCGGTC
This sequence comes from Ramlibacter sp., assembly GCF_041916345.1. Taxonomy (GTDB): domain Bacteria; phylum Pseudomonadota; class Gammaproteobacteria; order Burkholderiales; family Burkholderiaceae_C; genus Ramlibacter. The sequence goes on from NZ_JAYRZR010000020.1 coordinate 51,656, forward strand.
ATCACCGGCTCGGCCACGGGCGTGGGCGCCGCCACGGCGCTGCAGCTCGCTGGCCGCGGCTGGAACGTGCTGATCAACTACGCCAAGAGCGAGGCGGAGGCGCGGGCCGCGCAGGCCGCCTGCCGTGAGGCGGGCGCCGACACGCTGCTGCTGCGCGGCGATGTCGCGCAGGACGCCGATTGCCGCGCGATGGTCGACGCGGTGGTGCAGCGCTGGGGCCGCATCGACGCCCTGGTCAACAACGCCGGCCGCTCCGTCTTCGGCGATGCCGCCGCCTGGGACGCGCTCGATGCCGAGGCCTTCCACCAGATCTACGCCGTCAACACCATCGGCACCTTCCAGATGGTGCGCGCTTGCCTGCCGCATTTGAAGGCGGCGAAGGGCTGCATCGTGAATGTGTCGTCCATCGCCGGCGCGCTGGGCATCGGCTCCTCGGTGCCCTACATCGCCTCGAAGGGCGCGATGAACGCGATGACGCTGCACCTGGCCCGATCGCTCGCGCCCGATGTGCGGGTGAATGCGGTGTGCCCGGGCCTGGTCACCAGCCGGTGGTTCGTCGAGGGCGTGGGTCAGGCCGGCTTCGACCGCGTGAAGGCCGGCTTCGAGGCCGTGGCGCCGCTGGGCACGGCCGCCACCCCCGAGGACGTGGCCGACGCCATCACCTGGCTGATCGAGGGCGCGCGCACCACAACGGGTGAGCTGCTGCTGCTGGATGGCGGCATGCACCTGGGCGGCCGCTCGGCGCGGGTGCCCACGCGGTAGGCGCACCTGATGACCCCCGCCGAGCTGCTGCGCCACCTTGACGAAGCGACGCTGTGGCCGGGCGGCTGCGGCCTGACGAACGAAGAAGCCCTGGCCCGCGCGCTGCAGGTGCGGGCCTTGCGCGTGGCCCGCGGCGAGCAGCCGCGCGGCTTCAAGATCGGCTTCACCAACCGCACGATCTGGCCGCGCTACGGCGTGCACGAGCCGATCTGGGGCACGGTGTGGTACACCACGCTGCACCTCTGCGAAGGCGAGGGCACGATCCAGCTGGCCGGCACCGCGCAACCGCGCATCGAGCCCGAGTGCGTGTTCGGCCTACGCGCCGAGCCGCCACCGCGCGCTGACCTGCAAGCCCTGCGCGACTGCATCGACTGGTTCGCCCCCGGCTTCGAGATCGTGCAATCCCATTGCGCCGACTGGCGCTTCACCACCGCCGACACGCTGGCAGACAGCGCGCTGCATGCGCGCCTGCTGGTGGGGCGACGCATCGACGCGGCCGCGCTGCCCGCCGACGCGCAGGCGTTCGATGCCGCGCTGGCCGCCGCCGGCGTGCGGCTGCAGCGCGACGGCGCGGAGGTCGAGCGCGGCACCGGCGCCAACGTGCTCGATGGCCCGCTGCACGCGCTGCTGCACTTCGTGCGCGCGCTGCGCGGCGTGGCGGGTGCACCGGCCTTGCGCGCCGGCGATGTCGTGACCACCGGCACCTGGACGGACGCCTGGCCCGTGCAGCCCGGCGAAACCTGGCAGGCGGCGTTCGACGCGCCGCTCGAACCCTTGACGATCCGATTCGAATGACGCCCCAACACGATCCCGCCCCGCAGGCCTGCCTGGCCGCCACCGACATGGTGGACAGCGACCACCCCGCCGTGCGCGAGTTCGCCGCGCGCCATGCGCAGGGCGCCACCGAGCGCGAGCGCGCCGTGGCGCTGTACTATGCCGTGCGCGACCAGTTCCGCTACGACCCGTACCGCATCGTGCTCACGCCGGAAGGCCTGCGCGCGAGCCAGGTGCTGGCCAACGGCTATGGCTGGTGCGTGCCCAAGGCCGCGCTGATGGCAGCGGCGTGCCGCGCGGTGGGCATCCCGGCCCGCGTGGGCTTCGCCGACGTGCGCAACCACCTGTCGACGGAACGCATGCGCCAGTCCATGACCACCGACGTCTTCGTGTGGCATGGCTATACGGATGTGTGGATCGACGGCGCCTGGCGCAAGGCCACGCCGGCCTTCAACATCGAGCTGTGCGATCGCTTCGGGCTGATGCCGCTGGAGTTCGATGGTACCGGCGATTCCATCTACCACCCCTTCGACAAGGCGGGCAACCGGCACATGGAGTACCTGAAGCAGCGCGGCGCCTGGACCGACGTGCCGCTGGCGCCCATGATCGAGGACTTCCGCGCGGTGTACCCGAACTGGCTGCAGGGCCAGACGACCGCCAGTGCGCTGGCGGGCGGCGACTTCCTGGCCGATGTGGCCCGTGAAGTCGCACGCTGACGCGCCCAGTGACCCGCGTCCCGCGCATCGTGCTGCCGGTGCTGGTGGCCTCGCAGTTCGCGGGCACCTCGCTCTGGTTCGCGGTGAACGCGGTCATGCCCGATCTGCAGCGGGCCTGGGGGCTGCCGCCGGCGGCGCTGGCCACCGCCACCTCGGCGGTGCAGCTCGGCTTCGTGGCGGGCACGCTCGCTTTTGCGCTGCTGATGCTCGCGGACCGCTTCGCGCCGCCGCGCGTCTTCCTGGTCTGCTCGCTGCTCGGCGCGCTCTGCAACGGCGCCATCGCGCTTCTGGACGGCGCCTTCACCGCGCTGCTGGCGCTGCGTTTCGCGGTCGGCTTCTTCCTGGCCGGCATCTACCCGGTGGGCATGAAGATCGCGGCGAGCTGGTACCGCGAGGGCCTGGGTGCCGCGCTCGGCGTGCTGATCGGCGCGCTGGTGCTGGGCACGGCACTGCCGCACGGGCTGCGGGCGCTGGGGGGTGATGCGGCTCTGGCGGTCGGCGGGGCCGGGCCGCTGGCCTCGTGGCAGATCGTGGTGCTGGCCGTCTCGGCGCTCGCGGCCCTGGGCGGGGTGGCGGTGGCGCTGCTGCTCCCTGCGCACCCGGTGCCGCCCGGCCCGCGCGTGGACCCGCGTGCACTGGGCGCGATCTTCACCGACGCCCGCCTGCGTGCCTCGGTGCTGGGCTACTTCGGCCACATGTGGGAGCTGTACGCCTTCTACGTGCTGGTGCCGCTGGTGCTGGCCACGCGGCTGCACGCCACGGGCGTGAGCGCCTGGGCCTTTCTCGTCATCGCGGCCGGCGCCCTGGGCTGCGTGGGCGGCGGCCTGCTGGCGGGGCGCTTCGGCAGCGCGCGCGTGGCCGGGGCGCAGCTGGGTACCGGCGCGTTGTGCGGGCTGCTCGCGCCCTGGCTGTTGACGGCGCCGTGGCCGGTGTTCGCGCTCTGGCTGCTGGTGTGGGGTGTCACGGTGGCGGGCGATTCGCCACAGTTCTCCACGCTGACCGCCCGCAACGCGCCGCCGGCCGTGGTGGGCAGCGTGCTCACCTTCACCAACTGCATCGGCTTCGCGATCTCCGTGGCCACGATCGAGCTGTTCGTGCGCGCGGCGCAGGCGGCCCCGCTGGCCCAGGTGCTGCCCTGGCTCGCCCTCGGGCCGTTGCTGGGCCTGTGGCTGCTGCGGCCGCTGCTGGGGCGCGACGCTCAGCCGCGGGCCGCGGGGTAGCGGCGCACCAGCCAGAGGTAGAGCGCAGCGCCGACGATGAGCGAGCCGCAGGCCACCCACAGGGCGAGCGCGAAGCCGGCTCCGGCGCTGGCGCTGCGGGCCACCGCCACGGCCGCCAGGGGCGGGCCCGCGATCTGCCCCAGGCCGTAGATGGCCGTGAGCAGGCCCATCAGCGGCGTGGGCTGCGCGGGCCGCAGGCGCCGCACCTCCTGCATGGCAAAGAAGGTGATGGCGGTGAAGGGCAGGCCCAGCAGCAGGCTGCCGAGCGCGAAACCGGCCAGGGTCGGGCTCACCAGGCTGGCAGCGACGCCGGCCGCCTGGATGCCGTAGCACAGCGCCAGGCGCGTGCGCAGATCCATCGCGCCGCGCAGGCGCGAGGCGATGAGCGCACCGCCGATCACGCCGGCGCCGAACAGCGGCCAGAACAGATCCAGCCAGGGCGAGCCCGGCAGCGCCTGACGCGCGATCACCGGCAGGAAAGTCGCGGTGACGATGTAGCCGAGACCGGCGAGGCCGTAGGCCAGGGCGAGCAGGGCCACCTCCGCCTGGCCAGCCGCCGGCGGTGCCACGCTGCTGGCAGTGGCCGCAGGGTTGAGCGGCGCAGCGTGCGGCACCGAGGCGGGATCGAGCACGCGCCACACCAGCGCGCTCAGTACCGCCGCGAGCACGCCGAAGCCCAGCCAGCCACTGGCCGCCGGAACCTGCGCGGCCACCAGCGCACTCGCGACCAGGCCGCTCACGACGAT
>NZ_JAYRZR010000021.1:0-53710 GCF_041916345.1 Ramlibacter sp.
TGGCCGCCGCGCTGCTGGCGGTGTGGCTGGCCGACCCGCTGCCGCTGCGCAAGCTGCGCCTGGCCCAGTTCGACCAGTTCCAGCGCTGGCACCCGCGCCCCGCGCCGGCCGAGCCGGTGCCCGTGATCGACATCGACGAAGCCGCGCTGGCCGCGCATGGCCAGTGGCCCTGGCCGCGCCCTCGGGTGGCCGAGCTGCTGGCGCGCCTGCACGAGGCGGGCGCGCGCGTGATCGCCTTCGATGTGCTGCTGGCCGAGCCGGACCGCACCTCGCCCGCGGCGATGGCCCGGCTGTGGGCGGTGCCCGAGGTGCAGGCGGCGCTGGCCCGCCTGCCGGATCACGACGCGGCGCTCGCAGCAGCCATCGCTGGCCGGCCCGTGGTGCTGGGCGCGAGCCTGTCTTCGGCATCGGCCCCCGCCGCGGCGGCCAGTGCGCCTGCGGTGGCGCACCGCGTGGTGGGGCAGGGCGGCGACCCGCTGGCCTGGCTGCCCGGCTTCGACAGCGCCACCTGGCCCTTGCGCCCGTTCTCGCAAGCGGCCGCCGGCATCGGCGCGCTCAACCTCGCGGCGGATGACGACGGCGTGGTGCGGCGTGTGCCGCTGCTGCTGCGCCTGGGCGGGCAGGTGCAGCCCGGGCTGGCCGTGGAGACGCTGCGCGTGGCGGCCGGTGAAAGCAACCTGGTGGCCGTGGTCGCGCCCGGCGGCCTGGATGCGGTGCGCATCGGCCGCCTCACCTTGCCGGCCAATGCGCGCGGCGAGTTCTGGCTGCACTACGGCGAAGACGATCCTCGGCGATTCATCTCCGCCGCGCAGGTGCTGGCCGGGCAGCTGCCGCCCCGGGCCCTGGCCGGCCGGGTGGTGCTGGTGGGGTCCTCCGCCGCCGGCCTGATGGACCTGCGGGCCAGCCCGCGCGGGGACCTGATGCCGGGCGTGCTGGCGCATGCCACGGCGCTGGAGCAGGCGCTGACGGGCCACTACCTTCGCCGCCCGCCCTGGGCCACGGCGCTGGAGGCGCTGCTGCTGATGGCAGGGTGCATCGCGGTCGGCGCGGTGGCCTTGTCGTTCTCCGTGCGCTGGGCGGCGCTGGCCGCGCTTGCGGGCGTGGCCGCTGCGGGCGCGGGTGCATGGCTGGCCTTCACCCGCGCCGGCGTGCTGATCGACGCCGTGCAGCCCGCGCTGGCCATCGTCGTCGCCTTCATCGCCGCCAGCGGCACCCACCACTGGCTGACCGAGCGGCGCCAGCGCTTCCTGCGCGAGGCATTCGCGCGCTACGTGTCGCCCAATCGCGTGGCGGACCTGGTGGCGCACCCCGAGCGGCTGCACCTGGGCGGCCAGCGGCAGGCCTGCAGCTTCGTCTTCACCGATCTGGCCGGCTTCACCCGCATGATGGAGACGGGCGACCCGGCCCGCGCCGTGGCGCTGCTGAACGAGTACCTGGACGGCATGCTGGACATCGTGTTCCGGCATGAGGGCACGCTGGACCGCATCGTGGGCGATGCCATCGCGGTGCTGTTCTCCGCCCCGGTGCCGCAGGCGGACCATCGCCAGCGCGCGCTCGACTGCGCGCTGGCCCTCGACGCCTTCGCGCAGAGCCATGCGAAGCGCCTGCGCGCGCAGGGCATCGCCTGGGGCGACACGCGCATCGGCGTGCACACGGGGACCGTGATCGTGGGCAACTTCGGCGGCTCCCGCCTGTTCGACTACCGCGCGCTGGGCGACCCGGTGAACACCACCGCGCGGCTGGAAACGGCGAACAAGCAACTGGGCACGCGGGTGTGTGTCTCGGCCGACGTGCTGGCGGGTTGCAGCGGCGTAGCCACCCGCCCCATCGGCCGCGTGCTGCTGCAGGGCAAGCAGCAGGCCGTGGCCGTGGCCACGCCGGAGGCCGCGCTGGACGTGGCGGCCTGCGCGCCGGCCGATGAATACGGCCAGGCGTTCGCGCTTCTGCAGGCGCAGGACGCGGCCGATGCGCCATCGGCCCACCCCGTGGCCCTGGCGCGCTTCGAGGCCCTGGCGGCGCGGTATCCGGCGGATCCGCTGGTGGCGCTGCACCTGGCCCGCCTGCGCGCGGGTGGGGCGGGGGATCTGGTGGTGATGGCGGGGAAGTGACGGCGTGGCGATACGACAGCGCTGGCGGAGCGATCGCCTGAACAGAAGTGCGTCTCCGTGGCCAGTGGTCTATGGCGCCCTTCGAGCCTGCCTCTCCGAATTCGGCACCGAGGACCCCTACGGTCAGGGTGACTTCTGGCTGGTGGATGATGACTACGGCGGGACCACACAAAAGATCTGCGTCCACCACAGAGACTTCCTCACTCCCGCGCTGATACCAGCGATCCAGGCGCTGCTGGCCGAGCACTCTGGCTGGCGCGTTCTGATTCAGTTCGAGTTTCCGATCTCGGGCGTCATCCCCAACTCAAGCGGCATCGTCATCCGGAGCGATTGCGTCGAGCCACACTGGGAGGTGCGTCATCACCAGGACATCGCGGCGCGCCTTGGCCTTTAGACGGTGAATCGGCCGTCGTCAGCTACCTCACCAACGGCCTGGGCCAGCGCGTCTTCCGAAGCGAGCCGACCGCGGAGCAGACCCTGCCGAACCAGGACACCCTGGGCACGGACTTCATCACCTGGCTGAAAAGCAGTTCGGCTGGCTGTTCACCCAGGCGGCGGCCAACACCAGCATCGGCACGGCCTACGTGTACTCGGATGCAGGGGTCATCCCCAGCTGGGCCCTCCTGGGCGAATACGACAACGGCAGCGCCGCGGGCAAGGGCAGAACCGAATACATCTGGCTGCCCACCGAAGACGGCCAGGCCATCCCGGTGGGGATCCTGCGCAACGGCAAGCTCTTCAGCATCCACCCGGACCACCTGGGCACGCCGCGGGTGATGAAGAACGAGCAGAACGAGGTGGTGTGGCAGTGGCCCTACAGCGGGTTCGGCCACAACAAGCCCACGGGAGTATTGAAGGCCACGCCGAATCCGAATGCAGCGATCACGAATCAGCCGGTGCTGCTGAAGGCCACAGCGGCGACCGAGCTGAACCTGCGATTCCCGGGGCAGTATGCCGAGGATGCGGGCGGGGTGGTGTACAACTACTTCCGCAACTATGACCCGAGGGTGGGGAGGTATACGCAGAGCGATCCGATTGGGTTGCATGATGGGGCGAATGGCTACATCTACGCCCACAAGAATCCCCTGAGCTATGTGGATCCGTACGGCCTGTTCGGCATGGCGGATATGCCGTTGGCGCCGCGGTGGGCGGAAGACTTCGGCGGGGGGCTCGGTGATGTATTGACCTTCGGGATTACTGGTGCCATGCGAGATCAGTTTGACATTGGAAGCGTGGATAGGTGTTCCAACGCGTACACGGCAGGTGAAGTAGCAGGCGTTGTTGCGAGTATCGCGACTGGCTTCGTTGGAGGGACCAAGGCGGTTGCGAAGGCGTCGAGCCCGAACAATTGGGCTAACTTCTCGCATTCGGGGACGCCTGCGAGTTGGAATCGCGGTAGCCGATGGAGCAGGACGGGCAATCGAGCAAACGGCGACTACATCCCCACGACTGGCAAGCGGCCAGATCTCCACGACTTCATGGACGCAACTGCTGCGGGTGTTGGCGGGAAATACCCGACGTGGCCCGCGTGGCGAAGAGCGCCGAACCGTGTGCCATACACGCCTGGGGCTGCCATGTACGGAGCGGCGTCTGCAGCCATGCAAAGTTGTGAGTGCGGAAGATGAATCTAGACATTGACATGCTCGCTAAGGCCGTGCTCTCGGCCAGTAGGAAGGGGCTGCTTCGAAGGAAGCCGATCTTCGAGCTTTACGCCACGACTTCCCCCGATGAATTGAGCAAACTCGAGGAAGAAATTGGAACTCCGATACCCAGTCATCTTCGCACGTGGCTCCTCGTGGTTGGCTACGGCGACATCGATGAACAGTTGAGCTTCCGAAGAGACTGGTTCGCACGTATCGAGAGTGGCCAGCTGAAGGGGAGTGCTCGATTCGCGGAGGATATTCTGGGCAACTTCTACGCCTTCGACTCTGGCGGGCGCATCTTCTACCTTTGCCGATCCGAGCCTGTCTTTGCGGAGATCTCGAAGGATTTCTTGGAGTTTGTTGACGAGCTGGCTCGTCGTGACTACAAGCTTGTGGATTGGGTTAGTGCCTTAGAAACTCAGAAATATGAGTGGTAAGGAGAGAACCTGGGCTTGTCTGAAATTTCGTGTCCGAGGCGCCTGTCGACGGCAAATCGGCCGTAGTCAACTACCTCACCGTGATCTCCACCCGCCGGTTCCTCGGCTCCGCCGTGTTCTCCGGCGTGGGCACCAGCAGGTTGCGGGCGCCGTGCGACTCCACCGAGATCACGGCTTCAGAGAGGCCCTGGCCGCGCAGGAGTTGCGTCACCGCATTGGCGCGCTGCAGGCCCAGGGCCTCGTTGGCTTCCGGGCGGCCTTGCGTATCCGTGTGGCCGATGACCGAGAGGTCGGCCGCCGCGCGGGCACGGGCACGCTCCACGATGCGCGGCAGCAGGGCCTTGGATTCGGCGGTGAGCTCGGCGCCGCCGGGCTCGAAGTACAGCAGGAACTGCTCAGGCGGCTGGGGCTTGGCGGCCAGCGCGGCGCCGAAGTCGCGCTGCACCTGCTCGCGCGGCACGGGGTAGGGCGGCCGGCCGCCGTCGAGGTCGCTGCCCTGCAGGGGCTGCGTCAGCGTCTGGCGGCCTTTCTGGCCCTCTACCGTGACCTGGCCGACCTTGCCTTGCGCGTCGGGCAGCAGGACGACGTAGGACGGGGGCTGCTTGGCGGCGCAGCCGGCCAGCAGCGCAGTGGCCAGCAGCCACCAGGCGGGTGAGCGCGGCTTCGCGGGCGATGGGGTGCTGTTTGCAAGGCCCTGGATCCCCGCCTGCGCGGGGATGACGTGGTTGGGGATGACGGAGTCGGAGATGACGGCGTCAGCGGTCGAATCGCGATGGCTCACTTCTCCACCTCCACCTTGGCCGCGAACTCGGTGCCGCGCACGCCGATGATGCCGCTGGGCGTCTTGACCTTGACCGCTTCGGGCTGCAGGCGGGCGATCACGCCCGACACGTAGTTGAGGGTGCCGCGGGTGAGCGTGGCCAGCAGGCCCAGCTTGCCCTGCGCGGGGGCGTAGGCGTATTCGTCCAGGGTGAACGTGGTGTCCGGGCCCAGGGCCAGCAGGGTGTTGTCGATGCAGGTGATGCCGACCGACGCGCCCGGCTGGGTGCGCACGGTGCTGCCCGCCAGCACGGGCGTGCCGGGGCGGGCCGCCACCCGCTGGCCGCCGGTGGTGATGAACACTTCCCCGGTCACCGTCTTCACGTAGCCAACCGGTTGTGCGGCGAGGGCGGGCGCAGGCGTGGCGGCCACGGGTGCCGAAGCAGCGCCAGCGGGCGCGCTCACGGCCGAAGCCGCGGTGGCGGGCACAGGGGCCGTCTGCGCCTGGGCCGAGACGCCGGCGAGGGTTGCGCAAGTGATCAAGGCCGTCAGCCAGGCTGGCGGGGGCAGCGCACGCGGCACCGCGGGGGTGACTGGATCCATCATCCGGGCATGGTGCCATGGCTGACGCGGCGCGCAGGCCTGGGCGTCAGAAATTTCACACGCACGGGGGCGCCACGCCGGGCGGCGGGTCATTGGCAGGCGGCCCGTTGCCGGCACGGCCTTATCATCCCGACGAAATGCCGGGTCAGCGCCTTCGCGCGGCCCCATCCCCCTCACAGGAAAGAGACGACCATGGACGCCCTGCAGACCCTCAAAGCCACCGACATGTTCCGCAACGTGCCAGACGAAGAGCTGGCCAAGGTGGCCGAGCTGTGCAAGGAAGTCAGCTTCAACAAGGGCGACGTGATCATGGAAGAGGGCAGCGAGGGCCTGTGCCTCTACGTCATCCCCGAGGGCCTGGTCAGCATCGACGTGCGCGTGGGCGACGGCATCTACCGCCAGCGCGCCTATGAGGTGACGCAGGGCGACGTCTTCGGCGAGCTCGCCCTGTTCGGCCACAAGCGCACGGCGCGCGTGCGCGCCCAGAGTGATGTGCGCCTGCTGGAGGTGCAGATCGAGCCCTTCCGCCAGCTCATGAAGGAAGTGCCGCGCATCGGCTACTACGTGATGCACAACCTCAGCCGCATCCTGGCCGAGCGCCTGATGATGGCCAACATCACGATGCAGGACGTGATGTCGCGCCACCATATCGTGGGCGAATAAGCGGGGCCGCCGCCCTCACCCCTGGGCTGCCTCCTTGTGCAGCCAGCCCAGGAAGGCCTCCACCGCGGGCCGCTTGGCATGCCGCTGCGGGTACACCGCGAAGTGCGCCTTGACGCGGATGGCCTTGTCCAGGCCGAACACCGCACGCAGCTTGCCATCTGCCAGATGACCGGCCGCATTGGTGGCGCTCTCCAGCGCCACGCCCAGGCCCTGCGTCGCTGCGTCCAGTGACATCTGCGCGCGGTCGAACCGCACCGTGAACCGCTCTGGCGCCCGCAGGCTGGAGAACGCGCCGAACCAGTCGGACCACTGCACCACGCTCACGTTGCTCTGGATCAGCGGCACCTCCAGCAGCTGCTCGATGCGGCGCAGCCGGTGCTCCCGGATGAAGGCGGGGCTGGCGAGCGGCACGATCGATTCGTTGAACAGCGGCTCCACCACCAGATCGCCCCACTGCGGCACGCCGTAGCGGATGTCGATGTCGGCCTGGCCGAGCGCGAAGTCGCTGTGCGTGTGCGCGGCCGAGAGGTTCAGCGCGATGTCGGGGTAGGCCAGCTTGAAGCGGCGCAGGCGCGGCATCAGCCACAGGCTGGCGATGCTGGGCGCCGAGTGCACGTAGAGGCTGTTGGCCACGCCCTTGCGCAGGTCTTCGGTCGCCATCGCAATGGCCGACAGGGCGCCCGACACGCGGCCCAGGTACTGCTCACCCGCAGTGCTCAGGCGCACGCCATGTGCGCTGCGCTCGAAGAGGCGCACACCCAGTTCGGCCTCCAGCCGGGCGATCTGGTGGCTGATCGCCGAGGCGGTGAGGTGCAGCTCGGCGGCGGCCAAGGCAAAGCTGCGGCGCCGGGCCACGGCCTCGAAGGCCAGCAGGTTGGGGGAGGCGGGGATCGTGGGCATGGGGTCAACCCGGACGTCAGATGACAGATCGTCATCTTAGGGTGAAAACACTTCGCTTGTTTTAAACCTGAGCGGCCCGGATCATCCGCCCCGTGCATCCAGCCAGGCCTCTGGGTCCCGCCGGATGCGGTGCCAGAAGGCACCCCACCCATCGCAACCTCACAGACAGGAGACAAGTCATGTTGCTCAAGGACAAGGTCGCCGTGATCACCGGCGGCGCCGGCATCAACGGCCTGGGCTACGCCACTGCGCGCCAGATGGCCGCGCAAGGCGCCCGCGTGGTGATCATCGACCTGGCGCGCGCCGAGCCCGCCGCCGCCGCGGACCGCCTGGGTGCCGGCCACCTGGGCCTGGTCGGCGACGTGACCGACAAGGCGTCTTGCGAGGCGGCCGCGCAGAAGGTGCTGCAGGCCTTCGGCCGCATCGACATCCTGGTCAACAACGCCGGCATCACGCAGCCGGTGAAGACGCTCGAGATCACCGGCGCCGACTACGACCGCATTCTCGACGTCAGCCTGCGCGGCACGCTGTACATGTCGCAAGCCGTGCTGCCCGCCATGAAGCAGCAGCAGGGCGGCTCCATCGTCTGCATCTCCTCCGTGTCCGCGCAGCGCGGCGGCGGCATCTTCGGCGGCCCGCACTACTCGGCGGCCAAGGCCGGCGTGCTGGGCCTGGCGCGCGCCATGGCCCGCGAGTTCGGCATCGACGGCATCCGGGTCAACTGCATCACCCCGGGCCTCATCGAGACCGACATCACGCAGGGCAAGCTGAGCCCCGAGAAGAAGAAGGAAATCGCCGACACCATTCCGCTCAACCGCCTGGGCCGCGCCGACGACGTGGCGGGCGCCTGCGTGTTCCTCGGCAGCGACCTGTCCGCCTACTGCACCGGCGTCACGCTGGATGTGAACGGCGGCATGCTGATCCATTGAGCCCCTGTTCCCACGTTCCTCACCCATCACAAGGAGACAAGACCATGCAACGCCACACGTTCACCCGCACCCTGCTGGCCCTCGCCGCGGCCACCGTGCTGCCCCTCGCTGCCCAGGCCCAGACGGTCAAGCTCACGCTCGGTCACGGCGCCGCACCCGGCAATCCGCGCCATGAGGCCTCGGTGAAGTTCGCCGAGGTGCTGAAGGCCAAGACCGCCGGCCGCATCGAGGTGCAAGTGGCCCCGTCAGCCCAGCTCGGCGACGACGCTGCGATGGTGACCGCGCTGCGCACCGGCGCGCTGGACATGTCCGCCAACTCGCAGGGTGCGGTGGCCAACGCCGTGCCGGAGTACGCGGCCTATGGCATGCCTTTCATGTTCGCTTCGCCGGCCGCCGCGTTCAAGGTGCTGGACGGCCCGCTGGGCAAGGAGCTGGCAGATCGCTCCGCCGACAAGGGCATGGTGCTGCTGGGCACGTGGGACAACGGCATCCGCCACATGACCAACAGCAAGCGGCCCATCACCAAGGTCGAGGACATGAAGGGCCTGAAGATGCGCGTGCCGCCCGATGCCACGCTGGTCGACATCATGAAGTCCCTGGGCGCGGAGTCGCAGCAGATCAAGTTCGCCGAGCTGTACGTGGCGCTGCAGCAGGGCGTGGTCGACGGCCAGGAGAACCCGCTGGTCAACATCCACGCCAGCAAGCTCTACGAGGTGCAGAAGCATCTGGCGCTCACCAGCCACCAGTTCCAGATGACGCCGCTGCTCATGAGCAAGCGCACCTGGGACAAGCTGTCCGAGGCCGACCGCAAGGCGGTGCAGGAAGCCGCGGCCGAGGCGACGGCCCTGCAGCGCCGCCTGTCGCAGGAGGCGGACGACAAGCTGCTGGCCGACCTCAAGGCAAAGGGCGTGCAGGTCACCACGCCGGACCGCGCCGCCTTCGAGAAGGCCACCGCGGACGTGGACGACAAGTGGCTCGCCAGCCCGATCGGCCCGTACCTGAAGAAGGTCATCGCCGCCACGCGCGGCAAGTAAGCCCTGCCGGCCACGCGGGGCCGCCTCTGGCCCCGCCGTTTCATCCCGACCCGGAGAGTCTTCATGTCGCATGCACCGTCGAGCGCCGTCGAGCGCGGGGTGGCGGCCGGCTGCAGCGTGGTGCTGTGGCTGTCGACCGCCGTGATCTTCGTGATCCTGGTGGCCAACACCGTGCTGCGCTATGCCACGGGCTCCAGTCTGCAATGGGCCAATGAGGTCCCGGAGCTGCTGTTCCCGTGGCTGGTCATGGCGGGTGTGGTGCTGGCTTCGCTGCAGGGGGCGCACATCGCCACCACGTTCCTGATGGATGCGGCGCCGCCGCAGGTGCGGCGAATCACCGGCACGGCCAGCTGGCTGGTGGTGGCCGGGATGTACGCCACGCTGGCGGTGGCCACCTTCCGCATGCTGGAGGTGGTGCACGACGAGAAGTCGCCCATCCTCCAACTGCCCGGGTCCGTCACCTATGTCTGCGTGATGGTCGGCATGGGCGTGCTGGCCCTGCTGGCCCTGCAGTCGGCCTGGCGCACGTGGAGCGCGCCGCCAGCGGCGCCCGCGACCGACGAAGTGCCGGTGGCGCACTGGTAGCCCGCCCCATCACAAGGAACCGCCATGAGCGCGCTGATTCTCATCGTCTTCCTGGGTGCGGCCGTCGTGGCCATGCCCATCGCCCACGCCCTGCTGGTGGCGGCGCTGAGCGCGGCCGCCTACTCCGACAAGGTGCCGCTGGATCTGCTGGTGCAGCAGATGGTGGCGCAGGTGCAGAGCTTCCCGCTGATCGCGATCCCGTTCTTCATGCTCACCGGCACCCTCATGATGGGCGGCCGGCTGGGCGTGGCGCTGGTGGGCGTGCTGTCGGCGCTGATCGGCCGCTTCCATGGCGGCCCGGCCCAGGTGGGCGTGCTGTCGTCCACGCTGTTCGGCGGCGTGTCAGGTTCGGCTGTGGCCGACGCGTCGGCCATCGGCTCCCTGCTCATCCCCTGGCACCAGCGCCTGGGCTATCCGGCGGCGTTCTCGGCGGCCACGCTGGCTTCGGCCGCCACGATCGACATCCTGATTCCGCCATCCATCCCGATGATCCTGTTCGCGCTGAGCTCCAACGCGTCCATCGCGTCGCTGTTCGTGGCCGGCGTGCTGCCGGGGCTGCTGATGTGCGGCGGCTTCATGTCGGCCTGCTGGTGGGTCGGCCGGCGCCGCAACTTCCCGCGCGACACCTCGCCTTTCGACCGCGCGGCGTTCCTGCGGCACCTGGCCTATGCCTCCCCGGCGGTGCTGCTGCCGGTGCTGATCATCATCTTCCTGCGCTTCGGCATCGCCACGCCGACCGAGGTGGCCGTGCTGTCGACGCTGTACGCTGGCGTCGTCTCGGCGGTGATCTACCGCGACCTGGGCTGGCGCCGCCTGCATGACGCCGTGGTGCATGCCGGCCTGGCCACGGGCGTGGTGCTGCTGGTGATCATGCCGTCCGCGGCCATCGGCTGGCTGCTGACCTTCGACCAGATGCCGCAGGGCATCGCGGCCTGGGTGCAGGCCAACGTGCACTCGCCGTGGCTGGTGATCCTGCTGATGAACCTGCTGATGCTGTTCCTGGGCATGTTCATCGACCTGCCGGCGGCCGTGCTGCTGCTGACGCCGGTGTTCGTGCCACTGGCCCAGTCCATCGGCATGGACATGACGCAGCTCGGAATCATGATGGTCGTCAACCTGGCCATCGGCCTCTACACCCCACCGGTGGGCACGACGCTGTTAATCACCAGTGCCCTGGCCAAGGTGAAGGTGGGCGAGACCGTGCGCGAGCTCGGGCCGTTCTACCTGGTGGCCTTCGCCGTGCTCTTCCTCGTGTCCTATGTGCCGGCCAGCATCCTGCGTTGAGCCTGGTCACCTCTCATCTTCCAAGGAGTCCGCTTCCATGAACCATTCCCCCGCGACGCCCGCGGCGCTCGCCTCGGCCGCCTGGCGCATCCGCCGCTTCGCCCTCCGCATGGGCGAAGTGCAGGGCCAGGGCTACATCGGCCAGGCGCTCGGCTGGGCCGACGTGCTGGCCGTGGCCTATCGCCACGCGCTGCAGCTGCGCCCCGCCGAGCCCGAGTGGGAGGGCCGTGACCGCTTCCTGCTCTCGCACGGCCACTACGCCATCGCGCACTACGCCGCGCTGATCGAGGCCGGCGTGATCCCCGAGAGCGAGCTGGAGACCTACGGCAGCGACGACAGCCGTCTGCCCATGTCGGGCATGGCCACCTACACCCCGGGCATGGAGATCTCCGGCGGCTCGCTGGGCCAGGGCCTGGCCATTGCCGTGGGCATGGCGCTGGGCCTGAAGCAGAAGAAGAACCCGGCCTTCATCTACAACTCCATGTCCGACGGCGAGCTCGACGAGGGGGCCACCTGGGAGGCCGCCATGGGCGCGGCGCACCATCGCCTGGACAACCTGATCTGCCTGGTGGACGTGAACAACCAGCAGGCTGATGGCCCCTCCAGCAAGGTGCTGGGCTTCGAGCCCCTGGCCGACAAGTGGGCGGCCTTCGGCTGGCACGTGCAGCGCGTGGACGGCAATGACCTGCCGGCGGTGCGGGCCGCGTTCGATGCGGCGCGCACGCTGGCGGATGCGAAGCCGCGCGTCATCCTCTTCGACACGCTCATGGGCAAGGGCGTGCCCTTCCTGGAGCAGCGCGAGAAGAACCACTTCATCCGCGTCGATCCGCCCGAGTGGCAGCAGGCCCTCGCCATCCTGGACCAGAACCGTCCCACCGAAGGAGCCCCCGCATGAACACGGCCGTCGCAGACAAGAAGCCCCGCCTCACCACCTCGGCGATGATCGCCTCCATCGCTTCCGAAGGGCAGCGGGTGAAGGCCGCGCCCTTCGGCAAGGCGCTGGTGGAGTACGCGGCAAACCGCCCCGAGGTGGTGGGCCTGACGGCGGACCTCGCCAAGTACACCGATCTGCATCTCTTTGCCCAGGCGTATCCGGAGCGGTTCTTCCAGATGGGCATGGCCGAGCAGTTGCTCATGGCCACGGCCGGCGGCCTGGCCAAGGAGGGGCTGGTGCCATTCGCGACCACCTATGCGGTGTTCGGCACGCGCCGCGCCTATGACTTCATTCACCAGGTGATCGCGGAAGAGAAGCTGAACGTGAAGATCTGTTGCGCGCTGCCCGGCCTGACCACGGGCTACGGCCCCAGCCACCAGGCCACGGAAGACCTGGCCATGATGCGCGCGGTGCCCGGCCTGACCGTCGTCGACCCCTGCGATGCGCTGGACATCGAGCAGGCCGTGCCGCAAATCGCGGCCCACCAGGGCCCGGTGTACATGCGCCTGCTGCGCGGCAACGTGCCGCTGGTGCTGGACGAGATCGAGGGCTACCGCTTCGAGCTGGGCAAGGCCAAGATGCTGCGCGAGGGCAACGAGGTGCTGGTCATTTCCAGCGGCCTGCTCACGATGCGCGCGCTGGAGGTGGCGGCCGACCTCGCGAAGGACCGCATTGGCGTGGCCGTGCTGCACTGCCCCACGATCAAGCCGCTGGATGAGGCGGCCATCGTGGAAGCCGTGCGCTACAAGCACCGCATGGTGGTGGTGGCCGAGAACCACTCGGTGGTGGGGGGCCTGGGGGAGGCGGTGGCCAGCGCGCTGCTGCGACACGGTGTGCAGCCGGCGGGCTTTCACCTCGCAGGCCTGCCCGATGCCTTCCTGGATGCGGGCGCGCTGCCCACGCTGCACGACCGCTACGGCATCAGCCGCGAGGCGCTGGGGGTGCGAGTGCGCCAGTGGCTGGGCTGAGTCGCGCTACCACTGCCCCGTCTCCACCCGGATCGCCACCTCGCAGTCGTCGAAGATCTCCAGCTTGGCGATCCGCACCCGCACGCCCAGCACGCCGGGCAGCTGCATCAGGCGGTGCGCCAGCTTGCCGATCAGCGACTCCAGCAGGTTCACGTGCTCGGCGGTGCACTCGTCGATGATGATGCGGCGCACCTTGCGGTAGTCCAGCACGTGGGTGATGTCGTCGTCGTGCGGCAGCAGCGGCTGGGTGCCCAGGTTCAGTTCCGCGTCCACGCGGATCGGCTGCGGCGCCTGCTTCTCGTGCTCCAGGATGCCCAGGTTGGCGTCGAAGCGCAGGCCTTCCAAGGTGAGGATCTGGGTGCCGGCCTTGCTCATGGTGTCGTCACATCAGGGAGAAATCGCGGTCGAACTTCTGCAGGTGCTGGCCGCCGTCCACCAGCAGCGTGGTGCCGGTGATGGAGGCGTTCTCCAGCGCGAAGCGCACGGTGGCCGTCACGTCGCCCGGCGTGGAGGATCGGCCCAGCGGCGACAGGCGATGCAGCGCCTCGAACTTCTCCTGCGAGAGCATGTGGCTGGTGAGCGTGAGGCCCGGCGCCACGCCCACCACCCGCAGCCGGGGCGCCAGGCCCAGGGCCAGCATCGTGGTGGCGGCCTCCAGTGCGGCCTTCGAGAGCGTGTAGCTCATGAAGTCCGGGTTCTGGTTCCAGAGCTTCTGATCGAGCAGGTTGACCACGGCGCCCTCGCCGTCGCGTGCCGTCACGTGCTCGTGCAGCGCCTGGGCCAGCAGCACCGGTGCGGCGGTGTTGGCCGCGAGATGGCGCCACAGCGAGTCGTGGGTCAGGGTCGCCGCCGTGTCGTGCTCGAACAGCGAGGCATTGTTGACCACGGCATCCACGCGTCCGAAGTGCGCCACCACGCGCGGCAGCAGCGCACGCACCTGGGCTTCATCCGCCAGATCCGCCTGGAAGCCGTGCGCCGCTGCGTGGGCGGCGCACTCGGCCACCGTGGCCGCCGCCTCGTCGGCCGATCCGCGGTAATGCACGGCCACCTGCCAGCCGGCCGCTGCCAGATCGAGCGCGATGGCGCGGCCCAGCCGGCGGGCGGCGCCGGTCACGAGCACGGTGCGAACCGGGGAAGGGGAAGGCATGGGGGACAATCAGCGCGTGATGAAGAAAGCCGGATCCGTTCAGGGCGTGCCCAGTGTAAGCGCGGGTACGCAGCCCGCGCTGCGGCGCCTGCTGGCGCTGGAGATCGCGCGCGCCGGCAGCTGGCTGCCGTTTGACCGTTACATGGCGACGGTGCTGTACGCGCCGGGGCTGGGCTACTACGCCAACGCCTCACGCAAGTTCGGCGCCCTGCCGCAATCCGGCAGCGACTTCGTCACCGCGCCCGAGATGAGCCCGCTCTTCGGCGCGACGCTCGCCGTTTCGGTGGTAGACGCGCTGCGGGCCACCGGCACCACGGAGATGTGGGAGTTCGGCGCCGGCTCCGGCGCGCTGGCGGCGCAGCTGCTTGGCGCGCTGGGCGACACGGTCACGCGCTACACCATCGTCGAGCTGTCCGCGAGCCTGCGTGCGCGCCAGCAGGAGCGGCTGGCCGCCTGGGGCGACCGCGTGCGCTGGGTCGATGCGCTGCCGGATGCGCTGGCCGGCGTGGTGGTGGGCAACGAGGTGCTGGACGCGATGCCGGTGAAGCTGCTCGCACGACTGGGCGGCATCTGGCATGAGCGCGGCGTGACACTGGATGCAGACGGTGCCTTGCACTGGTCGGACCGTCCCACGGACCTGCGCCCGCCGGTGGAGGTGCCCGGCGACCATGACTACCTGACGGAGATCCATCCGCAGGCGCAGGCCTTCATCCGCACCCTGGGCGACCGCCTCACGCAGGGCGCCGCCTTCTTCCTGGACTACGGGTTTCCGGAGGCAGAGTACTACCACCCGCAGCGCCACATGGGTACGCTGATGTGCCATCACGCCCACCAGGCCGACACGGACCCGCTGGCCCTGCCCGGCCAGAAGGACATCACGGCGCACGTCGATTTCACCGGCATCGCCGTCGCCGCGCAGGAGGCGGGGCTGGCGGTGCTGGGCTACACCTCGCAGGCGCGCTTCCTGTTGAACACCGGCATCGCCGAGCGCATGGCCGCGGCGGACCTCCCGGCTCGCACCGCCGCGCTGCGCCTGGTGAACGAGCATGAGATGGGCGAGCTGTTCAAGGTGCTCGCCCTGCACAAGGGCCCCTTCTGGGACGCGCCAGGCTTCCGCGCGGGCGACCGCACGCACACGTTGTGAGGTGGGCATGATCCGCTGGTTCCTCGTCATCCTGCTCGCGCTGATCCTCATCAGCTGGTTCACGCCGCTGCTGCAGAAGCTGGGCTTCGGGCGCCTGCCGGGTGACTTCCGATTCAAGCTGTTCGGCCGCGAGTGGTTCATTCCGTTCACCACCACCATCCTGCTCAGCATGGTGGCGGCGGGTCTCTCGCGGCTGCTCTGAGGAGGGCATGGCGATGCGCGCCTGCGTGGACATCGGTGGCACCAAGGTGGCGGTGAGTCTGTCACCGCAGGCGGGTGAGCCGCTGGTCGGCCGCCGCGTGGAGCCGACGGTCATCGAAGGCGCGCCCGACGCGCTGGCCGGGCAGGTGATCCGCATGGTGGACGAAGCCTGTGCCGAACAGGGCATCGACGCGACGCAGGTGCGCGTGGCGGGTGTCTCGTCCTGCGGACCGTTCGTGCGCGGGAGCGAAGGCCTGGAGCTGGCCGCGCCCAACGTGTGCGGCGGCCTGGCCGGCCCCGCGCGCGGCCTGCCCAACGACTGGTGCTCGGCCCCGCTCGAAGGGCCGCTGCGCCAGCGATTCCAGACCGTGCGCATCGCCAATGACTGCATCGCGGCCCTGCAGGCCGAGCGGCGCTGGGGCGCCCTGCAGGGGCTGGACCACTGCGCGTACGTCACGTGGAGTACCGGCATCGGCATGGGCGTGTGCGTGGATGGCCATGTGCTGCACGGCAAGAACGGCAATGCCGGCCACGGCGGTCACATGTTCGTGAGCGACCACGCGCAGGGCCTGTGCGGCTGCGGCAACGTGGGCGACGTGGAGGGGCTGGTGGCCGGCAATGCCATCGCCCGTCGCTTCGGGCAAGCGGCGGCCGTGCTGCTGGGTCAGGCTGAAGCGGGGGACGCGCAGGCCCTGGCGCAGGTGGACGACCTGTGCCGCGTGCTCGGCCGCGCCCTCTACAACCTGGTGGTCACCCTGGATCTGCAGCGCATCAGCCTGGGTGGCAGCGTCTTCCAGCGCCACCAGTCGCTGCTGCTGCCGCGCCTGGCCGCGCAGATCACGGGGCATCTGCCGGCGCTGACCGAAGGCTTCTCGCTGGTGCCGGCGGGCCTGGGGGATCGGGTCGGCGACTACGCGGCGCTGGCGTTGCTGGATTGAGTGGCAGCCGGGGCGTCCTGCAGCGCCTCGGCCACGGCCCGCACGCGCGCATGGTGGATCTGCCGGCCCACCTCCGGGCCGGTGAGGCCGCGGGCCTGCGCCGCCTGCGCGATGGTGGCCGTGGCCACCGCGCGCGCGGCCTGCAGCGCCTGCAGCAGCCGATCGCGTTGGGGATAGGGCTGCTCCTGGAAGCCGAGGCGGCCGCGCGCATCGCACTCGCAGGCCTGCAGCGCCTGCGCGAAGCGCTGCGGTTTGCGCAAGGCATCGCAGCGCTCCAGCAGGCGCACCACGGCGGCAGGCGCCAGCGTCTCGCTGCGGTGGATGTTGCCGTGCTCGCGCGCCACCACGTCGGCCAGCTCGCGGCAGTCGGTGGGTACACGCAGGCGGTCGCACACGCCCTGCAGCAGGCGGGCGCTGCGCTCCTCGTGGCCGATGTGGCGCGGCAGCACGTCCGCCGGCGTGGTGCCCTTGCCCAGGTCGTGCGTGAGGCAGGCGAAGCGCACTTCCAGCGGCGCTTCGAGGCGTGCGCTCATGTCCAGCACCATCATCAGGTGAACGCCCGTATCCACCTCGGGGTGGTACTCCGCGCGCTGCGGCACGCCCCACAGGCGGTTCACCTCCGGCAGCAGCCGCGCGAGCGCGCCGCACTGGCGCAGCAGCTCGAACATGCGTGAAGGGGTGGGCTCCATCAGCCCGCGCGCGAGTTCCTGCCACACGCGCTCCGGCACCAGCGCATCCACCTCACCGTCCTGCACCATGGCCTGCATCAGCGCCAGCGTCTCGGGCGCGAGCGTGAACTCGCTGAAGCGCGCCGCGAAGCGCGCCACCCGCAGGATGCGCACCGGGTCCTCGCGGAAGGCCTCGGTCACGTGGCGCAGCCGGCGCGCCTGCAGGTCCGCCTGGCCGCCGTAGGGGTCGATGAGGCGGCCCTCGTCATCCTGCGCGATGGCGTTGATGGTGAGGTCGCGCCGGGCCAGATCCTCCTGCAGCGTCACGTCCGGCGCGGTGTGGAACTGGAAGCCGTGGTAGCCACGGCCGGACTTGCGCTCGGTGCGCGCCAGCGCGTATTCCTCGCGCGTCTTCGGATGCAGGAAGACGGGGAAGTCGCGGCCCACCGGCAGGAATCCGGCCGCGATCATGCGGGCTGGCGTGGCCCCCACGACCACCCAGTCGCGGTCGCGCACGGGCAGGCCCAGCAGGGCATCCCGCACCGCGCCACCGACCATGTAGGTTTGCATGGGCGGCAGTGTACGTGGGTCATCCGCTGGCCTGTCGCAGGCCGGCCCACACCTCGCCTGCCTGCACGCTCACGCTGGCGGGCGCGGGCGGATAGGGCAGCCGGCACGTGCCCACGGGCAGCCCGATGGCCGCGAGCATCGCCTTCACCGACATCGCGAACACGCTCGTGTCGCTGTTGACGTAGGCGAACGAGGGCTGCAGCCGGGCGTGCAGGCGGCGGGCCTGCGGCAGATCGCCCGCGTCGAGCGCGGCGGCCAGCTGCTGGAACCACGGGCCCGTCCAGTGCGTGGTGGTGCCCACCAGACCCACGGCGCCGATGGCGAGCAGTGGCAGGGCGAGCGCGTCGTCGCCGGCATACAGGTCCACGGCGTCCCCGGCCTCGGCCAGCAGCGCCGCGGCGCCGGCCACGTCGCCGGTGGCGTCCTTGAAGGCGACCACGTTCGGCACCTCGCGCAGCAGCCGCAGCAGAACGCCGGCATCGATGCGCCGCCCGGTGCGCAGCGGCACGTCGTAGATCATCACCGGCAGCGATGTCGCCTCGGCCACCGCGCGGTAGTGCGCCTCGATGCCGGCCTGTGGCGGCCGCACGTAGGCGGGCGACACCACCAGCACGCCGGCAGCGCCCAGGCCAGCCGCCTCGCGTGTCAGGGCCACCGTCTGTGCCGTGCCGGGGCTGCCGGTGCCCGCGAGCACGGGGACGGTCACCGCCTCGCTCACCGCGCGCACCAGGTCGCGCCACTCGTCATCGGTGAGCGATGAGGCCTCGCCGGTCGTGCCAGCGACCACCAGGCCGTCGTTGCCGCCCTCGGCGGTGAGCCAGCGCGCGAGCCGCCGCGCGGCGTCCAGATCGAGGCGGCCGGCGGCGTCGAACGGCGTCACCATCGCGCTCATCACGCGGCCCCAATGGCGCGGCGGGCGCAGGCCGCGCGGAGTGTCGGCGCGGGCGCTCACCGCGTGGTCCGGTAAGGCTCCTCGAAATCCAGGAAGTCTTTCTCGGCCAGCGCGTCGGCCACCCAGGCCTGCACGCCGGGCAGCGCGCACACGCGGCGGATGTAGTCGGTGATGTGCCCCGGCACGGGCAGGCCGTAGTTCTTGAGGCGGAAGCACACCGGCGCGAAGTACGCGTCCGCTATGCTGAAGCGGCCGAACAGCAGCGGCCCGCCCGGGCCGGCCTCGCCCTGGTGCTGCTCCAGCAGCTCCGACCACATGCCCACCAGCCGCTGCACTTCGGCGCGCACGCCCGGCTGGTCCCGCCAGACCAGCGCACCGATGTGCGGCAGCGAGGCCTCGATGTTCATCGGGCAGTGGCTGCGCAGCGCGGAGAAGCCGGCGTGCATCTCGGCGCACACGCTGCGGGCCCGCGCGCGGGCCTGGGCATCACGCGGCCACAGGGCGTGCTCCGGAAAGCGCTCGGCCAGGTACTCGGCGATGGCCAGCGTGTCCCACACCGCGAAGCCGTCATCCACCAGCACCGGCACGCGGCCGGCGGGGTTGACCTTCAGCACATCCTGCTTGAACTGCGAGTCGGCGCTGAAGGCGTCGAAGCGCAGCAGCCGCTCGGTGAAGGGGATGCCCGCCTGCTTCATCAGCACCCAGGGGCGCATGGACCAGGACGAGTAGTTCTTGTTGCCGATGTAGAGGGTGATCATCGCGGTTCCTTGCTGTCGATGGCCGCGATCCTAGGGCCGGCCGCGCATCGCATTGATGCAAAAAAGCCGGTCGATTGATGTGGCGCGATCAGTCGATCCGGCGGAACCACAGCACCGAGAGGGTGCCGGCGGCCGCCATCAGCAGCGCGGCGACCAGCGCCAGCAGGGGCGCCACCTCCGTCTCGCGCGTGACCACCTGCATGCTGGAGCCCAGCCCCTGGTACACCCCGCGCAGCGCTTCGGCGGTGGCGGCGTGGTGATACTCGCCGCCGGTCATGCGCGCCACCTCGCGCAGCGTCGGCTCGTCGAGCTGCAGGTAGTAGGCCAGGCCGTCCATGCCGGAGGCATAGCCGTCCACCGTGCCCAGGCCGATGACATAGATCTTCACGCCGCGGTCGGCCGCCATCTTGGCCGCCTCCAGCGTGTCCACGCCGGTGGTGCGCCGGCCGTCGGTGAGCAGGATGATCGCTGCAGACGGGTGCGAGCCCGGCGCCACCGGCGTGATCTGCTTGGGCGGCGGCTTCACCTTGTCGTCGAGGCTGCGGCCCTGCTTGCGGGCGTTGCCGAAGGTCATGTCGCCCACGTCGATGCCGTGGTCGGGGAACAACTCGGCCAGGCTCATGACGATGGCGTTGCCCACGGCGGTGCCGCGCTGCATCTGGAAGCCGTCGATGGCGGCCACCAGCGGCTCCCGCTCGCGCGTGGCGCGCTGCGCCACCTGGGTGCTGCCGGCGAAGGTGACGAGGCCCACCTCGATGTGGCGCGGCAGGTCCTTCAGGAACAGCTTGGCCGCGTCCTGGGCGGCGACTAGGCGCGTGGGCTTGACGTCGCTCACGCGCATGCTGAGCGAGATGTCCATGGCCAGGATGACGGTGGTCCGCGCCCACGGCAGCGATACGCGGGCCACCGGCCGGGCTGCGGCCAGCAGGCCGACCAGCAGGGCCAGCAGCAGCAGCGCCGGCGGCACATGCCGCCGCCAGGCGCGGCCCTGGGCGGCCGCGCGCACCACGCCCAGGCTGCTGAAGCGCACCGCCGGCCGGCGCCGCCGCAGCAGCCAGACATAGACCACCGGCAGCAGTGCCGCCAGCGGCAGCAGCCAGAGGTAGTGCGGCCACAGGAAGAACATCAGGCAAGCCCCCGGATGCGGCCCGGCGGGCCGCTGGTGCGCCGGGCCGGGCGACCCTGACGCGCTGGAACATCGTGCCCCGGTTGAGCAGCCTTGACAACCGACCGCGCGTTCAGCCCGCAGTTCCGGCGGGTTACTTGCGTCGCCCCCGTCACTCCCGCGGAGGCGACGGAAGCCCCGTCATTCCCGCGCAGGCGGGAATCCAGGAGATCGTTGCGAGCCGAAGCCCCCCTGGGCCCCCGCCTGCGCGGGGGCGACGAACGTTCAGGGGATGTCGCGGTTCGGCTCGGGCGCGGCGGTGTCGCGCGGGCCCACGGTGCCCAGGCGGGCCTTCAGCGACTGCGGCTGGCCGGTGAGCATGGCGGCATAGACGGTGGTGTTGGCCAGCACCTTCTTCACGTAGTCTCGCGTCTCGTTGAAGGGGATGGTCTCCGCCCACGCGGCGGCTTCCATCGGCGGGCCGTTGCGCCAGTTGCGGGGCCGTCCCGGCCCGGCGTTGTAGGCGGCGGCGGCCAGCGGCATGGAGCCGGTGAAGTCGTCCAGCACCAGCTTCAGGTACCCGGTGCCGATGGCAATGTTGGTGTCACGGTCGTTGAGCTGGTCGATGGTGAAGCCGTTCAGCCCGATGCGCTTGGCTGTCCAGCGTGCGGTGGCCGGCATCACCTGCATGAGGCCCGAGGCACCCACGTGCGACCGTGCATCCATGATGAAGCGGCTCTCCTGCCGGATCAGGCCGTAGACATAGGCCGGGTCCAGCCCGATCTCGCGTGCGCGGCGCACCACGGCATCGCGGAAGGGCGTGGGAAAGCGCTGCTCGGCGTCGAACTCGCCGCGGGTGCGGTCACTGGTGTTGATGCAGCGGTCCCACACCTCGCGATCGCAGGCGAACTGTGCGGCGGCCAGCAGCTCGCGGTCGCCCATGCCACCGGGGCGGTGCAGGTTGGTGGTGTAGTTCCACTCGCGCACGCCATCCGGCCGCAGGCCGATGAGGATGGCGTAGATGGCGCGGTTCAGGCCGGGGTTGAGCCGCGCGGCCTCCTTCTCGGCCTCGGTCAGCGGCGCCGGGCGGGGCGGCACGGTCACCTTCTGGCCCAGCTCCTCCAGCGCGAGCTGCTCGTAGAAGCCGCGTGGCGAGGCGATGGATTGCAGCAGGCGCTGCGCCTCGGCCTTCTGGCTCTCGGCCGCCGGCGTGGCGAGCAGGGCGCGCGCCTTCCAGTAGACCCAGGCCGGATCCTGCCGGCCTTCCTCGCTCATGGCGTTCACCGCCTCCAGGATCGCCTGCCAGCCGGGCGTGCGGCCGCCGCGCAGGGCGGCGCGCACCTTCCAGGCCAGCAGGTCGTCGCTCAGGTGGCTGTCGCGGCCGACCCGGGCGAAGTAGCCGGCGGCCTCCGGCTGCAGGCGCAACGCCGCCTGCTTGCCGATCACGCCCCACACCCAGTCGCGTTCCTCCGGGCCGAGCTGGCCGCCCCAGCGATGTTCCAGCTGGCTGGCCGCCGCCTCGGGGTCGGAGGTGGCGAGCTTGATCAGGGCCAGGCCCACCATCTCGCGGCGCAGGCGCGAGCCGGCCAGGCCCTTGGCGGCGAGGAACTTCGAGGGGTTGGCGTTCACCTCCGCCAGCAGGGGCAGGGCGTCGGGGTTGATGATCTCCAGGGCACCGGCGGCCGCGCGCGGACGGTTCGCCTCCATCGCCTGGCGCGCCTTGCGCCACGCGTCGCCCACCGTCAGGCGATGGGGGAAGTGGCGGTCGCCGATCACGCGGCTGGCTGCGTGGGTGCAGCCGTCTTCCGCCTCGCGCAGCGACAGCCAGAGCTTGCGCACCTCCTCGGCCAGGGTCGGCGGCGACTGCGGGCCCTCGCGCAGGTACTGCACCAACAGGGCATAGCAGCGCACCTCGCGGTCGTCGTTCATGCGGTAGCGCGGGTGCTCCTGGGCGAAGGTCGTCCAGTCGCGCCGCTGGCCCAGCAGCTGCAGCCAGTCGTTGCGCAGGCGGTCCTCCTGGTAGGTGCCGGCGTAGCGGTTGAAGAAGTCCTGCACTTCGGCCGGGGTGGCCGTGTCCAGCCGGGCCCGCAGCTCCCAGTAGGCGGCCCAGGGCTCCAGCGCATGGCCGCGGGCGGCCGGCAGCAGCTGGGCGAGGCGCGCCTTGTTGCCCTGCCGGAAGGCGTCGCGCATCTCCAGCAGCACGTCGTCCTTCGGCTGGGCGAACGCTGCCGTGGCCAGCAGCAGCGCGAAGGATGCCAGAATGGTTCTCGAAACGGTCATCGGGGAATTATGGACAGGACGGAAGAGAAACGCGCCTTGCGCAAGCGCCTGATCGAACAACGCCTGAACATGGCGGATCGACTACACCGGTCCGATCTCTTGCAGCAGGTCATGCGCATCTGGCTGGTGGGACGGCCCGACACGGTGATCGGCGCCTACTGGCCGATCAAGGGCGAGTTCGATCCCCTGCCGGCCCTGCACCGCTGGAAGGAAGACGGCGAACTGCTCGATTCGCCGCAGATGCGCCGCATCGGCCTGCCGGTGGTGGACAAGCTGCACGGCACCCTGACCTTCCATGCCTGGTTCCCCGGCTGCCCGATGGAGGAAGACGCCTACGGCATCCCCAAGCCCAAGGACACCGAGATCATCGTGCCCACGCTGCTGTTCGTGCCCTGCGTGGGCTATACGCCGGGGGGCTACCGGCTGGGTTATGGCGGCGGCTTCTATGACCGCACGCTCGCCGCCCTGCGGCCCAAGCCCTACACCGTGGGCCTGGGTTTCGCCAACGGCCTGCTGCCCGGCCTGGAGCCCGAGCCGCATGACGTGCAGCTGGATGCCCTGCTCAATGAGCTGGGCGTGGTGTGGCCGGTGTCGCTGGACGAGGATTGAGCGGGGGGCTCAGATCAGCGCCGCCGGGTTCTCCCCGCGCTCGTAGACCACGTTGGCGCGGCCCACGATCAGCGGGTCGAGCTGGCCGATCTGGCCAGCGTCCTTGTTGCGGTAGGGCAGCTTGTGCAGCACGTAGCGCATGGCGTTCAGCCGCGCGCGCTTCTTGCAGTCGCTCTTGATCACCGTCCACGGCGAGTCGGCGGTGTCGGTCTCGAAGAACATGGCCTCCTTGGCGCGGGTGTAGTCGTCCCACTTGTCCAGCGAGGCCATGTCGATCGGGCTCAGCTTCCACTGCTTGAGCGGGTGCACGCCGCGCTCCTTGAAGCGGCGCTGCTGCTCCTTGCGGCTGACGCTGAACCAGAACTTGATCAGGTGCACGCCGCTGCGCACGAGGTGGCGCTCGAACTCCGGCGCCTGGCGCATGAACTCCTGGTATTCCTCTTCCGAGCAGAAGCCCATGACGCGCTCCACGCCGGCGCGGTTGTACCAGGAGCGGTCGAACAGCACGATCTCGCCGTTCGTGGGCAGGTGCTGCACGTAGCGCTGGAAGTACCACTGGCCGCGCTCCACGTCGGTGGGTTTCTCCAGCGCCACCACGCGCGCACCGCGCGGGTTGAGGTGCTCCATGAAGCGCTTGATGGTGCCGCCCTTGCCGGCGGCGTCGCGGCCCTCGAAGAGGATGACCACGCGCTGGCCTGTCTCCTTCACCCAGGCCTGCAGCTTCAGCAGCTCCACCTGCAGGCGGAACTTCTCGCGTTCGTAGGTGGAGCGGCGCAGCAGGTTCAGATAGGGATAGCCGCCCTGCCGCCAGCCGGGGGCGAGCTGCTCGTCGGGGTCGGGCTTGTCGGCAGGTGCAGGGGTGCCGCCGGCGCGCAGGGCCTGCACCAGGGCGGCCCGGTCATCGGCGGAGGCGCCTTCCAGCAGGTTGCGCAAGGCGGCGGCACGCTCGGCCACACCGGTGTCCGTGGTGCCGACCACCTGCAGGGCGGCGCCGATCAGCTCGGTGCGGGCCTGGCTGATGGCGTTGTCGGCCACGAAGCGCTCGATGGCGGCCTGGGCCTTGCCCGGCGTCACGTCGCCCTTGGCGGCGCGCATCACGCGATCGCTCGCCGGCGCGCGGGACGCCCGCTTGCGCGCCGCCGGCTTGCGGGCGGCGGGTGCCGTGGCGGGTGCCGGCGCGGGGGGCGCTTGCTCGGTGTCGCGCCGCGCGCGGGCTTCACGGGCCAGTGGGTTCATGCGGGTGGGCCTCCAGAATGTGTGTCAGTCTCGTGACAACAGTCTGGCGACACAGGGCGCCCGCCATGTTGATGCGCGTCAACCGGCGCCGGCCCGGCATCAGTCGATGTGGTCCACCGTGTCCGGATCGGGCACCTCGCCGATGGTCTGGCGGGTGATGCGGCTCTGCGCCATGAGCCACTGGCAGAAGGCCTGGATCTCCGGCCGCTGCGCGCTGCGCGGGCCCACCAGCAGCCAGTAGGCCATGGGCGAATCCATGCGCAGCTTGGGCAGCGGCTCGATCAGGTCGCCGTTGGCCAGCGCCTCCGCCACCAGCGGCAGGCGGGCCAGCACCACGCCCTGGCCGGTGAGCGCGGCCTGCACCATCTGGTAGG
The DNA here is from genome assembly GCF_041916345.1 of Ramlibacter sp. Classification (GTDB taxonomy): domain Bacteria; phylum Pseudomonadota; class Gammaproteobacteria; order Burkholderiales; family Burkholderiaceae_C; genus Ramlibacter. The sequence goes on from NZ_JAYRZR010000021.1 coordinate 24,770, forward strand.
CGTAGTTGAAGTACAGCCAGCGCTTGGGCTGCAGCTTGGCCTGGCCGTGTTCGTCGAACCAGCGCCGCCAGGTCAGCCACTCCAGGTGCGTGGCATGGGCGTCGCCGGCCTCGATCAGGGTGAACTGCGCCAGGTCCGCCGGCTTGCGCAGCGCGGGGCCGCTCTTCAGCAGCCACGGGCTCACCACCGGCGTGAGCTGCTCGCCGAACAGGCGCACCGCCTTGGCCGGCATGCTGGCCGTGGGGCCGTAGCGCAGCGCCAGGTCGACATCGGAGATGTCGAGGTCCAGCGTGTTGTCGGTGGCGTCGATGCGGATGTCGATGTCGGGGTTGTCGCGCTGGAACTGCTCCAGCCGCGGGATCAGCCACATCGAGGCGAACGAGGCGAAGGTGGTGAGCGCCACGCCCTTGCGGCCGGCGCTCTGGCGGATCTGACGCACCGCGTTGTCGATGCGCGGCAGGGCCTGCTGCACGGCCGCCAGCAGCAGCGCGCCGGCGCTGGTGAGTTCCACCGCGCGCGTGTGGCGCAGGAACAGCGAGACGCCCACCTCCTCTTCCAGCGACTGGATCTGCCGGCTCACCGCCGACTGGGTGAGGGCCATCTCCTCGGCGGCGGCGCGGAAGTTCAGGTGCCGGGCCACGGCTTCGAAGGCGCGCAGGTGACCTGCCGAGATCGGGCGCGTGCGCAAGTGGGTCTGCGAGTGCTGCATGGCGGTGTCGGAGGGCGTCAGGAGCGATGCCGCGATTGATGCGGGTTTCGAATCAAAAGACTAGCGGGATTTCATTGGACTGCCAAGCGCCGCGCGCCGATCATTCAATGCCGAAATGCCATGGCTGGCGTGATTCGCCGGCCGCCACAGGAGAGTTGCCATGACCGCTGCCCATTCGCTTCAAGCCACCCCCGCCACGGCCCTGCCCGGCACGTGGAAGCTCGCGCGCGGCCGCGCCATCTCGCTGCAGCCGACCACGCCGGGCATCCTGCGCATCGCGCATGGCCGCGTCTGGGCCACGGTCGATGGTCCGCATGGCCGCACCCCCTGGGACAGTGGCGACCACGTGCTGGAGGTGGGCCGCTCGATGTGGGTGCGCCCCGGCCAGCGCGTGGTGATCGAGCCCTGGCATGGCGACCATGCGGCGTACTTCAGCTGGGACCCGGTGACGGTGCCCGCGCGGTCCGCGCAGGCGGTCACCGTGGCGCAGGGCGATCTGCAGCGCGTGCGCCAGCCGCTGGCCGACCTGCGTCGCGCGGCGGCGCTGGGCCTGCGGGCCGGCGGCCAGCTGGTGGCCGGTGTCGCCGTGCTGGCCTGGCACCTGGTGACGCCGCGCCCCGCGGCGCCTGCCGCGTGCTGCGCCGAGGGCGCGACGGGTTGAGCCGGGCGGCGCCGCCGCCGCGTCCATGCGGCGCATCGGCGCGCCCATAATGGCCGCATGGCGCGGCCTTCTTCCCTGCCCCCCTCCGGCGCGCAGCCCCTGCATGTGGTCGTGATGGGCGTGGCCGGCTGCGGCAAGTCGGCCGTCGGCACGCGCCTGGCCGAGGCGCTGCGCCTGACGCTGATCGAGGGCGATGACTTCCACCCGAGCGCCAACATCGCCAAGATGCGTCAGGGCATCCCCCTGCAGGACGCTGACCGGGCGGACTGGCTGCGCCGCCTGGGCGACGAACTCCAGGCGCGGCCCGGTGGCGCCGTGCTCACCTGCTCCGCGCTCAAGCGCGCCTATCGCGACCGCCTGCGCGCGGCCGTGCCGGCGCTGCGCTTCCTGCACCTCGCGCTGACGCCGCAGCAGGCGCTGGCCCGCGTGGCGGCGCGCACCGACCACTTCTACCCGCCCAGCCTGGTGGCCAGCCAGTTCGAGGCACTGGAGGACCCGGCGGCCGAAGCCGGTGTGCTCGTGATCGACGCGACCCGCCCGCTGGCGGCGATCGTGGACCAGGCCCTGGCCGACCTGGCGGCGCACCCGGATTTGCAGGCGTTCAACAATCCGTAATTCGTTTCGATATGTAGAATCGCGGATTCGCGGCCGTCTGCCGCCCGTCCCATCGCACGCAGGAGATTCCGATGAGCAAAGCCTTCGCCAGCCAGGCCGACCTGGCCGACAAGCAGATCACCTTCGAGCAGCTGTCCGCGCACTGCTGGGCCTACACCGCCGAGGGCGACCCGAACTCCGGCGTGATCATCGGCGAGAAGTACATCATGGTGAGCGACGCCACGGCCACGCCCGCCATGGCGCGCGACCTGATCGCGCGCATCCGCACCGTGAGCGACAAGCCGATCAAGTACGTGCTGCTGACCCACTACCACGCGGTGCGCGTGCTGGGCGCCAGCGCCTACTTCGCCGAGGGCGCGAGCGAGATCATCGCCAGCCAGGGCACCTACGAGCTGATCGTGGAGCGCGGCGCCGAGGACATGAAGTCCGAGATGGAGCGCTTCCCGCGCCTGTTCCGCGGCGCCGACAGCATCCCCGGCCTGACCTGGCCCACGCTGGTGATCGGCGGCGGCGATCCGCAAAAGGGTGAGAAGCCCGGCCGCCTGACGGTGGACCTGGGCGGCGTGAAGGTGCAGATCTGGTCGCCCGGCCCCGGCCACACGCGCGGCGACACCATCGCCTGGGTGGAAGAGGAGAAGGTGCTGTTCTCCGGCGACCTGGTGGAGTACGAGGCCGGTGTCTACACCGGTGATGCGCAGCTGGAGGAATGGCCGGCCACGCTGGAGGCGCTGCGCGCGCTGGGCGCCGAGGCCATCGTGCCTGGCCGCGGCGAGGCCATGCGCGGCCAGGCCGACGTGAACAAGGCGCTCGACTACACGAAGCGCTGGGTCACCACGCTGTTCCAGGCCGGCAAGGAGGCCGCGGCCGCCGGCATGGACCTGAAGCAGGCGATGGCGCACACGCGCAAGTCCATGGATCCGGTGTTCGGCCACGTGTTCATCTACGAGCACTGCCTGCCGTTCGACGTGAGCCGCGCCTACGACGAGGCCAAGGGCATCAAGAACCCCCGCATCTGGACCGCCGAGCGCGACCAGGAGATGTGGGCCGCGCTGCAGGGCTGACGCCTGCGCATTCAGGCTCGGCCGGTGGCCTGCACCGTGCCGGGCAGTCTGCGTGCCGCCGCCCACGCCGCCAGCGCCAGCAGCGCGAGCCAGGTGGCCATGCCGCGCACGCCGGCGGACTCCAGCGCCACGCCGCTGGCCAGTGGGCCGAGCGTGCCGCCCCAGGTGTAGCCCGTGATGATGGCCGCGGTGGCCGCGGCCGTGCCCTGGCCGGCAAACGCATGCGCCACCTGCACCATGCTCAGGGTGTAGAGCGCACCGCCCACGGCACCCCCGGCGACGCCGCACGCCCACAGCAGCCACGGCGCCTGCCCGGCCAGGCTGAACAGCGCGCTGGCCCCCAGCAGCACCACGGCCGCCCCGGTGAACAGCCGGCGCGGCGCGACATGGTCACCGGCCCAGCCTGCCGGGTACTGCACCAGGAAGCTGCCGATGCCGATGGCGCCGGCTACGCTGGCGGCCTGGCCCAGCGCCATGCCGAGCGAGGCGGCGTGGGCCGCGCCGATGGAAGACAGGCCGGCCTCGAACACGCCACCGGCGAAGGCCAGCACGGCGAGCCAGGCCAGCAGGCGCGGCCCATGCGCGCGGTCACCGGCGCCTTTCGGTCCCTCGGCATCCGCAGGCGCGCGAGCGACCAGGGCCAGCGCGAGGCAGAGCGCCGTGAAGGCCGTGGCCAGCCACAGCGCGCCGGAAGCCGACAGGCCCAGCAGCGCGGGCAGGAAGGGGCCCAGCGCCAGCGACGCGCCCAGGCCGGTCTGGTAGAGCCCCATCACCCGGCCGCGCACGGCAGCGGGCGCATGGCGTGTGAGCAGCGCCTCGGCGGCGTTCCACTGGACCGCCGCGCCGATGCCGCTGACGACGCTGGCCGCGATCCACACGCCCAGCTCGGTGGAGCCGGCGAACGCGGCCATGGCGGCCAGTTCGAGCACTGCGCCGGCGCGATAGCCTGCCACGGGGCCGATGCGCGCCAGCACGCGCGGCATGAAGGGCATGAGCAGGCCCACCAGCAGGAAGGGCAGCATGGCAAAGGCGCCGATGAACGCGGGGCCATGCCCCTGCCGCTGCAGCAGCACCGCCAGCACCGGGTTGATCATCGCGAACGCGAGCATCAGCGCGGCGGTGCCCGCGCCCAGGGTCCACAGCAGCCTCATCGCGGGGCCGACAACTCGCGCAGGTCCCGCTGCCAGCCGCGCAGGCGGCGCAACGCGCGCTCGCGCTGCTCGGCCGACGTGCTGCCGTGCAGCACCGCGACCAGCCGGCAGTTCTCCTGCACCAGGGCATCCCGCCAGGCACGGTCAGCGGCTTCGGGCGGCTGCTGCATGCGTTCCAGCAGGCCGCGCAGCAGCGTGCGCTGCTCGGTGGCGGGCAGATCGGGTGCCTGCAGGCGCCGGATCGTCTGCACGATGTCCTGCCGGCGACGGGCGCGTTCGGCATCCACCTTGGCCGGGTCGAAGGTGCTGCGATCCAGCTCCATGCGCAGCAGCACCCGCTGGGCGTCGTCGAGCCGGCCATAGACCGTCTCGAAGCGGTCCAGCAGGCGCTGGTAGCGCCGCTCGGTCCACTCGGCGCGCGGCACCTCCAGCCACTCGCGCCGCCAGGTGTCGTCGCGGTCCTGGAACTTGCGTTCCAGGTGGCGTATCTGGCCTGGCTGGATCGTGGCGATGAGGGGCAGCACGGCAGGCTCGACCTGATTCGTCACCGCGACGATGCGCGCCGTGATCTCGGGGACGAAGGCGCACACCTGTTGCGGCGTGACGTTGCCGGCGGCGAACTGCTCGACGCGGGCGAGCACCTCCACCACCTTGGGCAGCTCGGTCGTGCGGTGCCAGGTGTACAGCCGGGACAGCTCGGCGCGCACCAGCGGCACCTGCTGGTCGGAGAAGTCGGCGTAGCCGTCCAGCCACCAGTAGGTGATTTCCGGCAGGGTCTGGTAGCCCAGCTTCACCGTGCTGCAGCCCCCCAGGCCGAGCAGCGCGGCGAGCGCAACGATAATTCCGCCGAGGCGGGAGCGCAGGGTTCTCGTCATGGACAGCAGGGTGCGAGGCGGCGGATGCAGGCAGTGGACGTGATCGTGATGGCGGCGGGCAAGGGCACGCGGATGAAGAGCCGCGTGCCCAAGGTTTTACACCGTCTCGGCGGGCGTCCGCTGATCGGGCATGTGCTGACCACGGCCGCGGCCCTGGATGCGCGGCGCATCATCGTCATCACCGGCCACGGCGCCGAGGCGCTGGAGGCCGAACTCCGTACGTGGGCGCATTCGGCCGGCCGGCCCGCGCCGGATTTCGTGCGGCAGGAGCCGCAGCTGGGCACGGGCCACGCCGTGCAGCAGGCCGTGCCGGTGCTGCCCGATGACGGCATCGCCCTGGTGCTGAATGGCGACGTGCCGCTGATCCGTCCCGAGACCCTGGCGGCCCTGGTGGCGCGATGCGCCGGCGAGCGGCTGGCGCTGCTGACCGTGGACATGCCCGATCCCACCGGCTACGGCCGCATCGTGCGTGCGGGCGATCAGGTGCAGGCCATCGTGGAGCACAAGGACGCGAGCGAGGCGCAGCGCGCCATCCGCGAGGTGTACACCGGCTTCATGGCCGCGCCGGCGGCACGCCTGAAGCAGTGGCTGGGCCGCCTCACCAACGACAACGCCCAGGGGGAGTACTACCTCACCGACGTCGTGGCGCTGGCGCGCGCGGACGGCTGCGAAGTGGTCACGGCGGCCGCACGCGAGACGGTGGAGGTGGATGGCGTGAACAGCCCGGTGCAGCTGGCCGCGCTGGAGCGCGCGTACCAGCAGCGGCAGGCGCTCGCGCTGATGGAGCAGGGCGTGCGCCTGGCGGACCCGGCCCGGTTCGACCTGCGGGGGCGCTTGCAGTGCGGGCAGGACGTGAGCATCGACGTCAACTGCGTGTTCGAGGGCGAGGTGAGCCTGGGCGATGACGTGCGCATCGGCCCGAACTGCGTGATCGCGAACGCGCGCATCGCCGCCGGCGCGGTGATCCAGGCCTTCACGCACATCGATGGCGAGAAGGCGGGCGTGCAGGTGGGCGAGGGTGCCATCGTGGGTCCCTTCGCGCGGCTGCGTCCCGGCGCCGAGCTGGCGGCGGACGTGCACGTGGGCAACTTCGTGGAGATCAAGAACAGCACGCTCGCCCGCGGCGCCAAGGCCAACCACCTGGCCTACCTGGGCGACGCCACGGTGGGCGAGCGGGTGAACTACGGGGCCGGCAGCATCACCGCCAACTACGACGGCGCCAACAAGCACCGCACCGTGATCGAGGCCGACGTGCACGTGGGCAGCAACAGCGTGCTGGTGGCGCCGGTGACCGTGGGCGCGGGCGGTACCGTGGGCGCCGGATCGGTGATCACGCGCAACACCGAGCCGGGCGCGCTGAGCGTGACGCGCGGCAAGCTGGCCAGCGTTGCCGGCTGGAAGCGGCCGACGAAGAAGACCTGAGCGCCCTCGCGCGTGGGTCAGCGCCGCTCGGGCAGCAGCACCCGCGGCCTGAACTTGGCCCGCTTCACCGAGAAGAAGGCCTTCACGTTGCGCACGTTCGCGTCGCTCGTGAACAGCCGCTGCGCCAGCGCCAGGTAGTCCGGCATGTCGCGCGTCAATACCATCAGCACGAAATCGGGCCCGGGCGAGACGCGGTAGCACTGCAGCACGGCGTCATCGGCGGCCACGCGGTCCTCGAAGGCCTGCTGGTGCTCGGCGCCCTGGCGGTCGAGCGTGACCTCCACCACCGCCTCCAGGCCGTGACCGGCGATGCGTGCGATGCGGTCCGCGTCCAGCAGCGCCACCTGCGCCTGCACCAGGCCGGCATCCCGCAGGCGCTTGACGCGCCGCAGACAGGTCGGTGGCGACACATGCACCCGGTCCGCCAGCTCCAGGTTGCTCAGGCTGCAGTCGGCCTGGAGCTGGGCGAGCAGGGCGATGTCGATGGCATCGAGCGATATGAATTCCGAATCGGCAGCCAATATGAAAGAAAATTCCAGATGGATGAAATTGTGAAATCTTAGTCCATTGAAGTCAAGAAATCGAATCCATATTCCATTCCGAGGTGCCTACAGTCCCACCATCGTTTCACGGACAGCTTGAAGAGGACATCCCATGTGCGGCATCGTCGGCGCGGTTTCCCAGCGCAACATCGTTCCCATCCTGGTCCAGGGCCTGCAGCGCCTGGAGTACCGGGGCTATGACTCCTGCGGCGTGGCCGTGCATGCCGGCGGCCTGAAGCGCGCCCGCAGCACGGCACGCGTGGCGGAGTTGATGACCCAGGTCGAGACCGAGCGCATCGAAGGCACCACCGGCATCGCCCATACGCGCTGGGCCACCCACGGTGCGCCGGCCGTGCACAACGCGCATCCGCACTTCAGCCACGGCCCCGGCGCCGAGGCGGAGGCTGGGCCCGGCCGCATCGCGCTGGTGCACAACGGCATCATCGAGAACCATGACGAACTGCGCGCCACACTGACGGCGCGCGGCTACCGCTTCGCCAGCCAGACCGACACCGAGGTGATCGCCCATCTGGTCGACAGCCTCTACGAGGGCGACCTGTTCCAGGCGGTGCAGGCTGCGGTGGCGCAACTGCATGGCGCCTACGCCATTGCCGTCTTCTGCCGCGACGAGCCGCACCGCGTGGTGGGCGCGCGCGCCGGCTCCCCCCTGGTGCTGGGCGTGGGGCAGGGTGAGCTCTTCCTGGCCAGCGACGCGATGGCGCTGGCCGGCGTGACGGACCAGATCGTGTATCTGGAAGAGGGGGACCTGGTGGATCTGCAACTGGGCCGCCACTGGATCGTGGACCGCCAGGGCCGGCCGGTGGAGCGGCCGGTGAAGACCGTGCAGGCGCACAGCGGCGCCGCGGAGCTGGGCCCGTACCGCCACTACATGCAGAAGGAGATCTTCGAGCAGCCGCGCGCCATTGCCGACACGCTGGAGGGCGTGGTGCACGTGATGCCCGAGCTGTTTGGCGACGGTGCCCACGGCGTGTTCCGCCAGATCGACAAGGTGCTCATCCTCGCCTGCGGCACCAGCTACTACAGCGGTTGCACGGCCAAGTACTGGCTGGAAAGCATCGCGAAGATCCCGACGCAGGTGGAGATCGCCAGCGAGTACCGCTACCGCGACAGCGTTCCGGACCCGCGCACCCTGGTCGTCACCATCACCCAGAGCGGCGAGACGGCCGACACGCTGGCGGCGCTTCGCCATGCGCAGAGCCTGGGCATGACGCAGACGCTGACGATCTGCAACGTGGCCACCTCCGCGATGGTGCGCGAGTGCAAGCTGGCCTACGTGACGCGTGCGGGCGTGGAGATCGGCGTGGCTTCCACCAAGGCCTTCACCACCCAGCTGGCGGGCCTGTTCCTGCTGACGCTGGCGCTGGCCCAGGCGCGCAGCCACATGAGCGAGGCCGAGGAGGCCGCCCACCTGAAGGCGATGCGCCATCTGCCGGTGGCACTGTCCGCGGTGCTGGCCCTGGAGCCGCAGATCATCAGCTGGGCGGAGGACTTCGCGAGCAAGCAGAACGCGCTGTTCCTGGGCCGCGGCCTGCACTACCCCATTGCCCTGGAAGGCGCGCTGAAGCTCAAGGAGATCAGCTACATCCACGCCGAGGCCTACCCGGCCGGCGAGCTGAAGCACGGCCCGCTGGCCCTGGTGACCAGCGAGATGCCGGTGGTGACCGTGGCGCCCAACGACGCGCTGCTGGAAAAGCTGAAGAGCAACATGCACGAGGTGCGCGCGCGCGGCGGCGTGCTGTACGTGCTGGCCGACGCCGACACCCGCATCGAGAGCAGCGAAGGCATCCATGTGATCCGCATGCCCGAGCACTACGGTGCGCTCAGCCCGCTGCTGCACGTGGTGCCGCTGCAGCTGCTGGCGTATCACACCGCGTGCGCGCGCGGCACGGATGTGGACAAGCCGCGGAACCTGGCGAAGAGCGTGACGGTGGAGTGAGGGGCGCCGCGCCGCTGGGGTTTCGCTTCGCTCCACCGCCAGCCTACAGCGGCGTGGCTGGAGTTCGTAGGCTGGGGTGCAACCCCAGCGGTTCCTCAGCTCGCCGCGCCGCTCTCGAACACCTTCTCGCAGTTCGCGCGCCCGGCGTCCTTCGCGGGCAGCTTGCGGCAGGTCTTGTCGAGTTGCGCCTTGAGCTGGCTCACGACCTTGGCGCGTGCAGCGGGGTCTTCCTCCTGCCAGGTCGCCAGACGCTTGGCCAGGCGCTGCAGGGATCGCTGGTTGCGCTCGTAGAAGGTCTCGGCTTTCGGGTCGAGCTGCGCGATGAGTGCCGTGGCGCCGGCCTGGACGCGCTTCACGTCGTTGGGCGCGAGTTCGAGCACCTGGCCCAGGTAGCTGCCGCCCCACTGGATGCGCGTGGCGGGCCCTTCGGACTTGCGCCAAGCCTGCTCGTACCAGTCGAGCGCGCCCTTGGTGTCCTGCCGGCGCTTGGCATTGCCGGCCAGGCCGAGCATGTGATAGTAGGGCGCGACCGCGCGCCCGAGTTCGGCCTTCAGCATGGCATCGGACTCATCCAGCAGACCCGCCTGCGCCAGCACGTAGGCGGCGCTCGGCACCACGGCCTGGCGCTCGTAGCGATCCGTGGTGGCGGCGACGAGCCGCGTCACTTCCTGCTTCAGCGCCTCCTGCCGGGGCTTGTCGATCGGCTGCGGGTCGCTGGCCAGCTTCCACAGCGCGACGCGGGCGTACAGCACGTCCACGCGCTCGGGGCGGGTGAGCGCCGGATCTTCCATCAGGCGCACCAGCGCGGCATCCCAGCGGGCGGCCAGCTGCCGGCGGGCATTGCCTTCCGCCAACGTCTTGGTGATCACGTCGGCATGGCCCATCAGCAGGTCGGACAGGCCGCGTGCCGCCTGCGCGTCGCCCAGGATGCGGTCCACCAGCGCGCGCCCGGCTTCCACCACGCCGGCCGCTGGCTTGCTGCCCGCACGCGCCGCGGCCGCCAGGCCCTTCAGGGCGAGGCGGTCGCGCAACGGCGCCAGATCCGCCGGCACGGCAGCGGCCAGCTTCGCCAGCGTGGCAGGCAGTTCCGCCGCCGGCAGCACCTGCTGCTGGTCGGTGTCCCAGGCGTAGTAGGCGAGCAGGCGCCACTGCTCCGGCGTCAGCGGCTGGCCGCCGGTGGCGCGCTGCAGCAGGTCCCGCACGGGCACCTGGGCATCGAGCCCGGCGGTCAAGGTGAGCAGGTAGCGCTCGGGGTCCACCTCGCCGGGCAGGCGCGTCACCTCGGTGCCGTCCGGCTTGAAGAGGATCATGGTCGGGTAGCCCGAGACCTTGAAGCGCGAGGCTACCTTCTGCGCGCCCGGCTTGTCGCCGTCCACGTACACCGGCACGAAGGCCTTGGAGCGCTCGATGAAGTCGGCCCGGTTGAACAGCGTGGCCTTGACCTGGTTGCAGGGCGGGCACCACACCGCGCCCCAGTACAGGAACACCGGCTTGCCCTGCGTGCGCGCCAGGGCGAAGGCGCGGTCGACCTCGGCGTCGCTGGAGACGGATTGCCAGGCGACGGCGCTGCGCGCGGGCGCGGCGGCAAAGGCGGGCGCAGCCGCCATCAGGCTTGCCGTGGCGAGCAGGGCCGCCACAGGGCCCATCAGGTAGCGTAGTCGGGTTGGGGTCATGAGTCACTCCGGCGCAGACCCTAAGTATGCAGCGGCGCCCGCGATCTAGCATGGCCGCATGTGGCGGGCGTCCTGGGTGGGCATGGCGTGGCGCGCGGGGCGGTGCGTGCTCGCGGCGTGGCTGCTCGCCGCGGCCGCGGGTGCGTCCCTGGCGCGCGCGGACCAGGACCGACCGCCCCTGCCGATGGCCGCCTGGCTGGAGTCCGGCCGCGCCGCATCCATCGACCAGGTGGCCGCCCTGCCCGGCAACGCCTGGCAGGCGGCCCAGGCGGGCCAGGTGCACGACCTGGGCGGCGATCACACCCTGTGGCTGCGCCTGCGACTGCAGCGCGGCGCACACGAACCGGCGGCCTGGCGGCTCACCCTGCCGGTGGCCCTGATCGACGACGTGGCGCTGTTCGAGCGCGAGGGCGGTGGCTGGCGCACGCAGCGCGCGGGGGACGCGGTGGCGGTGGCCGATTGGTCGCGGCCCGGCCGGCACCCCGCATTCGATGTGCGCCTGGAGGGCGCGTCCCCCCGCATCGTGTACCTGCGGGTGCGCCACAGCGATCCCATCGGCTTCCCCCTCACCTGGCAGCCGGCCGCCGAGGCGGAACGCGCCGACCTGCGCGAGCACCTGGCCCTGGGTCTGGCGCTGGGCTGCCTGATGGTGCTGGCGGCCTGGTGCCTGGTGCAGGTGGCGCTGCACCGGGACGCCATCCACGTCTGGTATGCGCTCTACGGCCTGACCCTGCTGCTGGCAGTGGGCACGGTGACGGGCGTGGCCGGCTACCTGCTGTGGGACGAGTCCCCGCGCTGGGCCGACGCCGCGCAGGGCGTGGTGCCCATGCTCACGGCGGGCGTGCACCTGCTGTTCATGGTGCACCTGTGTGCCTTGTGGGGGCGCCACCCCTGGGTGTCGCGGTCGGCGTTCCTGATGGGGTGGGCGGTGGTGGCGCTGGCCTGTGCCTACCCCTGGCTGGGCGCGGTCGCTCAACGCTACGTGGTGGCCGCCGCCATGCTGGCGAGTGAGCTGGTCGGCATGGCGCTGGCCGTGCTGGCCTGGCGGCGTGGCGACCGCGTCGGCCCGCTCGTGCTGCTGGCCTACGCGCCGCTCGCGCTGGCGATCGGGGCGGCCGTGCTGCGGCTCTTCGGGGTCATCCCGGCGGGCTGGTTCAGCCTGGACAGCGCGGCGCTGGCCGCCGCCCTGGCGGTGCCGCTGCTGCTGCTGGCGCTGAACGAGCGCGCGCGCTTTCGCCTGGGCGTGCTGGACCGTCTGCAGCACTCCGCCAGCCAGGACGCCTTGACGGGCGTGCTGACCGCCTCGGCCTTCACCGCCCGCCTGCAGACGGCGGTGACCGGCGCGTTCATGCGCGGCGAGGGCTCGGCGGTGCTGCTGGTGGACCTGGGCAACCTGCGGCGCATCCGCGAATTCCATGGCGATGCCGCCACCGAGCGCTGCCTGCTGCGGCTGGTGATGCTGCTCAATCGGGTGGTGCGGCCTTCCGATCCGGTGGGCCGCATCGACACCGGCCGCTTCGCCGTGCTGGTGGAAGGCTCGCGCTCGCGCGGGGAGGTGAAGGCGGCGATGGTGCGCCTGGTGGCTTCCGGGCTGTCGCCGGGCCGTGGCGGCGAGGCCGCCATCCCGATGCAGCTGCGCGTGGCCTGTGCCATGCTGCCGGAGAAGGTGAATGCACCCGCCGCGATGTTGCGCGAACTGGGCGCGCTGGTCGAGCGCATCTCGCCGCAGTCGCGCCGGCCGGTGCGGTTTCTGGATCCGGGGGAGGACCCCGCCTCGGTGCCCGACGCGCAGGAGGAAGAGGCGGCCGCCTGAGGGGCCGCCCCTGCCGCTGACTGCCTTACTTCAGGCCCGCCGCCGCGCGCAGGGCGGCCGCCTTGTCCGTGCGCTCCCAGGTGAACTCCGGCTCCTCGCGGCCGAAGTGGCCGTAGGCGGCGGTCTTGCTGTAGATCGGGCGCAGCAGGTCCAGCATCTGGATGATGCCCTTCGGACGCAGGTCGAAATGGTCGTTGATCAGCGCGGCGATCTGGTCGTCGGGGATGACGCCGGTGCCTTCGGTGTACACGGTCACGTTCATCGGGCGGGCCACCCCGATGGCGTAGGCCACCTGGATCTGGCACTGCTTGGCCAGGCCGGCGGCCACGATGTTCTTGGCCACGTACCGGGCGGCATAGGCGGCCGAACGGTCCACCTTGGACGGGTCCTTGCCCGAGAACGCGCCGCCGCCGTGCGGGCAGGCGCCGCCGTAGGTGTCCACGATGATCTTGCGGCCGGTCAGGCCGCAGTCGCCCTGCGGGCCGCCGATGACGAAGCGGCCGGTGGGGTTGACGAGGTAGCGGGTGTCCTTCAGCCACTCCTTGGGCAGCACCGGCTTGATGATCTCCTCGATCACGGCCTCGTAGAAGCTCGCCTTCAGCTTGGTGGCGGTCTCGCTCTGGTCGGGGCTGTGCTGGGTGGAGAGCACCACGGTGTCGATGCTGTGCGGCTTGCCGTCCACGTAGCGCATGGTCACCTGGCTCTTCGCGTCCGGCCGCAGGAAGGGCAGGCGGCCGTCCTTGCGCAGCTGGGCCTGGCGCTCCACCAGCCGGTGGGCGTAGTAGATGGGCGCGGGCATCAGCACCGGCGTCTCGTCGCAGGCGTAGCCGAACATCAGGCCCTGGTCGCCGGCGCCGGTGTTCAGGTGGTCGTCGCTGGCGTGGTCCACGCCCTGGGCGATGTCGTTGGACTGCTTGTCATAGGCCACCAGCACGGCGCAGCCCTTGTGGTCGATGCCGTAGTCGGTGTTGTCGTAGCCGATGCGCTGGATGGTGTCGCGCGCCACCTGGATGTAGTCCACGTGCGCGTTGGTGGTGATCTCGCCGGCCAGCACGACGAGGCCGGTGTTGGTCAGCGTCTCGGCCGCCACGCGGCTGCGCGGGTCCTGCGCGAAGATCGCGTCGAGGATGCTGTCGGAGATCTGGTCGGCCACCTTGTCGGGGTGGCCTTCGGACACGGACTCGGACGTGAAGAGGAAATCGTTCGCCATTGACTAAACTCCGTTGATTGTTGCGAAAGGCGCGTTGCCTTTTGCCGGAGCTTGGGCGAACGCTTTAGCAGTGTTGTTTATCGTCGCCCTGCAAGTAGTTCAATAACTCGGCGACGGCCGCATTCTAGCGCGCGTGAAAACCCTTTTCCGTTGGATGTCGGCCTGGCCCCTGCCACTTTTGCACGCTTTCGGCGCCGTGCTGGGCTGGCTTGCGTTCCTGGCTTCTCCCACCTACCGGCGCCGCTTCCTCGCCAACGCGGCGCAGGCCGGCTTTCGCTTTGCCGAGGTGCGCCCGGCCGTGGCCGCGGCCGGGCGGCTGGTGGTGGAGGCGCCGCGCCTGTGGTTCGGCGAGCTGCCCCCCGTGGAATGGGACGATCCGGCGCTGGTCGAGCGCGCGCGCGCGGCCGGCCGAGGCCTGCTGTTCCTCACGCCGCACCAGGGGGGGTTCGAATCCACGGCCCTCGGCTACGCGCAGCGCTTCGGGCCCATCACCGTGCTGTACCGGCCGCCCCGCAAGGCCTGGCTGCGCGGCCTGGTGGAGAGCGCGCGCACCCGCCCCAACGTGACCGCGGTGCCGACCAACCTGGCCGGGGTGCGGCAGCTGCTGCGCACGCTGCGTGCCGGTGGCACGGTGGGCCTGCTGCCGGACCAGGTGCCGCCGCAGGGCATGGGCGCCTGGGCCCCGTTCTTCGGGCGGGATGCATACACGATGACGCTGGCCGCTCGCCTGGCGCGGCAAACCGGCGCCGCGGTGCTGCTGGCGCGCTCCGAGCGGCTGCCCGGTGGGGCGGGCTTCCGGGTGCATGTGACGCCCTGGCCGGGCGAGCCGCCGGCGGAGGCGCCGGAGGCCGCCGCCGCGCAGGTGAACGCCTGCATCGAGGACATGGTGCGGGCGTGCCCGGGCCAGTACCTATGGGGCTACGCGCGCTACAAGGAGCCGCGCCAGGAGGGGCCCGCATGATGGCCCGCCTCGGCATCGCCTTCATGCGGCTGCTGGCCGGGTTGCCGCTGCCCGTGGTGCGCGCGCTCGGCGCGGCCCTGGGCAGCGTGCTGTGGGTGTTGGCCCGCTCGCGCCGCCACGTGGTGCGCGTGAACCTGCGGCTGTGCTTCCCGGGCTGGAGCGAGGCGCGGCTCGAACAGGTCGCGCGCGAGGTGTTCGTGCGCGTGGCCCAGTCGTGGCTGGACCGCGGCTGGCTCTGGCACGGCACGCCGGAGGTCGTGCGCTCGCGCATCCGGCTCACCGGCGCGGTGGAGGAACTGGCGGGCGAGGCACCCACGCTGCTGTTCGCCCCGCACTTCGTGGGCATGGATGCCGGCTGGACCGCGCTCACGCAACAGGTGCCGCGACGCTTCGTCGGCATCTACACCAACCAGTCGAACGCGACGCTGGATGCGTGGATCCTCGCGGGCCGGCACCGCTTCGGCCAGTGTCGGCCGTTCGGCCGCGCCGACGGCGTGCGGGGGCTGGTGAGCGCGCTCAAGGGCGGGGAGGTGATGTACCTGCTGCCCGACATGAACTTCGGACCGGAGGAGTCGATCTTCGTGCCGTTCTATGGCCTGCAGGCGGCCACCGTGCCCTCGCTCTCGCGCTTCGCGCGGCTGGGCCGGGCGCGCGTGGTGCCCATCGTCTCGGTCATGACCGAGACCGGCTATGAGGTGCGGGTGCTGCCCGCCTGGGCGGGCTTCCCGACCGACGACGTGGCGGCGGACACGACGCT
Source organism: Ramlibacter sp. (assembly GCF_041916345.1). Lineage (GTDB taxonomy): Bacteria > Pseudomonadota > Gammaproteobacteria > Burkholderiales > Burkholderiaceae_C > Ramlibacter. The sequence goes on from NZ_JAYRZR010000021.1 coordinate 40,177, forward strand.
CATGAACGAGCGGCTGCAGGGGTGGATCGACGAGCAGCCGGGCCAGTACTACTGGGTGCACAAGCGCTTCAAGACGCGCCCGCCCGGCGAGCTGGGCGTCTACTGAGCCAGGAAGCGGCCCAGGCGGTCCTTCACCAGATCGGGCTGCTCGTGCACGATCCAGTGGCTGGCGCCAGGGATGCGCTCCAGCGTCATGAGCGGCACGTAGTCCGAAAGCCCGTCGATCAGCTCGGGCGGCAGGGCGATGTCTTCCATCGCCCACAGCACCAGGGTCGGCACCTCCACCGTGAGCATTTCCCGCGGCAGCGTCACGCCGGCGGCACCCGGGTCTTCCGGCCGGGGCGGGCGCAGGGGCGAGGCACGGTAGTAGTTGCAGCCGCCGGTGAGGCTGGCGTCCCACACCGCGCGGTACTTCGCCTTGATGTCCTCGGTGAGCCACCCGGCACCGCCGCCATTGGTGAAGAAGCGGAACAGGCGCTGGTAGTCATCTGCCCGCAGCAGGGCCTCTGCGTCCGGGCGGATCAGGAAGTTCATGTAGGCGCTGGCTTCCTGCTGGCGCGGGTTGCTGCGCAGCTCCCGCCAGAAGGTGCCCGGGTGCGGCGAGTTGATGATCGCCAGCCGTTGCAGTCGCTGCGGGAGCTGGTTGGCCACGTTCCAGGCGACGGCGCCGCCCCAGTCATGCGCGACCAGGCAGGCCAGGGGCTGGCCCGGGCTCTCGATGGCCATCAGCGCCTCGATGTCCTGCACCAGGTGCTTGGCGCGGTAGGCCTTCACGTCGGCCGGCTGGGTGGATTGCTCGAAGCCGCGCAGGTTGGGCGCCACGCAGCGGAAGCCGCCGTGGGCCGGATCGGCGAAGTGGGCGAGCAGCTCGTCCCAGATGAAGGCGGCCTCGGGAAAGCCGTGCAGGAACATCAGCACCGGCCGCCCGCGCGCACCGGCGGCGCGGCAGCTCAGGGTGATGCCGTGCGGCAGCGGCTGCTGCCAGGTCTCGATCATTCGGTCTCCGGGTGCGTCCACTGCCACAGCAGCAGGGCGGTCTCGTCCACGCCCTGGCGCTTCAGGGCGGAGAAGAGTTTCACCTCGCCGCCGGCCGTCTGCAGTCGCGCGATGGACAGCGCCTTCTGGCCCTCTGCCCGGTTCAGCTTGTCGGCCTTGGTCAGCAGCACCAGCAGGCGCAGGCCCGTCTCCACCCGGGGGCGGATCACTTCCAGCAGCGCTTCATCCAGCTCGGTCAGGCCGTGGCGCGGATCCACCAGCATCACCACGCCACGCAGGTTGGGGCGGCTCACCAGGTAGTTGGCCATCACCTGCTGCCAGCGCAGCTTGTCCTGGCGCGGCACGGCGGCGTAGCCGTAGCCGGGCAGGTCGGCCAGCACCGCGTCGGTCAGGCCCTGCTTGCCCAGGGCGAACAGGTTGATGGCCTGGGTGCGCCCCGGCGTCTTGGAGGCGAAGGCCAGCCGCTTCTGCTGAGTCAGGGTGTTGATGCAGGTGGACTTACCCGCGTTGGAGCGGCCGACGAAGGCGATCTCGGGCACCTCGTGGGTGGGCAGGTGGTCCAGCCGGGGGGCCGTGGTGAGGAAGCGGGCGGTGTGCAGCCAGGCCAGGGCCAGGGCGGCTGGCGAGGCAGCGGGGGCGCGCGGGCCCGGCGTGGAAGTCATGGATTGGCCAGTGGGTGAGAGGCGGCATTGTAGAATTGCCCGGTTTTGCGCCCAACGAACCGAACAAACGTGATGAAGTCGCCTGCTTCCCTGCTCGTGGCCGCCGTGCTGGCCGCCTCTGCGCTTCCCGTCCTGGCCCAGCAGGCCGCGGCGCCCGCATCCGCGCCCGCCGCCCCTGCGCCGGCTGCTGCCAAGGCGGGCCCCGCCAAGGTCGACGCCGCCCTCGGCGAGCAGAAATACGCGGCCGTCTGTGCCGCCTGCCACGCGGCCGACGGCAACTCCAGCATTCCCGCCAACCCCAAGCTCGCCCAGCAGCACCCGGAATACCTGGTCAAGCAGCTGCAGGAGTTCAAGAGCGGCAAGCGGGCCAACGCCGTCATGGCCGGTTTCGCCGCCACGCTGAGCGACGAGGACATGAAGAACATCGCCGCCTACCTGGCCAAGCAGAAGGCCAAGCCCGGCTTCGCGAAGGACAAGGCGCTCGTCACCCTGGGCGAGAAGATCTGGCGCGGCGGCGTGCCGGATCGCCAGATCGCCGCCTGCGCGGGCTGCCACAGCCCCAACGGCGCCGGCATCCCGGCGCAATACCCGCGCCTGTCGGGCCAGCACGCGGACTACACCGCCGCGCAACTCGTCGCCTTCCGTGATGGCGTGCGCAAGAACAACCTGCAGATGACCCAGGTCGCCGCCAAGCTGAACGACCGCGAGATCCGCGCCGTGGCCGACTATGTGGCCGGCCTGCGCTGAAAAGTCGCCGGCGGCGGTGAACTAACCGCCGGCTTCAGCCACCAAGACAAGGGCGGGCGACTCGCTGGAGCGCCCGCCCTTCTTGCATCCGAACCCCCATGACCACCGCCACCCCCGAAGCACCGGCCGCCGCGCCGTCGCCGCCGGCCCTGCGCCAGGCGATCGAGCTGCTGTCTTCGATGCGGTTCGCGATCTCGCTGCTCACCGTCATCTGCATCGCCTCGGTGATCGGCACGGTGCTCAAGCAGCATGAGCCGGCGGTCAACTACGTCAACCAGTTCGGGCCGTTCTGGGCCGAGCTGTTCCTGCTGCTGAAGCTCAACGCGGTCTACAGCGCGCCGTGGTTCCTGCTGATCCTGGCCTTCCTGGTGGTGAGCACCTCGCTGTGCATCGCCCGCAACACGCCCAAGATCTTCACGGACCTGAGGGCCTACAAGGAAAACATCCGCGAGCAGAGCCTGCTGGCCTTCCACCACCGGGCCGAGGCGCCGCTGGAAGGCGAGACGCCCGAGGCGGCCGCGCAGCGCATCGGCCAGGGCCTGGTGAAGGCCGGGTGGAAGGTGCGCCTGCAGCAGCGCGGCGACGCCGGCTGGATGGTGGCGGCGCGCGCGGGCGGGCTCAACAAGATCGGCTACCTCGCCGCGCACAGCGCCATCGTGCTGGTGTGCCTGGGCGGCCTGATGGACGGCGACCTGATCGTGCGTGCGCAGATGTGGCTGGGCGGCAAGCAGCCCTACACCGGCGGCGGCATGATCGCCGACGTGCCGGCGCAGCACCGCCTGCCGCTGACCAACCCCACCTTCCGCGGCAACCTGCTGGTGGCCGAGGGCACGCAGTCGCACACCGCCATCCTCAACCAGTCCGACGGCATCCTGCTGCAGGAACTCCCGTTCTCCATCGAGCTGCAGAAGTTCATCGTCGAGTACTACTCGACCGGCATGCCCAAGCTGTTCGCCAGCGAGATCGTCATCCACGACCGCGAGACGGGCGAGAAGATCCCCAAGCGGGTAGAGGTCAACCACCCCGCCAGCCACCGCGGCATCGAGATCTACCAGTCCAGCTTCGACGACGGCGGCTCGGCCGTGCAGCTGAAGGCGGTGCCGATGGACGGTGTCGGCAAGCCCTTCGAGGTGGCCGGCACCATCGGCGGCAGCACCCAGCTCAGCCGTGGCCAGCAGGAGGGCGCGGAGAAGCTCACCCTGGAATACACCGGGCTGCGCGTGATCAACGTCGAGAACCTGGCGGATGCCACGGCGGCCGGCACCGACGTGCGCAAGGTCGACCTGCGCGAATCACTGGACGCCCGCCTGGGCGCGGCCAACAAGGTGCAGACGAAGAAGGCCCTGCGCAACGTCGGCCCCAGCATCACCTACAAGCTGCGCGATGCCGCCGGCCAGGCGCGCGAGTTCCACAACTACATGCTGCCGCTGGAGCTGGGCGAGGGCGTGCCGGTGTTCCTGTTCGGCATGCGCGAGACGCCGGCCGAGCCCTTCCGCTACCTGCGCATCCCGGCCGACGACGCGGGCACGGTGCAGGGCTTCCTGCGGCTGCGAGCGGGCCTGGCCGACCCGGCCCTGCGCGAGCAGGCGGTGCGCAACTACGCGCGCCAGGCGACCGACCCGGCCAAGCCGCAGCTGGCCGAGCAGCTCGCCTCTTCGACCCAGCGCGCGCTGTCGCTCTTCGCCGGCGCCGAAGCCGCCCCCGGCCGGGCCGCGGGCGGCCTGCAGGCCGTGTCGGAATTCCTGGAGGCGAACGTGCCCGCGGCCGAGCGCGAGCGCGCCGGCGAGGTGCTGGTGCGCATCCTCAACGGCGCCCTGTTCGAGCTCACGCAGATCACCCGCGCCCAGGCCGGCCTGGCGCCGCTGCCGCGCGACGCCAAGACGCAGGCCTTCATGGCCCAGGCCGTGCTGGCGCTGAGCGACGTGCACGTGTACCCCGCGCCCATGGCCTTCCAGCTTGCAGGCTTCCAGCAGGTGCAGGCCTCCGTGTTCCAGGTGACGCGAGCCCCCGGTCGGCTTGTGGTGTATCTGGGGTGCACCTTGCTGATCCTCGGCGTTTTTGCCATGCTCTACGTGCGCGAGCGCCGCGTCTGGGTGTGGCTCAGTCCCCGCGACGGCGGCTCGCAGGCGCGCATGGCGCTGTCCAGCAACCGCAAGCTGATGGATGTCGATCGCGAGTTCGAGCAGTTGAGACAGCGACTCCTGGGCAGATCCGCATGAACACCGCCACCACCACGACCACCACCACTCTCACCCTGGATGCCGGCTACTTCGCCCGGCGCAACGCCCTCGACTGGGTGTTCGCGCTGGCCGTCGCCGCGGGCGGCCTGTTCGCGCTCATGCGCTACGGCCAGCACATGGACGTGTACGAGAAGAGCATCCTGGTCGGCACCATCCCCTCGGCCATCTGGCTCGGCTGGTTCTGGCGCCCGCTGCGCGTCCTGATGGCCGTGGTGACCTTCTTCTCCCTGGCGGGCATCGCCGCCTACCAGGGCAGCCTGGCGCGCGCCGACACGGTGTTCTGGCTCAAGTACTTCCTGTCCAGCCAGTCCGCCATCCTGTGGATGAGCGTGCTCTTCTTCATGGCGACTGCGTTCTACTGGATCGGCATCTTCGCGCGCGGACAGGCCGCCACGATGGAGCTGCTGGGCTCGCGCCTGACCTGGGTGGCCGTCACCATGGCGCTGATCGGCACCATGGTGCGCTGGTACGAGGGCTACCTGATCGGCCCCGACGTCGGCCACATCCCGGTGAGCAACCTGTACGAGGTGTTCGTGCTGTTCTGCTGGATGACGGCGCTGTTCTACCTGTACTTCGAGGAGCAGTACGCCACCCGGTCCATGGGCGCCTTCGTCATGCTGGTGGTCAGCGCCGCGGTCGGCTTCCTGCTGTGGTACACGGTCGTGCGCGAGGCGCACGAGATCCAGCCGCTGGTGCCGGCCCTCAAGAGCTGGTGGATGAAGCTGCATGTGCCGGCCAACTTCGTCGGCTACGGCACCTTTGCGCTGGCGGCGATGGTGGCCTTTGCCTATCTGGTCAAGCAGCAGGCCAACGAGACGCGCTGGTACAAGCTGGCGCCCCTGTGGCTGCTGGGCGTGGTGCTGTGCTTCGAGCCGCTGGTGTTCCGCAAGTCGGCCAGTGGCGGCATCAGCAACTACTGGGCGATCTACTTCGGCATCTCCGCGCTCATCGTCGCGGGCATCCTGATGCTGCGCCGGCGCATCGCCGAGCGGCTGCCCTCCTTCGAGATCCTCGACGACGTGATGTACAAAGCCATCGCCGTCGGCTTCGCCTTCTTCACCATCGCCACCGTGCTGGGTGCGCTGTGGGCGGCCGAGGCCTGGGGCGGCTACTGGAGCTGGGACCCGAAGGAAACCTGGGCGCTGATCGTCTGGCTGAACTATGCGGCCTGGCTGCACATGCGCCTGATGAAGGGCCTGCGCGGCACCGTCTCGGCCTGGTGGGCGCTGGTCGGCCTGGCCGTGACCACCTTCGCCTTCCTCGGCGTGAACATGTTCCTGTCGGGCTTGCACAGCTACGGCGAGCTCTGATCCCGCCGTGCGCGCCCCGGGCGCGCACGCGGCTTTCGATTCCTTGTAAGAATGGCGCGCGCGGCCGGACCAACCGGCATACGCGAAGGAGATGCCATGCTGATCCGCACCCACGACAACGGTTTCGACCACGGAATTCCGAGCGAGATCACCCCGCGCGCCGTCTACCAAGACCGGCGTCGCCTGCTGCTCCAGCTCGCGGCGGGTGCCGCCGGCGCCACGCTGGCCGCCTGGGCCTCGCGCGAGGCGATGGCGCAGACCGCGCGCCCGGGCAAGCTGCCTGCGCTGCAGACCGTGCGGTCCACCGTGCCCGGTGCGCAGACGATGGAGAAGCTGACCGACTACAAGGACGCCAGCACCTACAACAATTTCTACGAATTCGGCACCGACAAGTCCGATCCTGCGCGCTACGCGCACACGCTCGTCACCTCGCCCTGGACGGTGGAGGTGGATGGCCTGGTGAAGAAGCCGGGCAAGTACGCCATCGAGGACCTGCTCAAGCTCGCCGCGCAGGAAGAGCGCATCTACCGGCTGCGCTGCGTGGAAGGCTGGTCGATGGTCATCCCCTGGGTCGGCTACTCGCTGTCGAACCTGGTCCAGAAGGTGGAGCCGCTGGGCAACGCGAAGTACGTCGAGTTCTTCACCCAGGCCGATCCCAAGACCATGCCGGGCGTGACTTCGCAGGTGCTCAGCTGGCCGTACGTGGAAGGTCTGCGCTTGGACGAGGCGATGCATCCGCTCACCCTGCTCAGCTTCGGCATGTACGGCGAGGTGCTGCCCAAGCAGAACGGCGCGCCGGTGCGGCTGGTGGTGCCCTGGAAGTACGGCTTCAAGAGCGGCAAGAGCATCGTGCGCATCCGCTTCACCGAGAAGGAGCCGCGCACCGCCTGGAACCGCGCGGCGCCGCAGGAATACGGCTTCTACTCCAACGTGAATCCCGACAAGGACCACCCCCGCTGGAGCCAGGCCACCGAGCGCCGCATCGGCGAGGACGGCCTGTTCGCCAAGAAGCGCAAGACGCTGATGTTCAACGGCTATGAGGCGCAGGTCGGCCAGCTCTACGCCGGCATGGACCTGCAGAAGCAGTACTAGTGGCCGGCGGCAACGCAGGCGCGGCGCCGGGCGCCAAGGTCCGCATCGGTCGCGCGCTGCTGCACCCGGCGGCCTGGCCGGTGCTGCTGGGCCTGTGCCTGCTGCCCTTCGCCTGGCTGGTGTTCGGCGCGGCCACGGATCGCCTGGGTGCGAACCCGGCAGAGGCGCTGATCCGCTCCACGGGCGACTGGACCCTGCGCTTCCTGTGCATCACCCTCGCGGTCACGCCCCTGCGCGTGCTGGCCGGGCTGCCCACGCTGGCCCGCTTCCGGCGCACGCTGGGCGTGACGACCTTTGCCTACGGCCTGCTGCACCTGCTGGCCTATGGCTGGCTGGACATGGGCTTCGACGTGGCGGACATCGCGCGCGACATCGCCAAGCGGCCGTTCATCCTGGTCGGCTTCCTGGCCTTCGTGCTGCTGCTGCTGCTGGCAGCCACCTCGTTCAACCGCGCCATCCGCGCGCTCGGCGCAGCCCGCTGGCAGGCGCTGCACCGCGCGGTGTACGTCATCGCGGGGCTGGCCGTGCTGCACTTCTTCTGGATGCGCGCCGGCAAGAACGATTTTGCCGAGGTGGCGGTCTACGCGGCGGTGCTCGGCGTGCTGCTGGCGTGGCGCCTGTGGCGCCGCGTTCGCACGGCCGCGTCACCGGGGGCCGGGCCGGTGGCGCGCGGGCGCTGACAGGGGCCGGAAGGCGTCAGGCCAGCAGGCGCTCCATGCGCATCTGGTCGGCCGCATCCTCGCGCGCGCGGATGAGATGCGCGGCATCGCCATCCACCAGCACCTCCGCCGCGCGGCCGCGCGTGTTGTAGTTGCTGGCCATGCTCATGCAGTAGGCGCCGGCGGACAGCACCGCCAGCAGGTCGCCCGCGCGCACGGCCAGTTCGCGGTCGTGGCCGATCCAGTCGCCGCTTTCGCACACCGGGCCCACCACCTCGTAGGTGGCGCTCGCGCCTTGCGGCGGCGTGGCGGGGACGATCGCATGGAAGGCCTGGTACATCGCGGGCCGCGGCAGATCGTTCATCGCCGCATCGACGATGCAGAAGTTCTTGTCGGTGCCCGGCTTCAGGTAGAGCACCTCGGTCAGACACAGGCCTGCGTTGCCCACCAGGGAGCGGCCGGGCTCGATCATAAGGGCCCGGTGGCCGTGACCGCGTGCGTCCAGCCGGGCCAGGATCTGCTGCCACAGCGCGTCAGCCGCGGGCGGCTGCTCACCGTTGTAGGTGATGCCGAGGCCGCCGCCGAAATCGATGTGGTGGATGGGAATGCCCTCGCGCTCCACGGCTTCCACCAGGTCCAGCACGCGGTCCATCGCATCCAGGTAGGGGCCGGTCGTGGTGATCTGCGAGCCGATGTGGCAGTCGATGCCCACGACACGCAGGCCCGGCAGGCTGGCGGCATGGCGGTAGGCGTGCAGCGCGCGGTCATGCGCGACGCCGAATTTGTTGCCCTTGAGGCCGGTGGAGATGTAGGGGTGCGTCTTCGGGTCCACGTCGGGGTTGACGCGCAGGCTCACCGGCGCGGTACGGCCCATCTCCACGGCCACGGCGTTCAGCGTGTCGAGCTCGGCCTCGCTCTCGACGTTGAAGCAGGCAATGCTCACTTCCAGCGCGCGCCGCATCTCGCGCCGCGTCTTGCCCACGCCCGAGAAGATGATGTCGCCCGGCTGCCCGCCGGCGGCCAGCACGCGCTCCAGTTCGCCACCGGAGACGATGTCGAAGCCGCAGCCCGCGCGGGCGAAGACCTGCAGGATGCCCAGCGACGAATTGGCCTTCATCGCATAGCAGATCTTCGCCTTTCGGCCTGCGAAGCCGCGCTGATAGGCGCCCAGCGCAGCCAGCATGGCTGCCTTGGAATACACGAACAGCGGCGTGCCATGCGCGGCCGCCAGATCGGCCAGGCGCACCCCTTCCACATGCAGGTGGCCGCCCTCGTGATGGATGTGCGGGTGGCCGGGCAGGACGGATGAACTCATGGCTGGCGGGAAGGAGTGGGGGCCGACGCAGGGCGCGCCGGTGCAGATGCGGCGGCCGCCGGCCCGCTGACGGGAAACAGCAGCTGGCCCAATGTGGGCCGCGGCGCGGAGGCCGGCCCGGCCGCAGGCATGTACAGCGGACCCTTCTGGCCGCAGCCGGCCAGCAGGCCCGCCAGCGCCAGGGTCGCCACGGCCATGCGGCGGCGCACGAGGAGGGGGGTGTCTAGAATTTGCGCAGACCGCAACATCTGGAAATTGTAATGACCGACCTGGACTACCTCGACGCCGCCGAGGCCCTGCTGGCCGCCGTCGAGGCCGGTTGCGACCGCCTCAATGACGCGACCGACGCGGACATCGACAACCAGCGGGTCGGCGGCATGATCACGCTGACCTTCCCGAACCGCAGCCAGATCATCATCAATCTGCAGAAGCCGCTGCACGAGGTGTGGCTGGCGGCGCGCGCGGGTGGCTACCACTACCGCTTCGACGGGCAGGTGTGGCGCGACACGAAGGCGGGCACCGAGTTCATGGCGGACCTGAGCCGCCACGCGACGCAGCAGGCAGGGCTGCCGCTCACCTTCAGTTCTTGAACAGGTCCAGGATGCTGCGGCGCTCTTCCGAGGGCGAGCGCGGTGGCGGCTGGCCGTCGGAGTTCATCAGGCTGCGGTCCTGCGCGGGGCCGGGGCGCTGATCGCCTGGCCGCGCAGGCGTGGTGCCGGGGCCGGCGGGCCGCGCAGCGGCGCCGGCATCGCCGGACACGGGCGCCAGCGGCGGCAGGGGCATGCCGCCACCGGGCGTGGCACCGGCGCCACCGCTCGTGCTGCCCGGCGCGGAGGCCGCGCCCGAGGGGCTGTCCATGCCCAGTGACGAGACGCCGCCGGTGCGCGCGAATTCCTCGTAGTACCACTCGCCGCCCACGTTCACCAGGCCCTCGGGTGCCGTGGGCTCCGCCACCGGCACGCCCTTGAGCGCGGCCTCCATGAAGGCGATCCACACCGGCAGGCTCAGGCCGCCGCCCGTCTCGCGGTCGCCCAGCGAACGCGGGTTGTCGTAGCCCATCCAGACCACCGCCGCCAGCGTGGGCTGGTAGCCGGCGAACCAGGTGTCGATGGAGTCGTTGGTGGTGCCCGTCTTGCCGTACAGGTCCGTCCGCTTGAGCATGGCCTGCGCGCGCGCGGCGGTGCCGGAGCGGGTGATCTCCTGCAGCAGGCGGTTCATCACGAAGGCGTTGCGCGGCTCGATCGCGCGGGTGGCCTCGCTGCTCAGGGGCGGCTGGCTTTCCACCAGCACCTTGCCCTTGTGGTCGGTGATGCGGGTGATGAGCCAGGGGTTGACGCGGTAGCCGCCGTTGGCGAACACCGAGTAGGCGGTGGCCATCTGCAGCGGCGTGACCGAGCCCGCGCCCAGCGCCATGGTGAGGTAGGGCGGGTGCTTCTCGGCCTCGAAGCCGAAGCGGGTGATCCATTCCTGCGCGTTCTGCGCCCCCACTGCCTGCAGCACGCGGATGGAGACCATGTTCTTGGATTTGGCCAGGGCCATGTGCAGCGGCATCGGCCCCTCGAACTTGCCGTCGTAGTTCTTCGGCTCCCAGGGCTGGCTGCCGGTGACGCCGGCGTCGAAGAACAGCGGCGCGTCGTTGACGATGGTGGTGGGCGAGAAGCCCTTCTCCAGCGCGGCGGAGTAGATGAAGGGCTTGAACGACGAACCCGGCTGGCGCCAGGCCTGCGTGGCGTGGTTGAACTTGTTCTTGTTGAAGTCGAAGCCGCCCACCAGCGCCTGGATGGCGCCGTCGCGCGGATCCAGGGCCACGAAGGCACCCTCGACCTCGGGCAGCTGGGTGATCTCCCAGGTGTCCTTGGGCGTCTTCATCACGCGGATCACGGCGCCCCGGCGGACCTTGGTGCGCGGCGGCGCCTTCTCGGCCAGGCCGGACTGCGCGGCACGCAGGCCTTCGCCGGTGATCTCGATGCGCTCGGCGTTCAGCCGCACGGCGGTGATCTTCTTCGGGTTGGCGTCCAGCACCACCGCGGCCATCACGTCGCCGTTGTCGGGGTGCTCGGCCAGCACGTCGTCGATGGCGTCGTCCAGCGCCTTCGGGTCGGCGGGCAGCTCCACGAAGCGCTCGGGGCCGCGGTAGACCTGCCGCTTCTCGTAATCCATGATGCCCTTGCGCAGGGCCTTGTAGGCGGCTTCCTGGTGGCCGGACTTGAGCGTCGTGTAGACGTTCAGGCCGCGCGTGTAGGTCTCGTCGCCGTATTGCGCGTAGACGAGCTGGCGCACGGTCTCGGCCACGTACTCGGCGTGCACGGGGAAGCTGACGATGCCGGTGCGCACGCGAAGCTGCTGCTTCTTGGCCTCCTCGGCCTGCGCGGCGGTGATGAAGCCGTTCTCCTCCATGCGCTCGATGATGTAGAGCTGGCGGGCGCGGGCGCGAGTGGGGTTGTTGATGGGGTTGTAGGCCGAGGGGGCCTTGGGCAGGCCGGCCAGCATGGCGGCCTCGGCCACGGTGATCTCCTTCAGCGGCTTGCCGAAGTAGGCGTCGGACGCGGCGGCGAAGCCGTAGGCCCGGTTGCCCAGGAAGATCTGGTTCATGTAGATCTCGAGGATCTGGTCCTTCGTGAGCAGGTGTTCCAGCTTGAAGGTGAGCAGCACCTCATAGAGCTTGCGGGTGAACGTCTTCTCGGACGACAGGTAGACGTTGCGCGCCACCTGCATGGTGATGGTGGAGGCGCCCTGGCTCTTGGCACGCCCCAGGTTGGCGAGCGCCGCGCGCACGAGGCCGCGGTAATCCACGCCGCCGTGCGAATAGAAGCGGGCGTCCTCGATGGCCAGCACCGCGTCCTTCATCACCTTGGGGATCTCGCCGATGGGGGTGAGGTTGCGGCGCTCCTCGCCGAACTCGCCCAGCAGCACGCCGTCGGCCGAGTACACACGCATCGGCAGCTTGGGGCGGTAGTCCGACAGGTCGGAGATGTCGGGCAGGTTCGGATACGCGACCGAGAGGGCGACGGCCACGATGATGAGGATCGAGGCCAGGCCCGCCGCGGCGAGGCCGAACAGCCACACGGCCACGCGGATCAGGAAGCGTTGCCAGGCCGGACGGGCGCTGGACGGGCCGGGGGCGTGCGGAGCGGGGTCGGAAGGCATGGGTCTCCAAGGTGCGGCCCGGGAGCGCCATTATAAAAATGGACGCTCAGGCGGGCCCTTTCCAGTGAGCGCCGCACGATGTTGCCGGGTCGCGGGGGCGCTGTCATGGGGGTTGCCAGACGTGCGATGGTGGGCTTGCGCGTCGGTTTTTGGCAACGCCGGCTGTTGCTCAAATCGGAATTTTCCTTTGTGCGACAAGGATGTTACTGCTAGCATTCAAGTGGAATCTTAAGTTTGGTACGCCTTCAATCCAGGCGTTTCAGGAGACGAGATTGATCTCTCTGGGCTCATTGTTTGGCGGTCAGGCCGCTCCGTTGCTCGGCTTGGACATCAGTTCCTCCAGCGTCAAGTTGGTGGAGCTCGGGCGTGACAAGCTCGGCAACTACGTGCTCGAACGCTGCGCGATCGAGCCGCTCGAGCGCGGCTGGATCAATGATGGCAACGTCGAGAAGTTCGACGAGGTCGCCGAGGCCATGCGCCGGGTGGTCAAGAAGAGTGGCACGCGCACGCGCAACGTGGCGATGGCGCTGCCCGCGTCGGCGGTGATCACCAAGAAGATCATCCTGCCCGGCGGCCTGAGCGACCAGGAACTGGAAGTCCAGGTCGAGTCCGAGGCCAACCAGTACATCCCCTTCTCGCTCGACGAGGTCAGCCTCGACTTCTGCGTGGTCGGCCCCAGCGCCACCTCCGCCGGCGATATCGAGGTGCTGATCGCCGCCTCCCGCAAGGAGAAGGTGCAGGACCGCCAGGGCCTGGCCGAGGCGGCGGGCCTGAAGCCGGTGATCATCGACGTCGAGTCCTATGCGTCGCGCCTGGCCGCCGGCAGGCTCATCAGCGACCTGCCCAACGAGGGCAAGGATCTGATGGTCGCCCTGTTCGAGGTCGGCGCCACCACCACCAGCATGCAGGTGATCCGGAACGAGGAAGTGCTCTACGACCGCGACCAGGCCTTCGGCGGCGCGCAGCTCACCCAGCTGATCGTGCGGCAGTACGGCTTCTCCCAGGAGGAGGCCGAGGCCAAGAAGCGCAGCGGCGAGCTGCCTGACGACTACGAGTCCGGCGTGCTGCGGCCCTTCGTGGACAGCATGGCGCAGGAAGTGGCCCGCGCGCTGCAGTTCTTCTTCACCAGCACGCCGCACAACCGCGTCGACCACATCATGGTGGCCGGTGGCTCGGCGGCGCTGCCCGGCCTGAGCGACGCGATCACCGCCCAGACCTCATTCCCCTGCGCCCTGGCCGACCCGTTCCAGGGCATGCAGATCGGCGACGGTGTGCGCGAGAAGAAGGTCCGCCGCGAGGCGCCTTCCTACCTCACGTCGTGCGGGCTGGCCATGCGGAGGTTCCTGCAGTGATCCTCATCAACCTA
>NZ_JAYRZR010000022.1:0-52926 GCF_041916345.1 Ramlibacter sp.
AGCAGCGGCTGCATCACGCCTACCTGTTCACCGGCACGCGCGGCATCGGCAAGACCACCGTCTCGCGCATCCTGGCCAAGGCGCTCAACTGCGTGGGTCCGGCGGGCGATGGCGGCATCACGGCCGAGCCCTGCGGGCAGTGCGCGGCCTGCCGCGACATCGACGCCGGCCGCTTCGTGGACTACACCGAGCTGGACGCCGCCTCCAACCGCGGCGTGGACGAGGTGCAGGCCCTGCTGGAGCAGGCGGTCTACAAGCCGGTGCAGGGCCGCTTCAAGGTGTTCATGATCGACGAGGTCCACATGCTCACCGGGCATGCGTTCAACGCCATGCTCAAGACGCTGGAAGAGCCGCCCGAGTACCTGAAGTTCGTGCTGGCCACGACCGATCCGCAGAAGGTGCCGGTGACGGTGCTGTCACGCTGCCTGCAGTTCAACCTGCGGCCGATGGCGCCCGAGACCGTGCAGGAACACCTGGCGCACGTGCTGCAGGCCGAGCAGGTGCCCGCCGAGGCCGGCGCGCTGCGGCTGCTCTCGCGTGCTGCGCGCGGGTCGATGCGCGATGCGCTGTCGCTCACCGACCAGGCCATCGCCTTCGGTGGCGGCGAGGTGCGCGAGGAGGGCGTGCGGTCCATGCTGGGCGCGGTGGACCGCAGCCATGTGTTCCGCCTGATCGAGGCCCTCGCGGCGGGCGATGGCCGCGCGGTCGTGGAGACGGTGGAAGGCCTGCGCAGCCAGGGCCTGGCCGCCGCCGCGACGCTGGAGGACATGAGCCTCATCCTGCAGCGCATGGCCGTGGTGCAGGCGGTGCCTTCGATGGCCGCGGCCAGCGACGACCCCGAGGCCCGCGAGACGGCCCGCCTGGCCGGCCTGCTGCCAGCCGACCAGACCCAGCTGCTGTACAGCCTGTGCCTGCACGGCCGCGCCGAACTGGGACTGGCACCCGACGAGTACGCCGGGCTCACCATGGTGCTGTTGCGCCTGCTGGCCTTCCAGCCGCCGCCCGATGGCGGCGCGGCTGAAAAAAAAACACTGAACGCGCCTGAGGGGGCGCGCCCGACGGCGCCGGCACCTGTGGCAGCGCAGGCCGTGGCCGTACCGCCCGTGGCTGGACCGCCCGTGGCCGCGCCGCACGAGCCGATCCCTGCTGCCGCCGCGGCCTCCGGCCCCGCTACGCCCCCTGGGCAGCGCCTGCCCGTGGTCGACCCGTCGCCGCCTGCCCGTGTGCCGGCGGTCGCTGCGCGGCCGCCCGCCGCCGCACCCGCGGGCGAGGTGCTGGGCATGCCGGTGCGCCTGCAGCCCGAGCCCCTTCGCGAGGCGCAGGCGGCGGCCACCCCGGCGGTCATCCCCACGCCGGACGGCGACTTCTGGCAGGCGACGGTGCAGGCGCTGGTGCAGGCCGAGGCCGTGACGGCGCTGGTGCGCGAGCTGGCGCTGCAGTCGCAGCTGGTGGGCCGCGACGAGGGCCACTGGCTGCTGCGCGTGGAGCGCGAGTCGCTCAACCAGCCGGCCAGCCGCGAGCGCCTGCGCAGCGCGCTGCAGGCCGCCGGCCATGCGGTGGCCCTCTCGGTCGAGGTGGGCCCCGTCACCGACAGCCCGGCGCGGCGCCTGGCCGAGGCGCAGGCCCGACGCCAGCGCGCGGCCGAGCAGATCATCCTGGACGACCCGTTCGTGCAGCGGATGATGCGTGACTTTGGCGCGAGAATCGTGCCTGGCAGCATCAAACCCGTCGAAAGACACTGAAAGATCCCACACCATGATCAACAAAGGGCAACTCGCCGGCCTCATGAAGCAGGCGCAGGCCATGCAGGACAACCTGAAGAAGGCGCAGGAGGAGCTGGCGCAGATCGAGGTCACCGGCGAGTCGGGCGCGGGCCTGGTGAAGGTCGTCATGACCTGCAAGCACGACGTGAAGCGCGTCACCATCGATCCCAGCCTGCTGGGCGACGACAAGGACATGCTCGAGGACCTCGTGGCTGCCGCCTTCAACGCCGCCGTGCGCAAGGCCGAGGAGACCAGCAACGAGAAGATGGGCAAGCTCACCGCCGGCATGCCCGGCCTGCCCGGCGGGATGAAGTTCCCGTTCTGAGGGCCTGGTGGCCGAGACCGCCCTGCCTGCGCTGGTCGAGGCGCTGCGGCGCCTGCCGGGGGTGGGCGTGAAGTCCGCCTCGCGCATGGCGTATCACCTGCTGCAGCATGACCGCGAGGGCGCCGTGCGGCTCGCGCACGCGCTCACCCACGCGGTGGAGGGCGTGCGGCACTGCAGCCTGTGCCACACCTTCACCGAGGAGGCGGTCTGCCCCACCTGCCGCGATCCGCGGCGCGACCGCGCCAAGCTGTGCGTGGTGGAGACGCCGGCGGACCAGGCCGCGGTGGAGCGCACGCAGGCCTATGCCGGCCTCTACTTCGTGCTGATGGGCCGGCTGAGCCCGCTCGATGGCATCGGTCCGCGCGACATCGGCCTGGCCAAGCTGTTCGAGCGCGCCACCGGCGGCGAGGTGCAGGAGGTGATCCTCGCCACCAACTTCACCGCCGAGGGCGAGGCCACCGCGCACGTCATCGGCGAGGCCCTCAAGCAGCGCGGCCTGCAGGTCACCCGCCTGGCGCGGGGCGTGCCGGCGGGCAGCGAACTCGAATACGTCGATCTGGGCACCATCGCGCATGCGCTGGTGGACCGCAGGAGCAGTTGATGGGAATGGGATACGGTGTCGCGCGATTCACGGTCGCCTACTGGTGCGTGCTGCTGGCGGCATTGATGCCGATCGCCTGCGCGGGCCTCGCGAAGTACCGTGGCTTCGGCAAGCCGCGGCGCGAGGGCGGCTACGACAACGCGGATCCGCGCGGCTGGCTCGCGCGGCAGCAGGGCTGGGCCGCGCGCGCGAATGCCGCGCAGTCCAACAGCTGGGAGGCGCTGCCGTTCTTCATGGGCGCGGTGATCATTGCCCACCAGCTCGGCGCGCCGCAGACCCGCGTCGACATCCTGGCGGTGCTCTTCATCACCCTGCGCACGATCTACGTCGTGATGTACGTGGCCGACCTGCCGCGCACGCGATCGGCCATCTGGACCCTGGCCTTCCTCATCAACCTCGGCATCTTCTTCAGCGGCTGGCGCTGACCCCTCTGCGCGTTACGTGGAAACCCGCAGGGGATCCTCCCGATGCGGCGCGACGACGCGCTGTCTAACCTGCGGGCAGTCCGAGAAGAACAGAGAGGCACGCATGTCCGTCACGCTCAGCCGCCGCCAGTTCGCCGCGCTGGCCGCCGCCGTGGTGGCCGCGCCTGCGCTGCGCGCGCAGGGCCGGCCCGAGAAATCCAAGGTCGCCATCGCCGTCGGTGGCAAGGCGGCCTTCTACTACCTGCCGCTCACCATCGCCGAGCAGCTGGGCTACTTCAAGGCCGAGGGCCTCGATGTCGAGATCGCCGATTTCGCGGGTGGCTCGCGCGCGCTGCAGGCCGTGGTGGGCGGCTCGGCCGACGTCGTGAGCGGGGCCTACGAGCACACCATCAACCTGCAGGGCAAGAACCAGTACTTCCAGGCCTTCGTGCTGCAGGGCCGTGCACCGGCCATCGCCCTGGGCGTCTCCACCAAGGCCATGCCCGGCTACAAGACCGTGGCCGACCTGCGCGGCCGCAAGATCGGCGTGTCCGCGCCGGGCTCGTCGACCAACATGGTGGCCAACCTGGTGCTCTCGCGCGCCGGCATCAAGGCATCGGAAGTGAGCTTCATCGGCGTGGGCACCTCCGCCGCGGCGCTGGCCGCGCTGCGCTCGGGCCAGATCGACGCCATGAGCAACGTCGACCCGGTGATGACCATGCTGGAGCAGAAGGGCGAGGTCAAGATCATCAGCGACACGCGCACGCTCAAGGGCACGCAGGAGGTGTTCGGCGGCCCCATGCCGGCCGGTTGCCTGTATGCGCCGCTCGAGTTCGTGCAGAAGCATCCCAACACCTGCCAGGCGCTGGCCCACGCGATCGTCCACGCGCTCAAGTGGCTGCAGACTGCGGGCCCGAGCGACATCATCAAGACCGTGCCCGAGGGCTACCTGCTGGGGGACCGCGCGCTCTACCTCGCGTCGTTCAACAAGGTGCGCGAGGCCATCGCGCTCGACGGCATGATCCCGGACGAGGGCGCGCGCACGGCGCTGCGCGCGCTGGCCAGCTTCGAGCCCTCGGTGAAGGCAGACAAGGTCGAGCTCGCCAAGACCTACACCAACGAGTTCGCGCGCCGCGCGAAGGATCGCTACAAGGCCTGAGGGTTTCCACCAGGGCGGCTGACAGGAGACTGACAGCGCCCGGTCCGACCATGGCGTCACCGGGTCTTCACCCGGCTGGAGACACCATGCGACGCGATCAATTCCTGAAATCCCTGGCGGTGTTCGCCGCCGCCGGCACGGCCGCGCCCTGGGCGCTGGCGGCGCCCACGCTGAAGATGATGATCCCGGCCAATCCCGCGGGCGGCTGGGACACCACGGGCCGCGCGCTCGGCAAGGCCATGATGGAGGCGCGCCTGGCGGACGCAGTGCAGTACGAGAACAAGGGCGGTGCCGCGGGGGCCATCGGCCTGGCCCAGTTCGTCAACTCGGCCAAGGGCGATCCGAACGCGTTGCTGATGATGGGCGCGGTGATGGTGGGCGGGCTGATCACGGGCAAGTCCCCGGTGCAGCTGCAGCAGTGCACGCCCATCGCGCGGCTGACGAGCGAGTACAACGTGTTCGTGGTGCCGGCGGCCTCGCCGCTGCGGACGATGAAGGACGTGGTGGACCAGCTGAAGAAGGACCCCGGCAGCGTGAAGTGGGGCGGCGGTTCGCGCGGTTCCACCGAGCACATTGCCGCCGCCATGCTGGCGCGCACCGTGGGCGTGGACCCGAAGAAGGTGAACTACGTGGCCTTCCGCGGCGGCGGCGAAGCGGTGGCGGCAATCCTGGGCGGCAACGTCACGGTGGGCGGCAGCGGCTACAGCGAGTTCGCCGAGCACATCGCGGCCGGCAAGATGCGCGCGATCGGCGTCACCTCGCAGAAGCGCCTGCCCGGCATCGCCGTGCCCACCATGAAGGAGCAGGGCTACGACGTGGTGCTGGGCAACTGGCGCGGCCTCTATGGCGCGCCGGGCCTCTCGGCGGAGCAGCGCGCGGCACTGACGGACCTGGTCGTGAAGACGACCAAGCACAAGAGCTGGCAGGAGGCGCTGGACAAGAACGGCTGGACGGCCGCCGTGCTGGCTGGCAAGGACTTCGAGGATTTCGTCGACTACGAATTCACCAGCCTGCGCGCGATCATGTACCTGTCGGGGATGCTCTGAAGCCCTGAGGCGCGGCGTGCCCCGGGGCGGCCAGCCCGTGCAAGCCCCAGGGCCGCGCCTCGCGCGGCTTTGCTACGCTTGGCCTCCATGACCGCGCCGGCGCTGGAACTCGACGACATCACCGTGTCCTTCCGCGCCGCGAAGCCGGGCGCGGCCGGCTACACCGCGGTGGCGGCCCCCACGCGGCAGGTGGCGGCCGGCGAGTTCGTCTCGGTGGTCGGGCCCACGGGCTGCGGCAAGTCGACCCTGCTCAACGTGGGCGCCGGCCTGCTGCAGGCCTCGGCAGGCACGGTGCGGGTGTTCGGCGAGCCCCTGCAGGGCCTGAACCGCCGCGCCGGCTACATGTTCCAGTCCGATGCGCTCATGCCCTGGCGCAGCGCGCTCGCCAATGTGATGGTCGGCCTGCAGTATCGCGGCGTGCCCGAGGCCGAGGCCCGCGCGCAGGCCGAGGGCTGGCTGGCCCGTGTCGGCCTCACCGGCTTCGGCGACCGCTATCCGCACCAGCTCTCCGGCGGCATGCGCAAGCGCACCGCGCTCGCCCAGGTGCTCGCGCTGGACCCGGACATCATCCTCATGGACGAGCCCTTCAGCGCGCTCGACATCCAGACCCGTCAGCTGATGGAGAACGAGGTGCTGGCGCTCTGGCAGGCGCGTCGCAAGGCGGTGCTGTTCATCACGCACGACCTGGACGAGGCGATCGCCATGAGCGACCGCGTCGTGGTGCTCTCGGCCGGTCCGGCCACGCGGCCCATCGGCGAGTTCACGATCGATCTGCCACGGCCGCGCGACGTGGCCGAGGTGCGCACCCATCCGCGCTTCGTGGAGCTGCATGGCGCCATCTGGGCCGTGCTGCGCGACGAGGTGCTCAAGGGCTACCAGCAGCAGCTGCGCAAGGGGGCGGCATGATCCTGGATCCCCGCGCCAGCGAGCGCAACCTGCGGCTGTGGCAGATCGGGGTGCTGGTCGCGGTGCTCGTGGTGTGGCACCTGGCCTCGCGGGACGCGCAGACGGCCTTCTTCCTGGGCGAGCCGGTGAAGGTGGCGGGGCGCATCTGGTCGTGGTTCCTGCCGTTCGAGCTGCCGCCGAACGCGCTCTTCACCGAGGGCCTGCCGGGCCGCGCCGACATCTACGTGCACCTGGGCGTGACCCTGCTGGAGACGGTGCTCGCCTTCGTCATCGGCACCGTGCTCGGTCTGGTCGTGGGCCTGTGGCTGGCGCTGGCGCCCACGGCCAGCGCGATCCTCGACCCCTACATCAAGGCGCTCAACGCCATGCCGCGGGTCATCCTGGCGCCGATCTTCGCGCTGTGGTTCGGGCTGGGCATCTGGAGCAAGGTGGCACTGGCGGTCACGCTGGTGTTCTTCATCGTGTTCTTCAACGTCTACCAGGGCGTGCGCGAGGTCAGCCCGGTCGTGCTGGCCAATGCCCGCATGCTGGGCGCGAACCGCCGGCAGCTGCTGCGCACCGTCTACCTGCCCAGTGCCACCAGCTGGGTGTTCTCCAGCCTGCACACCTCCGTGGGCCTGGCCTTCGTGGGCGCGGTGGTGGGCGAGTACCTGGGTTCGGCGCGCGGCGTGGGCTACCTGATCCTGCAGGCCGAGGGCACCTTCGACGTCAACACCGTGTTTGCGGGCATCGCGGTGCTCACGGCCTTCGCGCTCGCGCTCGATGCGCTGGTCGGCGTGGCGGAACGGCGCCTCATGACCTGGCAGCCGCGCCAGGGCGAGACCGAGAAGCTGTAGCGGGCGCGGCGTGCCGCGCAGGCCTCAGCGGCGCACCGGCTTGGCCGCCGCGCGGCGCGGCGCCGGGGCCACGTTGCGCGCGCCCTTCTTGCCCGCGGCGCGGGTCGCGGCCGGGCGCACCGGCAGGTGCAGCACGATCTGCTGGCCGGCCTTGAGCGCGCTGGTGACGCCCAGGTCGTTCCATTCGGCCACCTGCACCGGGTTCAGCCGGTAGCGGCGGGCCAGCGCCGTCACGGAGTCCTTCGGGCCGGCCTTCACCACCGTGCGCCGGGTCGTGACCACGGGTTCCAGGCGCAGCTGCCCGTTGTCGGCCACATGGCTGCCGACGTCGTCCCCCGCATTGCGGCGCGGCACGATCAGCACCGAGCCGGCCTTGATCAGCATGCGCGGCGGAATGGCGTTGACGGCGCGCAGCTCGGCCTCGGACATGCCGACGCGTTTCGCGGCCTCGGCCGCGCTCAGCGTGGCGGGCACGCTCCAGGCTGTCCAGCTGGCGAGCTTGCCCTCGGTATAGGCCTCGAAGTTGCGCTTGAACACGTTGGCGTTGTCCCAGGGCAGCAGGATCTCGGGCGTGCCGGCGGCCAGGATGACGGGGCGGTGGTGCTGGGGGTTGAGCGCCTTGAAGTCGTCCAGCGACACGTCTGCCAGGCGCGCGGCCAGCTGCACGTCCATGTCGCGGGTGAGCGTGACGGTCTGGAAGTACGGGTGGTTCTCGATCACCGGCAGGTCCACGCGGAAGCGCTCGGGGTCGGCCACCAGGTTCTTCATGGCCTGCAGCTTGGGCACGTAGTTGCGCGTCTCGTTGGGCATGGCCAGGTCGGTGTACCGGGTCGGCTGGCCCGCGCGCTGGTTGCGTGCGATGGCGCGGCCGACGCTGCCTTCGCCCCAGTTGTAGGCGGCCAGCGCCAGGTGCCAGTCGCCGAACATGCCGTACAGGCGCTGCAGGTAGTCGAGCGCCGCGCGGGTGGAGGCCAGCACGTCGCGCCGGTCGTCACGGAACACGTTCTGCTTGAGGTCGAAGTCCTTGCCGGTGGCGGGCATGAACTGCCACATGCCGGCTGCGCGGGCACTGGAGACGGCCTGCGGGTTGAAGGCGCTCTCGATGAAGGGCAGCAGGGCCAGCTCGGCCGGCATGTTGCGGCGCTCCAGCTCCTCGACGATGTGGAACAGGTACTTGCGCGAGCGGTCCGTCATGCGCTGCAGGTACTCCGGGCGCGAGGCATACCACTGCTCGTGGTGACGCACCAGGTCGGTCTGCAGGTCGGGCATGGCGAAGCCGGTGCGGATGCGCGCCCACAGGTCGGGCGGCGGCTCCAGCGGGGCGACCGAGCGCGAGGCCAGCTCGGCCGGCGCCAGCTCGGACAGCGGGCCGGCGGGGTAGGCTGCGGGCAGGGCGGGCGCGCGCGGCGCGGCCGCCGGGGCGGCCGCAGGGGGCGGTGCGGGTGGCGTGGCGGGCGCCGCGGGGGCGTCGGCCGGGGCCGTCCCGGTGGTGGCGCAGCCGGCCAGCAGCACGGCAGCGAAGGCGGCAAGCAGGCCGGCCAGCTTCATCGGAAATCGTTCTTCCATTGTCGGATGGCGGCCAGCACGGCCACCGGATCGGCAGGGTCGGCGCCGGCGTGCAGGCGGGCGGCCGCTGCGACCGCGGGCTCGGCGGTGCGCAGGAAGGGGTTGATGCGCTGCTCGCGGGCCAGCAGCGCGGGCAGCGTCGGCTCGCCGCGGGCGCGCAGCGCCACGCATTCTGCCTCGTAGGCGCGCAGGTCCTCGTTGTCGGGCTCCACGGCGCGCGCGAAGCGCAGGTTGGACAGCGTGTACTCGTGCGTGCAGCACACCCGGGTGCTGCCGGGCAGCGCGGCCAGCCGCGCGAGCGAGGCGTGCATCTGCGCCGGCGTGCCCTCGAACAGGCGGCCGCAGCCGCCGGAGAAGAGCGTGTCGCCGCAGAACAGCAGGGGCGCCCCATCGACTTCGGCGCAGTGGTAGGCAATATGGCCGGCGGTGTGGCCGGGCACGTCGATCACCTCGAAGCGCAGGCCCAGCACCTCGACCGCGTCGCCGTCGGCGAGCGGGGTGAAGGGCTCGGGGATGCGCTCGCGCGCCGGGCCCCAGACGGTGGCGCCGGTGGCCTCGCGCAGGGCAGCCACGCCACCGGTGTGATCCGGATGATGATGGGTGACTAGAATCGCGACCAGCCGCAGGCCATTGGCTTCGAGGCAGGCCCGCACGGGCGCTTCGTCACCGGGATCGACCACGAGGGCCTGCCGCCCGTCGTGCAACAGCCACAGGTAGTTGTCCTGGAAGGCGGGCAGCGGCAACAGCTTCATGAGCGACCAGTTTATCGGAATGCAGCAATGGTTCGAAACGCCTCCCGGCCAGTACCTCCTGGCCTGGGAACAGGCCGCATTCGACCGTGCGGTGGGTGACATCTTCGGCTACCACGCGCTGCAGCTCGGCGTGCCCGAGGTCCGTGCGCTGGCCACCAATCGCATGCCCCACAAGTGGCTGGCCGTGTCCCGGCCCGAGCTGGCCACGCCCGCCACGTCCGCAGCCCTGGTGACCGACTTCTCCGCGCTGCCGTTCGAGTCCGCCAGCATCGACCTGGTGGCGCTGCCGCACTCGCTGGAGCTGCACCTCGATCCGCACACCACCCTGCGCGAGGTGGAGCGCGTGCTGGTGCCCGAAGGCAAGGTGGTGGTGTGCTGCCTCAACCCCGCCAGCCTGTGGGGCCTGCGGCAGCGGCGCGGCCACCTGTGGCGGCGCATGGGCTTCGGCGAGCTGTTCCTGCCCGACGCCGGCGAGTTCATTGCCTACCGGCGCCTGCGCGACTGGCTGCGCCTGCTGGGCTTCGAGGTCGAGCGCAGCACCTTCGGCTGCTGGCGTCCCGCCTTCGCGACCGAGGCCTGGTTGCAGCGCAGCGCTTGGATGGATGGCCTCGGCGAGCGCTGGTGGCCGTTCTTCGGCGCCGCCTATTTCATCGTGGCCGTCAAGCGCGTGCGCGGCGTGCGGCTGATCGGCCCGGCCTGGAAGACGGCCCAGTCGATCGCCACCGCCCCCGTGCCCATGGCCAACCGCAGCCATCGCGCGCGCGGCGGCCGGCGGCCCCACCGGATCACCGGATGAACCCGATCGAGATCTACACCGATGGCGCCTGCAAGGGCAATCCCGGCCCGGGGGGCTGGGGCGTGCTGCTCAAGGCTGGCGCGACCGAGAAGGAACTGCATGGCGGCGAGGCCAGCACCACGAACAACCGCATGGAGCTGATGGCCGTGATCCAGGCGCTGGAAGCGCTGAAGCGGCCCTGCGCGGTGACGCTCTACCTGGACAGCCAGTACGTGCTGAAGGGCATCACCGAGTGGCTGCCCGGCTGGAAGGCCAAGGGCTGGCGCACCGCCGGCAAGACGCCGGTGAAGAACGTGGACCTGTGGCAGCGGCTGGATGCGCTGGTGCAGAACGGCGGGCATCGCATCGACTGGCGCTGGGTGCGTGGCCACAATGGCGACCCGGGCAACGAGCGCGCGGATGCGCTGGCCAACCTGGGCGTGCAGGCGGCCTCGACACGCGGGCGACTGTAAACGGCGGGTAAAGCCGTCTGCACGGGGGCGTGCGCGCCCGGGGTTTCACCGCGGGCTGCGCGCGCCACCGGCATTCCGCTGCTACATTGGCCGTTTCGCCGGCCGCGGGCCGCGCGCACCCCCCCTACAACAGCAGTTTCATGGCATTGAAGGCATTCCATACCGTCGTGGCGGTCGTCGGCATCGCGGCCGCCTCGGGCGTGGCTTGGTGGGTTCAGAACAAGCCGGCCGCACCGGCAGCAGATGCATCGGCACCCTCGGCACCCGCTCGCGGCGCACCGGGTGGTGCGCCGGGTGGCGGGCCGGGTGGGGGCCCGCAGCGGCCGCCGGCCGTGGAGGTGGCGCGCGTCGAGGTCGTGCGCCTGACGGACGACGCCCAGGCGGTCGGCAGCCTGCGCTCGCGCCAGAGCGTGGTGCTGCGGCCCGAGGTCTCGGGGCGCGTCAGCCAGATCCTGTTCCGGGATGGCGAACGCGTGCGCAAGGGGCAGTTGCTGGTGCAACTGGACGACCAGCTGCCGCAGGCCCAGGTGAAGCAGGCCGAGGCCGAGCTGTCCATCGCCCGCGCCAACCACAAGCGCAACCAGGAACTGGTGGAACAGAAGTTCATTGCCCAGCGCGCGGTGGACGAAAGCGCGGCCAACCTGGAGGTGGCCGAGGCGAAGCTGGCATTGGCCCGGGCCACGCTGGCGCGCCTGCGCATCGTGGCGCCGTTCGACGGCATCACCGGCATCCGCAACGTGAGCGTGGGCGACTACCTGAAGGATGGCGCCGACATCGTGAACATCGAGGACCTGGAAGCGATCTACCTCGACTTCCGCCTGCCCGAGCGCTACCAGTCCAAGGTGCAGCCGGGCCAGACCGCGCTGGTCGACCTCGACGCGCTGCCCGGCCGCCGCTGGCGCGCGACCATCCTGGCCATCGACCCGCTGGTGGATGCCAACGGGCGCTCGGTCGGCGTGCGCGGCTGCATCGACAACCGCGCGCTGGCGCTGCGACCCGGCATGTTCGCCCGCGTCAACACCGTCTTTGCCGTGCGCGAGGGTGCCCGCGTCATCCCCGAGGAAGCCATCGTCCCGCAGGCCGGCCGGCAGTTCGTCTACCGGCTCGCCGATGGGCCCGACCAGGACGCCAAGGTCGCCCGGCGCGTCGAGGTGAAGGTCGGCACGCGCCAGCCCGGCCGCGTGGAGATCCTCGAAGGCCTGAACCCCGGCGACGTGATCGTGACGACGGGCCAGCAGCGCATCCAGCGCGATGGCATGGCCGTGCGCGTGCTCGAACTCGGCCGCGGTGGCCCCGGCGGGCCGGGCGCGAACGGACCCGTGCGCGGCCCGCAGGCCGCGGCCAGCGGGCCGGTGGCGGCCGCAGCGCAAGCCGCGGCGTCCGGCTCGGTGGCGGCGGGTGCGGCGCCCGGCGCACGTGCCCGGGGCGGCGCGCAGATCGTCGAATCCGGCCCGGGCAATCCCTGCCTGGTCGCCGGGGCCCCACGGCCCGCGCCGGGCGCGCCTGGCGCACGCCCCGGCCCTCGGCCGGCTGGTGCCTGACACCCGGAGCGCCCCATGCAACTGCCCGAGATCTCGATCCGCCGCCCGGTCTTCGCGACCGTGCTGTCGCTGCTGGTGGTCCTGGTGGGCCTGGTCAGCTTCAACCGGCTGTCGGTGCGCGAATACCCCAAGATCGACGAACCGGTCGTCACCGTCAGCGTGCGCTACCCCGGCGCCTCGGCCGAGGTCATCGAGTCGCAGGTCACCAAGCCGCTGGAGGACTCCATCGCCGGCATCGATGCGGTGGACGTCATCACCTCCATCAGCCGGGCCGAGCAGAGCCAGATCTCGGTGCGCTTCCGCCTGGAGAAGGACGCCGATGCCGCCGCCGCCGAGGTGCGTGACCGCACCTCGCGCGTGCGCAACCGCCTGCCCACGGCCATCGACGAGCCGGTGATCGCCAAGGTCGAGGCCGATGCCTTCCCCGTGATCTGGATGGCCTTCACCAGCGACACGCTGAACCCGCTGCAGATCAACGACGTGGTCAACCGCATCGTCAAGCCTCGCCTGCAGACGGTGACCGGCGTGGCCGACGTGCGCATCTTCGGTGAGCGCAAGTACGCCATGCGGGTCTGGCTCGACCCCGACAAGCTGGCCGGCTACCGTCTCTCCACCCAGGACGTGGAAGACGCCATCCGCCGCAGCAACCTCGAGCTGCCGGCCGGCCGCATCGAGAGCCAGCAGCGCGAGTTCAGCGTCACCTCGCAGACCGACCTGTTCCGGCCCGGCCAGTTCGCCGAGATCGTGGTGAAGAACGTGAACGGCTTCCCGGTGAAGATCCGTGACGTGGCGCGCGTGCAGGAAGGCCCCGCCGACGAGCGCAGCTCGGTCCGCCTCAATGGCCGCCAGGCCATCTCCGCCGGCGTGATCCGCCAGGCCACGGCCAACCCGCTTACGCTGTCGGCCGGCGTGCGCGAACTGCTGCCCAAGCTCAAGGCAGACCTGCCGGCCGACGTGGAGGTGACGATCGCGAACGACAACTCGCTGTTCATCGACCGCTCGGTGAAGAACGTGTACCGCACCATCGCCGAGGCCGTGGTGCTGGTGGCGCTGGTGATCTTCTTCTTCCTGCGCACCTTCCGCGCGTCGATCATCCCCATCGTGACCATCCCGGTCAGCCTGATCGGCACCTTTGCCATGATGGCGCTGGCCGGCTTCACCATCAACACGCTCACGCTGCTGGCGCTGGTGCTGGCCATCGGCCTGGTGGTGGACGACGCCATCGTGATGCTGGAGAACATCTTCCGCCACATCGAGGAAGGGCTGGATCCGTTCTCGGCCGCCATCAAGGGTGCGCGCGAGATCGGCTTCGCGGTCATCACCATGACCTTCACGCTGGTGGCGGTGTATGCGCCGCTGGCCTTCACGCCCGGGCGCACCGGTCGCCTGTTCGCGGAATTCGCGCTGGCGCTGGCCGGCGCGGTGCTGGTCTCGGGCTTCGTGGCGCTGACGCTCACGCCCATGATGTGCTCCAAGCTGCTGCGGCACAACCCCAATCCGAGCTGGTTCGACAGCCACATGGAGCGCTGGCTCAACGCGCTCTCCGGCGGCTATGAACGCGCCATCCGATGGGTCATCACTGCGCGCTGGCGGCCGGCTGCGGGGCAGGCCGGCGGTGCGCTGCGGGGCGGCCTGCTGCAGGCGCGCTGGCTGGTGCTGGGCGTGATGGCCGCGAGCGCGGCTGGCATCGCCACCGTCTGGCCCACGATGAAGCAGGAACTGTCGCCGCTCGAAGACCGCGGCGTGGTGCTGGCCAGCGTGACCGCGCCCGACGGCTCCACGCTTGACTTCACCAACCGCTACGCGCAGATGCTGGAGCGCATGGGCCAGCAGTACAAGGAGTTCGATCGCATCTTCGCCAACGTGGGCAACCCCACCGTGGCGCAGGCCAGCGTGGTGTACCGCGCCATCGACTGGGAGGAGCGCAAGCGCACCACGCTGGAGCTGGCGCGCGAGATCGGGCCCAAGGCCAACTCGCTGCCCGGCGTCAACGCATTCATCATCACGCCGCCCTCGCTGGGGCAGGGCTTCCGTGAGCGGCCGCTGAACTTCGTGATCCAGACTTCGGACAGCTACGAGAACCTGAGCCGCGTGACGCGCGCGCTGCTCGACGAGATGGCCAAGAACCCCGGCATCGTGGCGCCGGACGTCGATCTGCGGCTGAACAAGCCCGAGCTGCGCATCGAGGTCGACCGCGAGAAGGCGGCCGATCTGGGGGTGAGCG
Organism: Ramlibacter sp.; assembly: GCF_041916345.1. GTDB lineage: Bacteria > Pseudomonadota > Gammaproteobacteria > Burkholderiales > Burkholderiaceae_C > Ramlibacter. Next base: position 14,372 of record NZ_JAYRZR010000022.1, read on the forward strand.
TGGAGGTGGTGGCCAAGGCGCTGGAGACCATGCTGGGCGGCCGCGTCGTCACGCGCTACAAGCGCGACGCCGAGCAGTACGACGTGATCGTGCAGACCCAGGCCAGCGGCCGCACGACGCCGGAGGACATCGACGCCATCAACGTGCGCGGCCGCGGCGACGTGATGATCCCGCTGTCGGCCCTGGTGAAGGTGCGCGAGAGCGTGAGCCCGCGCGAGCTGAACCACTTCGGCCAGCGCCGCTCGGCCTCGATCACCGCCAACCTCGCGCCCGACTACTCGCTGGGGCAGGCGCTGCAGTTCATGGACGAGGCTGCCGCCCGCGTGCTCAAGCCCGGCTACACCACCGAGCTGAACGGCACCTCGCGCGAGTTCCGCAGCTCGCAGGGCGCGCTGGCCATCGTGTTCGTGATGGCGCTGCTGTTCATCTTCCTGGTGCTGTCGGCGCAGTTCGAGAGCTTCGTGGACCCGTTCGTCATCATGCTGGCGGTGCCGTTGTCCATGATCGGGGCGCTGCTGGCGCTCAAGTGGTCCGGCGGGTCGCTCAACGTGTACTCGCAGATCGGGCTCATCACGCTCGTGGGGCTGATCACCAAGCACGGCATCCTGATCGTGGAGTTCGCCAACCAGTTGCGTGAACAGGGGCTGGATGTGGTCGATGCCACGGTGAAGGCCGCCTCGCAACGGCTGCGGCCCATTCTCATGACCACCGGCGCCATGGTGCTGGGTGCCCTGCCGCTGGCCCTGGCCACCGGCGCGGGCGCCGAGAGCCGCATCCAGATCGGCTGGGTGATCGTGGGGGGCATGTCGCTGGGCACACTGCTCACGGTGTTCGTCGTGCCGACGATGTATGCGCTGTTCGCGCGCCGCACCGTACCGGGCGCCAACAAGGCGCTGGCCCGCGACCACGCGGCCGTGCCGCATGACCTGATCGCGAAGTAGGCCCCGGCGGGGGCGGGGCCCCGTCAGCGCTTGACGACGACCGCGTGCCCGTTCAGGTTGTGCAGCACCAGGCGGTCTGGCAGGCCGCGCTGCTCTTCCACGTGCTTGGCGATGCCGGTGCAGGTGTGGAAGCCGAAGTCGTCGTACACCACCACGCCGCCGGCCGGCATGCGGGGCCAGGCAAAGGCCAGCACGTCGCGCGCGGACTCGTAGACGTCCACGTCGATGTGCACCAGGCGGAACTGCCGGTCCGCCACGGCCTGGCCGGTCTGGTCCGGGAAGATGCCGCGCAGCACGCGCGTGCGGGCGCCCGGCGCCAGGCGGCCGACCAGGGCCTGCACCTCGTCCACGGAGGCGCCCTTGTGCTCACCCCCCTTGTAGTGCAGGTCTTCGGGGCCGGCCTTCACCACGCCGTCGAAGGTGTCGCACATCACGAGCTGAGGGCCCACGCCTTCCTGCAGCAGCCGCCGTGCCATCACCGCGGAACTGCCGCCGCGCCAGACGCCCACTTCCAGCACATCACCAGGCAGGTGGCGCGTCTCGCCGACCAGGCACCACAGCTCCCACAGGCGGTAGATGTCCACCAGGGTGAAGCCCTGCACGGCCTGCACGGCCGACAGGAAATCCGGCTCGGCCATCCACGGCGCGTAGTTGGCGACCGGGCGGACCTGGGTATAGGGCAGGCGGCCCACGTCGACGGTCTTGCCGTTGTGATGGGTCACGGTCGCGGCGGGCGCCGCGGCGGCTGCGGGCGCCTGGACTGGCGTTGACGCCGGCACTGCAACGGCGGGCTGCGGCAGCTTGCGCAGCACGATCTCGATGGCGCATTCGCCCACCGGCGTCATCGTCTGGTCCATGCGCCGGCCCACGCGGTAGCGGAAGGAGGCGTCCAGCGTCTCGATCTTCACCGGCTGCGCCACGCCGGCGAAGCGGGCCAGCAACTCGGTGACGTTCACGCTGCGGGGTGACCAGCTCGCTGTCTTGCACAGCGTGAAGGTCCACTTGTGGTCGCTGTTGTAGGTGGAGGGAAACACACCCTGTTCATACAGGTCCTCGTCGGGCACCAGCACCACCAGGTGGCCGCCCGGCTTGAGCACGCGCAGCCAGTGGCCCAGCGCCTCGTACGGGTCGCGCATGTGCTCCAGGCAATGGCTGGAATGCGCGAAGTCGAAGCTGGCGTCCGGCACGGTGGCGAGCAGTTGCGCGTCGCCATCGGGCAGGTCCCAGGCCCGGCAGCTGCGCATGCCGGGGAAGAACTCCTGGTACTGGCCCAGGCTGTCCTTGCCGGCGCCGATGTCGATGCCGTCGCCGATGAAGTAGCGGGTGGCGAAGCGGCTGTCGTGCAGGCGGCGCATCACCGCCTTGCTGGTTTCATGCATCAGAGAGGGCCCTCGAACATCATCACATCCACCTCGTCGCCCACGGCCACGTGGCCCTGGTCGTGGTGCAGCACGATCAGGCCGTTGGCCTGCACCATGGAGCTGAGCACGCCGGAGCCCTGGTTGCCGGTGGTCCGTACCTCCAGGCCGCCATCGGCCGCGCGGCGGACCACGCCGCGCTGGTACTCGGTGCGGCCGGGCTTCTTGCGCATCGGCTCGGCACTGCGCGCACGCAGCCACACCTCGGGCTCGGGTCGCGCACCCATCATCCGCAGCAGCGCCGGGCGCACGAAGGCGAGGAAGGTGACCATCACCGCCACCGGGTTGCCCGGCAGACCGAACAGCACGGCCTGCCGTCCGCCCGTGGCAATGCGGCCCACGGCCATGGGACGGCCGGGCCGCATCGCGATCTTCCAGAACGCCACATCGCCGAGCTGGCGCATCATGGCCTTGGTGAAATCGGCCTCGCCCACGCTCACGCCGCCGCTGGTGACAATGGCGTCGGCCTCGCCGGCGGCGCGCAGGAAGGCGGCCTCCAGCAGGGCGGGATCGTCCCGCACCACGCCCAGGTCGACCACCTCGCAGCCCAGACGGGTGAGCATGCCGTGCACGGTGTAGCGGTTGCTGTCATACACCGCGCCTTCGCGCGGGGGCTCGCCCAGGCTCAGGATCTCGTCGCCGGTGGAGAAATACGCCACACGCAGGCGCCGGCGCACCTCGACCTGCGGGATGCCGAGGCTGGCCACCAGGCCGCACGCGGCGGGGCCGAGGCGCTCACCGGCCGGCAGGGCCGGGCGGCCCTGCATCAGGTCCTCGCCGGCCAGGCGGCGGTTGTCGCCGCGCGCGACCACGCCGGCGGGAATCTCGATGCGGTCGTCACCGGCGCCGCGCGTGAACTCCTGCGGCACCACGGTATCCAGGCCGGCCGGCATGATGGCGCCGGTCATGATCTTCACGCACTGGCCCGGCGCCACCGTGCCCTGCCAGGCGCGCCCGGCGAGCGCCGTGCCCACCACCTGCAGCTGCAGCGGGGATCCGGCGACCAGCGCCTCGCCGTGGAAGGCATAGCCGTCCATCGCGGAGTTGTCGTGCGGCGGCACCGACAGCGGCGAGATGAGGTCGCGCGCGAGCACGCGACCCAGTGCCTCGCGCAGGGGCACGGCTTCCGTCTCGGCCACCGGTTGCGTCAGTCGCGCCAGGAACTCGCCGACCATGCCGGCCGGCAGCGCCTGCGGGTCATAGCCCTGCAGGCCGGCGGCGATTTCGGCGAGCGATGGGCTCACGAGGACCGGCCCTCCAGCTCGCGCAGCTCGGCGAGCGTGTTGGCGTTGAAGAACGCGGCGGGGTCGTCGCCAGGCTGGTTGAACGGCACGATGACTGTGCGGTGCTGGCCTGTCCAGGCGTCGATCTTGCGGCCGCCGCCATGGGTGAAGCGCACCAGGCTTTCCAGCAGCTCTCGGCGCAGCAGGCAGAACACGGGCTGCGGGCGCACCTGGCCATCGGGCTCGGGGGCGGCGGCCATCGCGATCTCGGCGTCGTCGCGCAGCGCGGCCTCGCCCAGCCGCGCGGCCAGATCGGCGGGGAAGAGCGGGGTGTCGCACGGGACCGTCAGAACCCAGGGCGTTTCGGCCCGTTCCAGGCCGACCAGGAAGCCGGCCAGCGGGCCGGCGAAATCCGCCAGGGCGTCGGGCCAGACCTCGACCCCGAACGACTCGTAGGCCGACAGGTTGCGGTTGGCGTTGAACAGGACGTGGCCCACCTGCGGCTGCAGGCGCATGAGCGTGTGCAGGGCCAGCGGCAGGCCGCGGAAGTTCTGCAGGCCCTTGTCGACGCCGCCCATGCGGGCGCCGCGTCCGCCGGCCAGGACCAGCCCGGTGATGTCTTGCGGGGAGATCATCCGCCGATGTAGCTCATCTCGACCCGGCGGCGGCCGCTGCCGGTGTCGGCCGCGAGGCTGCCGCGCAGCTGCGAGTAGCGGTCCGCGCGGCCCTGCCAGATGGCGCCGATGGCGGAGGCGATGTCTTCGTCGCTGGCACCGCCGCGCAGCAGCTCGCGCAGGTCGTAGCCATTGCCCGCGAACAGGCACAGGTACACCTTGCCTTCGGTGGACAGGCGCGCCCGGTTGCAGTCGCCGCAGAAGGCCTGGGTGACGCTGCTGACCAGGCCGATCTCGCCGGCGCCATCCGCATAGGCCCAGCGCTCGGCCGTCTCGCCTTCGACCGTGGGATCCAGCGGCACCAGCGGAAACTCGCTCGCGATCAGGCGGCGCACCTCGGCGGAGGGCAGTACCTCGTCCATGCGCCAGCCATTGGTGGCGCCGACGTCCATGTATTCGATGAAACGCAGCACGATGCCGGTGCCACGGAAGTGCCGCGCCATGGGCAGGATCTCATGCTCGTTCGTCCCGCGCTTGACGACCATGTTCACTTTCACCGGCGCCAGGCCTGCCGCCTGCGCGGCCTCGATGCCGGCCAGCACCTCGGCCACCGGGAAGTCGACGTCGTTCATGCCGCGGAACACGGCGTCATCCAGCCCGTCGAGGCTGACCGTCACCCGCTGGAGGCCGGCCTCCCGCAGCGCACGCGCCTTGCGGGCCAGCAGCGAGCCGTTGGTGGTGAGCGTGATCTCCGGCGGCGTGCCGGCCAGCGTGCGCAGGCCGGCGAGCTGCCCGATGAGGATCTCGATGTTCTTGCGCAGCAGCGGCTCCCCGCCGGTGAGCCGGATCTTGCGCACGCCGTGCGCGAGGAAGAGGCGTGCCAGGCGCGTGATCTCCTCGAAGCTCAGCAGGGCGGCATGCGGCAGGTAGGTGTAGTCCTTGTCGAACACCTCCTTGGGCATGCAGTAGCTGCAGCGGAAATTGCAGCGGTCGGTGACGCTGATGCGCAAATCGCGCAGCGGTCGGCCCAGCTGGTCCGTCACGTGGCCTGTCGGTGCCACGGCCTGCGCCGGCACCGGCGCGCGCAACGCGGTGAGTCGCTGGTCGACCAGGGGAATGACGCGCTCGGCCATGCCCCGATTGTGCCTCGCGGCGGTGGCCCCGGCGGATCAGGCCAGCCAGCGCACGTTCGCCTGCACCTCGACGAACAGGGCACGCAGGCTGGCGGCGCTCATGGCATAGGGGTCGAACTCGGCCCCGCTGGCGTAGGCCAGGAACAGGTCGCGGTTCTCCTCGGTCGCGGCGAGCAGGCCCATGGACCAGCGGGTGAACTGGCGGCGGTTCACTTCGGTGAAGTCGAGGATCGCCGCGTCACGGTGCCGGGTGTCCTGCACGATGCGGTGGTACAGCGTATTCACCGCGCCGCGCTCGCCTTCCAGGGTCTGCAGGAACACGCCGTTGTGCAGGCACAGCGCCCCGGTGACACCCAGGCGGGCGTTGTTCCGGCGCGAGCTGCCCAGGATGTCCTTGATGTCGCCCGGGCCCAGGGGGCGGGCACTCCGGCTGGCGTAAGTCATCTGAACGAGCATGCGTGATCTCCTGGTTGGGCCTGGAGTGTGTCATGGCGCCAAAGCCATGGTACGGCGCCGTGGAATCACCACTCAGGACAGCCATTCGACGTGGTCATGCACCAGGTCGAACAGGTGGCTGGCACTCGGGCCGTCCAGCGTCGGGGGGTCGAGCATGGCATCACCGACCTGGCGCCGGAGCACTTCCTGCTTGTCCCCGGTCATGGGCAGCAGCCCCATCGACCATTCGGCGAAATGGGGGCGGTCGATTTCCGAGAAGTCCAGTTGCACCGCGCTGTCGTGCATCGGATCGGCCAGGATTTCCTGGTACAGCTGGCAGATGGTGGCGGGCTCGCCTTCGAGCAGCTGGACGAAATAGTCGCCCTGGACGATCAGGGCGCCCGAGACGCCGAGCCGGTCGTTGTTGCGGCGGGCCCGGTGCAGCATCTGCTGCAGTTGCGCATCGTCGACCGTGCGGGTGGCACGGCTGGCGTAGATCAGGTGGAACAGCACTTCAGGAGGTCAGGCTCTCGGTTGGAATCGCAAGGGAGGTGCGGCTGCCCGGGCGGCCCCTGCTCAGCCGTGCCGGATGGCCACCGTCTTCAGCGTGGTGAAGCCGTAGAGGGCCTCGAACCCCTTCTCGCGGCCATGGCCGGACGACTTGACGCCGCCGAAGGGCAGCTCCACGCCGCCGCCGGCGCCGTAATTGTTGATGAACACCTGGCCACTGCGCAAGCGCCGGGCCATGCGCAGCTGGCGGCCCCCGTCGCTCGTCCAGACGCCGGCCACCAGGCCGAACTGGGTGGCGTTGGCCAGTTCGACGGCGTGATCCTCGTCCTTGAAGGACATGGCGGCCAGCACGGGGCCGAACACCTCCTCCTGGGCGAGGCGATGGTTCACCGGCACGTCGCGCAGCAACGTGGGGGCCTGGTAGTAGCCGGACTCGGGGGCCTCCTCGACCACCTGGCCCTGGGCCACCATCGGGATGCCGGCATGCTGCGCATCCGACAGGAAGTCCCACACCCGCTGCTGCTGGCTCTGACGGATGAGCGGGCCGACGTCGAGATCCATGGCCGCCGGGCCGACGCGCAGGTTGGCGAAGGCCTGGCCCAGGCGGGCCAGCAGCGGCTCATACAGGCTCTGCTCCACCAGCAGGCGCGAGCCGGCCGAGCAGGTCTGCCCGGCGTTCTGCACGATGGCGTTGATCACCACGGGCAGCACGGCATCGACATCGGCGTCGGCGAAGACGATCTGCGGGCTCTTGCCGCCCAGCTCCAGCGTGACGGGGCAGTGCCGCTCCGCGGCCACCTGCTGGATGAGCGTGCCCACCCGCGGGCTGCCGGTGAAGCTGATGTGGTCGATGCCGGGGTGCCGCGCCAGCGCGTCACCCACCTCGTGCCCGTAGCCGGTGACGATGTTGATGGCGCCGGCCGGGAAGCCCACCTCCGCGGCGAGCTGCGCCACGCGGATCAGCGACAGGCAGGCGTCTTCCGAAGGCTTGACCACGCAGACGTTGCCGGCTGCCAGCGCGCCGCCGACGCTGCGGCCGAAGATCTGCATGGGGTAGTTCCAGGGGATCACGTGGCCGGTCACGCCATGCGGCTCGCGCCAGGTGAGCACGGTGTAGCCCTCCTGGTAGGGCAGGGTCTCGCCGTGCAGCTTGTCGCAGGCGCCGGCGTAGAACTCGAAGTAGCGGGCCAGGGCGGTTGCGTCGGCGCGGGCCTGCTTGGTGGGCTTGCCGCAGTCGCGCTGCTCGATGGCCGCGAGTTCGTCGGCGTGCTCGGCGACCTTCAGCGACAGGCGCATCAGCAGCCGTCCGCGCTCGGCCGCGCTCAGCTTGCTCCAGACGCCTTCGAAGCAGTGGCGCGCTGCCTTCGCGGCGGCGTCGATGTCTTCGGCCGTGCCGCGCTGGATGGCGTCGTAGGGCTGGCCGTCGGAGGGGTCGATGACGGGAATGGTGCGCTCGCCGCTGGAGCGCACTGCCGCATTGGCAATGAAGTGGTGCTGCATGGCGCGATTTTGCGCCATGTGCGTGGATGGGGCGGGCGGCAGCGCAACCCCGGCGATCAAGGCGCGCGCCGTGCCAGCAAGTCGTCCATGGCCCGCTCGATCAGGGGGGCGAGTTCGGCATCCTGTTCCATCTGGCGCTGCACGCGGTCGACCACCGTGGTGAACTGCGGGCTGGCCATGAAGGCCTCTCCCATCTCGGCGGTCAGCACGCTCTCCAGGAAGACCCGCATCGCCTTGCCGCGCCGCTGGGGATCGTCATCGCCGAGCGTTCGCAGGCGCGACGCAAGCAGTTGAGGGAGATCGGTGGCCGAAGCCCCAGGCCGATGGCCGCGCGATGGACCAGGCGCAACCGACCCGGCCCGGGCGACCGCCGTGCGGCCGAGACCGAGCGTGATCTCATGAATCCTGCGCTGCAGCGGGTCCATGGCAGTTCTTCCGCGGGTTGGCGCCAAGGATTTAGCGCGGGTCAAGTGTCCCACAAAGGCAGTGGGGCATCACGCTGGATTGCTACATGCAATAGAGCCTGCAAGCGCTTGATTCAAAACAGGAATCGGTATCGGGGTGTTATCGGGCTAAACAATTTGTATTTACCTCTGAAGTATTGACTGAGCATTTTTCCACTCAGGGCAGGCCGCCTTCGGCGGGTGCAGTTTCAGGGGATTCCAGATGGTTTCGATCACGGGCACCGGCGACCTCCAAGCCGGCATGCTGGCCAACCAGACCAACGGCCAGAGCGCCACATCCGACGGGTCCGTGTCGACCCAGCCGCCGCCGCAGGACCTGCAGGACGGCCTGGCGGAATCCCAGGCGGGCGAAACCGGCTTCCAGACCTACAACGCGCAGGGGCAGCTGCTGGACGAACAGGGCAACCCCTTGAATCAGGTGGCCGGCACCGACGGCGCGGACGACCTGGCGGGAACGGAGGACGCCGATCACCTGACGGGCCTGGCGGGCGACGATGTCCTGCAGGGCCATGGCGGCCCTGACGTCCTGGCGGGCGGCCCCGGCAACGACATGCTCGACGGCGGGGAGGGTGACGACACCTACCTCATCGAGGCGGGCGACGGGCTCGACCGCGTGGAGACATGGACCGGCGTGGACCCGTCCGCCGGGCGCCTGGCGACCGACGTCATCCGCTTTGCCGAAGGGATCACCGCCGCCGACCTGGAGGTTCGCCGAGCCGGATGGGACCTGTGGCTCCAGGTCCGCGGAACCAGCCAGCAGGTGCTGCTGGGCGACTTCTTCCAGGACGCGGTCGGTGACGGCCGCCTGCGGCCGGAGCAGCTCACCGGCGTCGACCGGGTCGAGTTCGCGGATGGCAGCACGTTGTCCGCGGCGGATCTCATCCGCATGGGGCAGCAGGGCACGGCAGGCGACGACTGGCTCGCGGGTTCGGACGACGCGGAAGATCTGGCCGGGCAGGCAGGGGCTGACTGGATCGTGGCAGGCGGGGGCGCTGACACGCTGGCGGGCGGCTCGGGCGACGATGGCATCGAAGGCGACGCCGGTGATGACCTCCTGGATGGTGGCACCGGCACCGACTGGCTCACCGGCGGCGAGGGCAGCGACACCTACCGGTTCGGCCGCGGCGATGGCGCGGAGACGATCGCCAACGCCAGCTGGGAGGGGCCCCATGCCGACGAGGCCGCGACCACCGACCGCCTTCGATTCAACGAGGGCGTGGCACTCGGCGATCTGCAGGCGCTGCGCGAGGGCGACGACCTGATCCTGGCAATCCGGGGCACGCCCGATCGGGTGCGGCTGCTGATGCACTTCGCGGGCAGCCCGGAAGGGCAGTCCGTCCCGAATGCCGCCTACCGGGTGGACGTGATCGAACTGGACGACGGCACGCCGGTCGATGACGCGTTCATCGAGCAGCTTCTCCAGCAGGCCGTCGACCAGCCCTTCCTCCACGAGGGCGACGCGGACGGCAACTACTACCAGGGCCTGGTCGGCGACAACCTCTATCGGTGGGGTCCGGGCGACGGCAACGACTGGATCTACAACCCGACGGCGTTCGGCGCAGACGGCACGCTGCGCTTCCGGCCGGGCGTGGCGCTCGCGGACCTGAGCTTCAGCCGCGAGTACGACGATCTGCTCGTGCGCATGGCCGGCACGGGCGAGACACTGGGTATCGGGCAGTACTTCCTGCCCGAGTACCGCCTGGCCCGTGTCGAACTCGACGACGGCACCGAGATCACCCATTCGGCCATCGTCGAGGCACTCGTTGCATCCACGAGCGGCGACGACAACCTCATCGGTGGCGAAGGGGACGACACACTCGACGGCGGCGCGGGCAACGACACGTTGCGCGGCGGCCGTGGCCATGACACCTACCTGTTCGGCCGCGGCGACGGCGTGGACGTGGTCGCCAACAGCGCGGCCGGCGGCATGGCGGACTCGAACGACTGGACCTACCTGTCGCGCCAGAACCGCGAGGACGACGCCGACGCCACGGTCGACACGCTTCGCTTCCGCACGGGCATCACGGCGGCGGATCTCCGGATCGAGCGTCGCGATGCCCACCTCGTGATCGGCATCGTCGGCACGGCCGATGAGGTGATCGTCGAAGGCTACTTCGCCGCGAATCGCACCGACGGCGGCTACGGCGTGGACCGCATCGAGCTGGCCGACGGCACCGAGATCACGGCTGACGAGATCCGCCTCGCGGTGGTTCCGCAGGGCACGGCTGGGCACGACGACCTGCTGGGCCTCGATGGTGACGAGACCCTGGATGGCGGCGCGGGCGACGACTACCTGCGCGGGGGCGAGGGCAGCGACACCTACCGGTTCGGCCGCGGCGACGGCAGGGACACCATCGTCAACAACCGCTTCACGCGGGACGGGGCGGGCGACTACTGGCAGTGGGACTATCTGGAGCCCGATGCCGACACGGCCATCGACGTGCTGCGCTTCAAGGCGGGTGTGACCCGGGACGATCTGGCGCTGCAACGCGAGGGGGATGACCTGGTCATCGGCATCCACGGAACGACGGACGCCGTCACGGTGCGCGGCTTCTTCGCGCAGGGCGACATCCACCATGGCTACGGTCTGGACCGCATCGAGTTCGATGACGGCAGCGTACTGACCGACGCCGAGATCCGGGCGACGCCGCCTCTGCTCGGAACCCCCGGTGATGACGCGCTGGACGGCGGCGACGGCGACGACACGTTGGACGGTGGCGCTGGCAACGACACGCTTCGCGGCGGCGGCGGCGCCGACACCTATCGCTTCGGCCCGGGCGATGGCGTCGACCGTGTCCTGGAAGGGCCGGTCTCCGGTGTGCCTGACCCTACGGACTACGCCTATGTGGCGGCCCTGGCCGGTTCAGAGCCTCCGGCCTCGCCCGAGGCGGATGTGCTGCGCCTGAAGCCGGGCACCACCGAGCAGGACCTCCTGATCCGCCGTGACGGCGCGCATCTGGTGCTGCAGGTCGCCGGCACCGACGACGCCGTCATCGTGGAGGGCTACTTCGCACTCAACCGCGTCAACCTCGGTTCCGTCATCGACCGCATCGAGTTCGCCGACGGCACGCAGCTGAGCGAGGCCGTCATCCGGGCCGCCGTGGCACCGGTCGGCTCCGAGGCGGCCGAGGACCTGCACGGACTCGAAGGTGACGACACGCTCGACGGTGGCGCGGGAGACGATTTCCTGCAGGGCGGCGAAGGCAACGACACCTACCTCTTCGGCCGCGGCGACGGCCGCGACGTGATTGCCAACAGCCGTGCGCGCTACACCTATGGCGCCGATGACTGGGCCTACTCGCAACCCGAGTGGCTGGAGCCGGACGCGGATTCGACCACAGATGTCCTGCGCTTCAGGCCCGGCATCGCGCGCGAGGATCTGACGCTTCGCAGGGATGGCGCGGACCTCACCCTCACGCTGCGGGAATCGGGCGACACCGATTCGGTAACGCTCAAGGGCTTCTTCGCCCAGGGCGACTTCGGCAGCGCCCACTCGGTGGACCGTATCGAGTTCGCCGACGGGTCCATCCTGACCGCGGCCGACATACGGGCCATGCCGATCGTGGGCACCGCTGGCGACGACGTGCTCGACGCCTGGCCCGGCAACGCCACGCTGCAGGGGCTGCAGGGGAGCGATGATCTGCGTGGCGGCACAGGCGATGACCGGCTGGACGGCGGCGAGGGCGACGACACGCTCACAGGCGGACGAGGCAGCGATGTCTACGAAGTCGCGCCGGGCGGCGGCCACGACCGCATCCGCAACAGCGCCGGCTACGCGCCGCTGGATCCGACGGACTGGGCCTACGTCGAGGGCTGGGGCGCCGAGGACGATGCCGCGACCACGACGGACGTGCTCCGGTTCCAGGCCGGCATCTCGGTGGATGACCTGCGCATCCAGCGGCATGGTGCCCACCTGGTGCTGTCGCTGCAGGGCACGGATCAGTCCGTCACGATCGAGGGCTTCTTCGGCGGCGCCGGCATCAACCACGACTTCGGCGTCGACCGCATCGAGTTCGCCGATGGAAGCACGCTGGACGACGAGACCCTCCTGGCCCGGGTCGAGGTCTATGCGACCGACGGAGATGACGTCCTCTACGGCCTGGACACCGATGACACGCTCGACGGCGGCGCCGGCAATGACACCTTGTACGGGCGCGGTGGCAGCGACACCTACCTGTTCGGGCGGGGCAGCGGGGCGGATACGGTCGTCAATCACCGCGCAGGCTGGGCGCCCAACGCATGGGACTACTGGTGGGACGACTTCTTCGAGGCAGACCACGCGTCTGCCACGGATGTCCTGCGCTTCAAGGAGGGGCTGACTCCCGCCGCTCTCGAACTGCAGCGCAACGGCGTCCATCTCACCATCGGCATCCGCGGAACGGCCGACCAGGTCACGATCCTCGGTCTCTATGCGCGCAACGAGGTCCACCACGGCTTCGGCGTCGACCGCATCGAGTTCGCCGACGGCACGGTGATCACCGACGAGCAGTTGCTGGCACTGCCCCTGGTGGGCACCGATGCCGGTGAGCAACTGGAGGCATTGCCAGGCACCACGCGGCTGGAAGGCCGTGCGGGGAATGACACCCTGGCCGGCTTCACGGGTGACCAGACGCTGGACGGCGGCGAAGGCGCGGACCTGCTGCAGGGCGGGCCGGGCAGCGACACGTACCTCTTCGGCCGCGGCGACGGCGAGGACCGCGTCCGCAGCAACCGGGCCTATGGCGTGATCGATCCGGGTGACTACACGAACGTGAGCGAGGGCTACGCGGAGGACGATGCCGCGACGGCCACGGATGTCCTGCGGTTCAAGGCGGGCGTGGTGGCCGCGGACCTGCAGATCGCGCGTCAGGGTGCTCACCTCGTCCTGCAGATCGCCGGCACCGAGGACCGCGTCATCGTGGAGGGCTTCCTTGCGCGCAATCAGCTGAATCATCGGCACTCCGTCGACCGCATCGAGTTCGACGACGGCAGCGTGCTCACCGATGCAGACATCCGGCTCGCGATCGGCGAACCGGCGGGGACCCCGGGTGACGACGTGCTGCATGGGCTGGAGGGTGACGAGACCCTTGACGGTGGTGCCGGCAACGACACCCTGCAGGGCGGCGAAGGCAGTGACACCTACCTGTTCGGTCGCGGTGACGGCCAGGACGTGATCCGCAATGCGCTGGCCACTGGCGCCGAGCCAGGTGACTGGATCTACCAGTCCACCCAGCCCGACTTCCTCGATGCCGACCATGCCACGTCGGACGACGTGCTGCGCTTCAAGGCGGGTGTCTCACGCGAGGACATCGCGATCGCGCGCGAGGGGGCGCATCTCGTCCTCTCGATCATCGGTACCGACGACCGCGTCACCGTCGAAGGCTTCTTCGCCCGCTACGACATCAATCATGCGTTCGGGGTCGACCGCATCCTGTTCGCGGATGGCACGGCCCTGACCGATGCGGACATCCGTGCGGCCTTGCTCGACCCCATCGTCGGCTCCGATGGCAATGACGTGCTCTACGGCGATCTCCTCCGGCCGGTCCAGGGCGGTGCCGGCCAGGACACCCTTTACGGCCATCAGGGCCCCGACACACTGGATGGCGGCGCCGGCAGCGACTTGCTGCAGGGCGGCGAGGGCGGCGACCTCTATGTCTTCGGCCGCGGCAGCGGGCACGACGTGGTGCGGAACCACCGCTACCCCGGCACGTGGAATCCGGCGGCCGCCGGCCCGTGGCTCGCGGAGGCGGACGAGGCCCGCACGACCGACGTGGTGCGCCTCGCTCAGGGGCTCACCCTGGAAGACCTCGTGTTCCGCCGCAGCGTCTCGAATCTCGTGATCAGCATCGTCGGCTCCCCGGGCGACAGCCTCACGATCGATGGCTTCTTCGCCGGCAATGCCATCAACCATCAGATCGGTGTGGATCGCATCGAGCTGGCGGACGGAACCGTCATCGATGACGTCTACCTGCTCTTCATGCTGGATCAAGGCGGCGCCGGCGACGACCTGATGGTGGCCGGGTCCGGCAACGACGTGCTGCGTGGCAATGGCGGCGCCGACACCCTGCGGGGCGGTGCGGGACATGACACGCTCGATGGCGGCTCCGACCAAGACCTGATGGAAGGCGGCACGGGCAACGACGTCTATCTCTTCGGGCGCGGCGACGGCGTGGATGTGATCCAGAACAACCTCGCCGGGGACGCGCTGGACCCGATGGGCGCGCCCTACATCAACGACACGCAGATGCTGTCGGACGCCCTGCTGACGCGGGATGTGCTCCGGTTCAAGCCCGGGATCGTGCCGGCCGATGTGCTGGTGAGCCGCGACGGCGCGCACATGCGACTGCAGATCCGCGGCACCGACGACGCGGTGGAGATCCGCGGCTTCTTCGCCCGCAACCGCCTCCTGCGCGACTATGGCGTCGATGTCATCGAGTTCGACGACGGCACCGTGCTCTCCGACGCGGCCATCCAGAAGGCCCTGGGAACCGGCACCGAACTGTCGGACGAGCTCGACGGCCTGTCCCTGGCCGATGTGCTGGCAGGTGGCCTGGGCGACGACACGCTGCGCGGCGGGATCGGCGACGACACCCTGGAGGGCGGCGCCGGGGACGATCTGATGCAAGGCGGCCCGGGCAGCGACGTCTACCTGTTCGGCCGCGGCGACGGGCGGGACCTGCTGAGAAACAGCGCCGGCGACGGAACCCAGGCGGAAGCCGACGAGGCCGCCACCACCGACACGCTGCGCTTCCGGCGTGGGGTGCGGCCCGAGGACATCGTGGCCCGGCGCGAAGGGGATCACCTCATCCTGCAGATCCGCGACACCGAAGACGAGATCACGCTGGAGTCCTACTTCCAGGGCAGCCCGGCTGGCTACAACGTGCCGAACCCGCGTCGCAGCATCGATCGCATCGAGTTCACCGAGGGCGGCACATGGTCAGGCGCGGACATCGAGGCCCGCTTGGGGCAGCCCGCGCAATCGCTGCCGGCGGCGACAACGGGCGTGCAACTGCAGACCGCCAGTTTCAGCGGCGGCCTTACGGGTGGCGCCGGCAATGACCGCCTCACGGCCTTGGTGGGCGGCAACGTCTGGGACATCGAGTTCAGGGGCGGGCAGGGTGCGGACACGCTCACGGGGAGCTACGCTCGCGACACCTTCCGGTTCGAGCGCGGCGACGGGCATGACGTGATCGCCGATGACGTCCGCTTCTATTCCAGCGGCGCAGCCAGCTACTTCGCGGCCAACCAGAACCATGAGGAGTACCTCGACTGGATCCGTTTCGGCGAAGGCATCGCCCCCGACGACGTGACCGCGCGCCGGGAAGGCAATGACTTGCTGCTGCGGGTCGATGGCGGATCGACCGACAGCCTGCGGATCGCGGGCTGGTTCGATGGCACCGTCTTCAGGAAGATCGAGCGCATCGCGTTCAACGACGGCACCATCTGGACCGTGGCCGACACCGAGGCCCGGGTCGGCATCGAACCCTCGGGCGCCACTGCCAGTGGCGCGGGGCTGGTGCGTGGCACGGCAGGCGCTGACGTGCTCGCCGCCACCGAGGGCGGGACCACCCTGTTCGGTGGCGGGGGCGCGGATGACTTGTCGGGTGCGGCGGCGTCTGGCACCTCAGGCATCGTCTTCGAAGGGGGCCGCGACGATGACCACATCGTCGGCTCGGCCGCCGCGGACACCTACCTCTACCAGCTGGGCGATGGCCATGACGTGATCGAGGATAGCCCGGGCAGCGGCAACCGGCTCGTCTTCGGCCCCGGCATCGAGCAGGCCCACATCGGCAGCGAGCGAATCGGTAATGACCTGAAGCTGCACGTCGGCACCGACGGCACCGGCAGCGTGACGCTGCGCAACTGGTTCGCCACCGAGGGCGGGCGCTGGCTGCAGCAGATCGACTTCACGGGCGGCGCCTACCTCACCGGGGAGGACGTGAACCAGCTCCTGCTGTCGGGTGGTGAGGAGACGGTGCGAGATGGCGCGACCGAGACGCTGATGCAGGGTGCGGCCGGCAACGACACGTACCTGTTCGGGCGTGGCGACGGCCAGGACATCGTGCGCAACCGAAAGGCCGACGCCCCGGGCATGGCGGAGCCCGATGCCGCGGTGTCACGCGACATCCTCCGGCTCAAGGCCGGCGTCGCGCTGGCCGACCTGAATGCGCAGCGTGTCGGCGATCACCTCGTGCTCCAGATCCAGGGCAGCACGGACCAGGTGACCGTGGAAGACTACTTCCTCGGCGGCGCTCCGAACCACGCGGTGAGTGTCGACTGGATCGAGTTCAACGACGGCACACGTCTGACAGATGCCCAGATCCAGCAGATGCTGCTGGAGGGGACCGACGCCAATGACATGATGACCGGCACCTCGGCGGGCGAACGCATCGGAGGCGGTCTCGGCAACGACCAGCTGTACGGCCAGGGTGGGGACGACACGCTCGATGGTGGCGCAGACAACGACGTCCTGCACGGCGGCCTGGGCAATGACGTCTACCTGTTCGGTCGTGGCGATGGCCAGGATGTGGTGCTGAACAACGATGTGGGTGATCAGCCCGATCCCCTGAGCTGGCCCTACTGGACCGGCAGCTATCAGCACAGCGACCAAGCTCTCACGACGGACATCCTGCGCTTCAAGGCGGGCGTTACCCTGCAAGACCTCGACATCAGCCGCAGTGGTGCGCACCTGGTCCTGAAGATCCGTGACACGGGCGACCAGGTCATTGTGCGAGGCTTCCTCGCCAATAACGTCATCAATCATGGCTATGGCGTGGACCGGATCGAATTCTCCGACGGCAGCGTGCTCACGGACGAGACCCTCCGCGCCCTGCTGTCCATGGGCGGCGATGGCAACGACACCATCAATGGTCTGGGCAGTAGCGACCTGATCGACGGGGGTGCAGGTGACGACGTCGTGAATGCGGCGGAGGGGGCGGACACGGTTGTCGGGGGTCTGGGCAATGACCAGCTCTATGGCCAGGGCGGGGACGACACGCTGGACGGTGGCGCCGACAGCGACATCCTGCACGGAGGTCTGGGCAGTGACGTCTACTTGTTCGGTCGCGGCGATGGTCAGGACGCGGTGCTCAACAATGATGTGGGCGATCAGCCGGATCCGCTTCGCTGGCCGTACGGGACCGGCCTCTATCTGCATAGCGACCACGCCTCGACCACCGACGTCCTGCGCTTCAAGGCAGGCATCACAGCCGAAGACCTGATCGTCAGCCGCAACGGCGCGCACCTCGTGATCGGCCTTCGCGAGAGCACCGATCAGGTCACGGTGCGAGGCTTCTTCGCGAGCAATGTCATCAACCATGCGTACGGCGTCGACCGGATCGAGTTCGACGACGGGACGGTGCTGACCGACGCGGTGATCCAGCAGCGAGTCGACGACAACGAGACGGCGCCCAACATCGCGCTGCGCGTGACCTCGATCACGACAGCGCCCGACACGCTGGTGACGGGCCAGGACCTGGCCGTCACGTGGAACGTGTCCAACATCGGCACGCTGGACGCCAGGGGCACCTGGAACGACCGCGTTTTGCTGCGCAACCGGGAGACGGGCGCCACGCTGGTGGCGGCCACCGTGCCGTACGACGGCGCATCCGACGCCAGCCAGATCGGCCCTGGCGGGTCCATCCAGCGGACCCACACGATCCGCATTCCGGATGGCTTCGGCGCGGCGGGCAACCTGCAGGTGACCGTCATCACGGACGCGGACCGCTTCTTCGCCAAGACGTCGAACAGCAACACGCGGACGATCGACATCCAGGTGGCGCCTGCGGGTTACCCTGATCTGCGCGCGGAGACCATCACGGTGACGGCCCCTGGCGACTGGTCGCCAGGGCAACTCGTGGAAGTCACTTGGCAAACCACCAACCAGGGCACCGGCCCCACGCTCGCCACCTGGCAAGACCGCTTCCAGCTGGTCAATGCCGTCACGGGCGCCGTGCTGATCACGCGCATGGTCACGGCCACGCCGCCTTCGGGCGCACTCGCCGCGGGCGAGGCGATCCAGCAGCGCGTCGAGTTCAACATGCCTACGGGTGCGGCTGCGGCCGGACGCTTCGTGTTCCGCGTGACAGCCGATCTCGGCGCGCAGGTCACGGAGTACAACGCCGGCAGCACGGCAGAGACCAACAACACCACCGATCTCGTGCGCGAGTCCGGGCCGGACCTCCAGATCCAGGCCTTGCAGGTGCCAGACAGCGCGGCGCTGCAGGCAGGCGGCTTGCTCACCCTGACCTGGACCGATGTCAACACAGGCCAGGCTCCCGTGCCCGCGGGCTACAACGCCCGCGTCCGCGTGCGCAACGTGGCGCGCAACGAGTTCGTCGTCGACACGCAGGTGGCGTTCACGGCGCCTTCGGATCTCGCCACCTGGTTGGCGCCGGGCCAATCGCAGGCGCGCACCTTCAGCTTGCGGCTGCCGGAAGGCCTGCGGGGCACGGGTGAACTGGAGATCACCGTCACCGCGGACCAGGACACGCTGGCGCGATCGAGCCTTCATGAGGTGAACGCCAGCGGAACAGCCGAGGCCAACAATTCGGCGGCCGTGATCGTCACGGCGCAGGGCAAGGCCTATGCCGAACTGCGGCCCGGCGCGGCCACGTTCGAGGCGACCGCGGTCGCCAGTGCGCCGCTGCTGGTGCAGTGGGCGGTGACGAATCACGGTGCCACCGAAACCGCGCTCGCGTGGAACGACCAGGTGGTCCTCAGCCGCGATGCGACATTCGGCAACGGCGATGACGTCGTGCTCGGCACCGTCCGCCACACGGGCGTGCTGGCCGCGGGCGAGAGCTATCCGCAGTCACTGCTGGTCAACCTGCCCGAGCTGGCCGCAGGCACCTACTTCATCGGCATCCGCGCCGACAGCGCCGCCGAAGTCCTGCAGCCGGATACCCGTGCCGGAACCCTCGGCCCGCTGCAGGCGCTGGCCGTCAGCGGCGCCCAGCGTGACCTCACCGTCGAGAACGTCTCCGCCCCCACGGCCCTCCTGAGCGGGCAGGATCTGGTGGTGACCTGGCAGGTGCGCCATACCGGCAACGTGCCGACCAACACGGCGAGCTGGGCGGACCGCGTCGTGCTCTCGCGCGGCCTGCAACCCCGCAATGACGACATCGTGCTGGCCGCGTCCGTGCCGCACACCGGCGTGCTGCAGCCGGACGGCACCTACACGGCCACGGCGCGCGCCACCCTGCCGATCGATCTGGAAGGCACGTTCTACGTCCGCGTGTACACCAACGTGGGCCGCACCGTGCTCGAGTACGGTGCCTCCGCGGACAACAACACGGCCATCATGGCCGAGCCTGTGCAGATCGCGCTGCAGCCCATGGCGGACCTGCGGCCGCGCGACGTGACCGGGCCTGCCGTCGCCCTGCCGGGCCAGATGGTGAGCGTGAGCTACACGGTGTCGAATGAGGGCCAGTCCGTGGCCACAGCGCCCTGGCGCGACCGCATCTACCTGGAGACGGCCACCGGCTTCGTGGAAGTGGCCCAGCACTGGGACACCGCGGCGCTCGAGGTGGGGGCCGAGCGTCTGCGCACAGCCATGTTCGTGCTGCCAGACACTGTGCCGCAGGGCACGCTGCGCTGGGCCGTGCGCACCGATACCGACAACGCGGTGTACGAGCGCGCCGGTGAAATGAACAACCAGGCGATCGCGGAGTCCTTCGTCTTCGTGAGCCGGGCGGATCTGGCCGTGACGGCGGTGCGCGGGCCCTCTGTGGCCCTCTCCGGCAGCGCCATCCACGTCGAGTGGGATGTTCTCAACGCGGGCAATGCCACGCCCGCCAGCTGGGTGGACCGCATCTATCTGCTGCAGGGTGGCCAGGTCAGGCTCACCCACGATGTGCCGCGGTCGCAACCCGTGGCCAGGGAAGGCACCTACACCGGTGCGGCCGAGTTCGAGTTGCCGCTCGGCTTCTCGGGACCCTACGAGGTGCGCGTGGTCACCAACGATGTGCCGGCCGTGGGCGCTCGCATGGGCGAGCGCAGCTTCACCGACAACACCGCGTCGGCTGCCCAGGCCGTGGAAGTCGCGCTCTCGCCCTACGCCGATCTCGCCGTGACGGCCGTCTCGGGCCCCACTCGGGTGATCGCGGATCCGGCCTCCATGGCGGTGACCTACACGGTCACCAATACCGGCACGGGCGCGGGCCGCACCGACACGTGGACGGACCGCGTGATCCTCTCGCGCGACGCGATCGTCGGCAACGCTGACGACCTTCTGGTCGGCGAGTTCGTGCATGCCGGCACGCTGGAGGCGGGGCAGAGCTACACCCAGACGGTCAGCGGCCTGCTGCCCGCCTACACCTCGGGCCAGTTCCAGATCTTCGTGATCGCGGACGCGAAGGCGGCCGTCTTCGAGAACGCGCAGGAAGCCAACAACACGCGCGCGGCCGCCGACCTGGTGGAGGTGATGCCGCTGCCCTATGCCGACCTGGTCGTGAAGTCGGTCACCGTTGCCGGTGTGGACGCAGACCCCGCGAGCGGCAAGCCGCTGCGCATCACCTACTCGGTGGCGAACGAGGGTATCGGCACCACCAGCACAGCCAGCTGGAGTGATCGCATCTGGCTCAGCCGCCATCCGGATGGAAGTGGCGTTGCGGCGGAGCTCGGTGGCGCGAGCCACCTCGGTGCGCTCGCCGTCAACGACTCGTATGAGCGCTCCGTGGTCGTGACCGTCCCCGAGGGCCTGAGCGGCAACTTCTACGTGAACGTCAGCACCGGCGGCCCGTTCGAGTTCATCCACACCACCAACAACCGGCTCAGTTCCTCGGTGGTGCCGATCACCCTGTCGCCTTCCGCGGACCTCATCGTCGAGGCCGTCACCCTGCCTTCGGATGGAAAGGAAGGTGAACTGGTCGAGCTCTCCTGGACCGTGCTGAACCAGGGCACCGCCAGCGCCACCGGTCGCTGGAACGACCTGGTGCTGCTCACCCCGGTGAACGGGGGCGGGCAGCTCTCCCTGGGCAGCTTCAACTATGACCGCGGCCTTGAGTCCGGGCTGCGTTACACCCGCACCGAGCAGGTTCGTCTGCCGTACCGCATCGAGGGCCAGTACCGCGTGCGCGTCGTGACCAACGTGGACCAGGGTGTCTATGAACACGGCGACGCCCGTGTCAACAACACGACGCAGTCGGCGGACATCACGCAGATCTCGCTGAACGACCGGCCGGACCTGCGGGTCGGCACCGTGACCGCGCCCGCGCGCGTCACTGCGGGCGGCAGCGTCGCCGTGCAGTACACCATCGGCAACTACGGGCCCGCGGCCGCCTCCGGGCGGTGGTACGACAGTGTCTACCTCTCGCTCGATGGCCACCTGAGCAGCGACGATGTGCGGCTGGGCCTCTTCGAGAACGGCAGCGCGCTGGCACCGACCGAGAGCTACAGCTCCGCCAGCCTGAGCCTGGACATCCCGATCCGCATGCGGGGCGACGCCTACCTCATCGTCGTGGCCGACGGCAACAACTACCTCGATGAGCACCCGAACGAGGCGAACAACGCCAAGGCGGTCAAGTTCACCATCGACTCGGTGCCCTTCGCCGACCTGGTGACGAGCCAGGTGGTGGCACCCGACCAGGCCGTGCATGGCGCCAGCATCACGGTGAACTACAAGGTCACGAACAACGGCAGCGCATCCACGCGCGGTGTTGCTGCCACCCAGACCACCTGGACCGACGGCATCTGGCTCACCCGGGACCGCACGCGCCCGCATCCCGGCAAGGGGGACATCTTCCTGGGCAGTGTCACGGACACGGGCGCGCTGGAGGTGGGCCAGGACTACCTGGGCTCGGCCCAGGTCACGATCCCGGGCAACGTGCTCACCGGTCAGTACTACATCACGGTCTGGTGCGACGCCTATGACGTGATCCTGGAAGACAGCCTGTCCATCAACATCAACCCCGATGCGCCCTCCGACGTGGATGGCAGCAACTTCAAGGCGCGGCCCATCGGCATCCTGGGCATCGCGCCGCCCGACCTGACGGTCACCCAGGTGTCCGCGCTCAACCCGGCCAGCGCCGGCGGCGGCTACAGCTTCAGCTACACGGTGCAGAACAAGGGCGAGCAGTTCAACGGCTTCTGGCGCGACCGGGTGTTCATCACCGATTCGCCCAACGCTGCCACCGCCACGCGCCGCACCCTGGTGGGGGAGTTCGACCAGCGCCGCACGCTGGGCAACGGCGAGCAGTACACCGTCACGCAGACGCTGCAACTCGGCCCCTCCGTCCAGGGGAGCCATGTGGTGGTGGAGACCGACTTCCAGAACTACATCTGGGAGAGCACCGACGCCAACAATGCCAGACCCGCTGATTCGGTGGTGACGGGTGAGGCGGCTGACCTGCGCGTGACCGCGGTGGCCGCCCAGCCGCAGAACGAATCCGGCGAGGAAACCACCGTCACGTGGACGGTGACGAACCACGGGGCGGCCGTGTGGGCCGGCACCGATGGCTGGACCGACACGGTCTTCCTCAGCCCGGACCCCGTGTTCGACGTCCGCCGGGCCACGCTGCTCGGTTCGGTGTTCCACAGCAACGTGGGCGGCTTGGCGAGCGGCGGCACCTACAACGCGTCACTGCGGGCGAAGCTGCCGCCGGGAACCGATGGGCCGTACTACGTCTACGTCGTCACCGACTCCGGCTCGCCGGCCTACCGCGCGCAGATGGAGGCCACGGCCACGGCGAGCAACGCGGATATCCGCAACCTGTACCGCTACAGCGCCTACGAAGGTGCGCGCAACGACAACAACATCGGCCAGGGGGCCCTTCAGATCACCTACCGTGAGCCCGACCTGGCCGTCGAGCACATCGAGTTGTCGCAATCCACTGTTGGATCCGGCGAGTCCGTCACGGTCACCTGGACCGTCACCAACCATGGCACCCGTGCCACCCGCGTCAACGGCTGGACCGACGCCGTCTACCTCTCGCGCGATGCGTCGCTCGACGTGAACGACTACATGGTCACGGAGTTCGGCAAGCGGGTCACGCTGGGCAGCAATGCCGACGGCAGCCTGAAGACCCTGCAGCCCGGTGAGTCCTATACGCGCAGCCTCACCTTCGACGTGCCGGAGTCCATCAGCGGCGACTTCAAGGTGATCGTCAAGGCCGACGCCGGCAGTCTGCGATCGATGCAAACCGGCAGTACCGTGCGCGATGGCCTGCAAGGCATCGACGAAAGCGACGACCGGCAGGCCGTGCGCGAGTTCCGCGACGAAGGCAACAACGTCGCCAGCACCGACCTGCATGTCGAGCTGCTCACGCCGCCCGATCTGCAAGTCGCCACGGTGGCGATTCCTGAGCGCGTGCTGGCCGGCCAGGGCTTCACCGTCACCTACACGGTGCAGAACGCGGGGGGCGGCACGCCGGATGCCCAGGGCAACTGGACGGATCTGGTCTACCTCTCGAAAGACCGCTTCCTGGACGTGACCAAGGACCGCTACGTGGGCTACGTCTCCCACTACGGCGGCCTGGCGGCGCAGGGCGAAGCCGCGAGCAGCTACGACGCGCAGCTTGCAGTGAGCGCGCCGCGCGACCTGGAAGGCAGCTACTACGTCTTCGTCGTGACCGACGCGGCCAACGCCTTCGGTGCCGGCCCCACAGGCCGCGTGCGGGAGTTCGGCAAGGACCTGAACAACGCTACGGCCGCCGCTCAGCCGATCATCATCGACACGCCGCCGCCAGCCGACCTGCAGGTCTCCAACGTGCAGGTGCCTGCCTCGGCCGTCGTCGGCCAGCCGGTCACCATCACCTACACCGTCACCAACGACTCGCAGAACCCGGCGCACGGCGGCTGGACGGACGCGGTCTACCTCTCGGCGGACAACGGCTGGGACCTGGGCGACATCCTGCTGGGCAAGGTCAACCGTTCCGGCGGTCTCGCCGGCGGCGCTGTGTACAACGGCCAGCTCACGGCCACCTTGCCGCCCCTGAAGGACGGCAACTGGCGCGTGATCGTGCGGCCCGACCTCTTCAATGATGTCTACGAAGGCCCGATCACCTACACCGCGACCGGCCTGAACCTGGCACCGGGCGAGGCGAACAACCGCATCGCCTCCGGCTCCACGCTCGAGGTGCAGGTGCCGGCGATGCAGATCGCCACGCCCATCGAGACGACCCTGGCCACCGGCCAGCAGCACCTGTACAAGGTGACCGTGGCCGCTGGCGAGACGCTGCGTGTCAGCCTCGATTCCGTCGCCGAGGCCGGCGCCAACGAGGTGTACATCCGCTACGGCGACATTCCCACGCCGTACAGCTACGACGCCAGCTACGGCAACCCCGTGGCGCCGGATCAGGAAGCGCTGATCCCCAGCACCCGGGCGGGCGACTACTACGTGCTCGTCAAGTCACGCCAGAGCGCGGCCGGCACGCCCGTGACGCTGCGGGCGGACTTGATGCCCCTGGCCATCACGCGCGTCACGCCCGATTCGGGCGGCACGGGTGACCTCGACCATCGCTGGGTCACGTTCGACATCCATGGCGCGCACTTCAAGCCCGACGCGCTGGTGAAGCTCTCGCGCCCCTCGGTGACGGAGATCGAGCCGGCCCGCTGGCAGGTGCTGGACGCCACGCACATCCGCGCGGTGTTCGATCTGCATGATGCGCCCCTGGGCCTGTACGACGTGGTGGTCATCAACCCCGACGGCCAGCAGGTGACCGATGCCTACCGCTACCTGGTGGACCGCGGCATCGAGGCCGACGTGAGCATCGGCATCGGTGGGGACCGTACGGTCAGCCCGGGCGCCAATGCCGTCTACAGCGTCTCGCTGCAGAGCCTGACCAATGTCGACACGCCCTACGTGCGGTTCGACCTGGGCGTGCCCGAGATGGGCCGCAACGACTACCTGCTGGAAGGGTTGAGCCTGCCCTTCCTGGTGTTCGGCAGCAACATCGGCGGCCAGCCGGATGGCCGCACGACCGACACGGCGGGCAACACGCAGGCCTACGGCCCCACGCCCACCAGCCTGCCGCCGAAGAACGTGCCGTGGGCCAGCCTGGATGGCGCGGTCAACACCAGCGGCTTCACGCTGGCGCCTGGCTACGCCTTCGACGTGGCGGCGGGCGGACTCGTCGGCGCCACGTTCAACATCCAGACGTACCCCGGCCTGGCCGAGTGGCTGGCCTATGACTTCGAAGGCCTGCGCGAGAAGCTGTACGCGATCCGCCCTGACTGGAAGGCCGCCGGTCTGCTGGACGAGGGCATCGACGGCCTGGACCACATCGCCACGGGCCTGGCCGACAAGTTCCGTTCCACCGACGCGGAGACCCACGTCACGCCGCTGGAATCGCTGGCGATGCCGTTCCGCTTCAACGTGCTGGGCGCCGCCACACCCATCACGCGTGGCGAGTTCATCGCCGACCAGACGGCGCACGCGCGCAGGTTGCGAGATGCCATCCTGGCCGACGCCTCCGCGCCCAGCAGCCTCGCCAACCTGGCGGCCGATGAGCCCCAGTGGGTGCAGGGCTGGCTGGCTGCGCTCGAAGCCGCGGGCCTGCTGCGACCGCTGGACGAGGCGCCGCCGATCCGCCTGGATCCCAAGGTCATGAGCCTGAACGCCACGCTCGCCACGGGGATCCTGTTCAGCAAGGGCGGCGACAGCTACCAGAGCCAGGCCGACATCCTGGGCTTCTTCACGCAGGTGCAGAAGTGGTACGGCGACACCGCGCGCCATGGCGGGGATCCGCAGGCGCTGAAGGCCGCCATCGAGTACATGCAGGTGCGGCGCACGCTGGACGGTGAAGTCGAGATCCCCGTGCCGGTGATGGGCAACCCGGCGGACTACGCCATGGCCGTCTCCGCCGACACCCACTTCATCAACTTCAACGTGTTCGCGGGCGGATCCACCGAACTGGAGTACCTGCAGCACCTGGGCCTCACCAACCCGGGCGCCACGGCGCTCAATCTCTCGCAGTACCTGCAGCAAGCTGCGGAGCAGACGGCGCTGGCCGGCGCGGTGGCCAGCATGCAGGGCCCGCGCGTCAACGTGGCCGACGTGACGGCCGCGACGAGCGAGTTCTTCCTGCCAGCCGGCTTTGCGCTGCCGTACACCGTGGGCTTCAACAACCCCGCGGAGCGCGCTGTCGGTGAACTGCGCATCACCACCCAGCTGGACGCCGACCTCGACGCACGCTCGCTGCGCCTGGGTGACCTGAAGCTGGGCGACATCAACGTGCACGTGCCGGAAGGCCGCGCCAACTTCCAGGGCGATTTCGACTTCACCGGCAGCAAGGGCTTCATCCTGCGCGTGAGCGCGGGTGTGGACACCGAGGCGCGTATCGCCACCTGGCTGCTGCAGGCCATCGACCCGGACACGGGCGAGGTGATGCGGGACGCCGCGCGTGGCCTGCTGGCGCCGGCGGAAGCCGGTGCTTCGGCCAGCGCCATCGAAGCCGCCAAGCGCGGCTGGATCAGCTACACCATCCAGGCCAGCGAAGAGGCCGCCTCCGGCGCCGTCATCACGGCGCAGGCCAGCATCGTCTTCGACGGCTCGCCGCCCGTGGCGACCAACACCGTCAGCCAGAAGCTGGACGTAGGCGCACCCGTGACGACGCTCAGCGCCACCGCGCTGGGGCAGAACGCTGAAGGCCAGCCGCTGATCGACGTGAAGTGGAGCGCGACGGACGACGCCAGCGGCGTGAAGCACGTGACCGTCTATGTCGCGGAGAACGGGGGCGACTTCCGCATCTGGAAGCGCCAGGTGCCCATGGAGGGCGGCTTGCCCGGCCAGGCCATCTTCACAGGCCAGGCCGGTCATGCCTGTGAGTTCCTGGCTGTCGCCACCGACCGCGCGGGCAACCGCGAGGCGGCCAGTGTCGTCAACGCGGTGCTGCCGGACGACGGATCCCGCCAGGCGACGCTCGACGCGCTGGGTGCCAACGAAACCGTGACCCAGACGCAGGAGCTGCCGCTGGCCACGCCAGGGCGCACCTACGCGAGCAACACGCTGTTCTCGCAGGCCGGCCAGCAGTTGCCAGGCTTCGTGCCGCCGGCGCAGCAAGGCGAGCTGCAGAGCGTGGTGGCGCCCTTCACGGCGCGCAGCTTCGCCAGCGGCTTCGACGATAGCCCCGCGCAGATCGGCGCGCTGGCGATGGTGCAACTCGCGGACGGCACCGTGCTGGCCAGCGGCGGCGCGGGCCGCAATGAAGTCTTTGCCTTCGGCAAGGAGGGCGGGCGCAGCACCACGCCGCTGTTCAGTCTGGACGCGCCCGTGATGGACATGGCGGTGGACGGCCTGGGTCAGCTGTGGGTGATGACTGGCGCCGAGCTGCTGCAGGTGGATGCCGCCAGTGGCGCGGTGCTCCGCCGCCTGCAGGGCCCCAACGGCGCTGCACTGACGCACGCGCTGGCCATCCACCCGGGCACGGGAGACATCTACGTCTCCTCCGGCAGCGGCATCGAGGTATTGCTCCCTCCCCCTCCGGGGGAGGGCGGGGGTGGGGGCGCCGGCGCCGGCGAGGCCGCCACCTGGACGCACTTCAGCAACGAACGCGTGGGCGACCTCGCCTTCGGCACCGACGGCCGGCTATGGGCCGTGCGCTGGAGCGGCCGCCACGTGACAGCCGCCGACCCGCAAGGCACCACCGACATCATCAGCTTCCCGATGACGGGCAAGCTGAAGGGCCGGGCCGAGCTGGAGTACCGCCTGCTCGGCACCATCGACAGCATCGCTTTCGGGCCAGCGGGCTCGCCGCTGGAGGGCCTGCTGCTGGCCAGCAGCAGCGAGCGCCAGCGCCCGACGAGTGTGGGCGGAGAAGCCGCCGCGCATGAATCCGCCCTGTGGGCGATCGGCCTGGCCAACCGCGGCGTGCTGCAGCTCGCCCGGGGCGGCACGCGCGGCGAAACCGTGCTGACGACGGCGGATGGCCGCGTCCTGCTGGCGCAGACCGGCGGCATCGACGAGATCGCGCCGCTGAAGGCGCCGAAGGTGACCGGCCTGAGCGTGCCCGACGGCGCGCTGCTGCCGCTGCCGCTGGGCAGCATCTCCGTGGTGTTCGACCAGGCGATGCTGGCGGATGACGCTGAAGGCAGCGTGCTGAATCCGGACAACTACACGCTGACGCTGCTGGGCACCAACGCCGACGGAACGCCAGCGGACGTGACGATCACGCCCGACGCGGTGAGCTGGAACGCCGCCACGCGTACCGCCACGCTGCAGGTGAGCAGCTTGCAGGCCGGCCAGTACCAACTGCGCATCGCCCACACGCTGGTGAGTGCGGCTGGCACGCCGATGGCTGCCAACGTGGTGAGCTCGTTCACTGCCGTGGTCGACCTCACTTCCCAGCTGCGCCTGGACTTCTCCAATACGCGAGGCAACCGCGCCACGGGCGAGGTGAGCTACGACATCAGCATCACCAACGTGGGCACCGACGACCTGCGCGGCCCGCTGATGCTGCTGCTGGACCCGGGGCGCTACTTCGGCGACCAGGTGGTCGGGGCGAATGCTGGCACCGGCGCGCAGCAGGATCTGTGGGTGCTGGACCTCACGGCCGAACTCGAAGCCACCGGCAACAAGCTCGCAGCGGGCGCGACGCTGGCGAACCAGACCGTGACCGTGCGGCCGGTGAGCAGCTTCGCATACGGCCCGGGCGGCGCTGCGCTGGCCAAGTTCGACCTGGGGCACGGCGTGTATGCGCTGCCGCTGCCGAATACACCGCCTGAGGTCTACCCAGTGGTGCTGGAGGAGGATGGCGAAGGCGGGTTCGTCGAGGGGCTTGGGTACGAAGACATGGTGCCCGCGGTCGTGGGCCAGCCCTGGACGCAGACGCTTGAGGCCAGCGATACAGACGGCACGCAGTTCTACTGGCAACTGGTGCAGGCGCCTGTGGGCATGACGATGCAGCAGGCCGGCTTCCACACCACGGACGAAGCGGGCTATCACAACCGCGCGGTGCTGAGCTGGACGCCCACCTCGAGCGACCTGGCCGAGACGGAGGTCATCGTCCGCGTGCAGGACAGCCGTGGCGGCGTTGTGCTGCGCACATTCACGGTCGCCGTCGATGGCGGCAACCACACAGCGTGGGTGGACGCCATCGACGACATCGTGGTTGCCGAAGGCCAGCCGCTGCAACTGCCGCTGACGGCGAGCGACGCCGACGGCGATTGGCTGACGCTCACGGTCCGCAACCTGCCCGCAGGTGCCGTGTTCGATGCAGCCACCGGCATGCTGAGCTGGACCCCTGGGTACGACCAGGCCGGCAGCTACGAAGGCATCGTGGTGCTGGCCAGTGACGGCAAGAGCGTGACGCAGCGCAAGTTCAACCTGCTGGTGGAGCAGGGCTATGCGCGGCCGGTGCTGGCGGCGGTGGCGTCGCAGACGCTGCGCGAGGGGGACCGCTTCGCCATGCAGCTGGCGGGCAACATGCCCGGCGGGCTGCTGCAGGCCGACGGCACGACGATCACGCTGGCGTACAGCGCGCCGTGGCTGCCCGGCGGCGCCACGCTGAACACCGAAACCGGCTGGCTGGAATGGACGCCTGGCTACAGCCAGAACGGCACCTTCACGGTACCGGTCACCCTGACCGCAACCTATACCGTGCCCGCCACGGGCGAGACCGTCACCACCGAAGCCACGCAGGACGTCGTCTTCAACGTCCTCAACGCCAATGGCGCGCCAGTCTTCGAGCCGGCCGAGACATGGAACATCCTCGAAGGCCAGCCGCTGCAAGTCAGCGTGTTCGCCTTCGACCCGGACAACCCCGGGTTCGAGCCGCGCATCCGCCTGAACCCGTTCAACCCGAACTCGGTGGCGGCAGGGCCGGAGACGTCGGCGCCCACCGTGAGCTACCAGGTCACCGGTCTGCCACCCGGCGCCCGCTTCGACGCCGAGACGCTGGAGGTGATCTGGCAACCAGGCTATGACCAGGCCGGCACGTACTACGTGCATGTGATTGCCACCGATGACGGCGACGGCACGGGCATCCCGGCCGCGAGCGAGATGACAATTCCGATCGTCGCCACCAACGCCAACCGCGCGCCGGTGATCGCGCCGGTGTCCAACGCCTTTGTCGATCGCGGTGCCGTGCTGGAGATTCCCTTCAGCGCCACCGATGTCGATGGCAACCCGGTCACGATCACCGTGAACGGACTCCCGGCCTTCGCGACCTACGTGCAGGGCGAGAGCGGGCTGGGCGCCGATGGGCGCTACACCAGCGGCGGCGTGCTGCGCTTCGCGCCGAGCGAAGGGCAGCGTGGCGACTACACCATCACCATCGTCGCGCAAGACAACGGCGGCGGCGACCCGAACCAGGTGCAGGCGCAGTCGCACACCTTCGTGGTGACGGTGCGTGCGGCCAGCGAGCCGCCCATCCTGACGATGCCCTCGCAGGTCGTCGCCGTGGTCGGCCAGCCCATCACCGTGCCGATCAGCGTGCGTGACCTCGATCAGGATGCGTTGACTTTCAGCGTGCCCGGCCTCCCGCCCGGTGCCGTGCTGGAGATGCTGCCGCAGTACGGCCAGGCGCTGCTCAAGTGGACGCCGACCGAAGAAGACATCCGCGTGCATGACCTGCAGGTCGTGGTGCGTGACAGCGGCCTAGGCCCGCAGGATGCGGGCTACATGCCCGATCCGGCCAACCCGCCGGTGCCGAACGAGCGCAGCCAGACTTTGCGCGTGAGCGTGCGCTCCGCCAACCTGGCGCCGGCTGTGCTGGGTGTCACTGCGACCGGCGCTGAAGTCGTGCCCGGTGCGTCGCAAGCCACGGTGCAGGCCACCGAAGGCGTGCCGCTCGCCCTCACGATCTTCGCGCAGGACGGCGATGCCGACCGCCTGAACTGGAGCGTGACCGGCCTGCCGCCGGGCATGGTGCTGGACGTGGATGCCAGCACGGGCCAGGCCACGCTGCGCTGGACACCGGGCCTGTTCGCCGCGCAGGACGCCGGCTTCGGCAGCCAGGCCGGCACATACCCGATCACCGTGACGGCCAGCGACGGAACATCGTCCGTGTTGCAGCAGATCACGCTGCAGGTCGCCAACGTGAACCGCGCCCCGCGCATCCTGCCGATGCCGCTGCAGCTGGTGCAGGAAGGCGAGACGCTGTCGTTCGCGGTGCTGGGCGCGGATGCGGATGGCGACGCCACCCGCCTCGCCTTGCAGTACGACGAGAACACGCCCGAGGGCCTGTTCTTCGATCCCGCCACAGGCCTGCTCGAATGGACGCCGACGCAGGACGTGGTGAACAACAGCGAAGGCGGATCCCGCGCCTACACCCTGAACTTCACCGCCACCGACGGCACCCTCAGCAGCCAGCAGAGCGTGCAGGTGCGCGTGTTCGACGTGAACCGTCCGCCGGTGCTGCAGGTGAGCAACCATGCGCTGGCGGTGGGGCAAAGCTTCACGCTACCGGTGCACCTCGGCTTGCTCCCTCACCCTCCGGGGGAGGGTGGGGGAGGGGGCGTGCGCGCCACAGACCCCGACGGCACCGCCCAGAGCGCCAACCTCGCCATCAGCTTCCTCAACCTCCCCGAAGGCGCCAGCTACGACGCGGCCACCCGCCAGCTCACCTGGACCCCAGGTCCCGGCCAGGTGGGTGACTTCGTGGTGACTGCCCGCGCCTGGGACGGCTTCAACGCCACGACGGAAACCTTCACCCTGCGCGTGGCCGCCGATGCCACCGGCATGGAACCGAACGTGCTGGTCAGCACCACGCCCAGCACCCCCGTGCAGCCCGGCCAACTGGTGGTGGCCAGCGTGCGCGCGTCCAGCTACGGCGACATGCAAAGCATCGCAGTGGAAGTGCAGGGCCTGGACCCCGCTCACCCGCAGGCCTGGAGCACCGTGGCCCTGGACGCAGCGGGCCGCTTCCGCCTGACGCCTGCAGCGCCTGGCCTGTTGAACATCCGCGTGACTGCCACCGATGTGGACGGCTTCAGCAAGACGCACGTGCACGCCGTGCGCGTGAAAGACCCCGCTGATGTGCAAGCGCCACAACTGGCATGGACCGGCCCGCTGGCAAGCGCCACCGCGTTCAGCGATCCGCCGACGGTGAGTGCACCGGTGGTGCTGCGCGCCGCCGTGCAGGAGCAGCAGCTCATGGGTTGGCGGCTGCAACTGGCTGCCGCAGGCACGGCAGCCTGGCAGACGATCGGGCAGATGGCATCCGACGCGGCAGCGCAGAGCGGCAGCATCGATCTCGCCACCTTCGATCCGGCGGCGTTCGCCAACGGCGTGTACGACCTCCGCCTCACCGCGTGGGATCTGCAAGGCCGCACGGCGGAGATCGAGGCGCGTGTCGTGGTGGACAGCGGGGTGAAGCTTGCCCCACAGGCCGTGGCTAGCGACGCCACGTTCCAACTAGGCGGCCACACCTTCACGCTGACCAGAGAACTCCCTCTCCCCTCCGGGGAGAGGGTGGGGGTGAGGGGCGCGCCCGCCCCCGACTTCGGCAACTGGCAGCTCTCCGGCCTGCAGACCCAGCTCACCACCGACCAACCCGCCACCGACGACCAGGGCATGCTGGCCCCCTGGAGCGAGGGTGCCCGCATCTGGCTGCGGACCCCCTCGCTCACCGGAGCCGCGGCAACCCCCTTGACGTTCACCCTCGGCACCGTGAGCGAACGCCTGGCCAACGTGGCCGGTGCGCCGGTGGTCATCCGCCCCGTCTTCGCCACGACAACCCCGGGCTGGACCCTGCAGGCGCACGCCGACACCGGCCTCGACACCCGAATTGGGCTTCTGGGCGGCAATGCCGAAGCGCTGCAGCGCCAAGGCGGCCGCCTGTACGAGCAGGTCACGGGCCTGCCCTGGGTGCCGGCCAGCTTCACCCTGACCGGCCCGGACGGCACCCGCTACCAATTGGATGCGCAAGGCCAGGTCACGGCGGTCGAGTTTGCCGATGGTGCCCAGTGGATGGTGAGCGACGCGGGCATCGCAGCGATCACCTCGGCAGGTGCCGAGCAACGGGTCGACTTCGTGCGCGACGAGCAAGGGCGCATCAAGCGCGTCACCGGCATGATGGAGGGCATGCAGACCTCCTATGCTTACGTCTATGGCGCCCGCGGCCGGCTGGAGCTGGTTCGGGACATCACGACCGACAACGGCGCACGCACCGGCCAGCCATACGGCTACGAGGCTGATGGCTCGTTGCTGAAGGACACGCTGTCGGCGGACTTTGGTGCCGCGATGCGCTGGCACACGGGCGCGCTGGCGGGATCGGGAAGCGGCCTCACGGCCGCGGGCTGGAGCGGCACGCTGGCGAACGGCCAAACCACCAGCTTGGGCTTCACGATCCGCGAGAGCGAGATCGCGGCCACGGTGAAGGTTCCGGGCGCGCAGGGCGCAGTGATCGTGGCGATCGAGGCGGAGTTCGCGCAGGCCGTCGGCTCGCTGCAGGTGACCGGCGCTACGGTGTTGGGCACGTCCACGGTCGGCAGCAAGCTGACGACGCTGGTCCGCGTGAGCGAAGCCGGCTTGAAGATGATCCGTTTTGCCGGCGAAGGCCAGGTCACGGTGCGCCTGCGCTTGGCTGGTGACTTGAACCTCGATGGTTTGGTCAACGGCTCCGACAGCGCCGCATGGGCGCAGTCGCCGTCGGATCTCGACGGCGATGGACAGGCCACGCAGGTGGATCGGCAGGTGCTCTACGCGAACTATGGGCTGCGCGCCAACCAGGCACCGGTGGCCGCCGGGACGACGAACCTCAAGACCCACACGGACCTCGCTGCGCGTACGAGCCTGGCCAGCGTCGCGCGCGACCTGGAAGGCGACAACGTGTTCTGGCGGGTGCTGGGCGCGACGCATGGCACCGCCAAGCTCTCCGTGGATAGCGAGCGCATCGAATTCATGCCCGAAGTGGGCTACGCGGGACAGGCGACCATCACCGTACAGGCCGATGATGGCTTTGCGGCAAGTGGCCCCATCGAGATCGACATAGTCGTGAGTGCGGCTCGCTTGCTGACCATCCACGTGCAGAGACTGGCGGGCCTGGTGGCCGGTCAAACCGGGCAGTTGGCGGTGACGGGTGATTTCGAGGATCAAGAGGGCGTCGTGCTTACTGGCAACTATGCGATGTACACGTCCTCTGACAGTTCGGTGGTGAGTGTCAGCAGCACCGGCGCGGTGCGGGGCATAGGCAACGGCATCGCCCTGGTGCAGGTCCAGGCCCGAGGAATAGAAGGGGTGAACGCCTTCACGGTCTCGCTCGATGGATACGGCCCCGATCTGGACGACAACGGCTTCGAGGTCGACGTATATCCGCGCGCCATCACGCTGCCGTTGATGGGTCAGCGTCAACTGAACGTGACGCTGCCAGACACGGCCGGAACCAACGGCGGTGTGCCGGTCAACATATCGGCAGCGGCTTTGGGCACGCGCTACTTCGTCAGCGATGCCGCCATTGCCGAGGTCAGCCCCGATGGCCTGATCGCGGCAAAGGCCACAGGCACGGCGACCTTGAGCATCGTCCACCAGGGCCGCCAGCAGGACATTACCTTGAACGTGCAGCCCGCGACTGTCGGTACCGCAACTGTGACAGCCAAGCAAGGGGCTGTCGTGCAGGACGCAGAAGGCAACCTGCTGATGGTAGCGCCAGGGGCGCTTGCTTCTGGCACTCAGGTTAGTCTTCACAGCGTGGCGCTCGCGCAAGTCGACACGCCACTTCCTTCGCCACAGCTGTTGCACGCGTTTGCTGCTGTTGACATCAGCATCGGCGAAGAAATTGCAGAACTTCCCCTGCAGCTTTCGGTTCGTGCCCCCGCCGGTGTGGAGGCAGGCAAACAGGTTCAGTTCTGGAAACAAGGAAGCATCCTTGACGATGATGGTACCGAGCATCAGACGTGGTGGTTGGTGGACAACGGCGTCGTCTCGCAAGACGGCTACGCACGCACGTCCAGCCCACCCTTCGATGGCCTGCTGGGCACAGGGCGCTACTTGCTGACGCTGAGTGACAGCGTATTGGACATTGTTGACACCCAACTCGTCGAGTGGGCGGGTGCGTGGAGCGCATTCTGGTCGCCAGAGACCAACATCGCAGCCAGAGCGGCGGAGTATCTCTCCACCGCTATGGTCGATCTGTTCTGCTCACTCGCGAGCTTCTTTGCGCTGAAGTACGGCGCTGCAGGCGCAGATAAAGCGGTCATTCCTGGAAGCGCCTTGCGGCGCTCGAACACGACCAACATCTATCCTCCCATAGCTGCTGGCGGCGAGTTGCTTCCGAACATCACGCGCATACAGTTTGATCCGAGTACGATGAAGTTGACCATCACCGGGCAGAACATCGTGCCGGAGGGAACCAAAGCCAAGACCGCAGACATCAAGGTTTTACTGAGCCCCCATGGTCCCCAATCGTGCGCGCGTGGCGCCCCGTCGCTCAAGGGCTTGGCAGAGCTGGAACTTGTCGCAACTGACCTCGGCTTCGGGTCGATAGAGGTCACTGTTCCACAGGGTGTTGCGCTCTCACTGCACAACATCAGCATAGTGCGACGCGGCGTCAGCACGCTTAACGGCAAAACCAGCCTTACTACGGACTATGTGCGTTCAGAATCGGTGGAGGGGGCGACGTTCACGCCTGGTTGGAGCCTGGTTGTAACGCCAGACAGCATCAATGTGTTTGCAGCCAAGACCAACCCCGCGGACGGGCTGGACTTCTTGCGGCAAATCAAGCAAGACCAAGCCGGTAGCCCGCTGAACCTGGGCGGTCGCTACGGTGAGCAGGTTGTCCACAGTGCCGATGGAACGATGGCCTACATCGCAGGCCGCGAGGGCAAAATCTACGTGATGGACATGCGCACCCTGCGTATCGTTCACACCCTCAAGGTGCCGCCAGGGGCCACGGCGCCGATTTCGAGCCTGGCGGTGTCTGGCGATTGGCTCTATGTGTCTGAGGGAAGTTCAGTATCGCCAACGGGTGGTCGTCTGCTGCGCTTCAACATCGATCCGGACAGTTCAAGTTTCTTGTCGGATGCTTTGCAGATCAAATTCGGCGCGAACGCTCCCTATGGCTTCCAGGATATGGCGATCAACAGCGACAGCTACCTCGCCATCACCGCACCACAGGGGCGTGACAGCCTCAACCTGAATGATAGATCGGCCGGGCGGGGTAACGTCTACATCCTGGACTTGGCGAAGACAAGCGACAAAGGTGTCCTGCAAGGCAAGGCTGTCACAACGATGAGTGCCGAATCATTCCCAGTAGCGTCGAACGGCACCTATCCCCGCTATGTGACCAGCGGCGCCGGTAACGCGCAGTTCCTCCTTTCGAGCAGTAAGGACCCCAACAGTGGATTGATCGCGCTGAGCGCCAATGTCGATGCGCTTGGCTATCTTTCTGGCGGTGCATCGGCCCGGGCGATTCAGATGACGCCCACAGAGCAAGTCTCGGGTTGGATCAACACCAAGTTCCAGCAGAACATCCAGCGTACGGCTGGCAGCGTCATCGTCACCTACAAGGGTAAGCAGTACGCACTGGTCGCCGACTACAACTTCCTGTTCAACGACGCTCACTTCGTCGACTACGAGAACTATGGGGAAGGCAAAGCGATCGGCGGCAAGATCGGCATCGTGGAAGACCCGTTTGGCGAACCTCGCTACCTTGGCGCGACATCGCCGATCATCGGCGGGGCGGTTGATCGTCTGATGTTGGGACCGGAAGGTACGTTGTACGCTGACGTGTTTCTGGATGAAGCCACGCCCACAGGCTGGCACACGTTCCGAACCCTTTTCACGTGGGATGCGGCCAAGCTGGTGGAACTGGCGGTTCAGGCGGACAAAGCCAACCGCAGCCGCACCATACCCATCGATCGTGCAGGTGAATCTTTGTCTGGCGGTGTCTACTACGGCGCCGGGACCATTCGTTACGACGGAGTGGCCGAAGGCCAGCTCTTTGGCAGCGTGACTGGCTTTGGTGCCTATAACCCAAGCCCTGCACCGCTAGACGTGGGAGATCCGTACGCGCGAGGCGACGTCATTGAGTTGAGTCAGGACGACGGCGCGGGCCCACCCACCATTGCGACAACCGGATCTGCAGTGGATGCCACCGAAAGCTTCTTGCTCAAAGTGGGCTATCACATCCTCGATGGCTTCACTGGGGGCTTCTTTGAGGCGCGGGACAAGCTGCGCCAACAGTACAACGCGGGTGTGATCAAGAAATATGCGGACTATGAGCGCGAGGTGTTCAAGCTGGTGCTGGCCCATGGTTTGGGTGTGACGGTGAGTTTCGCCGTCACCGGCCCAACCTTCGTCATCGCCAAGGGCCTGGGCGGCACCGTAGCCGCGAGCGCCGGCGCCAGCGCCCTCATCAGCCTCAAGACCATGGATGCGGCGATCCAAGGCTTGCTTGGCCAGATGGCACCGGCGTTGCAACGCGGCGAGCAGACCATTGCGCAAGTGTTGGCCGGGCTGGCAGAGGACCAAATAGCTCTGGTCTTGGGGGGCTTGCTTGGGCCGGGCGTAGCGCGGGAAGTCTCGCCGCGCGCCATCGCCTCCATCAAGCAAATGTTCACCTACCTGAGCAACCTGATCACCAGTCCTGGCAAATTGGCGGTCGTGGGTGGCGCCAGCTTCCTCGCCGACGAAACCCAGGCGGCCGGAGTGAAGTTGAAGTCCGCTGTCAGCGGCTCGGAGCGCATCAAAGTGAGCGTTTCGCGCATCCCCGATAGCGCACCGGCCGGCTGGTTCGTCCTCAAATTCGGTAATCTGACCCTTAAGCTTCCCGAGCCCGGCACCAAAACGCTGAGCGAGGCGACCCAGTTCTACCGCGTCGAGGTGACCAAGCTCATCAAGGGTTTGGACAAGAGTGAACTGTCTGTGAGGGATCAGATCTTGCTATTCGAGAAAATGAACCGTATGTTGCAAACAGGGGTCAAGAAGTCGTTGCTCGACCAGGGCAGCGCGCCGGCGGAGTTCCAGGCTGCCTTTGGGGCCAGGAAAACGCTCAAGGAAGTCAAGCGTGAATTGGCAAGCACAGGTCAGGGGACCGGGCAAATCCTGGAAAAAAAGATCCTGGATGATCTGAAGAAGAGTATCGATTTATCCAAGAAGTGGTACGAAACCGATGCTTGCTTTGCTGCCGGTACGCTGGTTCATACCAAGGAAGGCCTGGTGCCCATCGAGCAGATCAAGGTCGGCGACTGGGTGTTGTCAAAGCATGAAAGTGGTGAGGGGGAACGGGCCTATAAACGGGTTGTTAAAACGTTTGTGCATGAGGATGAGCAGGTGGGTCGGTTCTCCTACATTGGTCGCGATGAGGATGGCCGATTCAGCTGGGGTGATGGTCTTTTATTGATCCGGCAGCAAATAACTTGAACTTTTCCGACCCGCCGTGATCCATCAGTGATGGAAACAGCTGACATGAGATCGCTGTCGCGCGAGGCGCGGCACGAACGACGGGTTCAGGTCATCCGCC
>NZ_JAYRZR010000023.1:0-48588 GCF_041916345.1 Ramlibacter sp.
GAGATGCGCCGCCGCCTCACGCTGATCGGCGCCATGCTGCTGCACAAGGGCGACGTGGACGGCATGATCTGCGGCACCTGGGGCACCACCAACATCCACCTGCACTACATCGACCAGGTGGTGGGCAAGCGCGCCGGCGTGAACACCTACGCCTGCATGAACGGGCTGATGCTGCCCGGCCGCCAGGTCTTCCTGGTGGACACGCACGTCAACTACGACCCCACGGCCGCCCAGCTGGCGGAGATCACCGTGATGGCGGCCGAGGAGATGATGCGCTTCGGCATCAAGCCCAAGGCCGCGCTGCTGTCGCACTCCAACTTCGGCAGCAGCAACCAGCCCAGCGCGATCAAGATGCGCGAGACGCTGGCGCTGCTGCAGGTGCAGGCGCCCTGGCTGGAGGTGGACGGCGAGATGCACGGCGACGTGGCCCTGGACGGCCAGGCCCGCACCGCGCTGATGCCGCACGGCACGCTGGCCGGCGACGCCAACCTGCTGGTGCTGCCCAACATCGACGCAGCCAATATTTCTTACAACCTGCTCAAGACGGCGGCCGGCGGCAACATCGCCATCGGCCCGGTGCTGCTGGGCGCGGCCAAACCCCTGCATATCCTGACGGCCAGCACGACCGTGCGTCGGATCGTCAACATGACGGCCCTCACCGTGGCCGACGCCAACGCGTCGCGATAGGGCCAAGCCGGGCAGCGTGCACTAACTTGCCCGCCGTGGGAAGGGCCTGCGATGGCCCTTCCGGCTGCCCAATTTTTGGGCATTCGCTTGCCTTTTGCAGGCACATGCGTCACACTACCGCCCTTGAATTTCCGGGTTTACCCGGGGTTGTTTGTAATCCGGCGCCCTGACGGCGCACCCCTCGAAGATCTCCCCAGAAGGTCCGTTCATGGCTCCCCTCGCGGCCCTCAAGTTTGCACTTACTAGCTGCTTGCTGGCTGTCGCGGTCGCCGGTGTTTCACCGGTGGCTGCCAAGGGCCCGACGGACCCCGCCCCCGGCTCCACCGCCCAGGTTCGCCTGGCCGATCTGCCGAAGCAGGGCCGGGAGACCTACGAACGCATCCTCCAAGGCGGTCCGTTTCCGTACGAGAAGGATGGCACGGTGTTCGGCAATCGCGAGCGTTTGCTTCCGATCAAGAACCGCGGCTACTACCGCGAGTACACCGTCAGGACGCCGGGATCGCGCACCCGCGGAGCGCGCCGCATCGTCTGCGGCGGGCCACCCAAGGTGCCCGATGCTTGCTATTACACCGCCGACCACTACGCGAGCTTCCGTCGCATCGTCGTGGAGTGACCACCAGCATGGAGCGGGACCAGTTTGTGACTACCGAGAAAGACACGGAGATGGATACGCCACTTCGTACGACCAAGGACCTTTCCGAGACGCCCCTCAAGGGTGTGCGCAGCAACATCGTGCAGTCCATCCGCGCGTTCCGCGTGCAGGACCTGCAGGAGACTGCCACGGCGCTCGGCCATCACTTCCTG
This sequence comes from Ramlibacter sp., assembly GCF_041916345.1. Taxonomy (GTDB): domain Bacteria; phylum Pseudomonadota; class Gammaproteobacteria; order Burkholderiales; family Burkholderiaceae_C; genus Ramlibacter. Next base: position 1,492 of record NZ_JAYRZR010000023.1, read on the forward strand.
TATGCCAACCTGGCCACGGCCCAGAGCAAGCAGGACGTGCTGGACATGATCGCCCAGCAGTTCACGTTCCCGTCGCACTTCGGCAAGAACTTCGACGCGCTGTATGACTGCATGACGGACCCGCTGCACAAGTCGGGGCCGCAGCCGGGCTTCATCGTCGTGCTGGAGCACATCCCGGCCAACGGCAAGTTCGACAAGGAAGCGCGCGAGCAGCTGCTCGACATCTTCCGCGACACGGCGGACTACTGGGCGGACCGCAAGGTGCCGTTCAGGTGCTTCTATTCTTTTCCGTAGCCCGTTCCGCGCAACAAGGCCAAGCGGAACGGGCGAATGAGGCCCAGGGCGAAGCGGCGGCCACGCCACTCGCCAGCACCACGGAAGAGAAGATGCCCACGGACAAGCTGCTCGACGTGTCGCCCCTGGCGCTGCGCATGAGCAGCCCCTTCAACGCCGGCTACTGGCTCGCTGCCGCCTGACCCAGGCTGGCGGCCAGGGCCAGGTATTCGGCCACCGGCACTTCCTCTGCGCGGCGCTGCACGTCGAACGTGCCGCCGCGCCCCCTTGATTCGAGCCAGGCCCCCAGCGTGTGCCGCAGCAGCTTGCGCCGCTGGCTGAAGGCCACCTGCACCAGCTGCGACAGCAGCGCGGCATCCAGCGCCACCGGCTGCGCCAGCGGCACCATGCGCACCACGGCGCTGTCCACCCGCGGCGGCGGATCGAAGGCCGCCGGCGGCACGTGCAGCACGTTCTCCATCGCGTAGCGCCACTGCAGCATCACCGACAGCCGGCCGTAGGCGGCCGTGGCCGGCTCGGCCACCATGCGGTCCACCACCTCCTTCTGCAGCATGAAGTGCTGGTCCTGCACGCTGGCCACGTGCTCGAGCAGGTGAAAGAGGATGGGGCTGGAGATGTTGTAGGGCAGGTTGCCCACCACGCGCAGCTTCGGCGCGCCCAGCGTCGTGGCGAGCGCGGTGAAGTCGACCTTCAGCACGTCGGACTCCACCACGTTCAGCTGCGCATGCGCGCGCAGGCGGGCGGCAAGGTCGCGGTCCAGCTCCACCACCGTGAGGCGGCCCAGGCGCTCCACCAGCGGCTGCGTGAGGGCGGCGAGGCCGGGGCCGATCTCCACCATCGGCTGGCCCGGCCGCGGATCGATCTCGCGCACGATCGCGTCGATGATGGCGACGTCGGCCAGGAAGTGCTGGCCGAAGCGCTTGCGCGCGACGTGCTTCATGGGGACGGGCCGGCTCAGAAGAGCGGCGGCTCGCGCAGCTCCACGAACGCGCGGCCCCGCACCTCCTGGGCCCAGGTGGCGTAGGCCTCGTCGAGCTTGCGCTCGCGCAGCAGGTTGCGCGCCACCTCGCGCTGCTCGCGCTCGCCCAGCGCGGCCTGGCGCCGCTCCACCAGCTGGATCAGGTGTACGCCGAAGCGGCTGACGATCGGGTCCGACAGCTGGCCCGGCGCCAGGGCGTTGATCGCGTCCTCGAACTCCGGCACGAACAGGCCGGGGCCGGCCCAGCCGAGATCACCGCCGGTGCGCGAGCTGCCGTCCTGCGAGTGCTCGCGCGCGAGCGCCGCGAAGTCGGCCTGACCGGCCTGCAGCCGGCGCTTGAAGTCGGCCAGGCGCTGCACGGCCTGGGCCTCGGTGAGCTGCGGGCCGGGCCGCAGCAGGATGTGGCGGGCGCGGTTCTGCGTGACCATCAGGCCCTGCGCGCCGGGCTGGCGGCGCTCGACCAGCTTGACGATGTGCAGGCCGGCGGCCGAGCGCACGATGTCGCTCACGCCACCGGGCTGCAGGTTGCGCACGGCCTCCACGAACAGGCCGGGCAGGCGATCCGCGGTGCGCGCGCCGACCAGGCCGCTGTTGCTGGCGGCGCCCGCGGCGTCGGAGTTCTCGCGGGCGAGCTTGCCGAAATCCTCGCCAGCGCGCGCGCGGGCCAGCAGGCCCTGGGCCTTGGCCTGCGCCTGCGCCAGCTGGATCTGCGTCGCGTTCTCGGGCAGCGCCACCAGGATGTGGGCCAGGTTCAGCTCCACCAGCGCGGGGTCGACCCGGCCGGCCTGCTGCTCGCGCAGGAACTCGTCGATCTCGCGCTCGCTCACGCGGGCACGGGGTTCGAGCTCACGGTCCCGCAGGCGGGTGAGCAGCAGCTGGTTGCGCAGGTCTTCGCGGAACTGCGCCACGTTCAGGCCGTCGGCCACCAGCCGGCGACGCAGCTCCGCCACGTCCACCTGGTTCTGCCGCGCCACCGTCTGCTCGGCCTGGTCCACCGCCAGGTCATCGATGCGCAGGCCGTTCTCGCGCGCCAGGTGCAGCTGCGCGCGCTCGCTGATCAGCCGCTCCACCACCTCGCGCGCGAGCTGCGCGCGCGGCGGCAGCGCCGCGCCCTGCTGGGTGAGCTGCTGCTCGTAGCGCAGCAGGCGCAGCCGCACCTCGTTGTTGGTGATGGGCTCGGAGTTGACCACGGCGACGATGAAGTCGGCCGGGCGCGGGCCGGCGTCGGCCGGCGCCGCGGCGCGCGGCAGGCTGGGCGCGGGCGAGACGCGCAGGCCCTGCGCGTGAACGGCGGGGGCGGTCAGCAGGGCGATCTGCGCGGCGCAAGCCAGCCACAGGGGCAGGGTTCGGAGGGGCTTCATGGGGACGCTAGTCGTATTGGGTGAACCGGCTGGGCGAACGCACCTGCTCGCGCAGGAACTGGTAACGGGGGATGTTGTCCCGCAGGGTCTGCAGGGCGTTGGAGCCCAGGCGGCTCAGGCCCACGAACTCGAGCTGGAACAGCACCCGCTTGTTGGCATTGCTGGTGCCGGCCTGCAGGCGCTCGAACACGATGCGGCCGATCCAGCAGCCGCCATCGTATTCCAGCCCGACCACGGCATCCACCAGCCGGCTGTCGCGCATGCTGAAGTTCAGCCGCCCGACGCTGTACCAGCGGCCGTCGCCCAGGCCCATGCCGCGGCCCAGGTCACGCCCGAAATCACCCCACAGGTCGTTCAGCGGCCATTGCCAGCCCACGTCGATCTGCTCGCTCAGGCCGCGCTGCAGGCGATAGGCGGCGCTGACCACGCGGTAGTTGCCCGGGCTGTAGCGGCCGCCGATGGTGGAGCGGATGGAACGCCGTGTCTTGGGGTTGTACTGCACGGTGGTGTCCACGCTCCACTGCGGCACCAGCCGCACCGAGGCGCCGAACAGCACGTCGGACAGGCGCTCGCTCACCGGCGTGCCGCCGGGCAGGGTGACGAGCTGGTCCTTGAAGCGCAGGCGCTGCGCCACCGAGAAGCGCGCGGCCTCGGCGCCCGACTCCGGGTCGAGCAGGCGCGTGGTGGTGCCCAGCGTCAGCAGGTTGTTGTCCGCGATGCGGTCGTGGCCGCCGAAGGCGTTCTCGGTGTAGATGGTGGCGAAGTTGAAGTCGTTGTAGCCCGAGTCGTAGCTGGGCAGGCCGTTCTGGTCGCGCCAGGGCGTGTAGACGTAGAAGGCGCGCGGCTCCAGCGTCTGGCGGAAGGCGCGGCCGAAGAAGCGGGCGTCGCGCTCGAACACCAGCCCGCCATCCATGCTGAAGGTGGGCACGGTCACGTCGGCGCTGGCGGCGCCGCTGGCCAGGGGCGTGTCGAACTGGTAGCGCCGCGCGTGCAGTTGCAGCCGCGGCGTGAAGAACCAACCCGGCGCCTGCCAGGGCCGCGCGAGCTGGGCATGGATGAAGCTGCGCTTGGCGTCGGGCTGGCCGGTGAGGCGGCGGTCGCCGCGGAAATCGGTGTGGTCGACCTCGATCGAGGTCTCCAGGCCGGCCCACATGTTCTGCTGGCCGAAGCGCGCCAGCAGCTGCGGCATGCGGTCGTAGGGCGGGGTGATGGGCGCCGTCACGTCCTGCAGCACCTGCCACTTGAGCGCGCGTGCCTGGAAGCCGACCTGGCCCACGTTCCAGCTCATCACGCCTTCGCCGGCCAGCAGGCGCTGGGTGAGCGAGGTGGTGTTGCGCGCGAAGTCGCGCCAGTAGTCGTCGTCGCTCACGCGGCTGACGTTCAGGTTCAGGCCCAGGCCGCCGATGCCGGGCAGGCCCTGCACGATGTGGTCGTGCCGCACGCTGTAGCCCCAGCGGTTCGCGTCACGCACCTTGTCGCCGGGCAGCAGGTTGGCGCGCAGCGTGCCGGTGTAGGTGGGCTCCAGGTAGCGGAACTCGCCGGCCAGATCCACGCCGCGCTTCGTCATGAGCGTGGGGGCCAGCGTGGCATCGCGGTTCGGCGCGATGTTCCAGTAGTAGGGCAGGGTCAGCTCCAGCCCGCTGACGTTGTCGATGCCGATGGTGGGCGGCAGCACGCCGGACTTGCGCTGGTCCGACAGCGGGAAGCTCATCTCCGGCACCGGCAGCACCGGCACGCCCATGAAGCTGAGCACGGCGCCGCTGGCGCGGCCGACCTCCTCTTCCTGGTCGAGGCGGATGCTGGACGCGCGCAGGATCCACTCCGGCAGCCAGCCGGGGCCGGGCTTGCGCTGGCAGGTGGTGAAGGTGGCGTTGCGCACCACGGCGCGCTGCTCGTCGACGAAGTCGATGCGCTCGGCCTCGCCATAGGCGTCGTTGCGCAGGAAGCGGTAGCGCGGCTGGTTGAAGAAGCCCTCGAAGGCGTCGACCTTCAGCTCCAGGTAGGGGCCTTCGTAGATGTTGCCTGACTTGACGATGCGCACGTTGCCGCTGGCACGCGCTCGGTCTTCGGGCTGGCTGTACTCCAGCTTGTCGGCGCGGATGGCGGTGTCGCCGCGGCGCAGGCGCGCATCCCCCTCGATCACGGTCTCGAAGTCGGTGCGGCCGCGCACGCGGTCGCCTTCCACGAAGGTGGGGAGCTGGCCGCGCACGGTGGCGGGGATGTCCTCGCGCAGGATCGGGCTGGGCTTGAGGCGGATCACCGAATCCGGCGGGGTGGTGACCGGCGCGGGCGCCGGCGCCGGCGCCGGCACCGGCCCCTGCGCCAGGACGGCGGCGGGCGCGAGCAGCAGGGCCACCACCCGCGCCACGGGGCTGGGGCGCAGGCAGGCAGGCGCGGCCGGGAATCGGGGGTCGGACATCAGGTCGGGCAGGTCCCGGCGGCCAGGGGCGCGCCGCGAAGGCGGTTTGTAGAATCGATTATCCATGAGCGATTCCGTGACCTGGGCCGACCCGGCCCGTGAAGCCGCCTGCCTCGCGTGGCTGCGCCAGCTTGACCCCGCCCTCGGCATCGACCCCGCGAGCCTGCGGCCCGCCTCGGCCGACGCCAGCTTCCGCCGCTATCTGCGCGTGGAGGGGGCGGCCGGCAGCCTGATCGTGATGGACGCGCCCCCTGACAAGGAAGACTGCCGCCCGTTCGTGAAGGTGGCCGGCCTGATGGCCGAGGCCGGCCTGCTGGTGCCGCGCGTGCGCGCCTGGGACGAGCCGCACGGCTTCATGCTGCTGGACGACCTGGGCGAGCGGCTGATGATCGACGCCGTGACCGACGCGCCGGAGCGGGACCGGCAGGCGCTGTACCTGCGCGCGGTGGATGCGCTGGTGACCTGGCAGCTCGCCTCGCGCCCCGGTGTGCTGCCGCCCTATGACCACGCGCTGCTGGCCCGCGAACTGGCGCTGTTCCCCGACTGGTACCTCGCGCGCCACCGGCAGGTGACCCTGAAGGAGGCGGAGCAGCAGACCCTGCAGGCGCAGTTCGACCTCATCCTCCAGCGCAACCTGGCCGCACCCGCCGTGTACGTGCACCGCGACTTCATGCCGCGCAACCTGATGCTGCCGCGCGATGCCGGCGAGCCGCGCCTGGGCGTGCTGGACTTCCAGGACGCCGTGCACGGCCCCATCACCTACGACATCGCCTGCCTCATGCGCGATGCTTTCCTGAGCTGGGATGAGGAGTTCGTGCTGGACATCACCATCCGCTACTGGCAGCGCGCGCAGAAGGCGGGCCTGCCGGTGGACGCCGACTTCGGCGACTTCTACCGCGCGGTGGAGTGGATGGGCCTGCAGCGGCACCTGAAGGTGGCCGGCATCTTCGCGCGGCTCACGCTGCGCGACGGCAAGCCGAAGTACCTGGCCGACGCGCCGCGCTTCATCGGCTACATTCGCGCCACCGCCGCGCGCTACCGCGAGCTGGCGCCCCTGGCCCGCCTGATCGACCAGGTGGAAGGCACCGACGCCGTGTCGGGCTGGGCCTTCGGCCGCGTCTAGGCCGCGCGTGCCCCGCCTGTACTGCGCCGAACCGCTGGCCACCGGTCTCACGCTGGCGCTGCCCGCCGAGGCGGCGCGCCATGTACAGGTGCTGCGCCTGCAGCCCGGCGACGCCTGCACGCTGTTCGATGGCCGCGGCGGCGAGTACGAAGCGACCGTCGCGAAGATGGGCCGCAGCGAGGTGACGGTGACCGTCGGCGCGCACACCCCGCGCGAGGCCGAGGCCGCCGTGGCCGTGACGCTGGCGCTGGGCATGCCGGCCAACGACCGCATGGACTGGCTGGTGGAGAAGGCCACCGAGCTGGGCTGCGCGGGCATCCAGCCGCTGCAGACGCAGCGCAGCGTGCTGCGGCTCGATGGCGAACGCGCGCGGCGCAAGCAGGCGCACTGGCAGGCCATCGCGATTGCTGCATGCGAGCAGTGCGGGCGCAATCGCGTGCCAGCCGTGCAGCCTGTGCTGAACCTCAACGCCTGGCTGCCCACGCAACGCGAACCGGGTTGGGTGCTCTCGCTGCGGGCCGATGCGCAGCCGCTGGCCGCGCTGCGCGGCGCCGGCGCCATCACCTTGCTAAGCGGCCCCGAGGGCGGCCTGGCCCCGGAAGAAGAAGACGCGGCGCGCGCCGCGGGCTGGCGCCCGCTCACGCTCGGCCCGCGCACCCTGCGCGCCGAGACCGCGCCGCTGGCGGCCCTGGCTGCCCTCACCCTGGAAGTACCGTCATGAACCGCAATCTCTGGCTGCTGGTGCTGCTGCAGGGCCTGTTTCTCACCAACAACGTGACCTTCATCGCCATCAACGGGCTGGTAGGCCTCTCGCTCGCGCCCTACGGCTGGATGGCCACGGTGCCGGTGATGGGCTACGTGCTGGGCGGCGCGCTGTTCACCGGGCCGGTGTCGAAGGTGCAGGCGCGGCTGGGTAGGCGCGTGTCATTCCAGCTCGGGCTGGCGGTGGCCATCGCCTCCACCCTGCTATGCGCCTATGCCGCTTCCACGCGCAACTTCTGGCTGATCTGCGCGGGCACCGTGCTGGCGGGCTACTACGCGGCCAACGCGAACCTCTATCGCTTCGCCTCGGCCGAACTCTCCGCGCCGGAAGTGCGCGAGAAGGCGGTCTCGTGGGTGATGGCCGGCGGCCTGCTGGGCGCGGTGGTCGGCCCCAACCTGGCCGCCCGCACGCGCGACCTGGCCGAGGCGCCCTTCGTCGGCGCCTACATCGCGCTGGCCTGCGTGGCCGCCATCGCCCTGGTGGTACTGGCCTTCATGCGCTTTCCGCCCGTGCCGCCGCGCAAGGCGGGTGCCGCCACCGGCCGATCCGTGGGCGAGCTGCTGAGCCAACCCGTGTTCCTGATCGCCGCCGTTTCCGGCGGCCTGGGCTACGGCGTGATGAACCTGCTGATGGCCTCCACACCCCTGGCCATGCAGACCTGCGGCCTGCCCTTCAACGACGTGGCCCTGGTGCTGGAATGGCACGTGATCGGCATGTTCGCACCCGGCTTCTTCACCGGCCACCTGATCAAGCGCTTCGGCACGCTGCCGATCATGGGCGTGGGCATCGTGCTCAATGCCGCCTGCATCGCCGTGGCGCTGAGCGGGGTGGACCTGCACCAGTTCCTGATCGCGCTGTTCCTGCTGGGCGTGGGCTGGAACTTCCTCTTCACCGGCGCGACCACGCTCTCCCTCACCGCCTACGCCCCCGAGGAGCGCGACCGCGCCCAGGCCGTGCTGAACTTCTTCGTCTTCGCCACGCTCGCGATGAGCTCCTTCGCCTCCGGCGTGCTGGTCACGACGCAAGGGTGGACGTGGCTGAACCTGGGGTCGCTGGTGCCGGTGGGCGTGGTGGCGGGTGGGGTGGCGTGGCTGGCGTGGCATCGCAGGGGACAGCGGGTCGTGGCGGGGTGAGTGGGCGCTGGGTCCACTCCATCATTCCCGCGTGACCTTCGTCATCCCTGCGTGACCTCCGTCATCCCCGCGCAGGCGGGGATCCAGAGCGCCTTTCTTTGATGGCCACCCGTCCGCGCGAAACCACGCGGCCTCTGCTTCGTCGGACCACCATCGTCACGGATTTGCGCGGTTATGGATGAGTGCGGAAGGGGCGCGGCAAAAGTGTTGACCGGCCGCCACCTGAAACGTGTCGACCTGTAAACATTCACCGATAGACACCCGTGTCGACCGGTAGACAGTTCTGGCGATCTGTGGATAGGATGGGCGTTGCTTATCACGCGTTAGGCTGCACAATAAAGCATGACACGCTCCGAGGCTCTAGCCGCGAAGGCCCGTGAACTTGCGTCCAAAGCCGTAAGCTTGGAGCGCAGCTGGAAGTACAGCAATTCGATCGGTGGCTGGTTTGACGATCAGAGTGGCGTCGAAGAACTCATGACTCAGGCGCTCTCGTTTGTAGAGCATGTTCATGGAGTGCGACATCCTCACTATCAGCGCACCCTCCACTGGTACAACCAGCAGTCACTCGAAGGCCTTCGCTCTGTCAAGGGCATCCTTGTCGGAATGGCTGACAATATTCAGAGCGGGTTCCTCGGTGATCTTGAAGCGCGGGTGACAATTGAAATCTCTGCTGATTTTCTGGCGACCTCCCAGCAACTGGCAGATGCAGGAGACAAAGACCCGGCCTCAGTGCTTGCGATTTGCGTTCTCGAAGATTCAGTCAAACGGCTAGCAGCAATGCATGGTCTTGAGAGTGCAAAGGACCAGGAATTCTCTGTGGTGATCAACTCTCTCCTGGCGAAGAAGGTGATTGAGAAATCAACACACTCGTCCCTCATGTCCTTCAAGTCGCTTCGTAACTCCGCATTCCATGCTCAATGGCACGAGGTGTCACTAGAAGCCGTCCGAATGCTGCTTATGTTTTTGCCAGTATTTCTCGAGAAGCTCAGGAGCGGAAGGTGAGGCGGTACGCGGTGCAGCGGGTCGGTCGACTCGGACACGTTGCGGCAAGTGGCCGGTCAACTTTGCGTTAGAGCTCATGCCACTCCCGGCCAAGGCATGCCCTGTCGTACTGCGTCTCGCAACTGAGCTTGAGGTCCTCGCCTTCGAGCACCCCCTGGAGGGCTTTCAGTTAGTGAAAGGTACCATTGAGACGAATGAGAGCCCTTCAGAAGCCGCTGTTCGCGAGTTGCACGAGGAAAGTGGGCTTAGGGGTCGCGCCGTTCGTGACATCGGGCTCTGGGACTCGGGATATCGAGGGCAGGTCTGGTCGTTGCATTTGTGCGAAGTGCCCCCTCCACTCCCTGAGACATGGGTACACCGCACCGAAGACGATGGAGGTCACGACTTCCGTTTCTTCTGGCATCCGCTGCGTCAAGAGCCTGGTCCGCGTTGGCACGAGATATTCCGCTCTGCGCTGGAGCACCTGCGGCGTGAGCTCTAACAGGTCGGTCGACTCGGGCACGTTGCGGCAAGGGGCCGGTCACCTTTTGCTTTAGACATCTCGTGGCAGTCGCAGAGGACATCTACCACGAACTCGAACCCGCACAGGCACGGGAGAAGTTGCTTGAGCTTGCGTTGCGGGAAGATCACGAAGCTGAGTTCTACCTTGGGCATTTGGCAGATGAGAGGTCGCCGCGTGACCCGGTAGAGGCCTTGGCTTGGTACAGGAAGTCGGCCGTCGGCGGCCATCTCGAAGCGAAGCATTGGGTTGCGAGCTTCATGTACCACGGCATGGGTACAGTTCAAGACATCGAAGGTGCTATTGCTTTGCTGCGGGAGTGCGCGGACGCGGGATTGGACGCATCACAGTGGAAGCTCGGCCAGCACCTGCTCCAGTTTCCAGCGAACAGGGCGGAGGCTTTGGGCTGGCTTGCGCGCGCGGCAGACCAAGGCCACACTGGAGCCATCGAACTGCTGGCGCAAAGCGAGAGCGGCGATGTCTAGCTTGGCCGTCAACACGGGCGCCTTGCAGCGTCCGCTCTCTTCGCGGGCTCGCCGCGCAAGTCGCCGTTTACGTCTGCGCTGTGCCTCAAGAACGAGGTTGGGCGCGGCGCAGTAAGCTGTGCCCGGCACATCGCGGAGGCCTAAGTGCGCACCCCAGTCGACGAACTGTCAGCCCGAGTCGAGGCGCTGCACGCCCAAGCTCGTCGCATCATTTGTCGGTGAGGCCGGTTCGGTATCACCCACAGCCTCATTAAAGGTCACGAACCCGGAAACCACCATGGCCTCATCCACTTCTTTCCCCACCGAAGGTGGCTGCGACTGTCGCGCCGTTCGCTACCGGGTGGAGAGTTCACCGCTGTTCGTGCATTGCTGCCATTGCCGCTGGTGCCAGCGTGAGTCGGGCGCCTCGTTCGCGCTGAACGCGATGATCGAGTCGGATCGGGTGACCCAACTCGGCATCGAGCCTGAGATCGTGGACACGCCATCGGCCAGCGGCTCGGGCCAGAAGATCGCGCGCTGCCCGAAGTGCCGGGTCGCCGTGTGGAGCCATTACGCAGGCGCAGGGCCCGTGGTCAAGTTCGTCCGGGTCGGCACGCTCGACAACCCGGATCTTCTGCCGCCCGACATCCACATCTTTACCGCGACCAGGCAGCCCTGGGTTCAATTGCCCGCCGGAACGCCGGCCGTGCCCGAGTACTACGAGCGCGAGGACCACTGGCCACGCGAGAGCCTGGCGCGGCGGGAGAAGATCGTTCCCGCCATCGAGGCGTACCATGCCTCGATCCGAGGTTGATGCCGCCTGCCCGAATCATCATGTGCCGCAACATCAAGACCCTGTTCAACTTCCAGCCGCCGGCCACGGAGCTGGAGATCCGCGATGCATCGCTGCAGTTCGTGCGCAAGCTCAGCGGCTTCACGGTGCCGTCCAAGGCCAACGAGGCCGCGTTCGAAAGCGCCGTGGAGGAGGTGGCCGCTACAGCGAGAAGGCTGATCCAGTCGCTGGTGACCACCGCCGAGCCTCGCACCCGTGAGGCCGAGGCCGCGAAGGCGAAGGTACGGTCGGCGCTGCGGTTCGGGGGCCGGCCATGAGTGACAAGCCCACGCCCGAAGAAGTCGCCCTGTGGCAGCGCAGGCTGGCCGGCCAGGCCAACAACCGCGCGTGGCAATTATCGGAGCAGCAGTCACGAACGGCCGAAGAGGACGAGGAGATGCTGCAGGCGGCCCATGCGGCGATGTTCTTCTGGAAGATCGTCGGCAAAGAGAAGAACAAGGCGCATGCCGCGCAGCTGCTCGCCCATGTGTACGCGAGCCTGCGCCTGCCGAATCCGGCGGCGCACTACATGGCGCAGTCGGCGCCGGTCTTGCTGTCGGATGCGGCGGAACCCTGGGAGCGTGCACTTGCCCACGCCGTTGCAGCCAACGTTGCCGCCGCTCAAGGGGACCGGGCGCAGCACGAGGCTCACTTCCAAGAGGCCGTGGCGCAGGTGGCCGCCCTGCCAGACCCGGAGGATCGCGCCATCCTGGAGGCGACGCTTCGGGTGTTGCCGGTACCGCCGGCGTGACCCTGCGGAGCAGCGCGTCAAAGCCACCATCCCTTGCGCCAACGCAATTCGCCAAGCCCGTCGATCGCTAGCATTTTCTCGTGGCCCGCGTGGTCACGCACACTGAGGAAAAGCTATGCACAGATGGACCCCTGTCGCCTTCCTGCTGGCAGCAACTTGCCTGGGCCTGGCCGGTGGCGCGCTGGCGCAGGACCTGCCGCGCTCGTACGTGGCATCGCCCGACATCTACAAGGTGATTGCCCAGGACGCCCAGTTCAAGGTCATCGCCGTGACATGGAAGCCGGGTCAGAAAGACATCGTCCACTCGCACCCGGCGAATGCGGTCTACTATCTGACGGACTGCAGCCTCAGGATCCATGCGCCGGACGGGACGTCCCGCGAAGCGCAGCCGCGCGCCGGCTATGCGGTCGTGCAGCGACCGATCCCCGGCCACGTGCTGGAGAATGTGGGCACCGCCGACTGCCGCCTCATCATGTTCGAGCCGTCCTGATCGAGGCCTTGGGCCCGCACAACGCAGCGGCGGAGGCGTCGCCGAAACGCTGAGGGGCCCATGGCTCACGCTGCCGCGGCGGCGTGCTTGGCCGTGTCGAGGTAGTGACGGAAGCGGACCACCTTGCCCTGCGGGTTGAGGCTCCACAGGTGCACCTCCTCGTCCCTGATGCGCTTGCCGTTGGCCAGTGTGGCGTCGAGGATGACTTCCACCGCAACCTGCGAGTCGCTGGCCATCATCGCCAGGACCTGGCGTTGTCTTCCCAGCTCTCCCACTTCACTTCGTCGTCCGGGCAGCCGAGAATCCGGTTGCCCGATCCGGCGGCGTTCTGCAGTGAGGCGGTGGAGCAGATGGCCGGTGACACTTCACACCCGATGAGATGAACCTGCTCATGGCTCTCGCGCTCGTGTCCGCCGTGCTGCTTGCACTGGGCATCTGGCGCATCGGGCTGAGGCGCCAGGGCTACAGCCACATCGGGCACACCATCAGCGAGCTTGGCGAGGCGGGGGCGCCCTGCGCGAAGCAGGTCGCCTTCGGTGTCTTTCTTCCGTTTGGCCTGTCGATGATGGCGGTCGGCTGGCTGACTCGCGCCAGTCATCCCCCCGCCGCCGCGCTCGCCATCTGCATCGGCGTGGGCTACCTGGGGGCTGCACTGTTTCCGAGCGACCCCGGCTCACCGCTGATCGGCAGCTGGCGCCAGGCGTTGCACAATCTGGCCGGAGCCATCCAGTATGTCGGCGGTGCCGCCGTGATCTGGCGCCTACAGATGGGCCATGCGGCCTACGCGCTGCTCGCCTGGGTGGTGGGCGGGGCGGCGGTCTTGCTGTCCCTGCCGGCGGCAAGGCCATGGCGAGGCGGGGTTCAGCGCGTGGCGGAGCTGGCGCTTCTCGCGTCGCTGGTTCTGGTGCTCCGCATGCCACACGCCGCCTGAGCCGTCCCACGAGCCCCTCCGTACCATGCAATCTGTCTGTCGCGTCTTCATCGCCACCAGCCTGGATGGCTTCATCGCCCGCCCGGATGGCTCGATCGACTGGCTGGAACAGGCCAACCAGCGCGTGCCCGCGGGCGAGGATTGCGGCTATGGCGCTTTCATGGACGCGGTGGATGCCCTGGTCATGGGAAGAGCCACCTTCGACACGGTGCGCCACATGTCACCTTGGCCCTACGGCGACAAGCCGGTCTATGTGCTCAGTCGCACGATGCCTGCACTTCCGGCGGGCACGCCGGCTTCTGTTCGCCTGATCCAGGGCGAACCCGCAACTGTCGTGTCCCAGGTGGCAGCACACGGGCATCGATCGCTCTACGTGGACGGCGGCCTCACGATCCAGGCCTTCCTGGCCGCTGGGGTCATCACCGAGCTGGTCATCACGGTGGTTCCGGTGCTGATCGGCGCGGGTCGCCCGCTTTTCGGGCCGCTTCCGGGCACCATCGAGCTGTCGTTGATGGAATCCCGGGCCTACCCGTTCGGCTTCGTGCAGAGCCGCTATGCCGTGCGGCAGCCGCCGGATGGCGACCTCACCACCGGTCGTCCAGCCACGCCTTCATCCGACTGAACACCGGCTCGGGATCGACCTCATTGAAGATCTCGTGGTACAGGTCGTCGAAGCACTGCGCGGCCACGCGATCACGCGGCGCGGCGGCGGCAAAGGCGCGGCTGCCAGCGGGATCCACCAGACGGTCTGCGCCGGCATACATCAGCAGCGTGGGCACCGTCCACTGGCCGGCACGGCTGATGACCCAGGCGCCTTCGTCGGCGATGAAGCGGCCCAGGCGGCCGGAAATGCGGTCGTGCACCAGCGGATCCGACTGGTAGGCGGCCACCACGGCCGGGTCATGCGAGATGTACTGCGCGTCCAGCCCGTTGCCCACGGTGAAGTTGGGCGCGATGCGCGGCACGATCGCCAGCAGCACCTTCTGCAAGGCCGTGAGCGGGGTGGCCAGCGCGGGCGATGAGAGGATGAGGCCGTCCACCGGCATCATCTCGCGCGCGACGAAGCTCGCGGCCACCAGGCCGCCCATGCTGTGGCCCAGCAGCAGCAGCGGCGTGCCGCGGCGCACGCGGGCACGGCTGGATTCCACCAGGTCCGCCAGGTCATCGAGCAGGCGGGTGCGGGTGGGCAGCGCGCCGCGCACGCCGCCGGATTCACCGTGGCCATACTGGTCGTAGCCGCGCACCGCGAAGCCCCAGTCATTGAGCCGGCGCGCCACGTGGTCGTAGCGGCCCGCGTGCTCCCCCAGGCCGTGCACCAGCAGCACCACGCCGCGCGGCGGCTGGTCGCCGGGCAAGGGCCAGTCCTGCACCGCGAGGTTGTCCCCATCGCTCGCGGTGAAGGTGCTCAGGGTCGAGTCGGAGGGCTCTTGCGGCATCGCAGGCGGGATGTTCGCTGGGCGGCCGGGCCGTCGTCCATCCCCCGGATGAGGGATGCGCGGCGGCGCTCAGGGCAGCCGGGCCATCACCTCCGCCACGGCCGCGGTGAGCCGCTTGGCATAGGGCACATGCAGGAACTCGTTCGGCCCGTGCGCGTTGCTGCGCGGGCCCAGCACGCCGCAGACCATCATCTGCGCCGAGGGGAAGCCGCGGCTCAGCATGTTCATCAGCGGAATGGTGCCGCCCTGGCCGATGTAGCCCACCGGCGCGCCGAAGTGCGCGAGCGAGGCGGCGTTCAGCGCCTGTTCGAACCAGGGCGTGGTGCTGGGCGCGTTCCAGCCGGAGGCGCCGCCGTGCGACTCGAAGGTCACCACCGCCTGGTAGGGCGCGTTGTCTTCCAGCAGCGTCTTCAGTTCCTGCACCGCCTGCGCGGCATCCACCAGGGGCGGCAGGCGCAGCGAGAGCTTGAAGGCGGTGTAAGGCCGCAGCACGTTGCCGGCGTCCTGCAGCGCCGGGAAGCCCTCGGCGCCGGTGACCGAGAGCGTGGGCGTCCAGGTGCGGTTGATGAGCGCCTGCACGGGGTCGGTGGTGGTGGGCAGCGCGGTCTGCACCGAGCCGCCGCAATCGGCATGCGCCCAGGGGAAGCGCTTGTACACCTCGTCGCCCAGGATGGCGGCGGTGGCCTTTGCCTGCGCCAGCCGGTCGGCCGGCACCTCGCAGTGGAAGCTGGCGGGCAGCAGGCGGCCGGTGGCGCTGTCTTCCAGCCGGTCCAGCACCTGCCGCATGATGCGGAAGCTGGAGGGCACGAGGCCCGAGGCGTCGCCCGAGTGGATGCCCTCGGTGAGGATCTGCACCTTCAGCGTGCCGCTGGCCATGCCGCGCAGCGAGGTGGTGAGCCAGAGCTGGTCGTAGTTGCCGGCGCCGGAATCGAGGCAGATCACCAGCGCCACATCCCCAAGGCGCGGCTTCAGCGCGTCAATGTAGGGCAGCAGGTCGTAGGAGCCCGATTCCTCGCAGGTCTCGATCAGGCCCACGATGCGCGCGTGCGGCTTGCCTTGCGCCTTGAGCGCCTGCACGGCGGCGATGCTCGCGTAGACCGCATAGCCGTCATCCGCGCCGCCACGGCCGAAGAGCTTGCCGTCCTCGTACTTGGGCGTCCAGGGGCCGAGGTCGTTGCGCCAGCCGTTGAACTCCGGCTGCTTGTCCATGTGGCCGTACATCAGCACCGTCTGCGTGCTGCCGGCCTTGGTGGCGGGCACCTCGAAGAACAGCACCGGCGTGCGGCCCGGCAGGCGCACGATCTCCAGCTTCAGGCCCTCGACCTTCTGCGCCTCCACCCAGGTGGCGGCGTTGCGCAGCACGGTGTCGATGTAGCCGTGCTGCGCCCAGTCACGGTCGAAGCCGGGGGACTTGGCAGGGATGGCGATGTAGTCGGTGAGCTGGCGCAGGATGTCGTCATCCCATTGGCGGGTGACCTGCGCCAGGGCGGTGGCGCTGTCCAGCACGGTGGGGGGCAGTTCGCGGTGCAGCGGGGCGTTCATGGCCTTCTTGGAAAAAGCGGTGGCGAACGCGCACTTTACGCCGGAGCGCGCCACACCGCTAGGATCCGGGCTTTGGACGCGGCGCGCCGATGGTCAAATTTCTGGTCCTTGCGTTGTTCTACGGAAACCATCCGGATCTGGCCCGGCGTTGCGGGGCCACGTTGCGCGCGCTCTGGAACACCGGCCGGGTGGACGTGCGCATCGGCCTGAACGAGGTGTCACCCGCCACGCGCGCGGTGCTCGACGAGCTGCTGCCCGGCGTGCCGCGCGAGGACGCCGACCCGCAGATCTACAAGTTCCCGATGATGCGACAGCTGCTGGACGGCTACCAGGGCGACGCCACGCACATGATGTGGTTCGACGATGACTCGTGCCTGCTGCCGGGGGTGGACGTGCGCGGCTGGCTGGACGCCGTGTCGCGGCGGGCGGAGACGGCAGCCAGCCTGGGCTCCGTCTACGAGCAGCCGCTGTCACCCGCGCAGCGCGCCTGGATCGCCAGGCAACCCTGGTCCACCGGACGTGACGTCCCCGAGTCGGTGCAGTTCAACACCGGCGGCTGGCTGGTGGTGCGGCTGGACCTGATCCGCCGCTTCGGCTGGCCCGAGCCGGATCTCGCCCACTTCGGCGGCGACTTGACCCTGGGCGCGCTGCTGCACCAGCAGGGGCTGGTGCCGGAGCAGTTCCGCGTGGGGCTGGCGATCAATGCCGATGCGAACCTGCTGGAGTCCCAGGCGGCGCGGCGCGGCTTGCAGCAGCGACACGGCGGCGATGTGTGGGGGCATGCGCCGGGGCGGTGAGCGACGTCCTCCTGGGTCCCCGCCTACGCGGGCGCGACGGGGGGCTCCACCCATTGCAGCGCGCCCTGGCCCGCCTCCTCCAGCCGCGCGCGCAGCGCCGGCCAGGCCGGCTCCGGCAGGCTGAAGCTGAGCTGCACCACCGCATCGTGCTCGGCCTGATGCAGGGTGGCGCCGGCCTGCTGCAGCTCGCGCCGGGCCAGGCCTTCCAGCGCATAGGGCAGCCGGCAGGTGCGATGCAGCGTGCGCACCAGCGGGATCTTGGGCGCGTTCAGCAGCGCCTGGGCCACGGCGTCGGTGTAGGCACGCACCAGGCCGTCGGCGCCGAGCTTCACGCCGCCGAAGTAGCGCACCACCGTGGCCAGCACGCCCTCCAGATCCTGGTGGCGCAGCACCTCCAGCATGGGGCGGCCGGCGGTGCCGCCCGGCTCGCCGTCGTCATGCGCGGCCGACTGGCCGCCGGCCAGCAGCGCCCAGCACACGTGGGCCGCGCCGGGGTGCTCCGCGCGCAGCCGGGCCACCACCACCTGCGCGGCAGCGCGGTCCGCCACCGGCTGCACACAGCCGATGAAGCGGCTCTTCTTGATGGTGAGGTCGCTGGTGACCGGATGCAGCAGGCTCAGGGGCACCCGGCTAGGGTAGCGCAGTGCGCCTGCGGCAGTCAGCCCTGGCGCGCGCGCAGCCAGCCGAGGCCGGCGCTGGTGCCGCCGGGCACGGCGCCACGGGCCGGGCGGTACTCGCAGCCGACCCAGCCGTCCCAGCCGGACGAGGCCGCCACCTCGTCGATCACTTCGAACAGGTAGGGGTAGTTCACCTCGCCCACGTCGGGCTCGTGCCGCTGCGGCACGCCGGCGATCTGGAAGTGCCCCACGCGCCCGGTGGGCAGGTACTGGCGGATCTTCATCGCCACGTCGCCTTCGACGACCTGGCAGTGGTACAGGTCGAACTGCACCTTCAGGTGCGGCGAGCCCACCTCTTCCACGATGGCGTGCGCGTCGTCCTGGCGATTGAGGAAGAAGCCGGGAATGTCGCGCGTGTTGATCGGCTCGATGAGCGCCTTCACGCCGCGCTCACCGGCCGTAGCGGCGGCGTGGCGCAGGTTGCCGAGGTAGGCCGCGCGGGCCGCTTCGCGCGACACGCCGGTGGGCAGCAGACCGGCCATCACATGCACGCGCGGGCAGCCCAGCGCCTGCGCGTAGTCCAGCGCACGCGCCCAGGCCGCGCGGAACTCGGCCTCGCGGCCCGGGTGGCAGGCCAGGCCGCGCTCGCCCGCGTCCCAGTCGCCGGGCGGGGCGTTGAACAGCACCTGCTGCAGGCCGTTCGCGTCCAGCCGGGCCTTCAGCTCCTGGGCGGGGTACGCGTACGGAAACAGGTACTCGACGCCTTGGAAGCCGTCGCGCGCGGCGGCCTCGAAGCGATCCAGGAAGTCCAGCTCCGGGTAGAGCATGGAGAGGTTGGCGGCAAAGCGGGGCATGTATTCACCAGCGGGCGCCGAAGGCCTGGCGCAGTTCGTCGATCTGGTCCGCGTCGAGCGGCGCGGGGCGGGGGTCGGTCAGCAGCCAGAGGCGGGCGGTCTCTTCCAGCTCCTCCAGCGTGGCCATCGCAGCAGCGGGCGAGGCATGCCACACATTGGGGCCCAGGCGCGAGAGCATCACAGCGCGCACCGGCGCGCCCTGCTGGCCGTAGCGCGTGATGGCCGCCGCCACCGCCTGCGCGGCCTCGGGTGCGCCGGGCCGCGTGTAGGGCATCACGGGCACGTGGCCGACCTTCATGACGAAGTAGGGCGTGAGGGGGGGCAGCAGCTCGTCGCCCGTGGGCTGCAGCGTGAGCGCCACGCAGTGCGTGCTGTGGGTGTGGATGACGCAGCGGGTCTGCGGGTCGAAGGGCAGGGCCGCGTCGTAGATCGCGCGGTGCAGGGCGAGCGTCTTGCTCGCGGGCGCACCGCTGGTCTGCCGGCCTTGCGCATCCAGCCGGGCCAGCATGGCCGGGTCCAGCGTGCCCAGGCAGGCGTCCGTGGGCGTGATCAGGAAGCCGTCATCCAGCCGCACGCTGATGTTGCCGGCGGTGGCATGCACATAGCCGCGCTCGAACAGGCTGCGGCCGACGCGGCAGATCTCCTCGCGGGCTTGCGACTCGGTCATGCCAGCACGGAGAAGGCGCGGGTGAAGAAGTCATCCCCGCCGAAGTTGCCGGATTTCAACGCGAGGTGCAGGCCCTCGGCGCCCGTCCCCGGCGCCTGCGCATGGCACCAGGGCACGCCGGGGTCGATCTGCGGGCCGATGCGCATCTGCTGCACGCCCAGCGCCTGCGCGCAGGCGCCCGAGGTCTCGCCGCCGGCCACCACGAGCTGGCGCACGCCGAGCGCGACCAACCCGCGCGCGACAGTAGCCAGGGCCTGCTCCACGCGCTCGCCGGCTGCGGCCACACCCAGCTGGCCCTGCACCGCCTGCACGGCCGCGGGATCGGCGCTGGAGTAGATCAGCACCGGGCCGGCCGCGAGGCGGTCGCCCGCCCAGGCCAGCGCCTCGCCCGCCACGTCATGCCCCTGCGCGAGCCGCAGCGGATCGACCGCGAAGGCCGGCCGGCCGCTGGCCTGGAAGGCCTGCACCTGGCGCAGCGTGGCCTGCGAGCAGCTGCCCGAGACCACGGCCCGCAGTCCGCGCGCCGGCGGCAGCGCACTGGCCGTGGACGAGGCCGCGAGGCCGAAGTTCCCGGGCAGGCCGATGGCGACGCCCGAGCCGGCCGTGAGCAATGGCAGGTCGGCCAGCGCCGGGCCCAGGCGCAACAGGTCGTCATTCGAGACGGCATCCACGATGGCCAGGCCCACACCTTCGGCCCGCAGCGCGGCGATGCGCGCGCGCACGGCGTCGGCCCCCGCGGCCACCACGCGGTGATCGATCAGGCCCACCTTTCGGCGGCACTGCGCCTGCAGCACGCGAACGAGGTTGGCGTCCGTCATGGGCGTGAGCGGATGGTTCTTCATGCCGCTGTCGGACAGCAGCACGTCGCCCACGAACAGGTGGCCCTTGAACACCGTGCGGCCGTTGTCCGGGAAGGCCGGTGTGGCGATGGTGAAGTCGGTGCCCAGCGCATCCATCAGCGCCTCGGCCACCGGGCCGATGTTGCCCTGCGGCGTGCTGTCGAAGGTGGAGCAGTACTTGAAGTAGATCTGCTGCGCGCCCGCGGCCTGCAGCCAGCGCAGCGCAGCGAGCGATTGCGCCACCGCCTCGGCGGGCGCGATGGTGCGCGACTTCAGCGCCACCACCACCGCGTCGGCCTCCGCGTCCAGCGGGCCTTCCGGCACGCCGTTGGCCTGCACCACGCGCATGCCGTGGCGCACCAGGTTGTTGGCGAGGTCGGTCGCGCCGGTGAAGTCGTCGGCGATGCAGCCGAGCAGCAGGCGGCCCATCACTGCACCGCGAGGCGGATCGCCTGCGGGTTCTCGCGGATGTAGTCGCGCACCACCGCCTCGAAGCTGGCGTCGGGCCGCAGGCCCAGGCCCGCCGCGCGCGCGAAGGCCACGTTGCCCGGCCAGGTGCTCACGAGGCGCTGCACCGCGGCGTCGGGCGTCCAGTCCAGCAGCGAAGTGGCGGCCGGGCCGGCGACCTTCTCCAGCGCCTGCGCCATCTCGCCCACCGAGGTGCGCAGCGACGGCAGGTTGATCGCGGTGAGCGGGCCCCACTCGGCATCGGTCGCCTCTGCGGCGCGGATCAGGCCCTCGATGGTGCGCGCGGGCGAGGCCAGCGCCACCGGCGTCTCAGGGGGCACGGGCACCTGCGCGCGCAGGCCCGCGAGCGGCTCGCGGATCATGCCGCTCAGGAAGCCGGAGGCCGCGCCGTTCGGGCGGCCCGGGCGCACGCTCACCGTCATCAGCCGCGTGCTGCGGCCCTGCACGAAGCCCTTGCGCGCGAAGTCCGCCACCAGCTGCTCGCCGATGAACTTCTGGATGCCGTAGCTGCTTTGCGGCGTGGGCAGGCTCATGTCCTCGATCAGCGCCGGCAGGCCCACGCCAGGCAGCGCGCCGAACACCGCCAGCGAACTCGCAAAGACAAAGGTGGGCCGCGTGCCGAGCGCGCGGCAGGCCTCGAGCAGCGAACGGGTCGCCTCGAAGTTGCTGCGCATGCCGAGGTCGAAGTCGGCCTCGCACTCGCCGCTCACCGCGGCAGCGAGGTGGAACACGACCGCGGTATCGGCCGCGGGCAGCGCACGCGAGGCGAGTTGCGCATTGAGGTCGCCGCCGAGGAAGGTGATGCGCGCATCGGCAGCCAGGTCATCCGGCGGCGGCGCGCGATCCGCCAGGGTGATGCGGGTGACGGCCTCGGGCGCAGCGCCGCCGCGGGCCAGGCGGCCCTGCGCCAGCAGCGTGCGGGCCAGTCGCGCGCCGAGGAAGCCGCAGCCGCCGGTGATGAGGATGTGCATGGGTTCGTCTCCAGGTTCACTTCGACCCGGGCAAGGTGATGCCCGGGAAGATCTTGATCACCGCGCTGTCGTCCTCGCGCGCGTGGCCGGCGGTGGAGGCCTGCATGAACATCTGGTGGGCCGTGCTCGACAGCGGCAGCGGGAACTTGGAGGCGCGCGCCATGTCGAGCACGAGGCCCAGGTCCTTCACGAAGATGTCCACCGCGGACAGCGGCGTGAAGTCACCGGCCAGCACGTGCGCCATGCGATTCTCGAACATCCAGCTGTTGCCGGCGCTGTGGGTGATGACCTCGTACAGCGCCGCCGGGTCCACGCCCTCGCGCAGGCCGAGTGCCATCGCCTCCGCCGCCGCCGCGATGTGCACGCCGGCCAGCAGCTGGTTGATGATCTTCACCTTGCTGCCCGCGCCGGCGCTGTCACCCAGTCGATAGACCTTGGCCGCCATCGCATCGAGCAGCGGCTGGGCCACGGCATAGGCCTCGGGGCGGCCGGCGGTCATCATGGTCATCTGGCCGCTGGCGGCCTTGGCGGCGCCGCCGGAGATGGGCGCGTCGATGTAGAGCAGGCCGCGCTCGGCCAGGCGTGCCTCCAGCGCGATCGACCAGTTGGGATCCACCGTGGAGCACATCACGAACACGCTGCCGGGCTTCATCGTCGCGGCGCAGCCCTGCTCGCCGAACAGCACGGCCTCGGTCTGCGCTGCATTCACCACCACCGAGACCACCACGTCGCAGGCCTCACCCAGCGCGGCCGGCGAGGCACAGGCGGTGCCGCCATCGCGCGCGAAGGCCTGCGCCACGTCGGCGCGGATGTCGTAGACGTGAGGCACGTGGCCCGCGCGGCGCAGGGATTGCGCCATGCCGGCGCCCATGGCGCCGAGGCCGATCAGGCCGACGGTGGGGGTTGACACAGGATGCCTCATGCGGATTCCTTCAGTCCAGGGTGATCTTGGCGTAGGCCGCCACGCGCTTCCACTTGGCCGCGTCGGCGGCCATGAACGCCACGGTGGCCGAGGCGCCCAGGAGGCCGACCTCGGCGCCGCGCGACTCCATGGCGCGCACGATCTCGGGGTCGCGCGCCACCTTGTCCAGCGCCTGCTCCAGCCGGGCCAGCACGGCGGGCGGCAGGCCGGCGGGCGCGGCGAGGCCGTACCAGGCGCTCACGTCGAAGTCCTGCAGGCCGGACTCCACCAGCGTGGGCACCTGCGGCAGCGCCTTGCTGCGGGTCCGCGTGGTGACGGCCAGCGCGCGCACGGCCCCGCCCTGGATCTGCCCCAGCACCGACGGCAGGTTCTCGAACATCATGTCCACTTCGCCGGCGATCAGGCCCGTGACCGCCATCGCGGCGCCGCGGTAGGGGATGTGCGTGATGAAGGTGCCGGTGGTGCTCTTGAGCAGTTCGGCGCTCAGGTGCAGCGAGGTGCCGTTGCCGTTGGAGGCGTAGTTCATGCGCCCCGGCGTCGCGCGCGCCCGCTTGAGCAGGTCGGCCACGTTCTCGATGCCGCTCTTCGGGTTGACAAGCAGCACGTTGGGCACGCGCCCCACCACGCCCACCGGCGCGATCTGCTCTGGACGGTACGGCAGCTTGGCATAGAGGGCCGGGCTGATGGTGAGCGGCGGTGACGCCATCAGCAGCGTGTAGCCATCCGCGGCCGCGCGGCTGGCCTCGCCGGCGCCCAGGTTGCCGCCGGCACCGGGCTTGTTGTCGATCACCACCGGCTGGCCCAGTTCCTGCGCGAGCTTCGGGCCCAGCAGGCGGGCCATGTTGTCGATCAGCCCGCCCGGCGGGAAGGGAACGATCAGACGGATGGGCCGGCCGGGGTAGGCCTGGGCACGGGCCGCGCCGGCGGGCAGGGCCAGGGCGGCCAGGACCAGGTGGCGTCTTTGCATGGCGGTTGTCTCTCTTTCGGTGGCGTCCGGGTGCCCGACGGGTGGAGCGGGCCCGCGTTGATTCGTATGGTTATCATACAACTTGGGGCGGCTGTGCCCGTCATCGGGCGCCGCTCAGCCTCGGCGCAGGCCGTGCACGAGCGGCTGCGCCAGTCGCTCGCCGTGCTGGCGCCAGAAGGCCGGGTCGGCGTCTTCCATGCGACGCACGGCATTCACCATGTGCGTGGCGGCCGCGGCGCGGGCGCCGTCGACGTCGCCGGTGGCAATGGCCTGCGCGATCGCGGCATGTTCGTCACGCACCTGGGTGGTGAAGTCGGCGCGGCGGGCCTCGTTGGCCCGCGTCACGCTGATGGCGCCCCGCATGAACTGGGCGAGATAGTCGAGCGTGCCGATGAGAAAGGGGTTGTGGCCGGCCTCCGCGACGCTGCGGTGGAAGCGCAGGTCTTCCTCCACGCCATCGCCGCCCTTGGCGACCGCCTTCTCCAGCGCGAGCATCGCCTGGCGGATCCGTCGCATGTCGGCCGCGCCGCGGCGCTGCGCGGCCAGGCCGGCGGCTTCGGCCTCCAGCGCGCGCCGCACCTCGATCATCTGGGCCACGGCGCTGCGCGACTCCGCGTGCCGGGCGTCGAAGTCCAGCGGCGCGAAGGTCCCCTGCCCGGTGATGTAGACGCCGCTGCCCTGGCGCGAGTCCACCAGGCCCAGCGATTTCAGCCGTGACACCGCCTCGCGCACCACCGTGCGGCTGACGGCGAACTGCTCGGCCAGCCGCGCCTCCGTAGGGAGCTTGCCGCCCGCGGGAAACTGGCCGGCCTTGATGCCCTGCACCAGCTGCTGCGCGACCTGATCCGACAGGCGCGCGCCGCTGCTGACCGGTTGGAAGGGCGTGTTCATGACAGGAGGCTGGAGGCGATGCCCAGGATAGCGCAGGCCGCGATCACCGGGATCACGCCCCAGCGCAGCCGCTGCAGCGCGAACAGCGCCAGCGCGGCCAGGCCCAGCGAGAACAGGTCGATCGTGCCGTCCGCGCGCCGCGCGATGTGTGCGATGAAGAACACGCCCAGGCTCGCGATCACGCCCACCACGGCCGCCGTGATGGCCGTGAGCGGCGCGGTGAAGCCCAGCCGGCCATGGGTCGACTCCACCAGCGGGCCACCGGCCAGGATGAACAGGAACGAGGGCAGGAAGGTGAACCAGGTGACCACCACCGCGGCCAGCGCGCCGCCCAGGAACAGGGCATCCGGGCCCAGCACGCGGTGCGTCCAGCCGCCCACGAAGCCGACGAAGGCCACCACCATGATCAGCGGGCCGGGCGTCGTCTCGCCCAGCGCCAGGCCGTCCATCATCTGCGCCGCGGTGAGCCAGCCCGCGTGCTCCACCGCGCCCTGGAACACGTAGGGCAGCACTGCATAGGCGCCGCCGAACGTGAGGAGCGCGGCCTTGGTGAAGAACCAGCCCATCTGGGCCAGCGTGCCATCCAGGCCCTGCCAGGCGACCAGCGCGGCCATCGGCAGCAGCCAGAGCAGGGCGCACACGACCACGACACGCGCCAGCCGCGCGGTGCTGAACCGCGCATGCGCCGGGGTGGGCGTGTGGTCGTCGATCAGCGCCGGCGCGTGCGTGCCTGCCGCCGCCGCATGAGCGCCCGCGCTGCCGGCGAACTGCCCCGGCGCGATGCGCGCGCCCAGCACCCCCACCAGCGCCGCGACGCCAACCACCCACGGGAACGGCACCTTCAGCACCGCGATGGCGATGAAGCTGCCCACGGCCACCGCCCACAGCAGCGGCACCTGCGCCGGATGCCGCAGCGTGCGGCTGCCGATGCGCCACACCGCGTGCAGCACGATGGCCGCCACCGCGGACTTGATGCCGTAGAACACGCCGGCCACCCAGCCGACCTGGCCGAACACCAGGTAGACCCAGCTCAGACCGATCAGCATGAACAGCGAGGGCAGCACGAACAGCGCGCCGGCCACCACGCCACCCCAGGTGCGGTGCAGCAGCCAGCCGATGTAGGTGGCGAGCTGCTGCGCCTCGGGGCCGGGCAGCAGCATGCAGTAGTTCAGCGCATGCAGGAAGCGCTGCTCCGAGATCCAGCGCCTGTTCTCCACCAGCTCCCGGTGCATCACCGCGATCTGCCCGGCCGGCCCGCCGAAGCTGATGAAGCCGAGCTTGAGCCAGAAGCGCAGCGCCTCGCCGAAGGCCACGGTGGCAGGGGCGGGACCGTCAGCCCCGTGGGAGGGGACGGGGCTCGTCATTCAGCCGCGCTCGAACTTGAACACTGCCGTGGAGGCCAGCAGGTTGGGCCACAGGCGCTGCACGCGCCCCTCCTGCAGGCCGAAGGCGTCGAGGATGCGCAGGCGGTTGCGCGTGGCGAGTTCCTCGAAGTCGCGGTAGGTGCCGA
Organism: Ramlibacter sp.; assembly: GCF_041916345.1. Taxonomy (GTDB): domain Bacteria; phylum Pseudomonadota; class Gammaproteobacteria; order Burkholderiales; family Burkholderiaceae_C; genus Ramlibacter. The sequence goes on from NZ_JAYRZR010000023.1 coordinate 27,014, forward strand.
CGCGGATGTTGGGCGTGTCGTACCACTGGTAGGGCAGACGGCGGGTCACGGGCATGCGCCCGCGCAGCACCGACAGCCGGTTCGGCCAGTGCGCGAAGTTGGGGAAGGCGACGATGCCGGTGCGGCCCACGCGCGCGGTCTCGCGCAGCATGACCTCGGCGTTGCGCAGGTTCTGCAGCGTGTCGATCTGCAGCACGACGTCAAAGCTGTCGTCGTCGAACATCGACAGGCCTTCGTCCAGGTTCAGCTGGATCACGTTCACGCCGCGCTGCACGCAGGCCAGCACGTTGGCATCCGCGATCTCGATGCCGTAGCCGCTGCACCCGCGCGTGCGCTGCAGGTGGTCCAGCAGGGCGCCGTCGCCGCAGCCGAGATCGAGCACGCGCGCGCCCTCGGGCACCAGCGCCGCGATGGTCTCCATGGTGGGGCGGTCGGACATCAGGCCGCCTCCTGCGCGATGCGCTCGAAGTAGCTGCGCACCACGGCCAGGTAGCGCGGGTCTTCCAGCAGGAAGGCGTCGTGGCCATGCGGGGCGTCGATCTCGGCGTAGCTCACGTCACGCCGGTTGTCCAGCAAGGCCTTCACGATCTCGCGGCTGCGTTTCGGCGAGAAGCGCCAGTCGGTGGTGAAGCTCACCAGCAGGAACTTCGCCGTGGCCGCGGCCAGCGCGCGCGCCAGCTGGCCGCCATGGGCGCGCGCGGGATCGAAGTAGTCCAGCGCGCGGGTGATCAGCAGGTAGGTGTTGGCGTCGAAGTACTCGCTGAACTTGTCGCCCTGGTGGCGCAGGTAGCTCTCGATCTGGAACTCGATGTCCTGGGTGGAGTACTTGAGGTCGAGGCCTTCCCGCAGCTGGCGCCCGAACTTCTCGTTCATGACGTCGTCCGACAGGTAGGTGATGTGGCCGATCATGCGGGCGATGCGCAGGCCGCGCTTGGGCACCACGCCATGGGCGTAGAAGTGGCCGCCGTGGAAGTCGGGGTCGGTCACGATGGCGCGGCGGGCGACCTCGTTGAAGGCGATGTTCTCGGCGTTCAGGTTGGGCGCGCTGGCGATCACCACGCCGTGGCGCACGCGTTCGGGGTACTGCAGCGTCCACGAGAGCGCCTGCATGCCGCCCAGGCTGCCGCCCATCACCGCCGCCAGCTGCTGGATGCCCAGCTGGCCGAGCAGGCGCGCCTGCGCGTCCACCCAGTCCTCCACCGTGACCACCGGGAAATCGGCGCCCCACTCGCGGCCGGTGGCGGGGTTCACGTCCCTGGGGCCGGTGGAGCCGAAGCAGGAGCCGAGGTTGTTGACACCAATGACGAAGAAGCGGTTGGTGTCCACCGGCTTGCCGGGGCCGATCATGGTGTCCCACCAGCCCTCGGACTTCGGCTGGCCCTCGTACACGCCGGCCACGTGGTGCGAGGCATTCAGCGCGTGGCAGATCAGCACCGCGTTGCTGCGCTCGGCGTTGAGCGTGCCATAGGTCTCGTAGGCCAGCGTGTAGGCCGGCATCGTCGCGCCGCTGCGCAGGGCGAGCGGGGCGTCGAAGTGCAGGGTCTGCGGCGTGGCGATGAAGGACATGACGACAAACAAAAAACCCGGCCCCGCCAAAGCAGGACCGGGTCGGGGGACGCCGGCGACTTTAGCTGCATTTGTGAAGCGCCCGCAAGCGAGGCAAATCGGCGCTCGCCTAGTATAAGGGCCCGCAGGAAGACAGGAGGCTGGCGGATGGAGCTGTACGGATCGGACGCCTATGCACCGGCGGAAGTGGCGCGCCGCGTGGCCACGGTGGGGGTGGCCAAGGCGCGCATGGCGGCGCTGCCGCTGGCGCTGCTGGGTGTGCTGGCCGGCGCCTTCATCGGCCTGGGCGCGATGCTGTTCGTGCTGGTCCGCGCGGATGCCGCGCTGGGCCTGGCCGCCACGCAGTTTGCGAGCGGCCTGGTGTTCTCGCTCGGGCTGCTGCTGGTGGTGGTAGCGGGCGCCGAGCTGTTCACCGGCAACAACCTGATCGTGATGGCCTGGGCCGACGGCCAGATCAGCACGCGCGAGGTGCTGCGCAACTGGGTGCTGGTGTGCGCGGCCAACTTCGCCGGCGCGGCCGGCCTGGCGCTGCTGGTCTGGCTGAGCGGCCACACCGGCCTGGGCCAGGGCGCGGTGGGCCGCACGGTGGTGCGCATCGCGCTCGCCAAGCAGGAGCTGCCGCTGGCCGAGGCCTTCTTCCGCGGCGTGCTGTGCAACGTGCTGGTCTGCATGGCGGTGTGGATGGCCATGGCCGGCCGCAGCGTGATCGACAAGGCGGTGGCGGTGGTGTTCCCGGTCACCGCCTTCGTGGCCGCCGGCTTCGAGCACAGCATCGCGAACATGTACCTGATGCCGCTGGCCATGCTGGTGCAGGGCGGCACGGCGGAGGCCGGCCAGGCGCTGGTCACCGCGGGCGGCATGGCGCGCAACCTCGCCGCCGTGATCGCCGGCAACCTGCTGGGCGGCAGCGTGCTGGTGGGCCTGACCTACCACCTGGCCTACCGGCGGCCGGCGCAGCGCGCGGTGCAGGCCGCCGAGACGGACCCGCCGGCTCGCGGCTAGACGGCGCCCAGCAGCGCGACCAGCCCCAGCCCCAGGAACACCAGCGCCGACACCACGTGCACCGCGCGCAGCGGCACGCGGCGCGTGATGCGGTCACCGAACCACACCACCGGCACGTTGGCCAGCATCATGCCCAGCGTGGTGCCGGCCACGACGGCGGCCCAGGCGTTGTACTGCGCGGCCAGCATCACGGTGGCGATCTGCGTCTTGTCGCCCATCTCGGCCAGGAAGAAGGCCACCACGGTGGCGCCGAACACGCCCAGGCGGGTGGGCCCGGCAGCGACTTCGTCCTCATCCAGGCGATCCGGGATCAGCATCCACACCGCCATGGCGATGAACGACGCACCCAGGATCCAGCGCAGCACCTGCGGCCCCAGGGCCTGGGTGACCCAGGCGCCGGCCGCACCGGCGAGGCCGTGGTTGACGAGGGTGGCCACCAGGATGCCCCACACGATGGGCCAGGGGCGGCGAAAGCGGGCGGCGAGGACGAGCGACAGCAACTGCGTCTTGTCACCCATTTCAGCGAGGGCGACGATGCCGGTGGAGACGAGGAAGGCTTCCATGCAAGGGGGCTCCGGCCGGGGCGAACGAACAACCGATGACCGCGTGGGCGCCCCGGCGGAACAGGGCCACGCAGTCAAAGGTCTCGCCAAGCCGATGTGCCGCCTGCGCCATGGAACCCGTGGATTCCAAGTCTGTTGACGCAAGCCCCTTTCGCGCTCGAAGGGAGGCTACTCCCCCATGACAGGCCGCTATTGTAAGCCCGGCCCATCCGGTCACGCGCCGGCACGCTTTTGGCGCAGTTCTTGCTTGGTTTTGGTGCGGACCGGGAAATCGGGTCGGTCACGCACCACAACAGTTCAAAACCATCCTGAGGAGACCCCATGGAAGCACTCAAACAGGGCGCCGACGTCCTGTTCATCCTGCTTGGCGCCATCATGGTTCTGGCCATGCATGCCGGCTTCGCCTTTCTCGAGCTCGGTACCGTGCGCAAGAAGAACCAGGTGAACGCGCTGGTGAAGATCCTGGTCGACTTCAGCGTCTCCACCGTCGCCTACTTCCTGGTGGGCTATGCGGTGGCCTATGGCACCAGCTTCCTGGTGGGGGCCGACCAGCTGGTGGCGAAGAGCGGCTACGAGCTGGTGAAGTTCTTCTTCCTGCTCACCTTTGCCGCCGCCATCCCGGCCATCATCTCCGGTGGCATTGCCGAGCGCGCCCGCTTCGGCCCGCAGCTGATCGCCACCGCGGTGATCGTGGGCCTGGTCTACCCGCTGTTCGAGGGCGTGGTGTGGAACCAGCGCTTCGGCATCCAGGCCTGGATCAAGGACCTCACCGGCCAGGAGTTCCATGATTTCGCCGGCTCCATCGTCGTGCACGCGGTGGGGGGCTGGCTGGCGCTGCCGGCGGTGCTGCTGCTGGGCGCGCGGTCCAACCGCTACCGCAAGGACGGCGCGATCTCCGCGCACCCGCCCTCCAACATCCCCTTCCTGGCACTGGGCGCCTGGGTGCTCATGGTGGGCTGGTTCGGCTTCAACGTGATGAGCGCGCAGACCGTGGACAAGGTCAGCGGCCTGGTGGCGGTGAACTCGCTGATGGCGATGGTGGGCGGCACGCTCGCGGCGGTGGCGCTGGGCCGCAACGACCCGGGCTTCGTGCACAACGGCCCGCTGGCCGGCCTGGTGGCGGTGTGCGCGGGCAGTGACCTGATGCATCCGCTGGGCGCCTTCGTGGTGGGCGGCGGCGCGGGCGCGATCTTCGTCTTCATGTTCACCCTGACGCAGAACCGCTGGAAGATCGACGACGTGCTGGGCGTGTGGCCGCTGCACGGCCTGTGCGGCCTGTGGGGCGGCATCGCGGCCGGCCTGTTCGGCGGCACCGCGCTGGGCGGGCTGGGCGGCGTGAGCCTGGGCGCGCAGGTCATCGGCAGCCTGATGGGCGTGGGCTGGGCGCTGGCCGGCGGCTTCGTGGTCTACGGCGTGCTGAAGGCGGTGATGGGCCTGCGCCTGAGCGCGGAGGAGGAGTTCGAGGGTGCCGACCTCGCCATCCACAAGATCGGCGCCACACCCGACCGCGAAGCGAACTGGTAACGCGGTTCAGGTCGCGGCGGGTGGCTTCGACCGGCCCGCCAGGCGCGGCCACAGCAGCCGGTCGAGCGACCAGGCGCCCGGACCGTAGACCGCCACTGCCGCCAGCAGCGCACCCCACAGCAGGTGCTGCTGCAGCGCGGCCGGTGCGATCTCCGGCAGCGAGGCCACCGCCACCGCATTCACCACCGACAGCCCCAGCGCGGCGAAGCGGCCGCCCAGGCCCAGCACCAGCTCACCGGCGGTGCCGGAGACCGCCGCCCAGGCTGGCGGCAACAGCGGCACCTGGTACTCGTCGGTGAACAGGGCCAGGGTGGTTTCCCAGTCGCGCAGCTTGGTCAGGCCGGAGGCGAAGAAGGCGTAGGCCACGTAGCCGCGCGCGGCCAGCGCGGCGGCCGGCTGCAGGGCGTCGAGCAGGTCCGCGAAACGCGAGGCGCCGCGCACGGCGAGGCTCGTCGGCGGGGGCAGGTTCATGGGGATCTCTCCATCGGGTTCATGAGCGCAGCGCCGGTCAGCAGGCCGGTTGCGACCGCCGGCGACAGCCAGGCAGCGAAGTCGAATGCGGGTGCCGCGTCCAGCGCCTGGGCGAGACTGCCACCCGCCTGCAGCGCGCGCCCGAAAGCGGCCTCTCCCGACGCGGCGACGCGCACCCGCGGTCGCAGCCCCTCGCGCCAGACCAGCGCCGGCTCGGCTTCGCCGGCCCTCAGGCGAGCCGCTGCCTCGTCGAGGGACACGCCATCACCGGCATGGGCCTGCACCAGGCTCACCACCGGCCAGGGCGACTCGATCACTTGCGTGCCGGGCGCCAGCACCAGCGTGAGCGTGTCCGGATCGTGCTGCTGCAACAGCGCGAGACTGGCCAGGTCCGGCTCGGCATCGGCCGCGCTGGCGGCGACGTGCAGCGCCCAGTCCACCCGCGCGACATCGGCGAGGTAGGGCTCGGCCTGCGCCAGGTCCGCGCGCGACGCGATCCATGCCGGCAAGTCACCGCCCCACTCGGCCATGTCACCGCGCACGGGCGGATGGGCCAGCCAGACGGCCTGCGCCACCGCCTCGAAGTTGTCCTCGCCCAGCAGCGCCGCGACGCTGGGATAGGCGGCTGCCAGCGCCCGCACGGCCAGCGCGCGGCCGTTGCTGCGATAGGCACGCAGGCCGCGCAGGGTGGTGGCTTCGGGCACGAGATGCGCGGCGGCCAGCGCGAGCGCCTCTTGCGGACCACGCGCCCACAGCGCCGCCACCAGCGCCTGTTGCTGGGCCGCCAGGGCCCCTGCGACCGTCGATTCCGGCGTGGCCGCTGCGCGCACCAGGGCTGCGGTCATGCGGCCTCGGGCCAGGTCTCGTGCCGCACAGGCGCTGTGGCGAGCACGGCGTCGGCGCGCCGCGCCTCCTGCAGCAGCACGGCCAGTTCGGGCACGCCCGTGTCCCACTCGATGAGCGAGGGCACAGCGCCGAAGCGGGCGACGGCATGGGCGTACAGCGTCCAGACGTCCTCACAGACACGGCTGCCGTGGTCATCGATCACGATGTCCTCCAGCGCGCTGTGGCCCGCGAGGTGGATCTCGCCCACGCAGTCGGCCGGCATCGCATCCAGCCAGGCGATGCAGGCCGCGAGCGGATCGCCGCCGTGGCCGGCGCGCTGCGCGTTGAGGGCGTTGACGTAGAGGTTGTTCACGTCCACCAGCAGGCCGCAGCCGGTGCGGCGGGCCAGATCGACCAGGAAGGCGGGCTCGTCGCGGTCGCTGCCCGCGAGGGTGATGTAGGCCGAGAGGTTCTCCACCAGCAGGCGGCGCCGCAGCCGATCCTGCACGCGCTGCACGTTGCCGGCGAGCACCGCCAGCGACTCGGCGTGGTAGGGCAGCGGCAGCAGGTCGGCCGCATGCAGCGCACCGTCTGCGCCACCCACCCGCGCGAAGCACGCGTGGTCGCTCACCAGCAGTGGATCGATCTGCTCCACCAGCCGCGCGAGCCGGGCCAGGTGCCACTCGTCCACACCCGCGGCGGAGCCCAGCGCCAGGCCGACGCCATGCAGGCTGACCGGGTAGTGCGCGCGCGCCTCGCGCAGCAGCGCCAGCGGCGCGCCGCCGTCGCCGAAGAAGTTCTCGGCGTGGACTTCGAGGAAGCCGAGCGCCGGGCGCTCGCGCAGCAGCGCGCCATAGTGCGGCTGCCGCCAGCCGATGCCCGCGCGCAAGGGCGGCGGGCATCGGCGGGTGCCGGTCGCGGGCAGGGAGGCGACAGGCGCCATGGCCATCAGGCCTTCTTCGCCTTGGCCTTGGCCTCCTCAGCGGTCAGGCCCTTCATGCTCTTGCAGGTGCCCTTGGCCACGTACTTCCACTCGGCGGGATCGTCGTTCGTCTTGGCCTGGCCGGCGCACGAGTGCGTGCCGCTCAGGTTGGCGCAGTCGTTCTGGCCGGCCTTGGCGATGCCATAGCACTTCTCCTTCTCGGCCTTGGCCGGCTGCTGGGCTTCAGCGGGCGCGGCGGCCATGAGGCCGGTGAGCAGGGTGGCGGCAGCGGCGGCGATGAGGGCGCGTTGGTTCATGTGAGATCTCCTGGTTCAGGTGTGCAGTGAAGGGTTGAGGACCACCCGTGCCTGCTTGCGCCAGCCCCGGGTTGAGCCTTGGTCAGCGCGGCGCGCCGGTTCTTACAGCAGGTCCGCGATGCGGTCCCAGGCCTCGGCCGGAATGCGGCCCTGATAGCGCTCCACCACGCGGCCGGTCTTGTCGATCAGGAAGCCGGCCGGCAGGGTGCCCGGCGCGCCGAAGCCGCTGCGGAAGCCCGGCGCGCCGGCCCACAGCTGCACGAAGCGCTGGGTGAGCGGCACGGTGCGGGCGATGATCGCGTCGTAGGCCTGCACGTCGGCCAGCTGCCGGTCCGTGGACACCAGCACCAGCTCGAACGGCTTGCCAGCCCATCCCGCGTAGTTCTGCCGCAGCTCGGGCATCTTGTCGCGGCACACCGCGCAGCCGGTCGACCAGAACATCACCAGCACCACCTTGCCGCGCAGCCGCGCGAGATCGAAGGGCTGCCCTTCCAGGGTGGAGCCGGCCAGCGAGGGCGTGGCGGTGGTCGATGCCGGGGCGGCTGCCTGGGCGGCCGCGGGCGCCGGGCTGGCGCCCAGGCCCAGGGCCAGCAGCAGGGTGACAAGCGCCGTGGCGACGGCGGGACGGACAGGCATGGCGGACTCCAGGCGGATGAGCATTCGCATGGGTCGTGTGCGATGATCCGCGCCTTACAACCTGCCCCCAGGCGCGCATGGCGATCCAGGACGAACTGGCCGAGCACCGTGGCTACCTGCTGCGTTTCGCGCGGCTGCAGCTGCGCAACGACGCCTGGGCCGAAGACGCGGTCTCCGAGACGCTGCTGGCCGCGCTGGCCAAGCCGCAGTCCTTCGGCAACCGCAGCCAGCTCAAGACCTGGCTGGTGGGCATCCTCAAGCACAAGGTGATCGACCAGCTGCGCCAGCGCCAGCGCGAGGTGGCGCTGGCCGCCGACGAGGGCAGCGAGGACGAAGCGCTGGAGGCCCTGCTGTTCCGCGCCGATGGCCACTACGCCGCGCCGCCGGCCGAATGGGGCAACCCCGAGCAGGATCTCTCAAGCCGCCAGTTCATGGCCGTGCTGGAGGCCTGCACCGAGAAGCTGCCGGCCGCCATGGGGCGGGTGTTCCTGATGCGCGAATGGCTGGAACTCTCCAGCGAGGAGATCTGTAAGGAGCTCCAGCTCACCCCGACGAACCTGTACGTGCAACTGCACCGCGCCCGCATGCGCCTGCGCGAGTGCCTTCAACTCAACTGGTTCGGAAACCGCCCCAACGCCGCATGAGGATCCTGCGCCGCACCTGCAAGGAAGCCACCGCGCTGATGGTGGCCCGGGAAGACCGCGCGCTGCCGCTGGCCGACCGGGTGGCGCTGCGCCTGCACCTGTGGGCCTGCGCCGCCTGCCCCCGGGTGGAGCGCCAGGTACTCACCATGCGCAACGCCATGCGGCAGTGGCGCAACTACCAGCAGCCGGGGGAGTGACGATCCTCCCCGTCATGGCGCACTTCGCGCACGAAATCGGGGCGCGGCGGGGGTTGCGGGGGCCTGCGGGAAAATCCGGCGTCTCATGCGCGCCGCACCTCTTGCCATGCGCGTGGGGTTGTGCCTCATAATGCCAGAGCGTGGATCGGGCCATGGGCTCGCGCGCGGGTTGCGGTGTACAGGTGCCTTTCGCGTCGCTCGGTTGAATGCGCTTTCGGGACTCCATCGCTGTCGGTTCTTAGTCTTTCTTGAGGAGTCCCACTCGATGGGCAATAAACTTTACGTCGGCAATCTGCCGTATCAGATGCGCGACAGCGATCTTGAGCAGGCCTTCAGCCAGTTCGGCTCGGTCAGCAGCGCCAAGGTCATGATGGAGCGCGAGACCGGTCGCTCCAAGGGCTTCGGCTTCGTCGAGATGGGCAGTGACGCAGAGGCGCAAGCCGCCATCAACGGCATGAACGGCCAGCCCCTGGGCGGCCGCAGCATCGTGGTGAACGAGGCTCGCCCGATGGAGCAGCGCCCCCGCACCGGCGGCTACGGCGGTGGTGGCGGTGGTGGCGGTGGTGGCGGCGGTGGTGGCGGTGGCGGCGGTCGCTCCGGCGGCGGCGGCTACGGCGGCCGCGGCGGCCAGGACGGCGGCTTTCGCAGCCCCTACGGCGCCGGCCCGCGTGGCGGCGGCGGTGGTGGCGGCCGCGGCGGCTACTGATCGCTTCCGGCGGATGCAGGCCAGCGGCCTTCATCGGTCATGATGACGAGAAAGGGACCCTTCGGGGTCCCTTTTGCTTGGGGCGGGCTTGCTTGGGGCGGGCGAGCCGCGCTCAGCCGGCCTCGCCCTCGCGGTGCTTGCGCGCCCGGCCGGCCACGGCGCGGTCGAACACCGCGTTCGGCAGCAGGCGCAGCAGCTTCGCCACCACGCCCATCTGCCAGGGGATGACGCGGTAGCTCACACCCGCCTCGATGGTGCGGAAGGCCGCGTCGGCAAAGGCCTCGGGCGCCATCAGGAAAGGCATGCCGTAGCGGTTCTTGCGCGTGAGCGGCGTGTCCACGTAGCCCGGCGCGATGGTGACCACGCGCACGCCGCTGGGCCGCAGGTCGCCGCGCAGGCTTTCGCAGTAGCTGATCACCCCGGCCTTGCTGGCGCAGTAGGCGCCATGGCCGGGCAGGCCGCGGATGCCCGCCACGCTGGCGATGCCCACCAGCCGGCCGCTGCCGCGCGCGGCCATGGCGCGCACGAAGGGGTGGAAGGTGGCGGCCAGGCCGACGTTGTTGACGGCGAAGGTGCGCGCGATGACGTCGATGTCCGAGCGCTCGGCCGTGTCGATGCCGATGCTGATGCCCGCGTTGGCGATCACCACGTCCGGCACGCCCTGCTGCGCCAGGCAGGCCTGGCCGGCGGCGACGATGCTGTCGGTCTGCGCCACGTCGGCCGCGTACATGCGCCAGTCGTCCGCCGGCAGCGCCTTCGCCTCGGCCCAGCGTGCGATCTCGTCGGTGCGGCGGGCCACCAGGGCCAGCCGGTAGCCGGCGCGATGGAAGCGCTCGGCCAGCGCCTGGCCGATGCCGCTGGAGGCGCCGGTGATGAACACCAGCGGCCGGGCGGCCGCCGCGACGGGCAGGGAGGTAGGGGTCATGGGCGGGGGCGGGCCTGCAGCGTGCCGCGCACGCGGCCCTGCATCAGCAGCAGGCGGTCGAGGTTGTCGTAGGCGAGCGTGTCGGCGCTGAAGGCGTCGCCGCCCCGGCGCAGCTGCACCGGCTGGTCTGAGCGGACACGCTCCACGTCAAGGTAGGCGTGCAGGAACTCGCCGCGAATCTCCAGCGCCGGCAGGGGGCGCCCCTGTGCGTCGACGCCCTCGCGGGTGACCAACGCGTCGCCGATCAGCTGCACCTGCGAGCCGTCGGCGTTGGAGATCGCGCGTCGCGCCGTGGCCACGGTGAGCACGCCGCGCTCGTTGTAGGAGCGGATGCGCGGCTGGTCGATCTCCAGTGTGTCGGTGTCCGGGTAGTGGCGCGCCTCCTGGCCCTGGATCTCGCTCTTCAGCCGGCCGGCCGGGTCGAACGACTTCACCGAGAAGCGGCGCATGAAGTAGTCGGGATCGTGCGTGGGCGGCGCGTCGGCGGCCACCGCGCCCAGGCTGGGCGTGCTGCGCACCAGCCAGTAGGTGCCCAGGGCCATCAGCCCCATGAGGATGACCGGCAGGTAGATCGAGAGCCGGTCCCAGGCGCGCTGCAGGTTGCGCAGCGTCACCCGTAGGCCTCCAGCAGGGCGGCGTAGCGGCCGCTGGCGACCAGCAGCAGATCACAGAACTCGCGCGCCGCGCCGTGGCCGCCCGCCGCCTGGGTGACGTAGCGGGCGCGGGCGCGTACCTCGGCATGCGCGTTGGCCGGCGCGGCGGCGAAGGCGCAGCGCGTGAGCACGGGCAGATCGGGCCAGTCGTCGCCGATGCCGGCGGCCTGCGACCAGTCCAGGCCCAGCCGGGCCAGCGTCTGTTCGGCCGCCGGGCGCTTGTCCTCGGTGCCGTAGTGCACGTGGGTGATGCCCAGCGCTTCCAGCCGGCGGCGCAGCGGCGGCGAGTCACGCCCGGTGATCACCGCCGGGGTGATGCCGGCACGCTGCAGCAGCTTGAGCCCGAGGCCGTCGAGGATGTGGAAGCGCTTGAGCGTCTCGCCGTCCGCGCCCAGGTACAGGCCGCCGTCGGTGAGCACGCCGTCGATGTCGAAGAACGCCACGCGGATGCCCTGCGCGGCCAGCAGCAGCTCGGGCGGGAAGGTAAGGGCGGGGGCCGGGCTCATATCACCTTCGCCCGCATCAGGTCGTTGCTGTTCACGGCGCCGACCAGGCGGTCCTGCGCGTCCACCACCAGCACGCTGGTGATGCGGTGCTGCTCCATCAGGCTGGCCGCCTCGGCCGCCAGCGCGTCATTGCGGATCACGCGCGGGCCGGCATGCATCACGTCGCGCGCGCGCATGGCCCGCAGGTCCACGCCGCGCTCGATCAGCCGGCGCAGGTCCCCATCGGTGAAGATGCCCTGCACGCGGCCCTGCTCGTCCACGATGGCCGAGGCGCCGAGGCCCTTGGCGCTCATCTCGCGCATGAGGTCCGGGAACGGTGTGTCCGGCGCCACGCGCGGCACCGCGTCGCCGGTGCGCATGACGTCGGACAGGTGGGTGAGCAACTTGCGCCCGAGCGCGCCACCCGGGTGGGAGCGCGCGAAGTCCTCGGCGCGGAAGCCGCGTGCATCCAGCAGCGCCACCGCCAGCGCATCGCCCAGCGCGAGCTGCGCGGTGGTGCTGGCCGTGGGCGCCAGCTGCAGCGGGCAGGCCTCGCGCGCCACGCCGCTGTCCAGCACGATGTCCGCATGCCGCGCCAGGGTGGACTGCGCGTTGCCGGTCATCGCCACCAGCAGCACGCCCTGCCGCTTGAGCACCGGCAGGATGGCGGTGATCTCGTCGCTCTCGCCGCCGTTGGAGATGGCCAGCACGAGATCGATCGCCTTGATCATGCCCAGGTCACCGTGGCTGGCCTCGGCCGGGTGCACGAACATCGCCGGCGTGCCGGTGGAGGCCAGGGTGGCCGCCACCTTGCGGCCGATGTGGCCGCTCTTGCCCATGCCCATCACCACCACGCGGCCGCGCACGGCCAGCATGGCCTGCACGGCGCGCACGAAGGCCTCCCCCGTGCGGGCCTTCAGGCCCTGCACGGCCGCCGCCTCGATCTCGAACGTCTCGTTCGCGAGGGCCAGCACGCGCGCGGCGTCAAAGCCGGGGGCGGGCTCTCGGACGGGGTCTGCGCTCATCCGGCGGATTCTATCGACGCGCCTGCACTACGATGTGCCCATGACCTCGCTGGAGCTGACGCTGCTCTACCTGCTGGCCGCCGTGCTGGGGGTGGTGGCCTGCCGCAGCCTGAAGCTGCCGCCCATGCTGGGCTACCTGGCGGTGGGCGTGGTCATCGGCCCCAATGCGCTGGCGCTGGCCCAGAACTCCGAGAGCGTGCGCCACCTGGCGGAGTTCGGCGTGGTGTTCCTGATGTTCGTGATCGGCCTGGAGTTCAACCTCTCCAAGCTGCGCGCCATGCGCACCCATGTGTTCGGCCTCGGCCTGTCGCAGGTGGTGCTGACCATGCTGCTGGTCACCGCGGGCGCCATGGCGCTGGCCCTGTTCGCGCCGGCCGCCTGGGGCCTGCGCTGGCAGTCGGCGGTGGCGCTCTCCGGCGCGCTGGCGATGAGCAGCACCGCCATCGTGGTCAAGCTGATGGCCGACCGGCTGGAGATGGAGTCCGAGCACGGCCAGCGCGTCATGGGCGTGCTGCTGTTCCAGGATCTGGCGGTGGTGCCGCTGCTGGTGCTGATTCCCGCGCTGGGCAGCCCGCCGGAGGAGCTGTTCGGTGCGCTGGCGCTGGCCGGCCTGAAGGCGGTGATGCTGATCACCCTGCTGCTGGTGGGCGGCCAGAAGCTGATGCGCTGGTGGCTCACGCTGGTGGCGCGGCGCCGCAGCGAAGAGCTGTTCGTGCTGAACCTGCTGTTGATCACGCTGGGCCTGGCCTGGCTGACCGAGCTGGCCGGCCTGTCGCTGGCGCTGGGGGCCTTCATCGCCGGCATCCTGATTTCCGAGACGGAGTACAAGCACCAGGTGGAGGCGGACATCCGCCCCTTTCACGATGTGCTGCTGGGCCTGTTCTTCATCACCATCGGCATGCTGCTGGACTGGCGGCCGGTGGCCCAGCAGTGGGGCCTGGTGCTGCTACTGGTGACGCTGCCGGTGCTGTTCAAGCTGGCGCTGGTGACGGCGCTGGCGCGCGGCTTCGGCGCCAGCATGGGCGTCTCGCTGCGCACCGGCCTGTACCTGGCGCAGGCGGGCGAGTTCGGCTTCGTGCTGCTGGCACTGGCGCGCGGCCAGAACCTGGTGCCGCCGGAGCTGATGAACCCCATCCTCGCGAGCATGGTGCTCTCCATGCTGGCCACGCCCTTCATCGTGCAGTGGAGCAACTTCATCGTGATGAAGCTGGTGGCCAGCGAGTGGCTGCTGCAGTCGCTGCAGATGACCACCATCGCGCGCAAGTCCATCAACGCCAACAAGCACGTGATCATCTGCGGCTACGGCCGCTGCGGCCAGAACATGGCGCGCATGCTGGAGCGCGAGGGCATTCCCTACATGGCGCTGGATCTCGACCCCGACCGCGTGCGGCAGGCCGCCGCGGCCGGCGACTCGGTGGTGTTCGGCGACGCCGCGCGGCTGCAGGCGCTGATGGCCGCCGGCCTGGCGCGCGCGAGCCTGGTGGCCGTGACCTACCTGGACATCCCCGGCGCGATGAAGGTGCTGGCCAATGTGCGCGCGCACGCGGCCACGGTGCCGGTGATCGTGCGCACGCAGGACGACCACGACCTGGAGAAGCTGCAGACAGCCGGTGCCGCCGAAGTGGTGCCGGAGGCGCTGGAGAGCTCGCTGATGCTGGCCACGCATGCGCTGGCGCTGGTGGGCGTGCCGATGCGGCGCGTGCTGCGCATCGTGCAGGAGCAGCGCGACGCGCGCTACAACCTGCTGCGCGGCTACTTCCACGGTGCCGACGACAGCGGCGCCGACGAGGTGGACCAGGAGCGCCTGGCCACGGTGAACCTGCCGCTGGGCGCACGCGCACTGGGCCGCCCGCTCAGCCACTACGCGCTGCATGCGCAAGGCGTGCGGGTGGTCAGCCTGCGCCGCGCCAGCGGCCGCGCCGAGGACCCGGAGGCCGACCCCGTGTTCCATGACGGCGACACCCTGGTGCTGTCCGGCCGGCCCGAGCCGCTGGCCCGCGCCGAAGAGATCCTGCTGAAGGGATGACATGAACCCGACCGACGACGACACCCCGCTGCCCGTGGGCGACTACCTGCGCGCCCACATCCGCACCGTGCCCGACTGGCCTGCGCCCGGCGTGCAGTTCCGCGACATCACGCCGCTGCTGCAGGACCCGAAGGTCTTCCGCGTGCTGATCGACGCCTTCGTGCACCGCTACATGAACCGCCGGCCCGACGTGGTGGCGGGCCTGGATGCGCGAGGCTTCATCCTCGGCTCCGTGGTGGCCTACGAGCTGGGCCTGGGCTTCGTGCCGATCCGCAAGAAGGGCAAGCTGCCCTTCACCACGGTGGAGGAAACCTACGAGCTGGAGTACGGCAGCGCCACGGTGGAACTGCACACCGACGCCGTGCGGCCCGGCCAGCGCGTGCTGCTGATCGACGACCTGGTGGCCACCGGCGGCACCATGATGGCCGGCAAGAAGCTGCTGGAGAAGCTGGGCGGCGAGGTGGTGGAAGGCGCCGCCATCGTGGACCTGCCCGAGCTGGGCGGCTCGCAGCGCCTGCGCGAGGCCGGGCTGAAGGTCTTCACCTTCGTGTCGTTCGCCGGCCACTGAGTGGCCCGCGGGCCGGCGCCGATCAGGCGAAGTGGCCGACCAGCACCGCCTCACGCATGCGGATCGCCAGCACGGTGGCGAGGCCGGTGATCAGGTCCACCGCCAGGCGCGGGTGCTTGTGCGAGAGGCGGTCGAAGCGCTCCCAGGCCAGGCCCCAGGCCACGCCGGGGCGCGAGGGCGTGACGGTGGCGCTGCGCGGCTGGCCCGAGAAGAACGTGCCTTCGCCCACGACGCTGCCGGGCTTGATGGTGGCGATCACGTGGCCGCGGGTGCGCACCTCCAGCTCGCCGTCGGCCAGGATGAAGAGCTGGCGGTCGCAATCGCCCTCGTGCATGAGCGGCTCGCCTTCGCGCAGGTAGCGCACGGTGAGGTAGGGGGCGAGGGCCTTCCATTCCTCGGGCGTCAGCTTGACGGGCAGGGCATCCTTGGCCTGCAGGTCGCTGACGGCCTGGGCGAGTTGCTGCACATTCATTCGGGCCTCCTCCTTGTCTTGCGCCGGTCGCTGGTGGCGCGGGAGTGTAAGCCCTGTGTCATGCAGAAGTCATCATGTCCCGCCGGGCGGTGCAGGCCCGGAGCTTTGCCTCAGCGCAGGTCGCCGTATTGCGTGGCGCTGAGCGCCGCCCCCGAGGCGGGCTCGGACCCGTCATCCGCCATCTCGGTGTCCTCGAAGCCGGTGAGCAGGGTGTAGCTCTGCGGACCGTGCTTGTGCGAGCCGTCGAACGCCTTGGCGTGCGCGCCGCCGCCCGCATGGGCGTCTGCCGGGCGGGTGGCCGCATGGGCCTGCTGCATCGCCTGGGCGCCGCCCATGCCGGTGGCCAGGGCCTGGCGGAAGGCCGTCATCTCGTCCGGGTGCAGGGGTTCGTGGCGGCCGTTGCGGTGCGCGGCCGGCGCGGGCATCAGCTCCGCCGGCTGCGAGGTGGCGGCTTCGCGCTGCGGTGGCTCGGCCTGCAGCGGCGCCGGGCGCGAGGGCACGGGGCGCACGGCCGGCTCGCCGACGGCGACGTGCTCGATGGAGCGCCAGTAGCAGGCGGTGACCAGGATGTCGAAGCGGGCGCGCGCCTGCTGGGCGATGAGGGCCTCGATCTCGGCCAGGCGCGCGGTATCGGTGGCGGCGCCGGCCGAGAGATCGACCATCACCAGGAACTGGCGCCCGCGCGGATCGAGCGAGAGCACCTTGAACTTGTAGCTGGAGGACAGCACGCCGGCATGCACCATGGCATCACGCACCACGCTGTACAGCAGCTCGCGGCGGGCCATGCGCTCCTGCTTGCGGTTGGCGGGCTGGGCGTTGGGCGCGGGCTGGCGCGCTGCCGCATAGGGCTTGGTGGACTCCATGCGCGACAGGCCCGAGCTTTGCGGCGCGGCTGGCGGCGGAGCGGCTTTCTTCTTGGGCGAGAGCCAGCTGAAGAGGGACATGGCAAGGCCTTTCTGCGCCTGGCCAATCACACTTTGGTTTGCGATTCGAGGCGCTCAGGGGCGCAGTTTAGTCGGGCATGCGGCATCGCAGCAGGACTTTTTGCACGGCGCAGGAGGGATTTGGCCACAGAGCGCGGCATCACGTGACATTTTTCCCGTGCCCCCGCGCGCCGCTCAGGCATGCAGCCCGGCCGTGCCGAGCCTCAGGTGACGGCCACGCGCTTGGGCCGGTTGGACAGGCGCCGCGACACCAGCGCACCCAGCGCCATGGCGAGTTCCAGCGCCAGCGCGGGCTGCCGGTTGGCCAGTTCCGTGAAGCGGATCGGCGTGAGCGACCACACCTTGCTGGGCGAGGTGGCCTGCACCGTGGCGTTGCGCGGCTGCCGGCTGAAGAAGGCGCCCTCGCCCACCGCCGAGCCGGCACTGACCGAGGCCAGACGCAGCCGGCCCTTGTCGTCCTCGTAGTGCACCGCGAGCTGGCCGCTTTCGACCAGGTAGACGTTGCGGTCGTTGCCGTTCTGTCGGATCAGCACCTGGCGCGGCGCCAGCGCCAGCGGCTGCAGGTAGGTGCCGAGCAACTCCCACTGCGTGGGCGTGAGCGCGGGGCGCACGGCCTCGGGCGAGTGGTTGTGGGTGACGGCCTGGACCAGGCCTTGCACGTCAAAGCGGAGGGTGGTGGGCAGGGGAGCGTTCATGGGGCCGCACGGTACGGTGCACGCCTGCGTCGCACAAGCTTTGTAAGGCCGGTCTTACGGGAGATACGAGAAGGCGTGCGGGTGTAACGGCGTGGTTGCAGGGCGCTGGGCCCGCACACTCACTTGCCGATGCAGAAGCGGCTGAAGATCACGCCCAGCAGGTCGTCGGCGCCGAAGGCGCCGGTGATCTCGTTCAGCGCGTTCTGCGCCAGCCGCAACTCCTCGGCCAGCAGGTCCAGCGCCTGCGCCTCGCCCGCCAGGTGCGCGGCCGCCTCCATCAGATGCGCGTCCACGCGGCGCAGCGCCTGCAGGTGGCGTTCGCGTGCGATGAACAGGCCCTCGGGCGGCGCATGCCAGCCGGCCAGCGCCAGCAGGCGCGCGCGCAGTGCGTCCAGGCCTTCGCCGGTGCGGGCGGAGAGGTGGATCGGTGCCGCGGCCTCGCGATCCGCGGTCGACGGGGTCGCAATCGCATCGGCTGGCGCGGCCAGATCGAGCTTGTTCCACACGTCGATCACCGGCACGGCCTCGGCCATCGTCGCGCGCAGCCCTTGCGCGATGGCGGCGTCGGCGGCCTGGCTGTCCGCGTCCGTGGCGCGGGTGAGGTCATGCAGGAACAGCACCGCGTCGGCACGGCCGATCTCGCCCCAGGCGCGCTCGATGCCGATGCGCTCCACCGCATCCGCGCTGTCGCGCAGGCCGGCGGTGTCCACCACATGCAGCGGCACGCCCTCGATCTGGATCTGCTGGCGCACCACGTCGCGCGTGGTGCCGGGGATCGGCGTGACGATGGCGAGCTCGGCGCCCGCCAGCGCGTTCAGCAGCGAGCTCTTGCCGGCGTTCGGCTGGCCCGCGATCACCACGTGCAGGCCTTCGCGCAGCAGCGCGCCCTGCCGCGCGCGGTCCAGCACTTCGGCCACCTTCTGCTGGAGGCGCGCGAGCTGGCCCTCGGCGTCGGCCTTGCGCAGGAAGTCGATCTCCTCTTCCGGAAAGTCCAGCGTGGCTTCCACCAGCATGCGCAGGTGCACCAGCGCCTCGCGCAGCGCTTCCACCTCGCGCGAGAAGGCGCCCGCGAGCGAGCGCGCCGCGCTACGCGCTGCCGCCTCGGTGCTGGCATCGATCAGGTCCGCCACCGCCTCGGCCTGGGCCAGGTCCAGCTTGCCGTTCAGGAAGGCGCGACGCGTGAACTCGCCCGGCTCCGCCACCCGCAGGCCGATGCCGCTGCCCGCCGCGAGGCAGCGCGCCAGCAGCAGTTGCAGCACCACCGGGCCGCCGTGGGCCTGCAGCTCCAGCACGTCTTCGCCGGTATAGGAGTGAGGCGCGGGAAAGTGGATCGCCAGCCCCTGGTCGATGGGCTGGCCGGCCGCGTCGAGAAAGGGCAGGTAGGTGGCTTCGCGCGGCTTCAGCGCGCGGCCGCACACGGCCTCGATGATCGGCTGCACGCTGGCTGCCGACACGCGCACGATGCCCACTGCGCCGCGCCCGGGCGCGGTGGCGATGGCAGCGATGGGTTGGGCGAGGCGGGCGAGCATGGGCGGGGGGTCAGTTTAGGGCCGAGGCGGCGAGCTGAAGGCGCTGGCGCGCTGGGCACTCGTAGGCTGATGGTGGAGCGAAGCGCAACCTCAGCGATGACAAGCGCGACAGGGATGCCCACCAAACGCTGGGCTTGCACCCTAGCCTACAGAACGGCGCGGGGATGACGAGCGCAGCTCGTCGACCCCGGGCGCGCGCGAAGCGTCGCGCCCCCGCGCGCCCCAGCGCGCGCGCTGGCGGTCAGCGGCGGCGCAGCCGTCCGTCTGGACCGCCAGCATCGTGATGCCGCGCCACCGGCGTCGGCTTCACGAGAACTTCGGGAGATTGAACTCGGGCGGCACGCCCATGCGGGTGTTGATCAGCCACTGCTGCGCGATCGACAGCACGTTGTTGGTGATCCAGTACAGCACCAGGCCGGCCGGGAAGAAGAAGAACATGACCGAGAAGATCAGCGGCATGAACCACATCAGCTTGGCCTGCATGGGATCGGGCGGCACCGGGTTCAGCGCCGTCTGCAGCAGGGTGGTGAGCGTCATCACCAGCGGCAGGATGAAGTACGGGTCCGGCGAGGCGAGGTCGCGGATCCAGCCGATCCAGGGGGCGTTGCGCATCTCCACGCTGGACAGCAGCACCCAGTACAGCGCGATGAACACCGGGATCTGCACCATGATCGGCAGGCAGCCGCCCAGGGGGTTGACCTTCTCCTCGCGGTAGATGCGCATCATCTCCTGCTGCATCTGCTGCGGGTTGTCCTTGTAACGCTCGCGCAGCACCATCACGCGCGGGTTGATGGCCTTCATCTTGGCCATGCTCTCGTAGCCCTTGGCCTGCAGCCAGTAGAAGGCGATCTTGATCACCAGCACCAGGGCCATGATGGACCAGCCCCAGTTGCCCAGCACGTTGTGGATCTTGTCCAGCAGCCAGTACAGCGGCTTGGCGATGATGGTGAAGATGCCGTAGTCCTTCACCAGGTCCAGCCCGGGCGACACGCGCTCGAGCATCTTCTCTTCCTGCGGGCCCATGAACAGGCGCGACTCCACCTTCTGCGCGGCGCCCGGCGCCACCGGCGGCAGGGGCGACAGCGTGCCCACCGAGTACAGGTTGGCATCGACCTTGCGCACGAAGTTCTCGCGCTTCACGCCCTCGGGCAGGATCCAGGCGCTGGCGAAATAGTGCTGCACCATGGCGATGTAGCCGTTGGTGCTGTCCTTCTGGAAGTCTGCCTTGTTCTTCTCGATGTCGGTGAACTCGATCTTCTGGAACTTCTTGGCGTCGGTGTAGACCGCCGGGCCGGTGAAGGTGCCCGTGGGGTTGGTGAGGAAGTTGCCGCCCGAGCTGCTGCCGCCGCGCACGAGCTGCAGGTAGAGCTGCGGGCTGACCGGCGCGGCGCCGGCGTTCACCACCTCGTGCGTGACCGCCACGTCATAGGCGCCGCGGCGCAGCGTGTAGGTCTTCACCAGCTTCACGCCGCCCTGCACGGGCGATTCAAAGCGGGCCACCAGCTCGTTGGCGCCGTCCTTGAGGGTGCGTTCGCCGCTGAACGTCATCACCGTCTTGTGGTTCGGGAAGTCACCGCCCACCAGGCCGGTGTCGGCCACGTAGATGTGATCCGGGCCGGACTCCAGCAGCACGAAGTTGTCGGTCGACTTCTCGGTGACGGACTTGGCCATGTGCTTCAGGAACTCGGTGCGCACCACCGAGCCGCCCAGCGTGTCGAAGGTGACGCGCATCACGTCGGTGGTGAGCGTCACGCGCTCGCGCGCGGCCGCCGGCGCGGTGCTGGTGCCGGGCACGGCACGCGGCGTGGCCGCGGCGCCGGCCGGCTGCGCCGTGGCGCTGGGCGCGGGCACGCCGGCCGTGCCGGAGCCGGGCGTGGCCGGTGCCTGCGCGGTGGCGGCCGGGCGCGGCGAGGGGAAGAAGGTGGCCTGGCGACCGTTGTGGATCTGCCATTGGTCCCACAGCATCACCATCGAAAAGCCGAAGATCACCCAGAGGATGGTGCGGCGGATGTCATTCATGGGGTTTTCTTCTCTTGGGGTGAGCCGGTCCAGCGGGTGAACAGGCCCGGCGGCACGGCCGGCACGGGATCATGCCCGCCCGCGCACCAGGGGTGGCAGCGGGCGATGCGCGCCACGGTGAGATAGGTGCCGGCCGCCGCGCCGTGGCGCTGCAGCGCCTCCAGCGAGTAGGCCGAGCAGGTGGGCGTGAAGCGGCACGACGAGCCCAGCCAGGGCGACAGCAGCAGCCGGTAGCCCTTGACCAGGCCAATGAGCAGCGCGCGGATCATGGCTGGCCGGCGGCACGGGCGGCCGGGGGCGTGCGGACCGCCGCGCGCTCGAACAGCTGCAGCAGTTCCGCGCGCACCGCCGCCTTCAGCGGCAGTGACCAGGCGCTGGGGAACTGCGCGCGGTCGAACGTCGACCGCAGCCGCACCACGAAGGCGGCGGCTGGCAGGCGAGGCGCGAACTCGGCACTCAAGGCGTAGACCTGGCGACGGATGCCATTGCGGGTGACGGCCCGGCGGGCCCAGCGCTTGGGCACCACGGCCCCCACCCACGGCTGATCGTGCACAGCAAACAGGGCCTGCGGTCGCTTGGACCCAGGCCCTGCGGGGGCAGCCGGCGCATCCAGTGCCGCGCGATGCAGCACGAAATGCGCCGTGCGGGAGAAGGTGCCGCCTGCCATGGCCGCCTCGAACTGTGCCCGGGTCTTGAGCCGCTGCACGAGCGAAGGGCGGGCCGCAGCAGGCTGCGCTGCAGCGCCGATCAGGCAGCCAGGCGCTTGCGGCCCTTGGCGCGGCGCGCGTTGATGACGGCGCGGCCACCGCGGGTCTTCATGCGGACCAGAAAGCCGTGGGTCCGCGCGCGGCGCACTTTGGA
>NZ_JAYRZR010000024.1:0-48069 GCF_041916345.1 Ramlibacter sp.
CCGCGAGCACGCCGAAGCCCAGCCAGCCACTGGCCGCCGGCACCTGCGCGGCCACCAGCGCACTCGCGACCAGGCCGCTCACGACGATGCCGGCACCCGGGCCGGTGTAGATGAGCGCGCCCATCTCCGGCACGCCGCGGCGCGCGAGCTGCTCCAGGCACCAGCCCGAGGTGTAGAGGAACACCACCGCGCTGGCCACGCCGGCGGCGAAGCGCAGCAGCGGCCACGCCGCGGGCAGGTGGAAGGCCATGCCCAGCGTCAGCAGCGCGGTGGCGACCAGGCCGCCGCGCACCAGCCGGGGCGGGTTCACGCGCGAGGCGAAGCCGAAACGGCGCCACAGCCAGGGCTGGAAGGTGCAGGCGAGGGCGCCGACGAGGTAGCCCAGGTAGTTGGCGCTGGCGAGCAGGCTGGCACCGGCCACGTTGACCGAGCCTTCGGCCAGCATCATGGGCAGCAGGGGGGTGAAGGCGAAGCGCCCGATGCCCATGGCCACCGCCAGGCTCACCAGGCCGGCAACGGCGATCTGCCAGGGGCGGGCGGTCTCAGGTCTCTCGCTCGGCATGCGGCCGGCAGTGTCGCACGATCACGCGGCGCCTGCCGGCGCGCGGCTCAGCGCGCCACGAGCACGGGAATGCGCGACTCGGCCACCACCTTGTTGGCAACGCTGCCCAGCACGAGCCGTGCCACGCCGGTGCGGCCGTGCGAGCCGACCACGATGAGATCGGCGCCGGTCTGCTCGGCCGTCTGCAGGATGCCGGGGGCCGGCGCCAGCTCTTCGGCCAGGCGCGGATGGAAGGTGACACGCGGTTCCTGCTCGCACAACGTCATCACCTGACCATGCGCCTGCGAGGCCTGCTGCATGGCCGCCGACATGTAGGCCTGGAAGCCCATGGGGTTGGCCTCGCCCACGCCCGCGTAGGGGTAGGGATCCACCACGAACAGCGCGGTCAGTTCCGCGCCGTGGATGCGGGCCAGGCGGACGGCCAGCTCGGCCGCGTGCGTGGAGGCGGAAGAACCGTCAGTGGCCAGGAGGATGTGCTTGAACATGGCGGCGTGCGGGTAGGTTCGACAACAGACGCTGCATGTTGCAGGCAGCCGTGCCGCGTGCAGTTGACCTGCGTCAACGAGCAGCGGCCGACGCGGCGGGACCATGCATGGCATCGACGAAGGAATGCCATGACCACGCCCGCCACCGCCACCGATGCCAACCCGATCGACGGTTTCCACCGCTGCCACATCGGCCTGATCACCCAGCTGGAAGCCTGCTCACGCCTGGCCGAACTGGCCGACGCCGCCATGCTGGCGCGGCGCATGGCGCGCGACGCGCTGAAGCTGTTCGACGATGCGGTGATGCCCCATCATGCGGAGGAAGAGTCCGAGCTGTTCCCCGCGGTCCTGCGCTCCGCGCGGCCGGAAGAGCAGGCGACGGTGCGCGAGCTGGTGGACAAGCTGGTCGCCGAACACCGCGACGTGGAGGCGCAGTGGATGCTGCTGCGCCCGGCGGTGAAGAAGGTGGCCAAAGGCGAAGACGCCGCCATCGACGGCCCCGGCCTCGCCGAGCTGGTGCGCCGCTACCACCGCCATGCCCGCACCGAGGAAGACATCTTCCTGCCCCTGGCCGAACGCATCCTGGGCCGCGACGGCAATCACATGGCCGCGCTGGGCATGTCGCTGCACATGCGGCATGTGCATGCGATGCCGGGGTATATCTGAAGGAGTCCGAAGGGTTGGCGCGCGGCGCAGGCTACGCGGCCAGGAGCGTGCACCTTTGGATGGTCGCCAGCTCCTCCTGCAAGGCTTCCCTTGCAAGGGCTGTGTCATACGCGACCTGGCCACGCAGCCACCAGCCGTCACTCAGGCCGAAGTAGCGGCAAAGCCGCAAGTCCGTGTCGGCCGTGATGGCCCGCCTGCCAGCGACGATCTCGCCGATGCGCTGGGCTGGCACGCCGATGTCCTTGGCGAGGCGGTACTTCGTCAAACCGAGCGGCTTGAGGAATTCTTCCTCCAGCATTTCCCCCGGGGAGACTGGGAGAACCGTTCGCATGGTGAATCCTTCAGTGATAGTCGACGATCTCTACATCTGTGGCCCCGTCTGCTGTCCAGACGAAGCAGACTCGCCATTGTTGATTGATGCGGATGCTGTGTTGTCCCTTTCGGTCATCCTTCAGTGCCTCGAGATGGTTGCCTGGTGGCACCCTCAGATCATCAAGTACCTGCGACCAGTCCAGCAGCGCAAGCTTGCGTAGGGCGGGTCGTTCGATATTCACCCAGCGCTTGACTCGCTTGCCCTCGAAGAGGGCTTGGGTGTCCTTGCACTTGAAGTCCCTGATAGTCACGCAGGCCGATAGTAACGCGTGTCGTTATTATTGTCAACTCAACGCAGCCCCATCGCGTGCCTCTCTCTCGGGCGAAGACGAGGAAGTCGCCGTGAGCGGGTCTTCAAGCCTCCCGTGCCTAGCTTGTTAGACCGTCTATTGCACACACAACTACTTTCTCCAATTGTCAGGGACGCCGCCTAGGCCTTCGGGACTACCACGCGACCCACCGCCCACGCATTGCGCAACACCGCCAACAATCATTATGGTCAGCAGTAGCGACAGAGCCGCCTTGAGCAGACCGGCAAAGTTCTTGACGGTTTCTTTGAACGTTGGTCCCCAGACTATGTGCAGCAGCACCCAGATCGCGAACGCCACACCAACCCAAAGGACTAACGACCGCCCAGCCCCAGGTTGTGCCTTGTCCACTTGGCTGGCGATGAACGAGACTACGAAGATCGCAGCCACGAATAGAATCGGCGGCAAGCAGCCGGACCTATCGCTCGGCTTGCCTGCTTTGTCTTCCTCATCGCTGGAAGAGTCGCTCACGACAACTTGCCTATAGAGTGGGCTCCAGAAACGATATACGTCAACTGAAGCGTGGACTTCAACGCAGGTGCCAAGGCACGCTCAATCTCCGAAGGGGCAGTGGCCGCAGCAACCGCGAGGCATTCCAAGAGCGCGCAGATCTCGCTTGCAGAGACTTGCACGTGGTAGTCATGTCTTGCCTTCCCGGAGAAGTCGCCCACTCCCGCTTTGACGATAACCAGATTTGAGCCGCCACTCCGCCACTCAAACTTGGGCTCCTTCAACTCGATTGTTGCGGGACCATGGTCGGCTAGGGTGCCTCTTCGTGTGATCTTCATGAGGTGACCTCCGTACAGTTCGATCAGTGTCCGCTACCCTGTTGCAGCGGTCTATCGAACGTAGTACGCACGCATCCTATCCACAGATCAAGAGAACTGTCTACCGGTCGACACAAGTGTCGATCGGTGGGTGTCTATAGGTCGACACTTTTCAGGTGTCGGCCCGTCGACAGTTCCGCCCACGCACAGATCAGCAGAGCAGTTCAATCCGTCGGCCCGCCACCCACCTGAAGGACTGGGGCGGGGGTGTCCCCTGTAGCGAAATAAAGGAGGAGCATGCCGCGCGCGGCAAAGCGGGGGACATTCGCGGAAGGGGACACCCCCGTCTCGGTCCGGCGCGAACCAGCGACGCGCGAACAACAAACAGGAGAGCCCCTACCGCACCACCATCACCGGCACCGTCGCCTCCGCCAGCACTCGCGTCGTCACGCTCCCCAGCACCAGCTTGCGCAGCGCCCCATGCCCATGGGACCCCATCACGATGAGATCCGCGCCTTCGTCGGTGGCCGTCTGCGCGATGCCGTGCGCGGCGGCGGCTTCCTCCACGATGCGTGTCTCCACCTGCAGCGACGGACCACCCGCCTGCGCAGCCTCCACCGCACGGCTCAACGCTTGCCCCGCATGGGAGTGGGCCGCCTGGATGTACGCCTCGAACCCGATGGGGTTGGCCTGCCCGATGCCCAGGTAAGGGTAGGGGTCCACCACGTACACCGCGGTCAGCCGCGCGCCGTGGGTGCGGGCCAGGCCGGCGGCCACCTGCGCCGCGCGGTCGCAGACCGGGGATCCGTCGGTGGCCAGCAGGATGTGTTTGAACATGGTTCTCTCCTTGGGGTGAATGCAATTGGTCCATGGTACTGCCGCCCGCCCATAATCCCACCCATGGCCACGCCCCCCGACCCCAGCGCAGTCACCCACGGCATCCAGCTCGCCGTCGCCCCGGTGTTCCTGCTCACGGCTGTGTCGGCCCTGATCGGGGCCGTAGCCGGTCGCCTGGCACGCATCATCGACCGGGCGCGCCTGGTGCAGGAGCGTGCCCGCCAGTCCGATGACGCCGCCTTCGTGGCCCGCGCCCGGACGGAGCTGGACCAGCTGCGTCGCCGCGGCTGGCTGGCCAATGGCTGCATCGGCCTGCTCACCTGCTGCGGCCTGATGATCGGCTTCACCATCATCGTGTTGTTCCTGGGGGAGACGCGGGGTCTGGCCGTCAGCCCCTGGGCGGTGGGATGCTTCCTGGGCGGGGTGGGGTGCTTCCTGGCGGCGCTGCTGTGCTTCCTGGCCGAGACGGTGCTCGCCACCCGCCTGCTGGACTTCGACCTGCCACCCCGGTAGCATGGGCCGCGTCGCGCCGGGTCTGCGCGGCGCGGAGGTGCCATGCCGCAACTGATTGCAACGGTCGAGGGCGTCGAGGTCAAGCACGTGTTCCTGCACAAGGACCGCACCACGCTGGGCCGCAAGCCGGACAACGACATCGTGCTCGACACCCTGGTCGTCAGCAGCCGGCATTGCGCCTTCGATCTCGTGGGCGTGGCCGATGTCTACCTGGAGGACCTGGGCAGCACCAACGGCACCTACGTCAATGATCACATGATCAAGCGGCGGACGAAGCTGAACGACGGCGACGTCATCGCCATCGGCCCGTTCCGCATCAAGTACCTGCAGGCGTCGGAGGAGCCCAGTGGCTTCGGCGAGACGCAGGCCATGAGCTTCGATCCGCGCACACCGGCGGCCCATGCCAGCCTGAAGGTCGTCTCAGGCTCGTCGGCGGGCCTGGAGGTGCCGGTGGTCAAGGCCGTCACCACCTTCGGCAAGCCGGGCGTCTGCGTGGTGTCGGTGGCGCACCGGCGCACCGGCTACTTCGTGGCCCACCTGGCCGGCACCAGCGTGCCCCGGCTCAACGGCCGCCCCCTGGGGCATGACCCCGAACTGCTGTCCCCAGGCGACACCCTCGAGATCGATGGCACGGGAATGGTGTTCCAGCTCGCCGGCTGATCCCGGTTCTGGTTCACAATCGGGCTCATGGGGCTGATCCAACGCATCCTGGGCAACACGGGCAAGGACAAGCCGGGCGCCGGCTCGGCGTCGTCGCCCACCCCTCTGTCCTCCGCGTTCTCTGAAAGCCAGATCGCGGCAGATGAAGACGACGAAGAGGTTGCCCGCGCCAACCGCCGGCGCGAGATCGTCAAGGTGATGCTGCGCGAGACGATGCGCCAGCACGGCATTCCGGCCGACTGGATCGAATGCCGCATCATCCCCACGGTAGGCCGCAACAAGCGCCCCGGCATGCACGTGAGCTTCGTCGTGCACCAGGCGCACGACAAGCTGCTGGGCTACGTCTTCGCCTTCCAGGACAGCTTCCACCGTGAGCTGCTGCGCTTCGAGCCGCAGGCCAAGGACTGGGGCCTCACCGTCGGCTGGCAGTTCGAGGGCGAGCCCGCTGGCGTGCAGAAGACGGCCATGCCCGACCCCAAGACCTGGGAGGCGCATGGCGCGCCGCCGCAGCCGGTGCCGCCCAGCATTGCCGGCACGCCACTGGCAGCCGCCGCGGCGGCGCCGATGGCTTCGCTCGACCTGCTGGACAGCCAGGACACCGAGCCCTCCGAAGACGACGACGTGCAGAAGGATCTGGCGGCCCTGTTCGCCATCCGTGACGCCGTGCTCGCGAAGGACCTGTCCGCCGCCTAGGAGGTAGAGGCCGCGCAGGCCGCAGCCGCCGCGGAGGCAGCAGCCGCGCCGCGCGTGCGCCGGGCCGGCACCGAAGACGAGACGGCGTCTGATTTCGAGCCCACGCGCCCCTTCGACCTCCCGGCGGACGACGCCGCCCCGCGCAAGCGCTAGCGGGCGGCCGGGCGCCCCGCCCGGCGCGGGGTCGGGTGGCTACTGCCGGATGCGCCCGCTGCCGCTGATGATGGACAGTTCCACGAACCGCGAGCCCGATCGCGCGTTCGGCCGGAAGCTGATGAGGTAACCGCCCAGGTCGAAGCTTTCCATCGCGTCCAGCGCCGCGATGGTGCCCTCGCGGGTGGGCCGGGCGCCCTGGCGGCGCACCGCCTCGACGATCACCTTGGCGGCGATGTAGCCCTCGATCATGGCGTAGCTCACCGGCACTTCCAGGTTGGGCGTGCGTGCCACCAGGTCGTTGAACTCCTTGGCCAGCCGGTTGGAGATCTTGTACGGGCTGGGCGTCACCTGCGTGATGGCGACGCCCTGCATCTGCTCCTCCGACAGGCGCTTGGACATCTGCTCGACGTCGGCACCCGAGTGCGCGAAGAGCTGCGCGGTGCCGCCGCCGCCACGGTACTGCTCGATGAAGGCCGCCGCGGCCGCGCCGCTGGAGACCATGATGATGGCCTGGGGCTGCGGTGCCTTCATGAATGCATCCACCGCGGGGGTGACACGGGCCGTGCCGCTCTCGTAGGCGGCCTTGTGGGTGATGGTGGCGCGTGCCTTCTTCGCCGCCTCTTCCGCGGCCGCCAGCAGGGCCGGGGCGCCGGGGCCGTCTTCATAGAACAGGCCCAGGCGCGAGATGCCGATGGTCGACAGGTGCTCGGTGAGCTTGTTCACCTCGTCGCGCAGGGTGGCGCGCACGTTGTAGAGCAGCGGCGTTTCGGGCCGGATCTCGGCGGTGCGGTAGCCCACCAGGGCGATGCGCTCCTTCTCCAGCAGGCCGGCGGCGACCAGATCGGTGATGTTGCGGGTGCCGAAGTAGCCGGCCAGCACCAGCGGCTTGTCTTCGGCCAGCAGGGTCCTGGTGACGGCGACGGTGTCCTCGGGGCGGCCGCCATCGTCGCGGCGGGCCAGGGTGAAGGTGTGGCCGCCAGCGCCGCCTGCCTTGTTCACGGCGTCGAAGTAGAGCTTCATGCCGGTGCCGTAGGCCCGGCCCTGGCTGGCCTCCAGGCCGGAGAGGGGGCCGACCTGCCCCACCACCACCTGTGCCGCGCCTGCCAGCTGGGCGCCGAGGGTCAGCGCGCCAGCCAGTGCCATGCGCGCCACGATCGAGATTCGTTGCATGCCCGATGTCTCCCATGAGGTCGAATGGTTCCAACAATAGGGCAGCCGACGCCCCGTCAGCGTGTGGAAAGCACTTAGCTGGTGCATGAAGGCGCGGAATCGGATCCAATCGATGCCTCGGGAAGGAAGGGCATGCAACACGCCATGGAATCGACCTACGCCTGGACGCGGCTGTGGGTCTCGCTGCTGCTGATGACGATCGGCGGCTCCGGCATGTACGCCATCACGGTCGTGCTGCCGCCGATGCAGGCGGACTTCGGCATCGCCCGGGGAGAGGCCTCCCTGCCATACACGCTCACGATGATCGGCTTCGGCATCGGCGGCATCCTGATGGGCCGCCTGGCGGACCGCTTCGGCGTGATGGTGCCGGTGATGATCGGCGCGGTGGGCCTGGGCCTGGGCTTCATCGCCGCCGGGCTGGCGCCGGGGCCGCTGCTGTTCGGCCTGGCGCAGGGCGTGCTGGTCGGGCTGCTGGGCACCTCGGCCACCTTCGCGCCGCTGGTGGCCGACACCTCGCGATGGTTCGACCGCCGGCGCGGCATCGCCCTGGCGATCTGCATGGCCGGCAACTACACCGCCGGCGCGGTATGGCCGCCGGTGCTGCAGCACTTCATCGAGGCCGTGGGCTGGCGCCAGACGTACGTCGGCCTGGGGGTCTTCTGCATCGCCTCGATGCTGCCGCTGGCCCTGGTGCTGCGGCCGCGGCCGCCCGCGCAGGGCGCGGTGGCGGCCGGCCCGGCGGCGGCCCCGCGGCGCAGCCTCGCCTCGGAACGGCCGCTGGGCCTGGCGCCGGGCGTGCTGCAGGGTTGGCTGGCGGTGGCCGGCGTGGCCTGCTGCGTGGCCATGTCGATGCCGCAGGTGCACATCGTGGCCTACTGTGGGGACCTCGGATTCGGCGCGGCACGCGGTGCCGAGATGCTGTCGCTCATGCTCGCCCTGGGGGTGGTGAGCCGTCTCGTGTCGGGCTGGATCTCGGACCGCATCGGCGGCCTGCGCACACTGCTGCTGGGCTCGGTGCTGCAGGGGGTGGCGCTGCTGCTGTTCCTGCCGTTCGACGGGCTGGTGTCGCTCTACGTGGTGGCCGGGCTGTTCGGCCTGTTCCAGGGTGGCATCGTTCCAGCCTACGCGCTGATCGTGCGCGAGTATTTCCCGGTGGAGCAGGCGGGCGCCCGCGTGGGCACCGTGCTCATGGCCACGCTGCTGGGCATGGCGCTCGGCGGCTGGATGTCGGGGGCGGTGTTCGACCTCACGGGCTCCTACCGCGCGGCGTTCTGGAACGGGATCGCCTGGAACCTGCTGAACATCGCCATCGTCGGCACGCTGCTGCTGCGGGCCACGCGCATGGGGCTGGTCGTGCCCTGGCCGGTGTCGCCGCGGCCGGCCTGAGGGGTCGGGCCCGAGAGGGCGGGCGCGCTGGCTGGTCTATAGTCGGCTGGCCCATGCCGCCTGCCGCCGCCACAGACCGCCGCCAGCTGCTGCGCCTGGCCGCCGCCAGCGCGGCGGCCGGCTGGTGGCCGCGCTCGGCGTGGAGCCAGCCGCCCCTGGCGGAGAACCCGTTCCTCCTCGGCGTGGCCAGCGGCTCACCGGCTGCCGATTCGGTGGTGCTGTGGACCCGGCTGGTCGCGCCGGGCCTGCGTGAACTGGCTGCCGGCGCGGTCACCGTCGGCTGGGAAGTGGCCCATGACGAGGGCTTCCGCGAGATCGTGCGCAGCGGCCAGGCGCAAGCCCTGCCGGAACTGGCACATGCTGTCCATGTCGAGGCCGATGGCCTGGCGCCGGACCGCTGGTACCACTACCGCTTTCACGTGGGCGCCTGGCGCAGCCCGGTCGGCCGCACGCGCACCTGGCCGCAGCCGGGCGCGGCCATGGCGCGGCTGCGCCTCGGCTTTGCCTCGTGCCAGCGCTGGGAACATGGGTGGTACGCCGCCTGGCGCCACCTGCGCGCCGAAGCGCCGGACGCGGTGGTGTTCCTGGGCGACTACATCTACGAGTATCCCAGCGCGTTCGGGGCCGTCCGCGTGCCGGATGGCCAGTGGGCCACGACGCTGGCCGAGTACCGCGCGCGTCATGCGCTGCACAAGTCGGATGCCGATCTGCAGGCCATGCATGCCGCCTGCCCCTGGCTGCTGACCTGGGACGACCACGAGGTGCAGAACGACTACGCGGGGGCCGCACCGGGCAACGCCGGGCCGGCCATCACCGACTTCGCGGCCCGGCGTGCGGCGGCGTATCAGGCGTACTACGAGCACATGCCGCTGCGTGCGGGCGTGCTGGCGCGGGCGCTGCAGGGCCTGCGTGAAGGGGCGGAGCTGCGCCTGTACGGCCGGCATCGCATCGGCGGGCTGGTCGATCTGTGCCTGCTGGACAACCGCCAGTACCGCGATGTGCAGGCCTGCACGCGCGGGGGCCGCCACGGGTCGAGCACGGTGGACCCGAAGGACTGCGCGGCCTGGGCCGACCCCGCGCGCACGCTGCTCGGCGCCGAGCAGGAGCGCTGGCTGGGTCGGCAAGTGGCCGAGCCGGGCGCCACCTGGACGGTGCTGGGGCAGGGCACCTTGTTCGGCGCGCGGGACCTGAAGCCGGGCCCTGGCGAGACCTACTGGA
Organism: Ramlibacter sp.; assembly: GCF_041916345.1. GTDB lineage: Bacteria > Pseudomonadota > Gammaproteobacteria > Burkholderiales > Burkholderiaceae_C > Ramlibacter. The sequence continues at coordinate 9,794 of NZ_JAYRZR010000024.1, forward strand.
ACGACGGCTGGGACGGCTACGCGGCCAGCCGGCAGCGGCTGGTGGAGGCGCTGCGCGGCGGTCGCGCCACCAACCCGGTGCTGCTGGGCGGCGACGTGCACGAGAACTGGGTCGGCCATGTGAAGGCCGACTACGCGCGGCCCGACAGTGCCAATGTGGGCGTGGAGTTCTGCGGCACCAGCATCACCTCGCGCGCGGGCACGGGTGATGCCACGCCTGCGCGGCTGGCGGAGAACCCGCACTTCATCCATGCCCGCGCCGACGAGCGCGGCTATGGCGTGGCGGACTTCCTGCCCAGCCGGCTGGAGGTGCGCCTGCGCACGCTGGACGATGTGACGCGGCCGGATGCCGAGGTGCGCACGCAGGCCGCCTTCGTGGTGCAGGCCGGCCGGCCGGTGGTGGAGCGGGCATGAGGCGTCTGCGCCTGTCGCGCCTGCTGGCTATGGCCTGCCTGCTGCTGGCCGCCTGCCTGCTGCACGGCACCGCCATCGCCGCCGACACTGGCCGCGTGCTGCGCCTGGCCGACGCACCGACCTACGACCTCTCCGCCCATGCCGACTTCCTGGAGGACGACACCGGCGGGCTCACCATCGACGAGATCCGCCAGCCGGCGCAGCAGGCGCGCTTCCGGCCGGTGCCGGTGAGCGGGCCGGGGGCGAACTTCGGCCTCACGCGCTCCGCGATCTGGCTGCGGGTGCGCCTCGACGCGCCGGCGGGGCCGGACACGCGCTGGCTGCTGGAGCTGGGGTATCCGCCGCTGGACCGGGTGGAGCTGTGGTCACCGGATGAGGGCTTCGGCCTGCACCGGCAGATCGGCGGCGACCTGCAGCCCTATGCCAGCCGGGTGGTGCCGCATCGCAACCATGTGTTCCCGGTCACGTTGCCACCGGCGACCACGACCACGCTGTACCTGCGCATCGCCTCGCAGGGCACGGTGTCCGCGCCGCTGCGGCTGTGGCGGCCCGCGGCACTCTGGCAGGCCGACCAGCGCGAGTACGCGGCGCTCAGCCTCTACTTCGGCCTGCTGGTGGGCCTGCTGCTCTACAACCTGCTGCTTTACCTGTCGGTGCGTGACACGGCCTACCTGGTGTACGTGCTGTTCGTGGCCGGCATGGGCACCGCGCAGGCGGCGCTCACCGGCATCGGCCTGCAGTTCCTGTGGACCGAGCACATCTGGTGGAACAGCGTCTCCCCACCGGCGGGCATGTGCGCGGCGGCGATCTTCGCGATGCAGTTCGCGCGCAGCTTCCTGGCCAGCCGGCAGACCATGCCCACGGTCGACAAGCTGCTGCTGGCGCTGATCGTGGGCTGGGTGGTCGCGCTGGGCACGGCCTTGCTGCTGCCGTACATCGTCTCCAGCATCCTGGTGACCGTGCTGGCCCCGCTGGCTGTGCTGGTCCTGGTGTCCGCCGGCGTGGTGGGCATGCGCCGCGGGTTGGGCGGCGCCCGTGAGTTCATGGCGGCCTGGTCGGTGCTGCTGATCGGCGTGTTCTCGCTCTTCCTGCACAACACCGGGCAGGTGCCCAGCAACGCCGTCACCTCCAACGCGCTGCTGATCGGATCGGCCCTGGAGATGGTGCTGCTGTCGTTCGCGCTGGGCAACCGCATCAACGTGGCGCGCCGCTTCAAGGAACAGGCGCAGGCACGCATCGCCGCCGAGCAGGCGATGGTGCAGACGCTGTCGACCTCGCAGCAGCGGCTGCGCACCCTGCTGGACGAGCGCGAGACGATCCTCGACACCTCCATCGTGGGCATCGCCTTCCTCACGCCGCAGGGCCGCTTCAAGTGGGCCAACCGCGCGATGATGGACATCTTCGGCGCCACCGAGGCCTCGCTGGTGGAATCGATGGAGCCGTACTACCTCTCGCGGGAGCAGTACCTGGAGGTGGGCGGCGGCGTGGCGCAGGCGGTGTCGCGCGGCGAGGTGTATGCCAATGAGCTGCAGATGCAGCGCTCGGACGGCACGCGCATCTGGGTCTCGCTGGCCGGGCGCTCCGTGAGCCGCCACGACCTGGCGCAGGGCACCGTCTGGGTGATCATGGACATCACCCGCCGCAAGGAGCTGGAGGCCGCCCTCCAGCGCACCAGCTCGGAACGCGAGGCCATCCTCAACAACGCGGTGGTGGGCATCGTGCTGTCGGTGCGGCGCCGGCACGAGTGGGTGAACGAGAAGTTCGCGCGCATGCTGGGCTACCCGCGTGAGGAACTGATCGGCCGCACCTCCGACTACATCCACCCCGACCGCGAAAGCTGGGACCGCTTCGGCGTGGAGGCGCGCGCCGCGCTGGTGGCCACCAACGGCTACACCTGCGAGCGCCAGATACGGCGCGCCGACGGCTCGCTGTTCTGGGCGGAGATGGGCGGCAGCTGCATCAAGCCCAACGACCCCGACTCGGGCGTGATCTGGACCTTGCTGGACATCACCGGCCGCAAGAAATCGGAAGCGGAGATGCGCGAGGCGCTGGAGCAGCAGAAGGCGCTGAACGAGCTGCGCTCGCGCTTCGTCGCCATGACCAGTCACGAGTTCCGCACGCCGCTGGCGGCCATCCGCTCGGCGGAGGAGCTGCTGCGCCACTACGGTGACCGGATGGACCACGCCGACCGGGTGGAGACGCTGGACAGCATTGCCTCCGGCGTGGACCGCATGTCGAAGATGCTCGACCGCGTGCTGCTGATCGGCCGTGCCGACGCCGAGATGCTCGATTGCCAGCCGGGCGACCTGGACCTGCGGGCGCTGTGCCGCATCATGGTGGAAGAGGCCCGCATCCAGCACCCCGAGAGCCACTGCGAGGTGGTGGCGAGCTTCAGCGCGGGCGTGGGCCGCGGCCGCTTCGACGAGAAGCTGCTGCGCCACATCTTCGGCAACCTGCTGTCCAACGCCATCAAGTACTCGCCGGCCGGCGGCCAGGTGCGCTTCAACGTCATCCGCGAAGAGACGGCCACGGTGTTCGAGGTGGGCGACCAGGGCATCGGCATCCCGGCCGACGAGGTGCCGCATCTCTTCGGCTCCTTCCATCGCGCCAGCAACGTGGGCGCCATCCCGGGCACCGGCCTGGGCCTGGCCATCGTCAAGAACGCGGTGGACGCCCACGGCGGCACCATCGAGGTGACCAGCGTGGTGGGCGAGGGCACCACCTTCGTGGTGCGGATCCCGCACGTGGGGTGAGCGCGCGCGGGGAGCGGATCAGCGCAGCACTTCGAGCAGGCGGTCGAGCCCGCCCTCCTGGATGGCGACCATCGCCTGCTCGCGCACCTTGGGCTTGGCGTGGTAGGCCACTGACAGGCCGGCCTCGCCCATCATCGGCAGATCGTTCGCGCCATCGCCCATGGCGATGGCCTGCTTCGGCGAAATGCCGAGCGATGCGCACGTCTCCAGCAGCATGCGGCGCTTCTCGGCGCCGTCGCAGATATCGCCCCAGGGCTGGTCCACCATGCGGCCCGTCAGCTCGCCGCAGTTGGCGCCGGCGCGCACCTCCAGCACGTTGGAGCGGGTGTAGTCGATGCCCAGGCGGTCGCGCACGCGGTCGGTGAAGAAGGTGAAGCCGCCGGAGACCAGCAGCACCTTCAGGCCGGCGGCCTTGCAGGTCTGCACCAGCCGCTCGGCGCCGGGGTTGAGCTGCAGGCGCTCGGTGTACACGCGCTCCATGTCGGCCACCGTCACGCCGCGCAGCAAGGCCACGCGCCGGCGCAGGCTCTCCTTGTAGTCGGCGATCTCGCCGCGCATGGCGGCCTCGGTGATGGCGGCCACTTCCGCCTTGCGCCCGACGGCGTCGGCGATCTCGTCCACGCACTCGATGTTGATCAGCGTGGAGTCCATATCGAAGGCGATGAGCCGGAAGTCGGCCAGCGCGAGCGGCGGCGTGAAGCCCCGCACCAGCAGGCCGGGAGCGTGTTCGATGGCGTCGGTCATGTCGCGATTATTGCGGGCGCCAGCTTTCAGGCGCCGAGGTAGCGGGCGTCCGACCAGGTCAGCAGCCATTGCGGCCGGAAGGCGACGAAGATCGCGCACAGCATGCCGGTCACGAAGGCATCACCCCAGGCCATGAGCCAGCGCGCGACCAGGCCGAGGTTCGGGTCCACGCCAGGGAGTGCATGGCCGGTCCACTGCGACAGCACGCCGGCCACGAAGAGGCACAGCACCGCGCCCAGGAAGCCGCGGCCCAGCACGTAGACCATGGGGTGCTGCGGCAGGAAGCGGCGGATCAGCGCGCCCAGGGCCAGTGCCAGCGTGGCGGGGACCACGCCCTGCCAGACGGCGAGCGAGACCGCCTGCGTGGCGTCGATGGGCGCGATCAGCCAGGCCACGCCAGCGACGGCGGCGAACAGGGGCATCGCCAGCGGCCACCCCATCATCAGCAGCACCAGCACCGCGCCCGACCACTGCAGCTGCAGCGGCGACTTGTGCAGCGCGGGCAGGGCCCACAGCCACGGCAGGACGACCAGTGTGGCCAGCAGCGGCGTGGCCAGCGGCGAGATGGCGCCCGAGGCGGTGCGCAGCAGCCGCCAGGGCTGCAGGGCGGCGGCCACGGCCAGGGCCAGCAGCGCGAGCGCCAGCTCCAGGGCCATCAGGCCGTCTCCAGCACCTTGGGCTGGCCCAGCGCGCGAAGCACGTCGCGCACCATCTGCGCCCGCTCGCGCGGTTCGGCCAGGGCCTTCTCGATGCGCAGCTTGTCGTTGCCGGCCAGCTTGATGTGCCGGTTCTTCTGCACCAGGTGGATGATGGCCATGGGGTCGATCGGCGGCTGCGGCTGGAAGCTGATGTGGATCACGCCCGGCGCGGCATCGACCTTCACCACGCCATAGGGGCGTGCCATCACGCGCAGGCGGTGCACGTCGATCAGCGTCTGCCCCTGCGTCGGCAGCTTGCCGAAGCGGTCGACGATCTCCTCCAGCAGGCGGTCGATCTGCTCGGGCGTCTTGGCGGTGGCCAGCTTCTTGTAGAACGACAGGCGCAGGTGCACGTCGCCGCAGTAGTCATCCGGCAGCAGGGCAGGCGCGTGCAGGTTGATCTCGGTGGTCACGGCCAGCGGCGCCAGCAGGTCTGGCTCCTTGCCGGCCTTCAGGGACCGCACCGCCTCCGACAGCATCTCGTTGTACAGCTGGAAGCCCACCTCCAGCATGTTGCCGCTCTGGTTCTCGCCCAGCACCTCGCCGGCACCGCGGATCTCCAGGTCGTGCATGGCGAGGTAGAAGCCGGAGCCGAGCTCCTCCATCTGCTGGATCGCCTCCAGCCGTTGCGCGGCCTGCTTGGTGAGGCCTTCCACGTCGGGCACCATCAGGTAGGCATAGGCCTGGTGGTGGCTGCGGCCCACGCGGCCGCGCAGCTGGTGCAGCTGCGCCAGGCCGAACTTGTCGGCGCGGCTGATGACGATGGTGTTGGCCGTCGGCACGTCGATGCCGGTCTCGATGATGGTGGAGCACAGCAGCAGGTTGTGGCGCTGGCCGATGAACTCGCGCATCACGCGCTCCAGCTCGCGCTCGGGCATCTGGCCGTGCGCCACCGCGATGCGCGCCTCGGGCAGCAGCTTCTCCAGCGCCTCGCGGCGGTTCTGGATGGTCTCCACCTCGTTGTGCAGGAAGTAGACCTGGCCGCCGCGCTTGAGCTCGCGCAGCACCGCCTCGCGGATGACGCCATTGCCTTCGTTGCGCACGAAGGTCTTGATGGCCAGGCGGCGTTGCGGCGCGGTGGCGATGACCGAGAGGTCGCGCAGGCCTTCGAGCGCCATGCCCAGCGTGCGCGGGATCGGCGTGGCGGTGAGGGTGAGCACGTCCACCTCGGCGCGCAGGGCCTTGATGGCCTCCTTGTGGCGCACGCCGAAGCGGTGCTCCTCGTCGATGATCAGCAGGCCCAGGTTCTTGTAGCGGATGGAGGCCGACAGCAGCTTGTGGGTGCCGACGACGATGTCCACGCTGCCGTCTTCCAGGCCCTTGGCGGCGGCCGTGATCTCCTTGGCGGACCGGAAGCGGCTCATCTCGGCCACCTTCACCGGCCACTTGCCGAAGCGGTCCACCAGCGTCTGGTAGTGCTGCTCGGCCAGCAGCGTGGTGGGCGCGAGGAAGGCCACCTGCCGCCCGCCGGTGACGGCCACGAAGGCGGCACGCAGCGCGACCTCGGTCTTGCCGAAGCCGACGTCGCCGCACACCAGCCGGTCCATCGGCCGCGGCGACACCATGTCCTGGATCACGGCGTGGATGGCGGCGTTCTGGTCGGCCGTCTCCTCGAAGCCGAAGTCGTTGGCAAACGTCTCGTAGTCATGCGGCGAGAAGCGGAAGGCATGGCCCTCGCGCGCGGCGCGTCGGGCGTACACGTTCAGAAGCTCGGCGGCCGTGTCGCGCACCTGCTCCGCGGCCTTGCGCTTCGCCTTCTCCCACTGGCCGGAGCCGAGCTTGTGCAGCGGTGCCTCGTCGGCGCCGACGCCGGTGTAGCGGCTGATCAGGTGCAGCTGGCTCACCGGCACGTAGAGCGTGGCGTTGCCCGCGTATTCGAGATGCAGGAACTCCTGCAGCACCGGCTTGCCCTCGGCATCGGTGCCCTGGCCCAGATCGAGGTTGACCAGCCCGCGGTAGCGGCCGATGCCGTGCTGCGCGTGCACCACCGGATCGCCGATGGCGAGTTCCGACAGGTCCTTGATCAGCGCCTCGACGTCGCTCACCTGTTCCTGCTTGCGGCGCTTGCGCGCCGTGGGTGTGCTGGCGAACAGCTCCGTCTCGGTGACGATGTCGATGCCGTGCTCGGGCCAGCCGAAGCCGGCCGCCAGCGGCGCGGTGGCGATGCCCACGCGCTCGCTGCTGGCCAGGAACTCGTCGAGGCTGTCGAAGGCGGGCAGGGTGAGGTGGCTCGCGCGCAGGAAGTCCAGCAGGCTCTCGCGCCGGCCGTCGCTCTCGGCCAGCAGCAGCACGCGGTGCGCGCCGCGCGCCACGTGGTCCTTCAGGCGCTGCAAGGGCTCGTCGGCGCCACGCACCACGGACAGATCGGGCAGTGGCGCGATCTCGGCGAAGGCCGATGCGTCCGGCGCAGCATCCGCGCGGGTGCGCACCGCCAGCTGCGGGTGCGCGTTGGCGCGGCTGTAGAACTGCTCGGCGTTCAGGAACAGCGCATCGGGCGGCAGCACGGGCCGCTCGGGATCGCCCTGCACCAGGCGATGGCGGTCCCGTGTGTCCTGCCAGAAGCGCTGGAAGGCCGGCTCCAGATCGCCATGCAGCACCACCGTGGCCTCGGCCCCCAGGTAGTCGAAGACCGTGGCCGTGTCCTCGAAGAACAGGGGCAGGTAGTACTCGATGCCGGCGGTGGCCACGCCGTTGCCCATGTCCTTGTAGATGCGGCTGCGGGTGGGGTCGCCCTCCAGCAGCTCGCGCCAGCGGCTGCGGAAGCGCGCGCGGGCCGGCTCGTCCATCGGGAATTCGCGGCCGGGCAGCAGGCGCACCTCGGGCACGGGGTACAGGCTGCGCTGGCTGTCGGGGTCGAAGGTGCGGATGGAATCGACCTCGTCGTCGAACAGGTCCACCCGGTACGGCACGGGCGAGCCCATGGGGAACAGGTCGATCAGGCCGCCGCGAACGGCGTACTCGCCCGGGCTCACCACCTGCGTCACGTGGTTGTAGCCGCCCAGGGTGAGCTGCGCCTTCAGCTTCGCCTCATCCAGCTTCTGCCGCACCTGGAAGTGGAAGGTATAGCCGGCCAGGAAGGCGGGCGGCGCCAGCCGGTACAGCGCGGTGGAGGCGGGCATCAGCACCACATCCGCCTCTCGCTGCAGGATGCGCCACAGCGTGGCGAGGCGCTCGCTGATCAGGTCCTGGTGCGGCGAGAAGGTGTCGTAGGGCAGCGTCTCCCAGTCGGGGAACAGCGCGCCGCGCAGGTCGGGGGCGAAGAAGGCGAGCTCGTCGAGCAGGCGCTGCGCGTCGCTGGCGTCGGCGGTGACCACGGCGGTCAGCCGGCCTTCGGCGCGCTGACGCGTGGCGAGCCGGGCGAGCAGCAGCGCGTCGGCGGAACCGAGGGGCCGCGGCACGGTCATCCGGCGGCCAGGGGAGAGCTTGGGCAGATCCATGTACAGCGAAGGCCGCCTTGCGGGCCGGCCGGCAAATGCAAAACACCCCGCGCCACGAAGGGGAGGGGTGTGAGCGGGATTGTAGGCGTGTCCTCGATGGCACGTCGGGCGACGGGGCGATCTAGAATCATCCGCACGCCCATGACAGGACCCTCCCAGTCGCCCGCGAAGGCGCGCCACTTCGCCCTGATTCCCTGCGCCGGCAATGGCAGCCGGGCCGGCACGGCCGGCCCTAAACAGTACGAGCGCATCGCCGGCCAGCCCCTGATCTGGCACACGCTCTCGGCCTTCGCCGCCGTGCCGCGCATCGCGCGCACGCTGGTGGTGGTGGCGCCCGGCGATGGCTTCTTCGAGCGCAACCCGACCACCTCTGCCCTGGTGGTGGCCTGCGGCGGCGCCACGCGCGCGGCCAGCGTGGGCAACGGCCTGCGCGAGCTGCGGCGCGCGGGTGCAGTGGATGCCGACTGGGTGCTAGTGCACGACGCGGCCCGCTGCCTGATCACGCCGGAGCTGATCAACCGGCTCATCGATGCCTGCGCGGACGATGAGGTGGGTGGTCTGCTGGCGCACCCGCTTGCGGACACGCTGAAGGTGGAGGATGAGGGCCGTGTGGCGCAGACCGTGCCGCGCGACGACAAGTGGCTGGCGCAGACGCCGCAGATGTTCCGCCTGGGCATGCTGCGGCAGGCGCTGGAGGCCGCGGGCGACCGCGTGACCGATGAGTCCAGCGCCATCGAGTACATGGGCCTGCGGCCGCGGCTGGTGCCGGCCGGCGCGCTGAACTTCAAGGTGACCTACCCGGAAGACTTCGTGATGGCCGAGGCGGTGCTGCGGGGTCGCGCACGATGAACCTGCGCATCGGCGAAGGCTGGGACACGCATGCGCTGGTGCCGGGCCGGCGGCTGGTGCTGGGCGGGGTGGAGATTCCGCATCACCAGGGCCTGCTGGGGCATTCGGATGCGGATGCGCTGCTGCATGCCATCACCGATGCGCTGCTGGGTGGCGCGGGGCTGGGCGACATCGGCCGGCACTTTCCCGATACCGATGAACGCTTTCGTGGCGCCGACTCCGCGGTGCTGCTGGCCGAGGCGGCGCGGCGCGTGCGCGAGGCCGGCTGGCAGCTCGTGAACCTCGACAGCACCGTGATCGCGCAGGCGCCGCGTCTCGCGCCGCACATCGAGGCCATGCGCGCGCGCATCGCGGAGGTGCTCCAGGTGCCTGCCGGCGCGGTCAACGTGAAGGCCAAGACGGCCGAGAAGCTCGGCCCCGTGGGCATGGGGCAGAGCATCGAGGCGCGTGCGGTGGTGCTGCTGCAGGCGGTGGCGACGCCTGGCTAGGCCGGCTCTGCCCGCGCGGCCTCATCGCGCGACGTATGGCTCGCGCTGTTCGTGCCCGCCACGGTGGGCATCTGCCGCGGCCGCTGCAGCTTGATGTGCGCGGCGAGCCCGCCGGAGGCGGTGTTGGCCAGCGCGAAGATGCCGCCCATGCGCTGCACCGTCTTGTCGACGATGGCCAGGCCCAGGCCGGCGCCGGTGGCGGCGGTGCGCGCGGCGTCACCGCGGAAGAAGGGCTTCACCAGGTTGGGCAGCGTCTCGGGTGCCACGCCCATGCCATGGTCCCGCACCTTCAGCAGCACCCATTCATTGCGGGCCCGCGCCGCCACGTCGATCACGGCGATGCCGGTCTCGGGCGTCTTGCCGTAGCGGCGTGCGTTCTCCAGCAGGTTGGAGACGACGCGGCCCAGCTCCACCTCGTCGGCCAGCACGATCATGTCGCGGCCCACGTCCACGTTGATGCGGATGTCGGGCTGGTCACGCAGCGCATACACGCAGGCCTGCACGACATCGGCCAGCACCACCGGCCGCAGCTCGGCGTGGTCGGGCCGGGCGTAGTCGAGGAACTTGTCGATGATGGCGTCGAGCTGGTCGATGTCGGAGGCCATGTGCTGGCGCGCGTCCTCGTCGACGACGCTCATCTCGGTTTCCAGCCGCAGCCGCGCCAGCGGCGTGCGCAGGTCATGCGAGATGCCGGCCAGCATGACCGCGCGGTCCTGCTCGATCTTCGACAGCTGCTGCGCCATGCGGTTGAAGCCGATGTTCACCTCGCGGATCTCGGCCGTCACCGCCTTCTCGTCGAGCCGGCTGGCGTCGAAGTCGCCATCGCGCACGCGGCTGGCGGCGAAGGAAAGCTGCTTGAGCGGCCGGTTGATCAGCCGCGCGATCACCGCCGCGCCGGCCAGCGACAGCGCCGCAGCCGTGAGCAGCCACACCATCCACGTGCGCCCGCCCACCTGGCTGAAGCGCGCGCGGTCCATCAGCAGCCAGTAGGCGTCCTGCTCGATCTGGAAGCCGATCCACAGGCCTTCCTCGCCATTGACGCTGCTGGCCATGACGGTGCCCTTGCCCAGGCGGTGCATCAGCTCGTCGATCACGGCCTGGTCGATGGCGCTGGCGGCGATCGGCGCGAAGCGGTCGGTGGGCTCGCGCGGGACGATGCGCACGCCCTCCTGGTCGGCCAGGGTCTTGATGAGGGACACGCGCGAGATCGGGTCCGCGTGCACCAGGGCCGCGCGGCTGAGGTTCACCAGCGAGGCGATCTGCTGCGCCGTCTGCACGGCGCGCGGCTCGAACTCCAGCGCGCGGAAGGTCTGCAGCCAGGCGACGATGGAGCCCACCAGCAGCAGCGACAGCAGGAAGAAGGTGCGCCAGAAGAGCGACAGGCCCAGGCGTGGCCGCATCTCCAGTGGTGCGGGGGCGGTTTCCAGAGGCACCGGGCCGCTGGGGGTGCCGGGGAGGACGGCGCGCATCGATCAGGCTCCTGCGGCGGCCACCGCGTCAGCCCGCACCATCCGGCACGAACACGTAGCCCACGCCCCAGACCGTCTGGATGTAGCGCGGCGAGGCCGGGTCGGCCTCGATCAGCTTGCGCAGGCGCGACACCTGCACGTCGAGGCTGCGGTCGAAGGGCTCGAACTCACGGCCGCGCGCCAGCTGGGCCAGCTTCTCGCGTGACAGGGGCTGCCGCGGGTGGCGCACCAGCGCCTTGAGCATGGCGAATTCGCCGGTGGTCAGCGGCAGCTCGTCGCCGTTCTTGCGCAACGTGCGTGCGCCGAGATCGAACGCGAAGGGGCCGAAGCTCACCACCTCGTTCTCCGCCGAGGGCGCGCCCGGCGCCTCCTGCGCGGGGCGGCGCCGCAGCACCGCGTGCACGCGGGCCAGCAGCTCGCGCGGGTTGAAGGGCTTGCCCAGGTAGTCGTCGGCGCCGACCTCCAGGCCGACGATGCGGTCCACGTCCTCGCCCTTGGCGGTGAGCATGATGATGGGCGTGCGGTCGTTGGCGGCGCGCAGGCGGCGGCAGATGGACAGGCCGTCCTCGCCGGGCATCATCAGGTCGAGCACGATCAGGTCGGCGGTCTCCCGCAGCATCAGGCGGTTCAGGGCCTTGCCGTCCTCGGCGAGGATGACTTCGAAGCCCTCCTGCGTGAGGTAGCGGCGCAGCAGGTCGCGGATGCGCGCGTCGTCATCGACCACGAGAATCTTGTCGGTGCGGGCGGCGGCTTGGGTCATGAGTGCGGGAATCCGATTTGTAACAGAGCCGATTCTGAAGGGCTGGCGAGGTCGCCGCCCGGCATTTTTCCTGCGCTTTTCACTGTGTTACAACTGTTGCCCCCTCGCGCGCGGAGCGGGTGCGGCAGGGCTCATGCGACGATAGCGCCATGCGCAACCCCCTTCTTTCGATGCTGCTCGCCAGTGCGCTCGCGCTGCCGGCGGCCCTTCAAGCCCAGGTGCAGCCTGCGCCCGAGAACGTGCTGCAGCTGCAGGCCACCGGTAGCGTGGAGGTGCAGCAGGACCTGCTGGCACTCACGCTGGCGGCGACCCGTGACGGTGCCGACGCGGGCGCGGTGCAGGCGCAGCTGCGCACCGTGCTGGAGGCCGCCCTGGCCGAGGCGAAGCGGGCCGCGCAGCCCGGCCAGCTCGACGTGCGCACCGGCGCCTTCAACGTCTATCCGCGCTACGGGCGCGATGGTCGCATCAACGGCTGGGCGGGCCGGGCCGAGCTGGTGCTGGAGGGCCGCGACTTCCCGCGCATCAGCCAGACGGCCGCGCGGCTGCAGGGCTTGACGCTCGCCGGCGTGGGCTTCGCGCTGTCGCGTGAGCAGCGCACCCGTGTGGAGGCCGAGGCGCAGGCCCAGGCGATCGAGCGCTTCAAGGCCCGCGCCGCCGAGCTGGCGCGCGGCTTCGGGTTCAACGGCTACACGCTGCGCGAGGTGTCGGTCACCGCGGATGAGCCCGGCTTCGCGCCGAGACCCCGGGCCATGGCGATGGCCATGGAGGCCAAGGCCGCCACGGCGGATGCCGCGGTGCCGGTGGAAGCCGGCCGCAGCACGGTGACGGTCACCGTCTCGGGGTCGGTGCAGCTGCGCTGAAGGCCGCCGCAGGGCGCGTCACTGCGCGGCCCAGCCGCCGTCCATGTTCCAGGCCACGCCGCGCACGTTGGCGCCGGCAGGGGAGCAGAAGAACACCGCCAGCTCGCCCAGCTCCTCGGGCGTGGTGAACTGCAGCGAGGGCTCCTTCTCGGCCAGCAGCACCTTCTTGGCTTCCTCGTTGGAGACGTTCAGGGCGGCCGCCTTGGCATCCACCTGCTTCTGCACCAGCGGCGTGAGCACCCAGCCCGGGCAGATGGCGTTGCAGGTGATGCCGGTGGTGGCCGTCTCCAGCGCAGTCACCTTGGTCAGGCCCACGATGCCGTGCTTGGCCGCCACGTAGGCCGACTTCTGGGCCGAGGCGACGAGGCCGTGCACCGAGGCCACGTTGATGATGCGGCCCCAGTTGGCCTTCTTCATGCCCGGCAGCGCGTGCCGCGTGGTGTGGAACGCGCTGGTGAGGTTGATGGCAATGATCGCGTCCCAGCGCTCGGCCGGGAAGTCCTCGATGGCGGCCACGTGCTGGATGCCGGCGTTGTTGACCAGGATGTCCAGGCTGCCCCACTGGGCGGCGGCGAACTGCATCATGGCCTCGATCTCGGCGGGCTTGCTCATGTCCGCCCCGTGGTAGGCCACCTGCACGCCGAGCGCCGCCACCTCGGCCTTGGGCCCCTCGGCATCCCCGAAGCCGTTCAGCACGATGTTCGCGCCCTGGCGGGCCAGGGCCTTGGCGATGCCCAGGCCGATGCCGCTGGTGGAGCCGGTCACGAGGGCGGTCTTGCCTTTCAACATGGTCTTGTTTCTCCGGGATGAATTAGGATCGGTGCCGAGTCTGAAAGTATCGGCCCGAACCCGCATCCATGACCGCACCTACGCTGAACTACGTATCCTGCCCGGACGCCGCTGGCGGCCACCGCATGGCCTGGTGGCAGTGGGGCGACGCGAACGCGCCGCACCTGATGGTGTGCGCGCATGGCCTGTCTCGGCAGGGCCGCGACTTCGACGTGCTGGCCCAGGCGCTGGTGGCGCAAAGCGGCGGCGCGCTGCGCGTGGCCTGCCCGGACGTGGTGGGCCGCGGCCGCAGCGACTGGTTGAAGGATCCCATGGGCTACGCCATCCCCACCTACGTGGGCGACATGCTGCAGATGCTGGGCCAGCTGCACGCGGCCGCGCCGGTGCGCACGCTGGACTGGGTGGGCACCAGCATGGGCGGCCTCATCGGCATGGGGATCGCGGGCACGCCCGGCCTGCCGTTGCCGGCCCCGGTGCGCCGGCTGGTGCTCAATGATGTCGGCCCGGTCATCCAGTGGCAGGCCCTCCAGCGCATCGGCACCTACCTGGGGCACGCGGGGCGCTTTGAGTCGGTGCAACAGGCCGCCGACGCCATGTGGGCGGTCTCGCAGGGCTTCGGGCCGCACACGCCGGACCAATGGATGGCCTTGTCCGAGCCGATGGTGAAGCCGCATCCGGAAGGCGGGTTCATGCTGCATTACGACCCGGCCATCGCGGTGCCGTTCCGCGCCATCACGCAGGAGGCCGCGGCCGCCGGGCAGGCCGCGCTCTGGCAGGCCTATGACGCGATCCGCGCGCGCACGCTGCTGCTGCGCGGCGCCCAGTCCGACCTGTTGTCGCCCGACACGGCGCGCGAGATGACGCAGCGCGGCCCGAAGGCGCGGCTGGTGGAGTTCGAGGGCGTGGGCCACGCCCCCACGCTCGTGGCCGAAGGGCAGGTGGAGGCGGTCGCCGCCTTCCTGCTGGCAGCCGATGAAGAGTCACGCGGCGGAGCGGGCTGAGGCCTCCGCGGTCCCCGGCCTCGTCGCCGCGGCCGAGCAGTCGCTGCCGCGCCAGGTGGACGCGCTGGCCCGCGCGCGCGCCTTCGCCGAGCCGCTGATCGCCGGCGAGACGCTGGACACGGGCGAGAACACGCTTGCCCACGCCGACGCCGTGGCCGCGATCCTCAAGACGCTCGGTGGCTCCGAGGCCATGCAGGCCGCGAGCTACCTGGTCTACGCGTGCCCGCACCTGAACCGGCCGCAGGAGGTGATCGCCAAGGCCTTCGGCGACAGCTACGCCGAGCTGGCGATCGAGACCAACAAGCTGGTGCGCGTGCAGCAGCAGGCGCGCGGCGCCGAGCAGCCGGCCGACCTGGCCCGCACCCAGACCGAGAACGTGCGCAAGATGCTGCTGGCGTTCTCGCGTGACCTGCGGGTGGTGCTGCTGCGGCTGGCGTCCCGGCTGCAGACGATGCGCCACTACGCCGCCTGCCGGCAGCCGCTGCCGGCGCCCATCGCTCGCGAGTCGCTGCAGGTCTTTGCCCCCCTGGCCAACCGGCTGGGCATCTGGCAGCTCAAGTGGGAAATGGAGGACCTGGCCTTCCGCTTCCTGGAGCCGGAGACCTACCGCGCCGTGGCCCGCTGGCTGGACGAGAAGCGGGTGGAGCGCGAGGCGTACGTCGAGCAGCTGCGCGAGCGGCTCGAGCAGGAACTGCGCGGCCAGGGCATCGCGGCCCAGGTGCATGGCCGGCCCAAGCACATCTACAGCATCGTGCGCAAGATGCGCGGCAAGTCCCTCGACTTCGACCAGGTGTTCGACGTGCGGGCGCTGCGCGTGATCGTGCCCGAGGTGAAAGACTGCTACGCGGCGCTGGCCTGGGTGCATGCGCAGTTCTCGCCCATCGTGGAGGAGTTCGACGACTACATCGCGCGGCCCAAGCCTAACGGCTACCAGTCGCTGCACACCGTGGTGCGCGACGCGGCGGGCCGGGCCATCGAGATCCAGATCCGCACGCAGGCCATGCACGACCACGCCGAGCACGGCGTGGCGGCGCACTGGGCCTACAAGGAGGCGGGTGCCAAGGGCTATGGCGGCGTGTCGGCCAGCAGCGAGTACGACACCAAGATCGCGGTGCTGCGGCAGCTGCTGGCCTGGGAGCGTGACCTCGCTGGCGCTTCCGCGGGACTGTTCGACGACCGCATCTACGTGCTCACGCCGCAGGCCTCCATCATCGAGCTGCCGCGCGGTGCCACGCCGGTGGACTTCGCCTACAGCCTGCATACCAGCCTGGGCCACCGATGCCGCGGCGCACGGGTCGACGGCGCCATGGTGCCGCTGAACACGCCGCTGGCCAACGGGCAGACGGTGGAGATCGTGGCGGCCAAGGAGGGCGGACCCTCGCGCGACTGGCTGAACGCGGAGCTTGGCTACCTGGCGAGTCACCGCGCACGCGCCAAGGTGCGGGCCTGGTTCAACGAGCAGCAGCGCCACGAGACCGTGGCGCGCGGCCGCGAGGCGGTGGAGCGCCTGCTGCAGCGCGAGGGCCGTACGGCCTTCAAGCTGGAGGACCTGGCCTCGCAGCTCGGCTTCAAGTCGGCCGACGACCTGTTCGACGTGGTCGGCAAGGACGAATACTCGCTGCGCAACATCGAGACGCTGCTCAAGCCGCCCGAGCCGCCGGTGCCGCAGGACGAGTTCCTCGTCACGCGCAAGCTGCGGGCGGCGCCGGCCGCGCCCAAGGGCGGGGTGCTGGTGGTGGGGGTGGATTCGCTGATGACCCAGCTCGCGCGCTGCTGCAAGCCGGCGCCGCCGGATGGCATCAGCGGCTTCGTCACGCGTGGCAAGGGCGTGAGCATCCACCGCGTGGATTGCCCGAGCTTCCGCGAGATGGTCGCCCGCTCGCCCGAGCGCGTGATCGAGGTCGAGTGGGGCCGCCCGCGCAGCGGCGAGGCGGCCCTTTACCCGGTAGACGTGGCGGTGGAGGCGGCGGACCGCCAGGGCCTGCTGCGCGACATCTCCGAGGTGTTCGCCAAGGAGAAGATGAACGTGGTGGGCGTGCAGACGCAGTCGGTCAAGGGCACGGCGTGGATGACGTTCACGGTGGAGATCGCCGACTCGCAGCGCCTCGCCAAGGTGCTGGTGCAGGTGCGCGAGGTGCCCGGCGTGCGCTCCGCTAGACGGCGCTGAAGGGCTTGCGCGGCAGGACCGCCGGATCGTCTGCTAGAATCACAGGCTCAACGACAGGCGCGTAGCTCAGCTGGTTAGAGCACCACCTTGACATGGTGGGGGTCGTTGGTTCGAGTCCAATCGCGCCTACCAAATGCGTTCACTTGCAAATCGCTTGCGCGATTTGCAAGTGACTGATCAGATGGAAAAGGCCGAAGTGAATCCGGCCTTTTCCATGACGGGGCCGCTCTGCGCGTTGCTCCGTGCGGCCCGGAGCGCGCGGTGCGCGGCTCGGGGCACGTGGGGCGGAACCGTCCCGACTTCATAAGGGTATTACCCCGGGCAGCACGGGGGGGCGCTCCCTAGAATCTGCTGCAATGCAATAGCGCCGCCTGCCGAGGCCGCGCCCGAGGAGCCCCCTTCAGTGACCAGCAAGAAAGCCAGCGGTGCGGCGCGACCGGCGCAGCGCGTGATCAAGAAGTATCCGAACCGCCGGCTCTACGACACCGACACCTCCACCTACATCACGCTGGCCGAAGTGAAGCAGCTCGTGATGGAAGGCGAGCCCTTCGTGGTGCGCGACGCCAAGAGCGGCGAGGACCTGACCCGCAGCATCCTGCTGCAGATCATCCTGGAAGAGGAAGCGGGCGGCGCGCCGATGTTCAGCGAGGCGGCGCTCGCCAACCTCATCCGCTTCTACGGGCATGCCATGCAGGGCTTCATGGGGGCCTACCTCGAGAAGAACGTTCAGGCCTTCACCGACATGCAGGCCAAGATGGCCGAGCAGTCGCGCACCCTCACGCCCGAGATGTGGGCGCAGTTCATGAACATGCAGAACCCGCTGATGCAGGGCGTGATGGGCAGCTACGTCGAGCAGTCCAAGACCCTGTTCGACAAGATGCAGGAACAGATGCAGAAGCAGACCGAGCAGATGCTGCAGGCCTTCTCGCTGCCCAAGCGCTGAACGCCGCCGCCAGCCGGCCCGCGCGGCGCGATCCGGCGCCGTCGGAGACAATCACGTGATGAATGACACCTCCCCAGCCGGGAAGACGCCGCGTGTCGGCTTCGTCAGCCTGGGCTGCCCCAAGGCACTGACCGATTCCGAGCTGATCCTCACCCAGCTTAGCGCCGAGGGCTACCAGACCGCCAAGACCTACGAGGGCGCCGACCTGGTGATCGTCAACACCTGCGGCTTCATCGACGACGCGGTGAAGGAAAGCCTGGACACGATCGGCGACGCGCTGGCCGCCAACGGCAAGGTCATCGTCACCGGCTGCCTGGGCGCGCGCGCGGGCGAAGGCGGCGGCAACATGGTGCGGGAGATCCACCCCGCCGTGCTCGCTGTGACCGGCCCGCACGCCACGCAGGAGGTGATGGACGCGGTGCATGCGCACCTGCCCAAGCCGCACGACCCCTTCACCGATCTCGTGCCCGCGGCCGGCATCAAGCTCACGCCGAAGCACTACGCGTATCTGAAGATCAGCGAGGGCTGCAACCACCGCTGCACCTTCTGCATCATCCCCTCGATGCGCGGCGATCTGGTGAGCCGCCCGGTGGGCGACGTGCTGAAGGAGGCGCGCGCCCTGTTCGAGGGCGGCGTGAAGGAGCTGCTGGTGGTGAGCCAGGACACCTCGGCCTACGGCGTGGACGTGAAGTACCGCACCGGCTTCTGGGACGGCCGTCCGGTGAAGACCCGCATGCTGGATCTGGTGCAGGCGCTGGGCGACCTGGCCGAGCCTTTCGGTGCCTGGGTGCGCTTGCACTACGTGTATCCGTACCCACATGTGGATGAAGTGATTCCCCTCATGGCACAGGGCAGGGTGCTGCCCTACCTCGACGTGCCGTTCCAGCACAGCCACCCCGATGTCCTGCGCCGCATGAAGCGGCCGGCCAGCGGCGAGCGCAACCTCGAACGCATCGCCCGCTGGCGCGAGCTGTGCCCCGAGATCGTGATCCGCAGCACCTTCATCGCCGGCTTTCCCGGCGAGACGGAGGAGGAATTCCAGCACCTGCTGGACTTCGTCCGCGAGGCGCAGATCGACCGGGCGGGCTGCTTCGCGTACAGCCCGGTCGAGGGCGCTGCCGCCAATGACCTGCCGGGCATGCTGCCGGCCGAAGTGCGCGAGGAACGCCGGGCGCGCTTCATGGCCGTGGCCGAGGCGGTGTCGGTCGAGCGACTGCGCAGGCGCGTCGGTGCCACCATGCAGGTGCTGGTGGACAGCGCGCCGGCCCTGGGCCGCAAGGGCGGCGTGGGCCGCAGCTATGCGGACGCACCGGAGATCGATGGGACTGTGCGCCTGCTGCCGCCCGAGAAACTGAGCAAGCGCCTCGCCGTGGGCGAGTTCACGCGCGCGCGGGTGGTGGCGGCCGAAGGCCACGACCTCGTGGCGGTGCCGGTCTGAAGGTGCGGCCGACCCCCAAGAAAAAGGCCGGGGATCTTTCGATCACCGGCCTTATCATCATTCACCAAGACTTGGTGCCCAGGAGAGGACTCGAACCTCCACGGAGTTACCCGCTAGTACCTGAAACTAGTGCGTCTACCAATTCCGCCACCTGGGCTTTCAGGATTTGCTGATTCCTCTAAGCATCAACTGGGTGACGCCTCAGGAAAAACGAGATTGTATATCAAAAAAATTGAACCGCACAACCAGGGGGGCCTGCTCGACGAAGTCGAAGGCGTCATCCAGGGACATCGCGACGGCCACGGCTACCTGGTCCGTGACGACGGCGAGCCCGACATCTACCTGCCGCCCAACGAGATGCGGGCCGTGCTGCACCGTGACCGGGTGAAGGCCCGCATCGTCCGCCACGACCGCCGCGGCCGCGCCGAGGGCCGCGTGGTGGAGATCGTCGAGCGCCCCGCGCAGCCGATCATTGGCCGCCTGCTGCACGAAAGCGGCGTGTGGCTGGTGGCGCCGGAGGACAAGCGCTACGGGCAGGACGTGCTCATTCCCAAGGGTGCCACCGGCCTGGCCAAGACCGGCCAGGTGGTGGTGGTGGAACTGACCGAGCCGCCCAGCCTGTACGGCCAGCCGGTGGGCCGCGTGAAGGAGGTGCTGGGCGAGATCGACGATCCCGGCATGGAGATCGAGATCGCGGTGCGCAAGTACGGCGTGCCGCACGAGTTCTCCGAGGCCTGCATCGCCCAGGCGCGCTCGCTGCCGGACAAGGTGCGCGCACAGGACCGCAAGCATCGCGTGGACCTGACCGACGTGCCCCTCGTCACCATCGACGGCGAGGATGCGCGCGACTTCGACGACGCCGTCTACTGCGAGCCGGCCAAGGTGGGCCGTGCCAAGGGCTGGCGCCTGCTGGTGGCCATCGCCGACGTGAGCCACTACGTGGAGACCGGCAGCGCCATCGACGTGGACGCGTACGACCGCGCCACCAGCGTCTACTTCCCGCGGCGCGTCATTCCCATGCTGCCGGAGAAGCTGTCCAACGGCCTGTGCTCGCTGAACCCCGAGGTGGAGCGGCTGTGCATGGTGTGCGACATGCTGGTCACGGCCAGCGGCGAGGTGCATGCCTACCAGTTCTACCCGGCGGTGATGTGGAGCCACGCCCGCCTGACCTACACCGAGGTCGCGGCCGTGCTGGCCAACACCCGCGGCCCCGAGGCCACCCGCCGCAAGGACCTGCTGCCCCACCTGCTGCACCTGCACGATGTGTACCGCGCGCTGCTGAAGGCGCGGGCCACGCGCGGCGCGGTCGACTTCGAGACCACGGAGACGCAGATCGTCTGCGACGAGAACGGCCGCATCGAGCAGATCGTGCCGCGCGTGCGCAATGACGCCCACCGGCTCATCGAGGAGGCCATGCTGGCCGCCAACGTGTGCTCGGCCGACTTCATCCAGCAGGCCGGCCACCCGGGCCTGTTCCGGGTGCACGAGGGCCCCACGCCGGAGAAGAGCGAGCTGCTGCGCGCGTACCTCAAGGCCATGGGCGTGGGCCTCACCATCACCGAGGACCCCAAGCCCGGCGAGTTCCAGCGCATCGCCGAGGCGACCAAGGAGCGCCCCGATGCGCAGCAGATCCACACCATGCTGCTGCGATCGATGCAGCAGGCGATCTACACGCCCATCAACAGCGGCCACTTCGGCCTGGCGTTCGAGGCCTACACGCACTTCACCAGCCCGATCCGCCGCTACCCTGATCTCCTGGTGCACCGGGTGATCAAGGCCATCCTCGGGGGCGAGCGCTACCAGCTGCCGGCCCTGCCCACGCCGGGCGAGGCCCACGAGAAGCTGGCACGCCGGCTGGCCGCGCGCGTGGCCGCGCCCACGCACAAGCCGCGCAAGACCGCCGCCCCGCCCACGCGCGAGGTGCAGGCCTGGGAGGCCGCCGGCCTGCACTGCAGCGCCAACGAGCGCCGGGCCGACGAGGCCAGCCGGGACGTGGAAGCCTGGCTCAAGTGCAAGTACATGCGCGATCACCTGGGCGAGGAATACGCGGGCGTGGTCACTGCGGCCACCAGCTTCGGCATCTTCGTCACCCTGGACGCGATGTACGTGGAGGGTCTCGTCCACATCACGGAGCTGGGTGGCGAGTACTTCAAGTTCGACGAGGCCCGGCAGGAGCTGCGGGGCGAGCGCACCGGCATCCGTTACGCCATCGGCACCCGGTTGCGGGTGCAGGTGAGCCGCGTCGACCTGGACGGCCGCAAGATCGACTTCCGCCTCGTGCGCGAGGGCGATGACCCCGTGGCCCGTGCCGTGCGTGAGAAGACGGGCGCCAGCCGTGACGAGGGCAAGCCGTCCAAGGTGTCGGATCGCCGCGCCGCCAAGAAGGCCGCCCAGAAGACGCCGCACTCACCGCTGGTGGCGGCGAAGGCCGCCGCCCGCAAGGAGGCGGCCAAGAAGGCGGCGACCAAGACCAAGGGGCGCAAGCCGCGCCGTTGAAGACAACCCGGATCCGAGGAGCAGTCATGGATGGGAAGCAGGCGACCGGGCAGGTCGCGATTGTCACCGGTGGCGGCACCGGCATTGGCCGCGCGGCGGCGCTGGCGCTGCTGGGCGCGGGCTGGCGCGTGGCGGTGGCCGGCCGCCGGCGCGAGCCGCTGGACGAGATCGTTGCGCAGGCGCCCGCCGGCCAGGCACTGGCCGTGCCGACGGATGTGACGGACCCGGCCTCGGTGGAGGCCTTGTTCGCCGCCACCGTGCGCGCCTTCGGCCGCGTGGACCTGCTGTTCAACAACGCTGGCGTTTCGGTGACAGCGCCGATCGAGGACCTCGCCATCGAGGACTGGAAGCGCGCCGTCGACACCAACCTGAACGGCATGTTCTACTGCCTGCAGCAGGCCTTCCGCGTGATGAAGGCGCAGACGCCGATGGGCGGGCGCATCATCAACAACGGCTCCATCTCGGCGCACGCGCCGCGGCCGGGCTCGATCGCCTACACCGCGACCAAGCACGCCGTGACCGGCCTGACCAGGACCGCCGCGCTCGATGGCCGCAAGCACGACATCGCCGTCGGGCAGATCGACATCGGCAACGCCGTCACCGAGCTCGCCGCGCGCATGGCCAAGGGCGTGCCGCAGGCCAACGGCGAGATCCGCGCGGAGCCGATGATGGATGTCGCCATCGTCGGCCAGTCCGTGCTCTACATGGCCAGCCTGCCGCTGGAGGCCAACGTGCTGTTCCACACGGTGATGGCCACCAAGATGCCCTTCGTGGGCCGCGGCTGAGCCGCCCAGTTGCGGGCCCGCCCGTTCAGCGGGTGGCCAGCGCGGCGGCGGTCAGGGGCTCGTCCGCGGGCCAGCGTTCGGCCGCGAGCCCGTGCAGGTAGACCGCCGCGCAGGCGGCCTGCAGGGCCTCTTCGCCGGCCGCGAGGCGCGCCGCGATCTGGCCGGCCAGCACGTCGCCGGTGCCTGCGATGGCCAGGCGCGCGTTGCCCGTGGCATTGATCCACACGTCCCCAGGCGTCGCGATCACGGTGCCTGAGCCCTTGAGGACGGTCACGACACCGTAGCGCGACGCGAGCTGGCTCGCTGCCTGCAGGCGGTTGCCTTGCACCGCGGCACTGCTCGTGCCCAGCAGGCGCGCGGCCTCCAGCGGGTGGGGCGTGATCACGGTCGGGCGGCCGTCGCGGCCGCGCGTCTCCAGCAGTTCCTGCAGTTCGGCGTCGGCGGCGATCGCGTTCAGCGCGTCGGCATCCAGCACCAGCGCGCGCGATTTCTCCAGCACCGCGGGCAGCAACGCGCCCGCCGCGTCGCCGCCGCCGCAGCCGCAGGCCACGGCCTGGTCCTGCAGGTCCAGGCTGGCAGGGTCGCGCAGCATCAGGTCGGGCTGCACCGGATCGATGGCCGGCGCGTCGCGATCGAGCAGGCCCACGTACACGCGGCCTGCACCGTGGTGCAGCGCGGCGCGCCCCGCCAGCAGGGCCGCGCCGGTCATGCCGGCGGCGCCGCCGATGATGGCCACGTCGCCATGGCTGCCCTTGTGCGAGGCATGGGGCCGCACGGTGCGCGGCGGCGGCACGACAAGGCGCGCCACCGGCGCCTCGGCCGCGGCATCGACGCCGAGGTCATCGAACCACAGCTCGCCGCAGGCGTCACGCCCCTGCGCCGTGAAGAGGCCGGGCTTGAGGGTGAGCAGGCTCAGCGTGTGAGTGGCGCGCACGGCCAGGTAGGCGCCGCGGTCGGCGTCCAGGCCGGTCGGCACGTCCACCGCCAGCACCGGAGCCGCCGGGCGACGCAGCCGCTGCAGGCACTCCATCATCAGGCCCTCGGGCGGGCGGAAGCTGCCGATGCCCAGGAGGGCGTCGATGGCCAGATCCCAGTGGTCGGGCGGGCGCGGCGCGAAAGGCACGCCGGCGGCACGCGCGCGCTCCAGTGACGCGCGGGCATCGGCCGGCAGGCGCGCCGCCTCGCCCAGCCAGGTGACGGTGACGGGCTTCCCGCATTGATGCAGTTGCAGCGCGGCTTCCAGGCCGTCGCCGCCGTTGTTGCCGGGACCGCAGGCCACCCAGATGGCCCGCGCATGCGGTGCGATCGCCAGCGCGAGCCGCGCCACCGCCCGGCCCGCGCGTTGCATCAGCGTGTGCGGTGGCAGGCCGGTGGCGGCCGCCTCTTCCAGGCGCCGCGTGGCGGCGATGTCGTGCAGGGGCCAGGCCCGGTCGGGCGTGATGCGCAGCATGGTGGGCGCCATTGTGGCAGTGGCCCGGCGCCTGTCGGGCTGCGTGTGATCAAGAAAGCGACAGGGGTGAACGTGACAGGGGTGAAGGTCCCAGGATCACGCGTTCAGCCGATCCGGGCCCAGGCCTTCCAGGTCCACCTCGGGCGGGCGGCCCGCGACCAGATCGGCCAGCGCGCGGGCGCTGCCGCACGACAGGGCCCAGCCGCTGGAGCCGTGGCCGATGTTGACCCAGACGCCCGGTGCGCCGGTGGCGCCCAGCACGGGCGGGCCGTCGGGCAGCATCGGGCGCGCGCCCTTCCATTCCTGGACGGCAGAGCCGGTGTTGGCGAGCTGCGCCGCGCCCGGGAACCAGTCGCGCAGCACCTTGTACAGCGTGGCCATGGCCGCCGCGGGGCGGTGGTCGGCCCGGCCGCCGATCTCGGCGCTGCCGGCCACGCGCACGCGCTGGCCGAGGCGAGAGATCGCCACCTTGTAGCGGTCGTCCATCACGCCGCTGCGTGGGGCATGCAGCGGCTCGCGCACCGGCGCGCTGACGGAGTAGCCGTGCACCGCCGCCAGCGGCACGCGCAGCCCGATGGGCCGCAGCAGGTGGGCCGAGGCGACGCCGGCGCAGACCACCACCGCATCGAAGTCTGCCTGCTCGTGGCGGCCGCCCTCGCGCGTGACGGACAGGCGGGTCGGCGCCGCGGGGTCCAGCGGGGCGATGCCGCAGCGGAACTCGAAGCGGGCGCCCAGCCCCTGCGCCTCATCCTTCAGCAGCAGGGCGAACTGCCGGCAGTTGCCCACCTCGTCGTCCGGCAGGTGCACGGCGCCCGCGAGGGGCGTCTCGGTGTGCAGGGCCGGCTCGATCAGGCATGCCTGCGCGCCGTCGATCTCGGCGAAGCGCACGCCGGCGTCGCGCAGCACCTGCAGGCCGGGCTGCACCAGGCGGCGGTCCTGCTCCTCGCGCAGGAGCACCATGTAGCCGTCGCTGCGGTCGTAGTCCAGCTGCAGGTGCTCGGTCAGGCCGCGCAGTCGCTGCCGGCTGTAGAAGGCCAGCCGCTGCAGGCGGGCGCGGTTGGCCAGGTAGGTGGGCAGCGCGCAGGCCGTGCGCCAGCGCAGCATCCAGCCGATCTCGTGCGCGGCGAGCGGCCAGCGCACCCGCACCGGGGCGTGGCGGCTGAACAGGTAGCGCAGCACCTTCAGCGGCATGCCGGGCGAGGCCCAGGGCGTGACATAGCCCGGCGCGACGACGCCGGCGTTGGCGAAACTGGTGTCCAGGGCGGCGGCGCCGAGGCGCTCGTACACCGTCACCGCGTGGCCGTCGGCGGCCAGCTCGTAGGCCGTGGTCACGCCGACGATGCCGGCGCCCACGATGGCGATCTTCATGGGTGGGCGGGCCTCTTGGCGAGCACGGCTTCCGCCTGCAGGCCGATGTTGAGCAGGGTGTCGTCGCGCAGCGCGCCATGCCACAGCATCAGGCCCACCGGCAGTTCGCCGGCACGATGGCAGGGCAGGGACAGCGCGCAGCCATCCAGCATGTTCACCACGCTGGGGTTGCGCAGCAGCAGCGCGTTCACGCGGAAGAAGGCCTCGTCGCGCTCGGCGCCGGGGGCGACTGCAGCGATGGCCGGGGCCTGCAGCGGCACGGTGGGCGACAGCACGGCGTCGAAGCCCGCCAGGGCGCGCTGCACGTGGGCGATCCACGCGCGGCGGGCCTCGTGCAGCTCGATGTACTCCCAGGCCTTCATGCCCGCGCCGCGCTCGATGCGGGCGCGCACGCGCGGGTCGTAGCGGTCGCCGGCGCGCGCCAGCAGCGGGCGGTGCAGCGCGTAGCTCTCCGCGGCGGAGAAACCGCCGGTGGACTGGATGCGTCCCAGGTCCGCGATCTCGGGCAGGGGGATCTCGCGCACCTGCGCACCGGCGTCGCGCAGGGCACGCACGGCGGCCTCGAAGGCGGACGCCACGGCCGGTTCGAGATCGTCCAGCATCACCGTGGTGACGACGGCCAGCCGGTAGCCCGCCAGCGGGGCGGTGGCGCGCGTGACGGTGCGCGCCGCCAGGATCTCGTGGGCGAGGATGGCGTCGCGCACGCTGCGCGTCATGGCGCAGACGGTGTCGAGCGTGGTCGACAGCGGAAAGGCGCCCGCGGCCGGCGTGAGCCGCGCCGTGTTCTTGAAGCCGACGATGCCGCACAGCGCCGCCGGGATCCGGATCGAGCCGCCGGTGTCGGAGCCCAGGCCGATCACGGCCGCGCCGGTGGCGACGGACACGGCGGCACCGGAGGATGAGCCACCCGGGATGCGCGGCACGTTGGCATCGGCCGGGTTCGCGGGCGTGCCGTGGTGCGGGTTCACGCCGACGCCGGAGAACGCGAACTCGGTCATGTTCGTGCGCCCGGCGACCACGCCGCCGGCGGCCTTGAGGCGCGCGACGGCGGGTGCGTCCTGCGTGGCCGGCGCGGCATCGTCCAGGGCCACCGAGCCGGCGCGCGTGACGAAGCCGGCTTCGTCAAACAGGTCCTTCACGGACACCGGCAGGCCGGCGAGGGGCAGGGCCGGCGACGGGGCGGGTGCTGCGAGCAGGGCATCGAAGCGGTCGTCGAGCCAGGTGCCGCGGGCGGCCGGGTCGCGGGCGGCGTCGCGGGCCTCGGCGAGCAGCCGCGCGGCCGTGGTCGAACCGGCGCGGATGGCGTCGCGCCGGGCATGGAGATCCGCAGTCACAGGAGGGTGGGCCATGGGTGGGTGAGGCAGGTGAAGACAGGCTGCGTGCTACAATCCGCCGGTTTTGCCGGGCCCTGGGTGCCATGCACCGGGACGGCGGAACGCATCCGCGGATCCTGTCAATCGAGGTGTCGCGTGCAAGGGGCCACAGGCCTGTTGAACGCGATTGCTGGCGGGATTCTAGACCCAACCTTCGGAGTTCTCCCCATGTCCGTGACCATGCGTCAGATGCTGGAAGCCGGTGTGCACTTTGGCCACCAGACGCGCTTCTGGAACCCCAAGATGGCCCCGTATATCTTCGGCCATCGCAACAAGATCCACATCATCAACCTGGAAAAGTCGCTGCCGATGTTCCAGGCGGCGACCCAGTTCGCCAAGCAGCTGGCCTCCAACCGCGGCACGATCCTGATGGTGGGCACCAAGCGCCAGGCGCGCGAACTGGTCGCCACCGAGGCCCAGCGCTGCGGCATGCCCTTCGTCGACCAGCGCTGGCTGGGCGGCATGCTCACCAACTTCAAGACCGTCAAGACCTCGCTCAAGCGCCTGAAGGACATGAAGGCCCAGCAGGAAGCCGGCCTCGAGTCCATGTCCAAGAAGGAACAGCTGATGTTCCAGCGCGAGCTGGACAAGCTCGAGAAGGACATCGGCGGCATCCAGGACATGAACACCCTGCCGGACGCGCTGTTCGTGATCGACGTGGGCTACCACAAGATCGCCGTCGCCGAGGCGCAGAAGCTGGGCATCCCGATCATCGGCGTGGTGGACTCCAACCACTCCCCCGAGGGCATCGACTACGTGATCCCCGGCAACGATGACTCCGCCAAGGCCGTCACGCTGTACGTGCGCGGCATGGCCGACGCCATCCTCGAAGGCAAGAACGCCGCCGTCAACGACGTGCAGCGCGCCGTGGCCGAGGGCAGCGACGAGTTCGTCGAGGTGCCCGAAGGCGCCGCCTGACCGCCCACCGCCCTTTCCGGCGCAAAGGGGGCTCTTGAGCCCCCTTTGCACACCCGAACCCCATTGAAGAACACACACGACACGAGGATCAACATGGCAGCAATCACCGCAAGCATGGTCGCCGAACTGCGCGCCAAGACCGACGCCCCCATGATGGAGTGCAAGAAGGCCCTGACGGAGGCCGAAGGCAACATGGAGAAGGCCGAGGAGCTGCTGCGCGTCAAGCTGGGCAACAAGGCGGGCAAGGCCGCCTCGCGCATCACGGCCGAGGGCGTCGTCGCCGCCTCCATCAGCGGCACCACCGGCGCCCTGGTCGAGATCAACTGCGAGACCGACTTCGTCACCAAGAACGACAGCTTCATCGCCATGACCCGCGCCGCCGCGGAACTGGTGGCCCAGCACAACCCGGCCGACATCGCGGCCCTGGGCGCGCTGGCCCACAGCCAGGACGGCTTCGGCCCCACGCTGGAAGACGTGCGCAAGGGCCTGATCGGCAAGATCGGCGAGAACATGAGCTTCCGCCGCTTCAAGCGCTTCGAAGGCGGCGCCAAGCTGGTGAGCTACCTGCACGGCACCCGCATCGGCGTGGTGGTGGAGTACGAGGGTGACGACGTCGCCGCCAAGGACGTCGCCATGCACGTGGCCGCCATGAAGCCGGTGGCGCTGTCGTCCGCCGACGTGCCGGCCGAACTGATCGAGAAGGAGCGCAGCGTCGCCACCGCCAAGGCGGCCGAGTCCGGCAAGCCGGCCGACATCGCCGCCAAGATGATCGAAGGCTCGGTGCAGAAGTACCTGAAGGAGGTCTCGCTGCTGAACCAGCCGTTCGTGAAGAACGACAAGCAGACGGTGGAGCAGATGCTCAAGGCCGCCAACACCACCGTGAAGGGCTTCACGCTGTATGTGGTGGGCGAGGGCATCGAGAAGAAGCAGGACGACTTCGCTGCCGAGGTCGCCGCGCAGGTGGCCGCCGCCAAGAAGTGATGCGGCGCGCCGCGTGGCATGACCGCGCGGCGCTTCGATGACAAAATGGCGGCCGCCGCCCATGCCGCGGCCGCCCCACGTTTCACCGTCCAAGATCGCCAGGGAGTCCCGCCGTCATGTCCGCCCAGCCCGCCCACAAGCGCATCCTGCTCAAGCTGTCGGGCGAGGCCCTGATGGGCGATGACGCCTTCGGCATCAACCGCGCCACCATCGTGCGGATGGTCCAGGAAGTCGCCGAAGTGGTGAACATGGGCGTGGAGGTCGCGGTCGTCATCGGCGGCGGCAACATCTTCCGCGGCGTCGCGGGCGGCTCGGTCGGCATGGACCGCGCCACCGCCGACTACATGGGCATGCTCGCCACCGTCATGAACGCGCTGGCGCTGGCCGACGCCATGAACAAGCAGGGCCTCACGGCCCGCGTCATGTCGGCCATCAACATCGAGCAGGTCGTGGAGCCGTACATCCGGCCCAAGGCGCTGCAGTACCTGGAAGAGGGCAAGGTGGTGGTGTTCGCCGCCGGCACCGGCAACCCCTTCTTCACCACCGACACCGCCGCGGCGCTGCGCGGCGCCGAGATCGGCGCCCAGATGGTGCTGAAGGCGACCAAGGTCGACGGCGTGTACTCGGCCGATCCGCAGAAGGACCCCTCCGCCGAGCGCTACGCCCGCATCAGCTTCGACGAGGCCATGGCGCGCAACCTGGGCATCATGGACGCCACCGCGTTCGCCCTCTGCCGCGACCAGAAGCTTCCCATCACCGTCTTCTCGATCTTCAAGCACGGCGCGCTCAAGCGCGTGGTGCTGGGCGAGGACGAAGGCACCCTGGTCTACGCGTGAGCGCGGCCCGGGGGCGCATCAGGAGCACACCATGAGCACGATTGCCGAGATCAAGCAGACCACGCAGCACAAGATGGACCAGACCATCGCCGCGTTCAGGAACACCCTGACCAAGATCCGTACCGGCCGCGCCAACCCGGCCCTGCTGGACACGGTGCACGTCGAGTACTACGGCACGATGATGCCCATCAGCCAGGTGGCCAGCGTGAACCTGCTGGACGCGCGCACCATCAGCGTCCAACCCTTCGAGAAGGGCATGGGCGCCAAGATCGAGAAGGCCATCCGCGAGAGCGACCTGGGCCTGAACCCGGCCGCCATGGGCGACCTGCTGCGCGTGCCCATGCCGCCCATGAGCGAGGAGCGCCGCAAGGAGATGACCAAGCTCGTGCGGCACGAGGGCGAGAACGCCAAGATCGCCATCCGCAACCTGCGCCGCGATGCCAACGAGCACGTGAAGAAGCTGGTGAAGGACAAGGTCGCCTCCGAGGACGACCAGAAGCGCGCCGAGGCCGAGGTGCAGAAGGTCACGGACAAGCACATCGCGGAGATCGACCACCTGGTGGCCGACAAGGAAAAAGAGATCATGGCGGTCTGAGCCGCCCGCAGCCGTGATCCCGCACCACATCGCCATCGTCATGGACGGCAACGGCCGCTGGGCCACGCGCCGCTTCCTGCCGCGCGTGGCCGGCCACAAGAAGGGCGTCGATGCCCTGCGGGCCTGCGTGCGGCGCTGTGGTGACGTCGGCGTGCGCGTGCTCACGGTGTTCGCCTTCTCCTCCGAGAACTGGAACCGCCCGCCCGAGGAGGTCTCCGGCCTGATGGAACTGCTGGCCCTCGCCCTGGCGCGCGAAGTCCCGCAGCTGCAGACCGAGGGGGTGCGGATCCGCTTCATCGGCAACCGCTCCGCGCTGTCCGACAAGGTGCGCGCCGGCCTCGAACAGGCCGAGGCCTTGACGGCGGGCAACCAGCGGCTGCTGTTCAACGTCTGCTTCAACTATGGTGGCCGGTGGGACATCGCGCAGGCCGCCGCGCGCCTGGCGGCCCGCGGCGAGCCCATCACCGAGCACAGCCTGGACCGCGCCATGTCCCTCGCCGACGTGCCCGATCCCGATCTGCTGATCCGCACCGGCGGCGAGATGCGCATCAGCAACTTCCTGCTCTGGCAGGCCGCCTACAGCGAGCTGTACTTCAGCGACCGGCTGTGGCCCGACTTCGACGCCGCGGCCCTGGACGAGGCCATCGCCGACTTTGCCCGCCGCGAGCGGCGCTTCGGCCGCACCTCGGAGCAGGTGACGCCCGCCGTGGGCGAGCGACGCGCGGCCTGAGCCGCGAACGCCATGCTCAAGCAGCGCGTCATCACCGCCATCGTCCTGCTGGCGATCCTGCTGCCCGCGCTCTTCTGGTCCTCGCCGCAACCCTTCCTGGCCCTCACGCTGGTGCTGATCGCCGCCGGTGGCTGGGAGTGGGGTCGCCTGGTGGGCCTTGGCGGCACGGCCAGCCTGGCCCTGGGGGCCGTGACCGCGGTGCTCTGCGCGGCCGCTTGGGCATCGGGCGCGACCGATGGGCCTTCGCTGCTGCTCTGGGTGGCCGTCGGCGCTGCCTGGGTGCTGGCCGGCGGCGGCCTGATCGCCGCCGGGGTGGAGGGCTGGCCACGCATCCCGCGCGGCGTGCGCCTCGTCGGTGGCATTGCGGCCCTGGTGCTGGCCTGGCTGGCCATGGCCCAGGCCCGCGTCATCGGCATCAACTTCCTGCTGTCGGTGCTGGTGCTGGTCTGGATGGCCGACATCGCAGCCTACTTCGCCGGCCGCGCCTTCGGCCTGCGCTTCACGCGGCGGCGCCTGGCGCCGGCCATCAGTCCCGGCAAGAGCTGGGAGGGGGTTTGGGGCGGGATGGCCGGCGTGCTGGTGCTGGCCTTCGCCTGGGCCTGGGCCGACCAGGCCTGGCAGGCGCAGGTGCCCAGCCTGTACAGCCGCCTCGCGGCCGCGGGCCTGCCCATTCTGGTGCTGGCCGCGATCTTTTTGGCTGCCATGAGCGTCGTCGGCGACCTCGTGGAATCCCTCATCAAGCGCAGCGCCGGCGTCAAGGACTCCAGCGGGCTGCTGCCGGGCCACGGCGGCGTGCTCGACCGCGTGGATGCCTTGCTCCCCACGCTGCCTTTGGCCATGATGCTGGCCCGACTCGTCGCCCCATGACCCTGCAACGCATCGCCATCCTCGGCGCCACCGGTTCCATTGGCGTGAGCACGCTCGACGTGGTGGCCCGCCACCCGGACCGCTTCGAGGTGTTCGCGCTCAGCGCCGCGCGCCAGGTGGAGCCCATGGTCGAGCAGTGTGCGCGCTTCCGTCCCCGCTACGCCGTGATGGCGCAGCCGGAGGCCGCGCGCGCGCTGGGCGACCGGCTGGCCGCCGAAGGCATCGCCACCGAGGTGCTGGCCGGCCCGCAGGCCCTGGACACGATCGCCGCGCACCCCTCGGTGGATGCGGTGATGGCCGCCATCGTCGGCGCCGCCGGGCTGTCGTCGTGCCTGGCCGCGGCCCGCGCGGGCAAGAAGCTGCTGCTGGCCAACAAGGAGGCGCTGGTGGTCGGCGGCGAGCTGTTCCTCGACGCGGTGCGCCAGGGCGGCGCGACCCTGCTGCCCATCGACAGCGAGCACTCGGCCATCTTCCAGTCGCTGCCGGAGGACCCGGAAAGCTGGTCGCGGCGGGTGCACAAGATCATCCTCACCGCCTCCGGCGGGCCGTTCCGGTCGCGCGAGCCGGCGAGCCTGCGCCATGTGACACCCGAGCAGGCCTGCGCCCACCCGAACTGGGTGATGGGCCGCAAGATCTCGGTCGATTCGGCCACGATGATGAACAAGGCGCTGGAGGTGATCGAGGCGCGCTACCTGTTCGGCCTGCCGCCGGACCGGCTGGAGGTGGTGATCCACCCGCAGAGCGTGATCCACTCCATGGTGCAGTACGTCGACGCCTCGGTGGTCGCGCAGCTCGGCACGCCCGACATGCGCGTGCCGATCGCCTACGGCCTGGCCTGGCCCGAGCGGGTGGCCTCCGGCGCCGCCACGCTGGACTTCACCAACCTGGGCGCGATGACCTTCGAGTCCTTCGACGGCCACGGCCACCGGCAGCGCTTCCCCGGCCTGCAGCTGGCCTGGGATGCACTGGCCGGCCCGCCCGGCACGCCGGCCGTGCTGAACGCCGCCAATGAAGTCGGGGTCGAGGCCTTCCTGGACCGCCGCATCCGCTTCGACCAGATCCACGCGGTGAACCTTGCAACTTTGGAGGCCGTCGCCACCTCCAATCCGCGATCCCTGCAGGACCTGCTGGATCTCGACGCGCGCTCGCGGGCCGCGGCCACGGCCGCGATCGGCCGCCTGGGCGCCTGAACAAGGAGCCCCCATGCTGACCGTCGTCGCCTTCATCGTTGCCCTGGGCCTGCTGATCGCCGTGCACGAGTACGGCCACTACCGCGTGGCCGTCGCCTGCGGCGTGAAGGTGCTGCGCTTCTCCATCGGCTTCGGCAAGACGCTGTACGCCTGGAAGCCGCGCCGCCAGCACCCGGGCCAGGACACCGAGTTCGTGATCGCCGCCTTCCCGCTGGGCGGCTACGTGAAGATGCTCGACGAGCGCGAAGCCCCGGTGGCCTCCGAGGAGCGCCATCGCGCCTTCAACACCCAGCCGCTGAAGGCCCGAGCCGCCATCGTCGCCGCGGGGCCGCTGGCCAACCTGGTACTGGCGGTGCTGCTGTATGCCGTCGTCAGCTGGATCGGGGTGCAATCCCCGCTGCCGGTGCTGGGCAGCCCGGTGCCCGGCTCGGTGGCCGAGCAGGCCGGCCTGCGCGGCGGCGAGATCGTCACCCGCGCCGCGTTCGACGGTGACGCGCCGCAGCCGGTGGAGACCTTCGAGGACCTGCGCTGGCTGCTCACCCGCGGCGCGCTCGACGGCAAGGACCTGCGGCTGGAACTCGATGCGCGCAGCCCCGGCGGCCCGCGCGACATGCTGCTGCCCCTGTCGCGCCTGGACGCCCACGAGGCCGATGCCCGCCTCTTGCGCCAGGTCGGCCTGATGGGTCCGTGGACATCCGCCGTCATCGGCGACGTGATGGCCGGCGGCGCTGCTGACCGGGCCGGCCTGCGCCAGGGCGACGTGGTGCGGCGCGCCGGCGACCAGGCCATCGTCGACGGCCAGCAGCTGCGCGACTGGATCCGCCGCCAGGTGCGGGACGGCCAGCCCGTCACCAGCACCTGGGAGGTCGAGCGCGCAGGCCGCGTACTGCGCATCGAGGTCCGTCCGGATGTCGTGACGGAAGGCAAGCAGCCCGCCTTCGGCCGCGTGGGCGCCTACGTGGGTGTGCCGCCGGCGATGGTGACGGTGCGCCAGGGCCCGCTGGACGGCCTCTGGCGTGGCGTGGTGCGCACCTGGGAGGTGTCGGCCCTCACGCTGCGCATGATGGGCCGCATGCTGATCGGCGAGGCCTCGGTGCGCAACCTGAGCGGGCCGCTCACCATCGCCGACTACGCCGGCAAGTCGGCCAGCATGGGGCTCACGCAGTACCTGCTGTTCCTCGCCCTCATCAGCGTGAGCCTCGGCGTGCTGAACCTGCTGCCGCTGCCCGTCCTGGATGGGGGGCACCTGATGTATTATCTTTGGGAGGCCGTCACGGGCCGGAGCATCTCCGACGCCTGGATGGAGAGGCTGCAGCGCTCCGGCGTGGCCGTGCTGCTGGTGATGATGTCGATCGCGCTGTTCAACGACGTCACCCGGCTCTTCGGATGACAACCAGATTGCCGCTGCCGCGCCCCCCGGCCGTCGGGCCGGCGCCATCATCGCGACATCAATGAAACAACAATTCAAGCGCTTCCGCGTGCGTGCCGTCTCGGCCGTGGCGGCCATGGCCCTGGCGGCCGGTTCCTGGGCCGTGGAGCCGTTCACCGTGCGTGACATCCGGGTCGAGGGCCTGCAGCGCGTGGAGCCGGGCACGGTGTTCGCCTCGCTGCCCTTCCGCGTCGGCGACCAGTACAACGACGACAAGGGCTCGGCCGCCATCCGTGCGCTCTTCGCCCTCGGCCTGTTCAAGGACGTGCGGCTGGAGACCCAGGGCGACGTGCTGGTGGTGGTGGTCGAAGAACGACCCACCGTCGCCGCCGTCGAGTTCGTGGGCACGCGCGAGTTCGAGAAGGACACGCTCGTCAAGGCCCTGCGCGAGATCGGCCTGACCGAAGGCCGGCCCTACGACCAGGCCCTGACCGACCGCGCCGAGCAGGAGCTCAAGCGCCAGTACATCAATCGCAGCCTGTACGGCGCCGAGGTGGTGACCACCGTCACCCCGACCGAGCGCAACCGGGTCAACCTCACCTTCACGGTGACCGAGGGCGAGCCCACGCGCATCCGCGAGATCCGGTTCGTGGGCAACAAGGCCTTCGACGAGTCCACGCTGCGCGGCCTGTTCGAGCTCGACACCGGCGGCTGGCTGTCCTGGTACACCAAGTCCGACCGCTACTCGCGCACCAAGCTCAACGCCGACCTGGAGGCGCTGCGCTCCTACTACCTGCAGCGCGGCTTCCTGGAGTTCCGCATCGACTCCACCCAGGTCGCGATGTCGCCCGACAAGCAGGAGATCTCGATCGCCATCAACGTGACCGAGGGCGAGCGCTACGTCGTCACGGGCGTGCGGCTGGAGGGTGACTTCCTGGGCAAGGAAGAGGAGTTCAAGACCCTGGTGCGCATCCGCCCCGGCGAGCCCTACAACGCCGACCACGTGACGGAGACCACCAAGGCCTTCACCGACTACTTCGGCAACTTCGGCTACGCGTTCGCCCAGGTCGAGGCCCGCCCCGAGATCGACCGTGCCAGCAATCGCGTGGCCTTCGTGCTGGCGGCGGACCCCTCGCGTCGCGCCTACGTCCGCCGCATCAACATCGCCGGCAACAACCGCACCCGCGACGAAGTCATCCGCCGCGAGTTCCGCCAGTTCGAGGCCAGCTGGTACGACGGCGAGAAGATCAAGCTCTCGCGCGACCGCGTGGACCGCCTGGGCTACTTCAAGGATGTCAACGTCGAGACGGTCGACGTGCCGGGCGCGCCCGACCAGGTGGACCTGATCGTCACCGTGACCGAGCGGCCCACCGGCAGCCTGCAGCTGGGTGCCGGCTTCTCCAGCGCCGAGCGGCTGGCGCTGTCGTTCTCCATCAAGCAGGACAACGCCTTCGGCTCCGGCAACTACCTGGGCGTGGAGGTCAACACCAGCAAGTACAACCGCACGCTGGTGTTCAATTCCGTCAACCCATATTTCACCGCCGACGGCATCTCGCGCGCGTTCGACGTCTACCACCGCACCTCGCGGCCCTACGACGACCAGGGCGGCAACTACCAGCTGGTCACCTCCGGCGTGGGCATCCGCTTCGGCGTCCCCTTCAGCGAGGTCGACACGGTGTACTTCGGCGGCAGCCTGGAGCGCACCCAGATCCGCCCCGGCACCAACATCCCCGCGGCCTACCTGGCCTACGCGGAACGCTTCGGCTACACCAGCGTCTCCGTGCCGCTGGCCATCGGCTGGGCCCGCGACGACCGCGACAGCACCCTGGTGCCCACCAAGGGGCGCTACCAGCGCGCCATGGGCGAGTGGGGCATCGCCGGCGACGCCCGCTACCTGCGCTTCAACGCCCAGTACCAGCAGTACCTGCCGGTGACGCGCCAGTACACCTTCGCGTTCAACGCCGAGCTGGGCTGGGGCAAGGGCCTGAACGGACGCGACTTCCCGGTCTTCAAGAACTTCTACTCCGGCGGCCTCGGCTCGGTGCGCGGCTTCGACCAGGGCACGCTGGGCCCGCGCGACGTGACCGGCTCCACCATCGGTGGGCCGAAGAAGATCACCTTGAACGGCGAGTTCATCGCGCCGTTCCCGGGCGCCGGCAACGACCGCACGCTGCGCATGTTCGCCTTCGTCGACGCGGGCAACGTGTTCGGCGAGCACGAGAAGATGCGCATGACCGACCTGCGGGCCTCGGTCGGCGTGGGCCTGTCCTGGCTGTCGCCCATCGGTCCGCTGCGCATTGCCGCCGCCAACCCGGTGCGCAAGCAGCCTGGCGATAGAATCCAGAAATTGCAATTCCAGATCGGTACGTCCTTCTGATGATGCTCCTGTCCCGTCGATTCGCCCTGGGGCTTGCGGCCGCGTTGTGCCTGGCCTCGCCGGCGATGGCCGAGGAATTCCGCGTGGGGTTCGTCAACACCGACCGCATCATCCGCGAGGCCAATCCCGCCAAGGCGGCGCAGGCCAAGCTGGAGCAGGAGTTCTCGCGCCGCGAGAAGGAGCTGGGCGACATGGGCACCGCCCTGAAGGCCGCCTCCGACAAGTTCGAGCGCGATGCGCCCACCCTGAGCGAAAGCCAGCGTGGCCAGCGCCAGAAGCAGTTGGTGGACCAGGACCGCGAGTTCCAGCGCAAGCGCCGCGAGTTCCAGGAGGATCTCAACGCCCGCAAGAACGAGGAACTGCAGCAGGTGCTGGAACGCGCGAACCGCGTCGTGCGCCAGGTCGCCGAGCAGGAGAAGTACGACCTGATCCTGCAGGAAGCCGTGTACATCAACCCCAAGCACGACATCACCGACAAGGTGATCAGGGCGCTCAACGCGGCGCGCTGACGCGCCGGGCGCACAGGCCGTGGCCCTGCCGCTAGCCGCCATCGTCGCCGAGCTGGGGGGCGACTGCCAGGGTGATCCGGCCCTGCTCATCGAGGGTCTGGCCCCGCTCGAATCCGCCGGGCCGGCCCACATCAGCTTCCTGAGCAACCCGCGCTACCGCCAGCAGCTGGAGGGCTCACGCGCCGGCTGCGTGATCGTGGGTGAGGCCATGCGAGAGGCCGCCCTGGCGCGTGGCGCCTGCATCGTCGCCGACGATCCCTATCTCTATTTCGCCCGGCTCACGCGGTTGTGGCGGCGCGTTCATGCGCGGCCGTCGGGCCCGCCCGTGCACCCCAGCGCCGTGATCGACCCCGAGGCGACACTGGGCGAGGGCGTTCGCGTGGGGCCGCTGTGCGTGGTGGAGCGTGGCGCGCGCATCGGCGCCGGCACCGTGCTCAAGGCGCGGGTGCACGTGGGCGAGGACTGCGTGCTCGGCCAGCGCTGCATCGTGCACCCCGGCGTGGTGATCGGCGCGGACGGCTTCGGCTTCGCGCCGCATGCCGGCACCTGGGAGAAGATCGAGCAGCTCGGCGCCGTGCGCATCGGCGACGACGTGGAGATCGGCGCCAATACCTGCATCGACCGCGGCGCGCTCGCCGACACGGTCATCGAGGAGGGCGTGAAGCTCGACAACCTGATCCAGATCGGCCACAACTGCCGCATCGGCCGCCACACCGCCATCGCCGGCTGCGTGGGCATCGCGGGCAGCGCCACCATCGGCGCGCACTGCACCATCGGCGGCGCGGCGATGATCCTGGGCCACCTCACGCTCGCCGACGGCGTCAACATCTCGGCCGGCTCCTTCGTGGCGCGCTCCATCCTCAAGCCTGGGCTCTATACCGGCATCTTCCCCATAGACGACAATGCGAGCTGGGAAAAGAATGCCGCCACGCTGCGCCAGCTGCACCAGCTGCGCGAGCGGATCAAGGCCCTCGAGAAACGATGATGGATATCCACCAAATTCTCAAGCAACTGCCGCACCGGTACCCGATCCTCCTGGTGGACCGGGTGCTGGCCATCGAGGACGGCCAGCGCATCCGCGCGCTGAAGAACGTCACGATGAACGAGCCGTACTTCACCGGGCACTTCCCGCACCGGCCGGTGATGCCGGGCGTGCTGATGATCGAGGCCATGGCCCAGACGGCGGCGCTGCTGTCCTTCGCCATCACCGGCACCACGCCGGACGACAAGTCGGTCTACTACTTCGCGGGGATCGACGCCGCGCGCTTCAAGCGGCCGGTGGAGCCGGGCGACCAGCTCATCATGGACGTGGAGCTGATGCGCGCGAAGGCCGGCATCTACAAGTTCAAGGGCGTGGCGCGCGTGGGCGACGAGGTCGCCTGCGAGGCCGAGATCATGTGCACCATGCGCACCGTGGCCTGAGGGCCGCCCCGCCGTGGCCAGCATCCACCCCACCGCCATCGTCGACGCCGGCGCGGAGCTCGACGACACCGTCCAGGTCGGCCCCTACACGCTGATCGGCCCGCACGTGAAGATCGGCGCCGGCACCACCGTGGCCGGCCACGTGGTGATCGAGGGCCACACCACCATCGGCCGCGACAACCGCATCTTCCAGTTCGCCTC